>JACMPM010000124.1 GCA_014377485.1 Bacteriovorax sp. | reverse complement strand
ATTTCACTATCCGGAACACGCAAACCGCTTCGGTAATCCATCACTTTTCTTCTCAATGGATTTGTAAAATACTGCAAATGAATAATGGTACCAAACATATCTGAGAGCTCTACTTTTGAAAAAATAAAACCCAATTTTAATTTTGGAACCAATACAGCATTATTGGTAGCGCAGTGAGTGCCATAAATTTTTTGAAAGCCTTCGTCACTTGCGCGCTTAAGAACATATTTTACTAACTCAGTGTAAAGACCCTTGCCTCGGTGTTCAGGGAGCACAGCTGATGCGGCCATATAATAAGTCTCTTCACTTTCTTGATGGCCAAATGAAAATCCAACAAAAGTATTCTCGGGAGAATATAATCCCAAATGCAAACCAAATAAATTTCCCATTCTTTCTTTGAGGCATTGAGTTTTTCGATTTTCAGTTTCATTAAAATAAGAATCGGGAAAAAAAGTATGGTCGCTGCCAAAAAGAGAGTCATAGTGTTTTCCGAATAATGGAAAAAAATCTTTTGGACTCATTTCTTTAATTGAATAGCCGTTGTTTAATTGCATAAAAAATCCTATTACTAAAGCCTATCTTGTTTTCTATCGCTCCAAAAAGTATAGTATAGACCAAGCAGAAATAGGTACTGGAATTGGAGGTCTTATCTGTTTTTCTATTGAAATTAATAAGGACCACTAACCCATTCAAAAAATTTTATAAAAGGAATGATTCCATGAAATAATAAGAATGGGCCATGATCGCTGTCCGATTTTTTTAGATAAAAATCAAATTGATGTTTGGCTTAATCCGAAAGGAATAAGTAAAAAAGGCATGTATGCCGTTCTGCAAAAAAAAGAACTGGTTGAATATGGATATGATTGGGTAAGATAGTCTTTTCCTATATAAACATTCGGCTTCTTCTATTTGACGTTTTTAAGCTAAATGCATATCTTCCAAAAATTGGTCTAATAATTTTTAGGAGTCGATGTGAAAACAGTATTAATTATTTTAACTTTGTCTTTAACTTCACAAATGAGCTTTGCGAAAGTAATTAAAACTGTAAAAAATAATGAAGCCCGTTCAATCATGGAGGCGCTTTCCGCATCAGGATTTAAATTAGAAAACGATACTGGAGAGTGGGCAGGGAAAACACTTATCCTCAAGACTGGTCCAATTGCATGCCATTATAATGCAATCTCACCCGATGAATGGATGACTAATATAACTTGCAGCGAAGGGACTCAAGTACAAGAGCCAAATCTTATTCAGTCATTGGCAATTGCTCAATCTCTTATCAAATATGTAGATCAAGATGCTGGCGTTGGAAATAGATGGCTCAATGTATCAGCGATTACATGTTCTCTGAAATACGACGATAAAAAATATCTTTGTTTAATTGAGACTGAATTATAAAATTTTAAAAGTGTGGAGCATCTTGTCCTAAAGGTCCTGCTGGAATAATCCATTGAGCATGTTTTCCATTGATTGTTCCAGGGCATCGCACCCGTAAGGCAGGTCCCCAAAATGTATTTTCTTCGATTAAATTTGGAGAAAATCTCGAATTGCTTGGAGCATCGATTTCAAAATCTCCTGGGTATTGTTGAAGAGAGTTTGCAGCACCTATAAGAGAAGCATTAATAGTATTTACTTTATTATCTCGATAAATTTCACTCAATGAGCGACATACTCCTGCCGCTAATAAATAACCAATGCCGTGATCAAGGGCCTGAACAGGCAATGGAATTGGCTTAGCGGATTTTTTATATTGAGCACCTGCCGCCGCAATTCCACAACTCATCTGAACCAAGCTATCAAAACCTCTTCGCCATTTCCATGGTCCATTCCAGCCGTACGCATTCAATGTTGCCACAATCAGCTGCGGATTAATCTGAGCTATATAATCCAAATTAATTCCTAATTTTTCCAAAGCATCAGGACGTAGACCATGAACGAAAACATGAGATTCTTTTAAAAGTTTTTCAAAAGTATTTCTGCCTTCAATTGAAGTAAGATCGAGAAACGCTCGCTTTTTCCCAACTGTTGTTTCAGGAAGCAGAGCCATTACTTCTTGAAAGTGAGGTGGATCTATTCGCAAGACTTGTGCGCCATGAGCACTTAAAAATTTTGTGCAGACTGGCCCAGCTATCACGCGAGTGAGGTCTAAAACACGAATACCTTTCAGGGGTAAGTCTTCCGCAGCTATTTGTTCAAAAGTTGCTTTTGCATTTCTAAGAGGTGTAAGTTTGATTGGAGCTTCATCTAATGATGCTAAGCCTTGAGGATGATGAATCCAAGTTTCTTTATCATACATAAGCGCACAACAACCGCCGGCATCAACAATTGCTTGCTCCAGCTTAATTGCATCCCAATTAATTATATTTTTTGCCAACTCTCTTCGATCAGTTGCATTTCCAATAACCTTAAAAACTGCGTCTCGATGATAACTATAGTTGGTATGCAGTCTTATCCAGAAATTTGAACACTGATAATCCCCTGCAAAAGCATCCCAAGGGGATGGTAGATCCCAGCCGATTGGTTTAAATAACGAGTCGCTTTTAAATGCAGCACTAGCTTCAATTGTATCGACTTCTACTTGGCAAAAATTAGCAGAATGAGTTCTTAGTGATTTAAGTTCGGCCATTGCTAGATTGGCGGCGCCAATTGTTGTTGTCGCAAATGCAGTTACATCAAAAACCGAAGGGAGTATTTGTTCTGGGCCAGTATATTTAATGTTAGCTGTTAAAGTTGGATCACCATTAAGATAATTCCAAAAGGAAGATGTGAATTGCTGGTAGACTTTCGACTTCATCAATTTAGTATGGCCATTTAAAATCTAAACTTCAAGAAATCTCAATTTTAACCTCTTGCGTTTATTAATTATACATTAAGATAATTTTGATAAATAATTTTATATATTCGAAAGGTAATGATTTCCTGTGGAAAATATGAAAAAAAATTCAATTGAGCGAAAACTGAAAATTAATCAACTTCTCTGGAGAGAAGTTGCACAGAAAAGTTTTTCTGCTTCTGTCGCATTTGCTGTTATAGCAACGTTTGTTTTTTTCTATCACTTTAATGTCTCAGAATTTAAAATTTTAGTTCAATCCGGATGCGTAGTTGTTATTTTTGCCAATGCACTTCGTTTATGGGTCACGAGAAAAGTAGTAACAAATTCTGTTTTTTCTAAAACTGATAAAAACTTAATTCGAGCTGGAGTTTGGTTAAATGCACTTGCATGGTCTGTGATTTTTTCTTTCAGTGCCTTTGAAACTAAATTTGTAGGAACCGATTTCGTCATTATTAACGTTATTATTGCCATTTATCTAGCAAGCACAATCGTTACTCTTGCCTATGATAAAACCCTGTTTTTTTCTTTTCATGTTTTATTAATTTTTCCGATAATGTGTTTGTCTATTTACTTTTATAAAATGGGCTCATTTCATAATGGCTGGTTTGTGGCAATCATGTATCTCATTTATTTTATTTATCAAATCAAGCAATATAAAGATTATCGAACTCAACTTTTTGAAAGATTTGGATACCAGGTTGATTTGGAAATTTCTTACGTTGAATTACAAAATCAAACATCACAACTCGTTCAAGCTTCAAAGATTACTGCTCTAGGAAATATGTCTGGTGGTTTAGCTCATGAGGTTAATAATTCCCTAATGGTGATCCTAACAGCAGTTCAACAAATAGAAAGACGATTAAAGCAAAAGCATGTGGAAGATCTTCAACTTGAAAACAAATTTCAAATTGTAAAAAATGCCGGACAAAAAATTAAATCTGTTGTTCAGGGATTAAAGTATTTTTCTCAACAAATAGATTCTCCAGCAAAAGAAATAAAGAAACTGGAAGATATTATTCGCCTGACTATGACTTATTGTGAAGAATTACTGAAAGCACACTCTATAAAAATAGTAATTTCAAAAATTCCTGACGTTAAAATATTATGTCAGCCCTATCAGTTGGTACAAATTCTTTTTAATGTTATCAAAAACTCTTATGATGCAATTCATTTGGAAAACAGTTCAGAAAAGTGGATCAAAATTGAATTTATGGAAAAGGACAATATTGTTTTTATAAAGATTAAAAATAGCGGTAAGCCAATTCCGCCAGAGGTGTCAGAACATTTATTCCAGCCTTTTTTCTCAACTAAGGATGTAAATAAAGGAACTGGTCTATCATTAAGTATTTCGAAAGGAATTGCGATGGATCACTCTGGAGATTTAGAGTTTGATTTCAGCGAACAGGTTACAACTTTTATTTTAAAGCTACCGATTGTTATATAGCGCCAAAATATTCAGTTTAGATTTAAATTAACCTCTCGTTTTTTAACCGTTATATTATTTTGAATATCTTCCACACCTAAAACACTTTCAACTAACATTTCGGCCGCAACTCTATCTTCCCGGTCCTCAACAGTACCTGAAAGTTTTACAACTCCTTCTTTAACTTCAACAGTGATTTCACTTGCATCGATGTATTCATCTTTTGTCAAAACTTCACAAATTTCTTCTTCAATGCGAGCATCTGATCGTTTATATCCTTTTGGACCGATACCAAAAAAATTTTTATGAGAAACTGTTCTACGGAATAAACCGCGAGGAGTTCTTGGGTACTCGCCAATTCTATTTTCAGCAATTGGGCCTCGATAGTTATGTTCTTCGCCATCAGTTCTGTATTGGTCTTCAAAGCTCAAGTCTCCGGTAGGTGCATTTTTCCAAACTTTGTCTTCATATTGGTTTAAAGAATTATCGTATTCTGCATTTGCCCGATAACTACTTTCCCTTCCATGAAAATCAGGCCCTGACAATTTATCATGGTCGTGTTTGAACCTCTCACGCGACTCCATTTTCTGAGGTGTTGAATTTTTTCTTGCAAAGCGTTCTCTTCCTTGAGTAGAACGATTTTGTTCATTGCTGCCATGTGAATTTCGATTCATATTAAACTCCTATTCATTGAAGGATTTTATCTGATTGTTAATAAGCATATTATTTGCCAAATTTATTTGAAGGAAAAAAGATATCTTAGGGAAGATTGAATTTAAAAGAGTGGGGCAATATAGGATGTGGCATGAAGATTGTAAATAATAATCAAGAACTCATTTCTTTTTTCTATTCAATTTTTAGGAGTGATTATCAAAGTTCATACAGATTCAAGAGATATGGTCAATTGGTTTGGTCCCAAAAGATTTAAGACAGAGATACATAGTTTTGATTTTAGTCCCGAAGGACTTTTCATTACAGTATGACCAATCCTGAGGGACTGCAGATATGGGGTAAGATTATTTATCGCGAGATTGTAGAGAAAGAAAAAATTGTATTTGTAGTTTCATTTTCTGATAAATATGCAGAAATTTCTCGTCATCCAACGTTGTTTACGGTGAATGGGATGGACTGTAACTTTTGATCAGTTAGATGAGTATCTTGAATTTCTGCAAAAATAACCTTTAGAAAAAAAGTCTGAGGAATCTATTGGAGATTTTTTAAATATAAAGTTAGATTGCTTCTATTAACAAATCGTACAATTTTACTGGTCATATCATCAAACTTTGAATTGCTTGATTCATATGTAATCTGGTGAGGAACTTTTAAATACTTTGGGATCTTATAAAGATTTATTTTATTAAAATGATTTGCGGGCAGGCTTTCAGCAATTGATAAATCAATTGTCGAATCAAATTCACTAACAGCTAAAAAAACCGGAATATTACTTTTTACTGTCGACGTTTTAGCTTTTAATTCATTGCTTAATTTAAAAAGTTCCTGCAATGTTAAAAACGGCATGATGTCAGAGTAAAAATTATTATTTTTTAAAATTTCAACCAAGTCATCAGAACGAGAAATAGTGAACAAAGTCGATAAAGAAACACTGTCTTTAAAAAATGAAAGCGGCCCAACTAAAAGTTTAGCAACTGACTGAGAAATATCAAAGTAGGGCGACATTAAAACCAATGAACTAATTTTCGGGTCATGGGTAGTGAGTACATAATCTGTTGCCAGGGCAGCACCCAAAGAAATTCCACCTAGAGAGATTCTTTTATAGCAGCGTGAAAGTTTATTAACGGAAGTTTTTATTTGCTCCCTCCAGATAGAGACTTTACCTTGATTAGCTATTTCACCATATCCACCGAACCCATAAAGCAGTGGCATATAAACTGTATAGCCAGAGTCATTGAGAACTTTAGCTATAGATCTCACTTCAAAAGGTGAAGCCATGAAACCATGAATTAAAATAATAGCCTCTTCTTTATTTGAGCCTTCCAACATTTCTGCATCATTGTTTATTTTTACAAAAGAATTCGATTTGTATCTGTAGTTTGAGGCAAACGACCGGCTTTCATCTTCAAGTTGATTTTGCAATTCTGTTACACAGTTGCATTCGCTATGCTTAAGGCGCTTAGAATAAGCAAAGCTATTCAACGATAAGATAAACGATAGGAAGATTAAAAATAGGAGTGTAGTCGATTTCATAGAGCTCATCATATCAAAGGATGTGCAACGGTCAGGTCCTGTGACCTAAAACTTACAGGGTGTTATTTTTTAGACAGGGTATCTAGCTATAAAGTGGTCAACATCCCTTATTATATCTTTTAATGTTCTTATAATTTTAAACTTAGCTATTCGGTTTATGCTTTATTTACCAGCGGGACTCTATTATTAATTAATTAGTTATCATGTCTTTAGCTAGCTTATTGTCTCTATCACTTCAAGCTGAGGATATTTCTTCTTGTAAAGTAAAGCAGGAAGATCATAAGGCAAAAAAAGAAGCTAAGAAATAATTTAACATTAGAAGCTCTCGATCGAGTGCTTCTTTTGTTTAAGAAAAAATCATTCTGGCCTATTTCTTACTATCTTTAAAATCTTCCATAATATCTTTCACATACTGATTAAAAACTTTTTTACCAAAGTGCCCGAGGATTTTATCCCCTAGTGTAGTAAAAGTAATATATTCAATTAAATTTGCTTCATCTTGTGTTTCTATTTTTTGGAACTGTTGATTCATACTTATGACTAAGCTATCAACCGCCATGTCGCTTATTTGCTTGGGAGTTAATTTTTTTGAAACTTTTAGATTCTTTGGAGTCTTAACAGCTTTAGTTTTCTTAACAGTTACTTGTTTTTTTGTAGTAGTTGCTTTCTTCGTAACTTTAGCCTTCTTTGATGTCTTCATGTTTTTAATCTCTTTGGAAATGCTGTTTATATTTTATTCTACAGCTTTTTCTTCAAGTTATCTAAAATAAAAGTCATTAATTGGGCAACATTATTCAGATAATTTTCATAACTACCGTGATGCTCCCGCACCTTCAGGAATTACCGTAAGAAGTGTTATTTCAGAATTAGTTCAAGTTTGTCTAAGTTTTGCGGTAAATTTCACGCCCTCATAAAATTAAACATCCGGATCATCATGGGCATTCCAAACATAAATAGGGGGTAGTAAGTAAAGTAATAATTAAAAGTGTTATATGCATAGAATTTGACTTATGTTTTCCCAGAACTCTATTATAGGTATATAAAATAGGTCAATAAAATTAGAGCACACTCATCTCATTAGATCTTTAACAGCAATAACTGTTAAATAAGCATTTCTAAATCCATAATTTTTTTCAATTCATTCAGCAATTGATCTCAGTCAATTTTTTTAGTAAATTAATAAAGTCTCAATACTTTATTAAAACTAATTTAAAGGGCATGTATGAAAAACCAGAAACTTAAAAAGACAATCGCATCAGCATTATTTCTTTTTGCTTTCATCGTTCAACCTGCCTCAACATGTACGATCTTTTCTCTTTATCCCAATAATCAACACTGGGTGGGACGAACTTTTGATTGGGCCTATGGACATGGCCTGGTGTTTACCAATAAACGCAATGTCACAAAAAATGGATTAAAATTAGTTTCTACTGATATCTCTGGAAACTGGACTTCAAAATATGGAAGTGTAACTTTCAATCAATTCGGTAGAGAATTTCCAACAGGCGGAATGAATGAAGCAGGTTTGGTGGTAGATGCCCTTGAACTTAAAACTTCAGTTTTTCCTGGAGTCGATGCCCGCGCTTCACTTAACGAATTACAGTTCATTCAATACCTGCTGGATAATTTTTCGACGGTAGAAAGCATAACTCTAGGACTTCAAGATGTTCGTTTGTCGCCCGTAGGATCTAAGCTGCATTACTTTGCCTGCGATATTAAAAAATGCATGACGATTGAATTTGTTAATGGGCAGTTGGTTACTCACCAGTCTGGAGATTTACCGATATCTAGTTTCGCTAACAACACATACGAAGAGCATCTAGCATACGCAAAAGATTTCATCACTTTTGGCGGAGATAAACCTATCGTAATAGATTCCAAAGATTCATTGGATCGGTTTGTTAGAGCTAGTTATAATGCAAAATTTATTAACAAATTCGATGACCCAACTCAAGCCATTTTTGCTTTCCTAAGTGATGTTGGTTCAAAAAACAATCGTTGGCAGTTAATTTATAATCAAGATGAAAAAACCATAACCTTCCGTACAACGGCGAAGCTTACATTGCAGAGAAAAGTTGATCTGGCTCAATTTGATTTTAGCTGTAAACAAAGCAGTCAATATTTTGATTTAGACAGTGACAGCGAAGGGCAGGTAAACACAGAATTTAAAACATTCGACTCGGCGATCAATTATTCAATCATTAAGAAGTCAGTTGATCTTCAAGGACTTCCACCTCTGCTTGCGGGTAGGCTTGCTATTTATCCCAACGAAACATTATGTAATTAAGACCCGAGATATAAATAATAAATCATCAAAAAGAGGCCACTGCCATCAGTGGTGGTCACTTTTAAGTTACACTCGTAACTTCACTTCTCCTATCTTCAATAGCTTGTAAAATGCTGGTAATTTTTAACTGCTTGGTATAGCTGGAAAGACCACAATTAGGACTAATTGATAGGCTGATGAGAACTTATAATTAGAAGTATGAAAACAACATATAATAATACGTCGAGAAGTGATAAAGAATTATTCTGCAAAATAGTTCTTCTTTCAACGCTAACGATTGGAGCGTTCTCAAACGTTAAGAATAAAAATACGAAAGTAGAGTCGATCAAAATTAGCAGTGCCTATAGTGATCGATTTGGAGATTTCGATAAAGTTCATATCCCCAATAAGTCTCCAGTTATTGCTAAAATGATTTCGGTTCTAAAACCAGATTTTAGCTCTGAAAAATTGAATGACGTAGCAGAAAAAATCCACCAGGCATTTGCAAAGTATAAAATTGAACCACAAATAGTGGTTGCGATCATTGATACTGAAAGTGATTTTAATCACGAAATGGTGTCTTCTACTGGAGACTTGTCGATGGCTCAAGTGAATGTGGAAGTGTGGAATAAAGAGTTCACAAGGATGAATTTGGACTTAATAGAAGCTGAAAAACTAAAGGTAGATCAGGCTTATTCTCTGGAAGTGATGGCCCAGATTCTTCATATCCTCAAAACTCGATATGAGAAAAAAGACCGCAGATGGTATGCTCGTTATCATTCAAAAACAAAGAAACATAAGCATGAATATCTCTCTAAGCTTGCTTCTCGGATGAAGCTATTAGAGAAATCAAGGCTAGTGGCGCTTCAATAACATCATAATTAATTTAAGCTAATTAAGTATAATGGTCTTCTTTAGTTGATCTTGAAATATTATCAAAATTCTTTTGGTAAGTTCTAACAGAATAGTCGCCCCATTTTTTTACTTTTATTTCATTAAGAATATCTTTAACTCCATCAATTCCTTCAATGGCAATTTCGGTGCAAATTTTTTCACTCCGGCTATCAACTGTTCCAAAAAGTAATACAACACCGTCTTGAACACTTACCTCGATTTCACTTGCATCGATAAACTTGTCTCTCTTTAAGACTTCGCACACATCTTCGGTAATTCTCTCATCAGAACGCTCATATCCTTTTGGTCCTACTCCTGCAAAATTAGTTGGCTGTTCTCTAAAATTTTCATCATTTAAATCTAGGTATTCATCCTGTCCATAATTTTCGTAAATTGATCGACTCATATTGACTCCTAAATTGATTCATAAATATCCCATTCAGTTATCTCAATATCTTTTTCAATGTCTTCTTGATCTTCAAAGTACAACGAATTTAAAAGTTCTTCTCTTTCAGCTTGTATTTCAAAACGTGTTCTAAAACCAAGTTTGCGAAACACTGGCGCAGGCGGGCACCATCCGAGAGTTGCATATAAAAATAGTAATGGTAGTTGGATAAGGGGGGCCACAAGCCAATTGCTATTCTTTTTTTTCATGGCAACCGCAAGCTGAGTAAAGACTACGCCTGAAAAAAGTAACATAATCGCTCTGTCTATATCCCATTCTTTATCTAATGCATTTAAACGTTCTCGGACGGCGCTAGGGCCTTTCAAAATTGTAGCTTCAATATTGTAAATGGTTTTTCTATCTATCGCTTCATTTAAGGATTTAGGGCTATGGTTTCTTACTCTATCATGGGGATTTTTGACAACATAAGAGGACTGTAAGTAATTCATATATGCTCCTTTTTATGGGTTCATATATATTTAATGCAAACTGATGTCCAACTCACTTGAGAGAACTGGTTATCTATAATATTGTCTGAGAAACACAACCCCCCCAAATTTCAGGGGGGTTTTTAGTTAAAAATTATTTCTTTTGAATTTTTTTAAAATCACTATCTCCGGCCATAGCAACAACGACGCTGTCATAAGCGGGAATATTCGTTTTTGTAGCAAGCACTTTGCCTTCTGAATTTAGAATAGCTAGGTCATCAAGGTCTCCGCCATCGGATTCGCCAGATTCAGTAATACGGGCCGTAAGCCATTGACCATCAATTAGTATTTGAGCTTCGTTAGAAGATAAAATTTTAAGGCTGCTACACTCTGATTCAAAATTTAGAACATTTTCACTTTCGCTTGATACAGAAATAATTTGTACCGCGCATTTTTTTGTTTCTTCTTTTATGTCAGCTAGCAGTTCTTTTTTTGTGCCGTTATCATTTGCAAAAACGTAACTTGTGGTAACAAACAATAAAGACATAGTTGCTGCAAAAATTATTTTTTTCATACTAACTCCTAATAATTGATTTTTAATATTTTATTCCGTCTAGAATTACGTAACCAGGCTCATGCCCGTGAGGACTGCGGTGTACCCAATGAATGATCCCACCATCTGGTGATGGAGGATATGAACCAGTCTGTGCAATTGAAGTGATATAATCACCACATGCTTCTGCTTTCATTCCAATTGTAGGAGTAGGCATTTGGCCAAATGAAAGATTGTAAATCACTTCAATATGATCTGCCAGTTGAGGTCCAATCTTTAAGGAAAAGTGCCTATGTCCTGAATGGTCAGGAAATACCTGATCTACAGTACCTTCAATACGAGCTCGTGCTAAAAAAGCATTGGCGGTATTGGACTTCCACTCGATAACTTGATCATTGATCACATTTAAAGATTTTCCGTGATCTAGGCAAGTCTCATCAATAGCTGATGTTCCAGAGTAAACAACCTGGCTAAACGAAGCGGTTAGTAAAATTGCAAGAAATGATTTTTTTAAGAAGGCTAATGAATTCACATAATCTCCTGGCATTAAAGGTTGCTCAAAAAGATAAAATCTTTAACTTGTTATTACAAGCTTACTTTTGTTAAAAAGTTTTACAGTATGATTACATATTGTACTGGTAACTGAATTGTAATCCTAAAGCAAAGGTCCCATCAATCGAGCGAGATCTTCTTTAAATTCATTAAACCTATTTCGAATATCATAATCTTTTAATTCTACCAATTTTGACTGATGCATATATTTCATTTGCAATTCGTTCAATGCAAGTGCAAATGATTTATCGTAGATAGCTAGGGTGAACTCAAAGTTAATACGAAGGCTGCGTGGATCTAAATTAAGTGTTCCGAATAAACAGTACTCAGTGTCTATCACAATTGATTTTGTATGAAGCATTCCACCTTTATAAAGGGCAACTTGTACTCCAGATAACACCAGTTCTTTGAGGTATGAGCGACTTGCATATTGTGTAAGTTTTGAGTCTACTTTTTCAGGAGTTATTAATATGACTTTTACACCTCTTTTAGCTGCCGTCATAAGTGCATAAAGTACTGACTCGCTAGGGATAAAATAAGGAGTAGTCAAAACAAGTCTATAGCGTGCAGAATATATCGCCATGATTAAAACTTCTTCAATATTTGAATATTTAAGAGTAGGGCCTGAAGGTAGACATTGTATTTGAGCCAATTTAGTTTTTGCCTTGTCTATAAAAATAGATTCCTTTTCAAGTGCTACAAAATCTGATTTTGATTCTACGCTCCAATCACTTAAGAACACAAAATTCATTGCTTCAACTGCCGGCCCTTGAATTCTGCAGAAAGCATCTATCCAAAAGCCTACATTTTCATTTTGTTTAAAATAAAGTGGGTCTGCTAAATTAAGACTTCCGGTATAGCCAATAGCTCCGTCAATAATGAGTATTTTACGATGTATTCTTAAGTCAGGGCGTGCAAAAAAAGAACGTATGAAACCAGAAGGCATAGCTGCTTGAAGAATGATTCCTGCTTTTTTTAATTTTTTGGCATTGGGTCCTTTTAAAAAATCAGCACTCCCAATTTGATCCAGCAGTACTCGGCACTTTACCCCGCGGCTTACGGCCCTTATCAAAGCTTCGCCAAATTCATCGGCTAGGCCGCCGTCACTCCATATGTAAAATTCCATATCACATGATATCTTTGACTGATCAATATCTTTAATCATGGAGATGAAAGCAGCCTTTGCATTTTGCAAAAGTTCGATATCGTTTCCGCCCATTAGGGGAGCATCAAAAAATCCTCGTACAGTAAGGGCAAACGATCTGGAAGGTTCGGTTAATAAATTTTCGTTTGAATTTTTCGCAAAAAGTTTTTGAATTAAAGTTTTAATAATTAGAGAAGTAGAGTTTAAACGCTTTAGTCGTCTTCTTCCTAAACGATACTCACCCAAATAGAGATAGAGTATTGTTCCGAAAATTGGTAAAAAAAAGATTATGCTAAGCCATGCCCATGCGACACCGCTAGGGAGTCTTCTGTCCAGAATTCGGGCGCAATACCAAAGTCTAAGCACAAAATCTAAAATGAATACGAGAGTGGGAATGGAGATTTGATTTATCATAGTAAACTATTCTACCATATTATGAAATCACTTCCTGTAATTTTTCAAACCTGGCCTGATCGAATTTTCCGATTTGACTAAGATTTTTTTCTAAAAATAATTTAACGATGTTCTCAGCATTTTTTGGAGAATTAGCATGTGCAGCATGTTCCAGCATTCCAGTTGCTGCTGCAATATTTCCGATAGAAAATGCCAAGTCTCGGGCAATTCCTTCCAATTCACACTCGTCTCTCTTTGTTTTTATTTCCAAAACTCGCTCAACTTCTTCGGTTGCCATGAAAACTTTTTGAACCTCTGCTTTTAACTCAGTTGAAGTTATTAATTGTAACTTCTGGTGAACCATTTTTTTAAAAATTGAAAATGAATTATCTTTTTTTAATGCTCTTAGGAGATCCAGACTCAAAATATTAGTTGTTCCTTCCCAAATGCAAAAAACTTGATTGTCTCTATAGAGTCTGGCGATACCACTGTCTTCAACATATCCCACTCCAGCGAAAACTTCTAAAAGTTCACTAGTCCAAGTGACTACTTTCTTTGCAGTATATAATTTCACAATAGGAGTAAGTAATCTTAAAATTTTACTTATTTCTTCATGGTTTAATTTTAAAGAATTATCAGTCGTAAACACTTCATCATTGCCAATAATTTCGGAAATTAAAAATGTTAAATGAAAACAGGCATGAAAATCTACTTGTGCCTGGGCTAAAATTAAAACATTAAGTGGATGTTGATTGATTATTTTTTTGAAGGCTAGTCTTTTGCTAGAATAATCTTTTGCCAGAGTAAGAATTCGCCGAAATGCAGCTACCGCAGTGACGGCATTATAGAGTCGAGTGATATTAAACATTGAAGAAATAAGTCTTACGCCATCACCAATGCTCCCGATCAGTTCGGCATCAGTGCCGTTTAATTTTAGTTCTGCAGTGGGAAGTGCCTTGGTTCCTAACTTCTCTTTTAACCTGATAATTTCAATATTATTGGATTCTCCAGTTTCTTTTTTAAGTTCAATGTAAAAAAGTGAAAGACCTCTGCTGCCGGCAATTGTTTGTCCTGATTCATCTTCGATCCGGGCCAGGGCAAGTGCCATTTGCGATGTTGTGGCAGAACTGAACCACTTGATACCAAATAATTTCCATTTTCCATTAATCTTTCTTGCAATGGTTTCTGTTCGAGAAACATCTGATCCT
This sequence comes from Bacteriovorax sp., assembly GCA_014377485.1. Taxonomy (GTDB): domain Bacteria; phylum Bdellovibrionota; class Bacteriovoracia; order Bacteriovoracales; family Bacteriovoracaceae; genus Bacteriovorax. Next base: position 26,165 of record JACMPM010000124.1, on the reverse strand, counting down.
CCAGATTTTTCAGTCATCCATTGCCCAGAAGTCCAAAAGGTTTCAGGGTCGTTTGAAGTTAGGTGTAAAAATGCTTTTAATTTTAGCTGCTCGTCACCATACAATTCAATTAATTTTGCTGCTCCATCAGTCATTGCCAACGGACAAGAATAGAAAGCACTTGAAGGATGGAAAAGATATAGCTTGGAGAATTGAACCATTCGAGAATAATGTGCAAATTTTTTATCATAGCCAATTCTAACAATTTCTTCTTCTGCACTCACCTTATCTAAATCTTTCCAACCTTTTGAAGTTTTTAATTCATCCTTTCTTACTCCCCAACAATCAAACTGGACGAGACATGGAGGATTTTCTTCAGCATCTTTGGACATTAACAAAATATCTCCAACCACTCTCTGACCGAAGTTTGAAAGGTTTGTGAAAACTTCTTTTTGATATTCTTCTGGTATTTTTATTTTTAAAAATGATTTTAATAATTCATCGTCATCGAATTGATTTTTTAAACTTGGCATAGGTTGTACAAAATCATTCATATTTGATCCTAATTACAAGTTGCTCCATTAAATCTAAATAAAAGTGCCCGGCAGGTATTATCTATTTCTGATGTAGTTAGTGCTCGTGGATAAACGGCAAGCCATGCTATGGCGCCATTATAAAAATCAATAAAACCTCCGGCTGATCTTCCTATTGTAAATAGTTGCAATGTTGATGTGTAATTAGGAGGAACTCCTAAATTCACAAAATTCCATTTTTAGTAAAAACAATATCTGAGGGTGCAAAAGTAACTGCAATAAATTGCCAAGCACCCAGATCTACCGGTTTGGTCGTAAAAATAGAATTGAACGGATTAAAAACACCAAAATCTTGAGTAGCGTTATCTATCATAACTGTTCGGTTGAATGCACCAGTATGACCATCGATTGAAAGTATTTCTTGAAAAGTGGTAGATGCCGGTTTAATCCATGCTACCCATGTCGAACTTGCCATAGTATTAGGTTGAGCATTTAAAAAAGTTGTCACAGAAGTGGATAATCCATTAAATACAATCCTAAATGGATCAGATGGAATTCCTGAGCCTGCAAATCCCCCCCCTGTAGCACAGTTTATTGTGCCGGTATTACCCGCGCCGGAAGAATCATTCCATCTAGAAACGCTGCATGATCCACCAGGAGACGTTGTACCAGTCAGGGTGTTGGCATCAAGAATAAGGCTTGCACCTCCTGCGATATTAATACTTATGGGATTGCTAGTTGAAGAATGCCGACCATAAGGTTTTACACAAGAAGAAAGTATGGAAGTAGTAAGAATTAATGAAATAATAATAAAGTTATTTTTATTCAATTTAAATTGTGGTTGATGATTAATTTCAATTATCAATATGCCCCCCTATTGCCTGCATAATAGGATGGATCAATACCTTTAATAAAAAATAATATATTAATTTGATGAGATAATTAGGATTTTACTATAGTGTTTGTTTGATGAGGTGAACTTCAAGCATGATATTCACTTCATCACCTACAAGTAACCCGCCAGCTTCTAGTGTAGCATTCCAGATTAACCCAAAATCTTTAAGTTTACTTTGGTATTCGCTGAAAAATTAATCTTAGTATTTTTCAATGAGTCTTTTAATTCTCCACTTTGGTCAGTTACGTCCAGCTCAATTTGTAATCAAAAGTTATGGAGTTGAAGGATTAAACTTCCTTATAGTGTTTGCTAAAAAAATCTTTGATTAATGGAACAGCAAACATACAGACAAAATATGAGGAAACCTGGCCCAAAATAGAAATCCAGGCAATCCCTTGAAGCATTTTTGAACTGGTGAATAACATAGAGCCAAATCCTAAGATAGAAGTAAGGGCTCCAAGCTGGACTGCATGTGAAATTAATTTCGCACTTGCTAATGAACTATGACCTTCTTTTTCCCGATGCCTTATATGAACCCCCATGTCTATCCCAGCGGCAAGAACTTCAGGAATCATCGCGACGTTGAGAATCGTAAATGGCACATGAGCAATACCCATAAAAGCTATTAAGAGAATAACACAAAAAACTAATTGAGCTTCAAGCAATAAAGCGTCTTTTATATTTTTGAAGTCTAACCAGAAAATAAAAAATGCCCCCAGCAAGAAAAAGACCAGGACCAGTTTACCGTCTTCAATAATATGGGTTAAAATTTCTGAAAAAACTAAGGTATCGCTACCAACTTCCATTCCAGGAAATTCTTTTTTAGCATCAGCTAAAGTATGAGCATATCGAGTGATCGTTTCATAATTACTTTGTTTTTCTTTTGGAAAAACAATTATGATATTGCCGTCGCTCCCAAAATTATCATTAATTGCCCGAGGGATAATTGAACGGTCATACATAGGAGCATTAATCCATTTATAAATGCTCTCTTTTGATATCCCGGATTTTTTCTCAAGTTCTTCAGCATCTACTTTATAAACATACGAGCGAAGCATTTTAAGCCTCTCTGCGCGTTTTTTCATATCAGGTGGTACTAAGTCATACATCGAAACCACTTGATCAATGGTTTGAGCGTTATCGTCGCTTCTGAGCCAATCGGTTAGTGCTATAACTTGTTCTTTATCGCGTGCCAGGATTGCTGAAGGCGAAATTGCCCGACCAAAAATCTTGTCAGTTAATTCATTAGTCCGTTGAAGTTCCGGCGGGAAGTTATGAAGTTTATCAAAATCATATTCAAAATAAGCACTAGCTAAACCATAAATAAAGATCGGAATAAAAAGAGGAAGAATTTTTATCCATTTCAAATTGAACGGGTATTTTCCAAGGGGAAATCTTGATCGTCTGCTCAGTGCACTTCTTTCAGGCAAAATTTTAGCAATCATAGGAAAGGCTAAAACGAATACTAAATAGATGACTATAATACCCATACCGGCGATGATGCCTAACTCAGAGAATCCTCTGAATTTAGAGTAAGCGAGAATAAAAAATGAGCATGAAGAGGTTAGTGCAGAAGAAAATAATGCTCTTCGACTGAGGTGAAAATAAGTATTTCTTGTAGCCGTTTCTTTGTCCGCGCCTTTTTGCCTTTCTTGATAATAGCGCCTGATTAAATGGATTCCAAACTTGGAGCCAAGGCCAGAGAGAATGGCGAGCAAGAAACCAGTCAGGATATTAATTTGCCCGATTGCGAAAAAAGCCAGTCCGCTAGTCACGCACATGGCGATGGCGACGACCAGAACTGTAGCAAAGGCTCCTCTAAATGTTCCTAAACCCCAAACTAATAAAACGGTGATTGCAATATTGCTAATGATTCCTGTTTTAGAAATATCTTTTTCAAACTGTTTTTCTTCTTGAGCTTTTTCAATATAGCGACCAGAGAGACTATAGGGGAATATGGCCTGTTGGTTATTTTCAAACAGTGATTCAATTCCTGCCGTAATATTTTCTGCTAATTCTTTTGACCTAGCGAGGTTGGTTGAATCAAAAGTTGGCCTTACTAAGAGCATGACGTATTTTTTATCAGAAGATATAAAATAACGGTCCGAGCTGGTTCTCTTTTTTAACTTATTAAAAAAATTATTTGCTTCTTTTAATTGTTCTTCGCGATCTGATTCGTCAACAAGTCCAAGACCGGTAGTATCTACAGCATTCTTTGAGAATATGACTCGAGCATATTCAGTTAGTTTTTTAAAGTCTTTCCTCGGCATGATGTAAAGAGCTTTATCTTTAAGCATGAATTCTTCACGCTCATAATAGGTATATTTGACATCTTTTATGTTCTTAATTTTTTCGTCAATTAGATTTAGTTTAGATTCGGGATTTGTGATCGGCCCAACCAGAACTATGATATAGCCCCCTCCACCGACTTTTGAGACCACATGATTCATTTCTTGAATACTTTCACTATTTTGTGGAAGTAGCCCAACTAGATCCAAATTGATCTTAAGTTTGGATGAATATTTGACCCCAAAACAGGCAAATAGTATGAGGAAAATTGGTGCAATCCAATAGAATCGTAGGTTAAGTTGCAATAGTTTTTTCATTATTCTCTAGATAAGATTTTTTATCGAATCTGTACATGAGTAATATTGACATAATGAGAAAAAAATTATTATCTCAACTCTTAAAACATTCACAATTAGAAGAGATACATATGAAGAAAATTCTGCTTACTTTCTGTAGCTTATTCCTTGGTTTACTAATCATAAATGCTGTTCAAGCAGCTATAACTCCTGAAGATCTGATTAAAGACATTTTTGTAAAGGTCGGTCATGAAAATTTATTATTAAATAGTAAATCTAAAGAAGAAGTTGAATTGCACGTTGACTTCAATGAAATGACAAAAGTGATCTTGGGGCAAGAAATCGCAAAACGCTCGCCGGCCGAGTTAAAATGGTTTGAATCGACAATAAAAGAAATTATTACAAGATCGGTATATCCTTCTGCTCCTAAGTTTTTAGAAAATGTTAAGATCACTTATAAAAAGACAAAACAAAATACGGACGATGCCAAGGTTTTTTCGAGTGTTAATAAAAAAGGCGAGTCAACTGATGTCGATTATCTTTTGAAAAAAATTGGAACTGATTGGAAAGTTGTGGATGTTTCAATTGATGATGAATCATGGGTAAAAACAATAAATGAGAAAGTTCAAAAAACCTTAAAAGAGAAAGGATGGAATGGTTTAAAAGATCTTTTGAATAAAAGATTAAATGAACTAAAAGCTAATAAAAAAACATAATGCGATTAACTGCAATTATTACAATTTTTTTAATGCTTTCTTGTTCGGGAGCCAAAGCTTTTCAAACAGAAACTCCCGCTAATTCGCGCACAGTTAGTCTTAAAGAAGCCATTGCGCTGGCCCTAAAAAATAATCTTGAAATTAAAACTGAAAGCTATAAATCTGCTATAGCCGCCACTGATCTAACATTGATTAAAGGTGAGCTGTTTCCTAAAATTAGTACGATGGTAGGTGGCGGACCAATTAATGGCAAAAAAGGTAATTTTGCTTCCTACCAGGATCAAAATACTTGGGGAGCAGAATACGTTGGAAGCATTGAAGCCAAAATTCCTCTTTTTGTCTGGGGCAGAGGCGAGGATTTAAAACGAGCGGCAAATTTAAACACTGAACTCAATATACAAGATCTCAATAAAAAACAAAATGAAGTTATTTTTAAATTAAAAGAAGCTTACTATGGCTGGCAATATGCTTTGTCGCTACTCGATTTTGTGAGCGAAACTCAAAAAGATTTAGAAGAAGCAATTAAAGCACTAGAAGATAAAAAGGTAAAAAGAGAAGATGTCCTTAGACTTGAAGTTTTTAAATATCAAGTTCAGGAAAAGAGAATAGAAATTGAAAAAAACGTTAGATTGGCCCAGATGGGGGTAGTCTTTTATTTGGGTGAAGAATTAAAATTTGATTCAACCACTGTTGTTCAAAATGAAAGGCAATGGATTGAAATGGACCAACGAGAACTTAAAAGTATTAACTATTACCTGGATTTAATGAATCAATCTTCGCCTGACTTATTGAAAGTTGATATGGGCATTCAAGCTAAATCGAGCGTTTTAATTAGTGAAAAGAAAGCTACCAGACCAGTGTTTGGTGCTCTCGTAAAATATGATTATGCAGAAACTAATCAGCGAACTGCTCAAAACAATCCCTTTATTTATGATCCTTATAACCATAGTAGTTTGGCAGCGGGAGTTGGTTTAACTTGGGATATTGATTTCGGAGTTGCGCAGTCAAAACAGGATAAATTGGTTCTAGAAATTGCTGAATTAAAATCAAAACAACTTTTTGCCAAAGAAGGACTTAAGGTCCTGTTGAATAAATCATATATGGAAGTTCAAGAGGCTCAAGATCGGGCCGAAACCTTAAAGAAGGCATACAAGTCTGCAAAAAAATGGCTTACCAATATTGGAGCCTCTGTTGCACTTGGATTGACTCCAGCTAAAGACATAATCGACGCGTATACGACTCGCGCTCTTGTGTTCAAAGATTATTATGAATCTCTTTATCGATACCAGATGTCTTGGGCCCACTTATCTGAGGCAACCGGGCAAGAAGTAGATCCGCTTTTAATCTAATTTAAAATAATCCAGACGCTATATTTATTGTTAAGGCCAAGATTGTAGTATTGAAGAAGAACGAAAATACACAATGGACACCGCCAACTCGACGCATTTTTCGGGATCTGAAGCTAACATCTGCTGTTTGACCAGAAGTTCCTATGACACATGAGAAATATAAGAAATCAGCGTAATCGGGAAGTTTATTGCCAGGAAATTCAAGTCCCCCCTCTCTCTGATGTGATAAATTTAAATAATAATCATGGGCATAATGAAGAGCAAATATCAGATGAGTAAAGCACCAAGAAGTAAGGATGGTTAGGGCGGCTAGAGCGATATGCTCATATCTAAAAAAGCCATGTAATTCTTTTGCGGCAGAAAGCTCTGCGACTATCGCAACGAGACTAGTTGTCACAGCTCCCAACGCTAAAAAGAGAATTACAACTTGTCCTTCATCTTGAAGTTCTGAGCGCTGAAGCATCTTTTTATGATCAGAAAAAAACATCATTTGAGTCGCCATTATTAAATAAAAAATAGCTCCTGAATTCAAGGCAAGGATATGGCGAGTTGTCGGTTGTTTGGCAATCCAGTTAGGTAAAAACAGTTCAACTGCCAAACCAAAAAAAAACGAAATAAATAAATGAGGACGACTGCGAATCAATCGTACTAAATAGTGACGGTAAATTCCTTCTGTTTGTGTAATTGTATTCATCAGACTATCTTTTCATAGAATCAATTTTTAGTGAAGCGGAGTTTTACGACCTCGCGGGCTGATTGAAAAGCCTTCAATCATTTTTTTATTAAATATTGGGTTATCATCAGGACAGCGACTGGAGATAATTCCTTTATGGACGACAACTTCATCATCCTTCCACTTAGCTCCTGAGCTAATTAAATCTTTTTTCAAAGATGGCCAGGTCGTGAGTATCCGTCCTTTTGCCATTCCTGATTCAATCAATACTTTCGTTCCGTGACAAATTGAAGCGATAGTTTTTCCTTCATTGAGAAAATCTTTTACAAATTCGACAGCTTTTTTATCGTGCAGCAGAGAATCTGGATTCATTACCCCACCCGGGATGACCAGGGCATCGAATTCTTCTGAAGTAGAATTGTTCACTGTCATATCTACATTAATACTTCTTCCCCAATGATCTTCCTTCCAGGCTTTTATCTCGCCTTCTTTCAAAGAGACAATAACAACCTCCGCACCTGCATCTTCAAGGGCTTTTTTGGGAGAAAAAAGTTGTGATTCATCAAAACCATCTGTTGCAAGAATCGCGATCTTTCTATCATGGAGCACATTACTTCTATCTTGCATATTCACTCCAACTATTCCGTAAAGTTCTAATTATATAAATGCATATATAATGCCAAACGTAAGTGTTAAGAAGATATGAACAGTTTGAGTCAATAGTTTCCATGTCGGGTATTTTGTCGGGGCAATTTGGGTCTTTTTGAATTGTTTTTTTTTGTATAAATATGGATTCCCAAAATGCCGACGGGCCTTATCATCACACAGGACATTTAGTGCAATTTCGAAAAAGAAAAATTCCGCTTAATGTGTTTACTATTTTTGAAGATCCAATTCGTGCTGAATTATTCAGTGCTGTTCATCTTGAGAAATATGCAGAGACAATGGCGCACAAACATATTGTCTATTCTGCTCCAACTCGGGGAGTGAATCTTGCGGCGAGAGTTGCTGAAAATGAAAATATATTAATTGAATCTTTTCAATCAATAGTTGCAACAGTTCGAGAGGAAAGATCAATTACTCCAGCTGCAGAATGGCTCATTGATAACTTTTATATTGTTGAAGAGCAGCTTAAAGATATTAGAGATCATCTTCCTCCAGAATTTTATAAAGAGCTGCCTAAACTATCAACTGTGGAGCTTCAAGGTTACCCTCGAGTTTATGCCATAGCTTGGGATTTTGTTGCTCATACAGATTCACTTTTTGATCCTGAATTATTAAAACTCGTCCTTAAGTCTTATCAAAAAATTCAACCACTAACTCTGGGGGAGCTTTGGGCCATCTCGATTACTCTTCGTGTAGTCATGATCGAAAATTTGCGTCGTCTCAGCGCTCGTATTACTGGATCTCAGTTAGCACGAGCAGAAGCAGATCATATCGCCGATGAACTTTTAGGCCTGGGTGGAATGACCAGAAGATCGGACGAAGAAATCATAGAAAGTTTAAATCACATGCCTCTCCGAAAAGCATTTGCAGTACAACTTGTGCAGCGATTGAGATTTCAAGAAGGAATAGTTGTAAGTGTTTTAAAATGGCTTGATGAACGCTTAACTTCAGAAGGTCTAATTGCCGATAAAATTGTACAAGAAGAACACAATAGTCAGATAGCTGCCAACGTAACAGTTAGAAACATTATTACCAGTATGAGACTAATGTCTTCTCTTGATTGGCGTGATTTTTTTGAAGAAGTGAGTCTGGTTGATGAAAAATTTCAAGAACTTCCTGTGTACGGACAAATGGATTTTTTTACTAGGGATAACTACCGCCATAGTCTAGAGGAGCTCGCTCGAGGTTCAAAGTTATCTGAACTTGAAGTTGCTACAGCTCTTGTCAATAAAATTGAAAATGAGCGCGTCCGTTCGGCGAAAGATAAAATCTCTCTTAATGAAAAACGATTTGACCTAGGCTTTTATCTTATTTCAACTGGGCGATATGAATTTGAAAAAGAAATACATTTTAAAGTAAAACTTAGAAGTCATCTCATGCGGTGGTATGTTTCGTACCGCGAGTTTCTTTATCTTGGAAGTATACTTTTTCTAATGCTGCTTTTTGTGAGTCTTTGTCTCAAGGAAAGTATTGTATTGGATCAATCCATATTTTATTTGCTAGGTTTTTTAGGTCTCTTTCCTGCTTCAGAACTGGCGATTACCATTGTTAATCGTTTGACTATTTTTTCATTGAATCCCCGCCATTTACCTCGACTTGATTTATCGAAAAGTATTCCTTCTGACTTGAAAACATTTGTGGTTGTTCCAACAATGCTAGTTAATGAAGAAGATATTGCATGTCAAGTTGAACAACTGGAAGTTCATTATCTTTCAAACCCGGATGATTCCGTTTTTTTTGCTCTTTTATCTGACTGGAGGGATGCGCCTACTGAACATCTTTCTGACGATGAACTCTTTTTATCGATTGCAATAAAACAAATAAATTATCTCAATACAAAATACGGGCCTAGTATTTTAGGAAAAAATCGTTTCACTATTTTTCACCGATATAGAAAATGGAATGAAAGTGAACAAAAATGGCTTGGGTGGGAGAGAAAACGTGGAAAGCTTCAAGAGTTTAATCGATTTCTTCGCGGGGCCACAGACACTACTTTTATTATTTCAGATGAACTCAAATTGGATATACCTAAAGATATTACTTACGTAATCACTTTGGACGCAGACACAAAACTGCCAAGGGGCTCAGTTGCTCAGCTTGTAGGTACTTTTGCTCATCCTCTGAATCAACCCAAATTTGATACAAAATTAAATCGGGTAATTGAAGGTTATGGAATATTACAGCCTAGAATTACCCCAACACTTCCTGCTGCAGTAGACAGTACTTTTTTTCAACGCCTCTCATCCGGACCATGTGGAATTGATCCATACGCCGCGGCCGTTTCAGATGTTTATCAAGATCTTTTTGCAGAAGGCTCCTACACAGGAAAAGGGATTTATAATGTTGATGTTTTTGAGCAAGCGCTTAAAGAACGAACTCCAGAGAATCGACTTTTAAGTCACGATCTTTTTGAAGGAAATTTTGCCCGCTGTGGTCTTCTTAGTGATGTTGAATTTTTTGAAGATTTTCCTTCTCATTTTGAAGTTTCAGTTGCTAGAAATCACAGATGGATAAGAGGAGATTGGCAACTTCTTCCCTGGATATTAGGTAGGGAAGGACGCTCTATTTCAATTATTGGAAGATGGAAGATGATTGATAATCTTCGCCGCTCTCTTTTAAATCCGATGATATTTATTCTGTTAATTTTACTTTTTTGCAATCCAGGAATAGACATAGTTCCATGGATACTTTTAAGTTTATTAAGTCTAGCGCTCTCTCATTTATTGCCATTTTTTGAAGGAATTCTTTCTTATCAAAAAAAAATCCCGTTAATCATTCAATTAAGATCTACGACAGAAGATTTATTATTAGGAGTAAGTCGTTTTATTTTAAACATTATTTTTATTCCTTATCATTCATGGGTTCACTTCGATGCAATTTTTCGAACACTTCTGAGATTGGTAGTTACTAAAAGACATTTGTTAGAATGGACGACAAGTGCTCAATCAAAATCATGCGCGAACATAGATATAAAAAGTTATTTTAAACGAATGACGGGGATGCAAGTGGTTCTGATCTGCTTGGTTATTTTAATTTATTGTATCAATTCATCCCACTGGGCAATTTTCATTCCTTTCTTTGTACTTTGGCTTAGTTCTCCTGTTGTTGCATGGAGAATAAGCCTTCCGCCTGAAAAAGATAAAATTATTCCTTTAACAAATGATGATATTTTTGTCTTAAGAAATAGTGCTCGCAAAATTTGGCGTTTCTTTTCAACATTTGTGAATGAAGGAGAAAACTTTCTACCTCCAGATAATTTCCAGGAAGACCCGCATCCAATTATTGCTCATCGGAGTTCACCAACAAATTTTGGTCTTTATTTATTGTCTACAATCTCCGCTAGAGATTTCGGTTGGATTGGACTTCATGAAATGATTGAACGGTTAGAAGCCACTCTTCAAAGCATGCAAAGTCTTCCACGCTACAATGGTCATTTTTATAATTGGTATGAAACGACTGACAAAAGGGCTTTAGAACCTCGTTATATTTCTTCAGTCGATAATGGTAATTTGGCCGGTCATCTGTTAGCAGTGGCCCAAAGCTGCGAAGAAATGGCAGGGAAAAATGAAGAAGAAATAGATTATTCGTCAAAAATTTTATCAGGCATTCATGATAGCTTGAGACTTTTAGTTGAGGCATTTTCTGAACAATCAGATTTTTTAATTTCTTCTGTCCTCAATGATTTGGTAAAACTTTTATTAACTCCCTATCAAACAGTTCCAGATAAAAGTGCTCACTGGGAAATACTATTGTCAAGATCAGCTTTTCTCTTGGATGAAATTAAATTTTACGGCGGCAAAAAACACGATAAAGAAAATAATGAAATTCATAACTGGGCAAGTATTATTGAAGCAGAGATTAAGAGTCATGCGAGAGATTATTTTCAGTTTAATTCAACCAGTATTAATAGCTCAAAAAAACTAAGAGAAAAATTAATTGGGTTGGCAGTCACATCTCGAGAACTCGTTTACGAAATGGATTTCAGTTTTCTTTATGATTCTACAAGAAAACTTTTTTCTATTGGCTATCGCATGTCAGACTCTTCTCTGGACGCGAGTTACTACGATCTTTTAGCGAGTGAGGCAAGACTGCTTAGTTTAGTTGCCATTGCCAAAGGTGATGTTCCAGCGGCTCATTGGTTTAGACTTGGGCGAGCGCTCACTTCTATAGAAAAAGGAACAGCATTGATTTCTTGGTCGGGCTCAATGTTTGAATACCTCATGCCTTCGTTGGTTATGAATACTCCTGCATCTAGTCTGCTAGAACAAACTTGTAGATTGATTGTAAAAAAACAAATTGATTATGCAGATGGATTATCAATACCGTGGGGTATGTCAGAATCTGCCTATAACTCCCGAGACCTGCATCTGACTTATCAATATTCTAACTTTGGAGTTCCAGACCTGGCATTTAAGCGGGGTATTGGAAAAGATTTAGTTATTGCTCCTTACGCGACCATACTGGCCGGAATGTATGATCCAATCAGTGCTGTAAAAAATCTTAAGCGTCTATCGGCATTAAATGCAGAAGGGGTCTATGGTTTTTATGAATCAATAGATTTTACAAAATCTCGTATCCCGGAGGGACGTGAATCGGCAATAGTAAAAACTTATATGGCCCACCATCAAGGTATGTCATTAGTTTCAATTTCAAATATTATTCACGATGGTTTAATGCCTAAACGATTTCATCGAGAGCCTATTATTCAGTCAAGTGAACTGCTTTTGCAAGAGCGCACACCTCGCAATATTGTCGTGGCAAAAACCAGAGCGGAGTCGGTTAAAGTTGAGCATGTTAATGAAGGTGGTGAAAATACCATTCGACAATATTTCTCACCTCATCACCGAGTTCCAAGAACCCATCTTCTGTCTAATGGCCATTACTCTGTAATGATCACCACTGCCGGTTCAGGCTATAGCCGGTTTGAAGAACTTTCTTTGACCAGATGGCGTGAAGATGTCACGCGGGATAATTGGGGAAGTTATATTTATTTGCGAGATATTCACTCACATGATATTTGGTCGGCGGGATTTCAGCCAACATGTGTAGAGCCTTCAAAATATGAAGTTATTTTTACTGAGGACCGTGCCAAAATCACCCGAGAAGATAAATTTGTAACTTCTCATTTGGAAATTTTTGTTTCACCAGAAGAAAATGCCGAGATCAGGCGCCTGAGTCTTACCAATAATGGATCAGAGGTCAAAGTTATTGAAGTCACAACTTACTCAGAAGTTGTATTGAATACTCAAGGCGCGGATATAGCTCATCCCACTTTTTCAAATCTCTTTGTGCAAACAGAATATATTTCAGAGATTACTTCGTTGTTGGCAACAAGGAGACCGCGCTCACTGACTGAAGCTCCTGTTTGGATGGCCCAGGTAATTTCTACAGATTCAAATGCGATTGGAGAGATTGAGTACGAAACTGATCGAGCATGTTTTATTGGCAGAGGCAGGACTATCAATAATCCAATTTCGATAGAGGCTAAAAAATTATCCAACTCTGTAGGTTCAGTTCTTGATCCCATAATAAGTCTAAGATCAAGAATTCGTATTGAACCTGGAGCAACGGCTACAATTACTTATTCAACTATCATGTCTTCGAGCCGGGAAGAAATTATAAATCTTGCTGAAAAATTTCATGAAGCAACATCTTATGAGCGAACTTCAAATTTAGCCTGGACCGATGCTCAGGTAAAACTTCATTATTTGGGAATTGATCATGGTGAGGCCAATCTATTTCAACAGCTCGCCAATAGAATTATTTATCTGGATTCTTCTCTTCGAGTTTCGAGTGATATTTTAAAACGCAATGAGCGAAATGCAACTAACTTATGGGCCTACGGTATTTCTGGAGATTATCCAATTATACTGGTTCGTATCGATAATATCGAACAGCGTTCTCTTGTAAGACAGCTCTTGCGAGCTCATGAATATTGGGGAACAAAACGTTTGATCGTTGATCTTATTATTCTTAATGAGAAAGTTAGTTCATATTCGCAAGAACTTCACGATTCGCTTGAAGCAATGGTCTCCGGATCAACATTAACTTCCGGAACTTACTTACCGCAATCAAAAGGTAAAATTTTTCTATTACGTTCAGATATTCTTCCACCGGAAGATCGCAATCTATTGCAAACGGCCGCTCGAGCAATATTGGTTGGCCGCCTTGGAAATTTAGCTGAACAAGTTAAGCGGATGATTAGAAAAGTAGAAAAATCTTTCACAAATTTAAATGTCCAGACATCGCTTGCAGAAGCTTCAGAAAAACCTTTATTCGTGCCCAAGTTAGATTTTTATAATGGATTTGGTGGTTTTACTGATCAAGGATTGGAGTATGTCATTCATCTAAAAAAAGACGAGTGCACTCCAGCTCCTTGGATAAATGTTATTGCTAATACTCAGTTTGGTTTTCACGTTTCTGAAAGTGGCGCAGGATCTACCTGGTCGATGAATAGTCGGGAAAATCAACTGACTCCCTGGTCAAATGATCCTATTAGTGATCCAGCGGGTGAATGCTTTTATATCTTTGATCAAGACAGCGAAGAATTGTGGAGTCCAACAATTTCACCAATTAGAGTGGAAAACGCCGAGTATCTTATTAGACATGGACAAGGGTATAGCCAGTTCGAACTTCGGCATCACGGAATTAAAAGCACTCTTACTCAATTTGTTCACAATAATTTACCGGTAAAAATTTCTAAACTTGTTTTAAAAAATGAATCAAGTGCAAAGCGCAGTCTTACTATTACATCTTACATCGAATGGGTCTTAGGTTTTTCTAGAACTGTGAGTTCGACCTATCTAATATCCGATCACGATGAAAAAACCGGTAGTTTATTTAGTTACAATCCTTGGAATCAAGAATTTGGATCACGATGTGCCTTTGCTACATTTGTTGGCGGTAACGATTCGTGGACAGGTAATCGCACAGAATTTATTGGCAGGAATGGCAATATGAAACGACCGGAAGCTCTGATTAGAAATATTGAGCTCTCAGGAAGTGTGGGAGCGGGGATGGATGCATGTGCCGCTCTTAAAAAAAATATTACGATTAATGCATTTGAAGAAGTGACAATTATATTTCTTCTCGGTCAAACCGAAAATCAGCTAAAAGCTCAAGAATTAATAGTAGAAATTAGCAAGCAAAATGTGAATGATCATTTCAATGATGTGATTGGTGAGTGGAATAATATTTTAGGTAAAATTCAAGTAGAAACTCCCGATCTCTCAATGAATCTCATGCTCAATCGATGGCTGCTTTATCAGACAACTGTTTGTCGCCTTTGGGCACGCTCGGCATTTTATCAGGCCGGCGGAGCTTTTGGTTTTAGAGATCAATTGCAAGATTCTATGGCCGTTATCTGGACCAAGCCCGAAATGATAAGAGGACAAATTCTAAGGGCCGCTTCAAGACAATTTCACGAAGGAGACGTTCAACATTGGTGGCATATGCCCACTGGTAGAGGTGTTCGCACTCATTTTTCTGATGATCTTTTATGGCTGCCTTTCGTAGTGTCTTACTACATGCGTATTTCAGAAGATTTTGCTGTTTTGGAAGAAGAGATGTCTTTTTTAAAAGGGCCGTTACTAACTCTTGAAAAAGAAGATTCATATTACACACCGGAAATTTCAACAGAAAAAGGTTCAGTATACGAGCATTGTGCTCGAGCTATCGACCATAGTTTACTTGTTGGTATCCATGGTCTTCCACTTATGGGAGGCGGAGACTGGAATGATGGTATGAATCGAGTGGGCCATGGCGGAAAAGGAGAAAGTGTGTGGCTTGCCTGGTTTTTAATTTCCAATTTATTTGAATTTGCGAAGATTGCAGAATCAAGAGGCGAGGAAAAACGTGCAGCTAATTGGAGAGATCATCTGACAAAATTGAAATCGGGTATTGAAGATCAGGCATGGGATGGCGATTGGTATAGAAGAGCATTTTATGACGATGGCACTCCTCTTGGCTCAGCAAAAGATAGTGAATGCCGAATTGATTCTCTGGCCCAAACATGGGGAGTGATTTCAAAAGCAGGTGACCGCGAGCGATCTATTCATGCGATGGAATCCGTGGAACAAAATTTAATTAAAAATGAAGAGAAGATGATTCTTTTATTTACACCTCCATTTAATAAAACGCCCCATGATCCAGGTTATATAAAAGGATATATTCCAGGTGTAAGAGAAAATGGTGGGCAATACACTCATGCCGCAATTTGGTGTATTCTGGCCTACACTGGCCTGGATAACGGGCGCAGAGCGGTCGAGCTTTTTTCAATGATTAATCCAGTCAATCACAGTCTCACAAATATTGAGGCCCATCGCTATAAAGTTGAACCTTATGTTATTGCCGCGGATGTTTATTCTGAAGCACCTCATGTCGGTCGCGGTGGCTGGACTTGGTATACGGGTTCTGCTGGATGGATGTACACCACTGGAATTGAATCAATCTTAGGATTCAAGTTGACCGGAAATAAATTAAAAATTGATCCTCGTATTCATCCGGAATGGAAATCGTATAAAATTACTTATCGCCATCTCAAAACTACTTATGAAATAGAAGTTAATAATCCTTTGGGATTAGCTTTTGGAGTCAGTAAAATGTCGTTGGATGGAAAAGCTGTTGATGAAGATAAAGCATTTATTGAGCTCGTTGATGATGGAGCTCTTCATAAAGTAACAGTTGAACTAATTTAAATGCTACTGAAGGGTAGGACGATCTTCATCGTTTACCCAGGCACCCTCGTTCTCAGCTTGATAATCACTAAAGGCTTTCTCTAATCCACTCAGGACTTCTGCAGAAGTTTCAAAAAGAGCTTTGGCCTTAGGTTCCTTAACTAGTTTTATTTCTTCATGACAAAAAAATTTTAATTGTGTGATATATTTCTCTATGTTTTGTGCGTGCTCTTTTGGATCACTTGATTTGATTGTTTGTAAATCCATAAATTCCTCCGAATAATTTTGAAAGTTTCCATTGCTACAAAATACAACCAAAATAATTGAATGACATGACTTCGATCGACATTTATAAAAAACTATATTGCTCATAGTTTTTATAAAATATTAAAGATGAAGACCGACTAAGTTACTTGCTAATACATATGAACGGCTTAAAAACTTTATACTATTTATGGAAAATAAAAATTATTTTCTATTCACTATTTTATGGAGAGTGGATTTGGGGGCTACCGTTTTTATGTACACACTTGAAGTAGGTGCTTTCAGTTTTCCACTTAAATTGGATTAAGAGACAATTATTTTTTTTCTTTATCGGACGGATGATCTATTGGATCGGTCGAGGTAGAGAGCTTTTTGATTAATCCTTTTTTAAGCTGATCTCTCTCAATGATCCCTTTGGTACTTGGAATCATATGTGTTGAGAATGCAGTTTTGTCACCTGTGGCCTGTGCTTGAATGGTTATGCTTATATGGGCCTTGTCACCAATTAATACGCCTCCATTATCCATTTTTTTATTCCAAACCATACCGTAAGCTTTCCGGTCTATGTCACCTGTAAGTTCAAAAAAATAATTTTCTTTATTCCAGGGATCCTTTAGTTTTCCTTTGTAGATTCCTTCTAGAATGATGGGTCTTTTGATTCCTCTAACAGTTAGAACTCCCACTAAGCTAAATTTTTTTTGAGAAGAAATCTTAAAAGGTCCTTTGCTTTCAAAAATGATTTCTGGATAATTTGTCGCTTGAAAAAATTCCATACCTTTTAAGTGAAAGTCTCTTTTTGCATCATTCGTATCAATGCTGTTTACAACAGCAATAACATTTATATTATAAAGCTCACCTTTTTCTTCATTAATATTTAATGTTCCACGATAGTCCTTAAACTGACCTTGTACTTTAGTCATAAGCATATAGTCGATATCAAAAGATATTTTAGAATGTTCTTTGATGATTTCAATTTCGCGGGCCCAAGCTTGTGATGTAAAAAAAATAGATATTAAAGAGATTAAAAGTAAAAATTTCATAAATCCTCCAGAGGGATTTTTTAAGAGTTTTCTAAATTGATGAGCTTCTTTTAAATTAGCATAAATTTCTCAAAAAAACATTTGAGCAATGCTAATTTAATTGACGAAAGTTTAAATAGTATTGATTGTTAATAAGTTATATTGAGAGCTATTCCAGGTTGACCATTGTTGCTGATCGTTGGACCAAAATCATAAGTCGTTTTTAATTGTTCAGCTTCAGTTGCAACTTTTGTTCTTCCATTTTTTGTAGTGGTTTTACCAATTAGATAACCAATAGCTATCCCGAGTGGATAATCACTGGCCCAATGAACATCATTATTGACCATTTGAAAGCCTAAAATTGAAGCAAGAGTATAACCGATTGGTCTGATAAAGCTATATTCCTGATAGTTCTCGGCGATTACAGTGACCCCCATAATAAATGTTGCCAAATGTCCAGATGGGAAAGCATCGTATGCTGAAATATGTCCTTGGAATCTAGACCAAGAAGGAAACGGGTGCCAGCTTCCTCTTTCTGAAGTTGCAGCAACTGGACTTTCTCGTCCAGTTGACCGTTTTAGAATTTGGGTGATGATACCAGTTTGCAATAGTCCACTGAAAAGCTGACTTCCAGTTTGAAGCGCACGGTAGTCAGTACTGAAGCTACCAACTGCTAGAAAAGTAGTGGCGGTGGCGATTGTTACCCAACCATCACCTATAAAAAACGCCGCAGATCCTACGTCAGTTGGGCCTCTGAATAATGAAACTCCAAAAATTTTGATCATGCTTTTGGTATGATCTTTATTTCCAACATGGATTCTTCTTCCAAATCTTTTGGTTTCATTACTTATTTGTGGGTCATAAATATACAAAAGAGTTGTTGATGCAGCGATTATTCCCCAAGCACCAAGGCTGTCCTTGCTGAATGCTTCATGCAAAACACCAGAGAGATTATGCGGAATTGAAGTTATTGGTTCCAAGAGACTTGGTTTTTTGTAAGTGTATCCTTCAATAACTTGTTCTTGTGCAGATAGATTTAAACTTAAAAAAATACATAACAGACATAGATATTTTGTCATAGTTCTCTGGGGGAAAAAGTGTGTAATACGAAACGCTAACTCAGGTTCGAGGAAACTTAAAGTAGAAAATAATTAATTACGTTTAATCCAAGAGCAAATTTCCCTCAAACATATATAAATTTTGTATAATTTTTTTCAAATCGATTACATGAGGCAATCCGTCTCCATCATTGGGAGTTTTTGGGATGAACTTCATCTTTTTAGACTGTACTGTGCTGTCGTTTTGAGCTATTCGATTTGGCTTAAAACTAGCAAAGGATGAAGATGATTTTTTAAAAAAACTTAACATGGAAAGTTATGAAAATTTTGGACATTCGCACTATCACCGGCCCAAATGTTTATCATCACCGCCCGGTTCTCATAATGAGTCTAGAATTAGAATCATTAGCAGAGATTGCAAGCACTGATGTTTCGGGATTTTCCGGACGTCTGATTTCACTTTTACCCGGTTTAAAAAATCATCATTGTTCTCTTAGACATTCAGGTGGTTTTGTTGAGCGCTTAAGAAATGGAACTTATTTTGCTCATATCATCGAGCATATTGCGATTGAATTAAGTGAAATGTCAGGTATTGGTGTGAGTTATGGTAAATCAGTATATGGTGGGGCGGTTGGAAAATATCTGATAATCACCCGCTATAGGTGTGAAGAAGGAATGAAGTTTCTACTTCAGTCTGCAGTAAAGCTAGCAGAAAAGCTGGTTTTTGGAGAATCTTTCGATCTTGATACTTGTATAAAAAATACCAAAAACATTATTAGCATTAACGAGCTTGGTCCTTCAACACGGGCTATTTTAGATGCAGCTAAAAAAAGAAATATTCCCTGGCGAAGATTGAACGATAAAAGTTTAATTCAATTAGGTTATGGAATAAATCGACAGTTCATTCAAGCGACAACTACAAGTATGACCTCGGATATTTCAGTTGATATAGCTAAAGATAAAAATCTGACCAAAAAATTATTAGAAGAAGCTTCAATTCGAGTTCCGAGAGGAAGACCTGCTTATTCGTTAGAAGAGGCGATGGAAATTCGAGAAGAAATTCCAGGCTTTCTTGTCGTTAAGCCCATAGATGCAAATCATGGCAGAGGAGTTACAGTTAATCTTTCTTCTCCAGAAGAAATACAATCGGCATTTCATTTGGCCCGTATACACTCTGATATTGTGATGATTGAAGAATGCTTAAAAGGAAAAGATTATCGAATCCTGGTAGTAGGTGGAAAAATGGTGGCGGCTTCGGAGAGAGTTCCGGCCCATGTGATTGGGGACGGTGAACTATGTTTAAGTGAATTAATAGAAAATGAAAATCGCAATCCTCTTCGAGGGATCGGTCACGAAAAACCTCTCACAAAAATTGTATTGAACATTGAAACAGAAACACTTCTTTCAAAATCAGGCATCACTCTCAACAGTATTCCGAAAAAAAATGAATATGTTTTTTTGAAAGAAACGGCAAATCTTTCTACTGGCGGAATCGCTATTGATCGTACTTCGGAAGTTCATCCTGACATTCAATCTATGTGTGAGAGGGCCGTACGCATTGTTGGCCTTGATATTTGTGGAGTCGATTTAATTGCTGAAGATATTCGTCTTCCTATGAGTTCTCAAAGCGGAGGAATTATAGAAGTGAATGCGGGACCAGGAATTCGTATGCACCACCATCCAAGTTTTGGAGTAGTTCGAGAAGTAGGGTCTGCGATTATTAATAATCTTTATCCAAATAATTCCAATGGAAGAATTCCAATTATTGCTATCACTGGAACAAACGGTAAAACTACCGTCACTCGTCTTTTAAGTCATATCATTGCGGCTAGTGGCAAATGTGTAGGAACAACAACTACAGATGGGATTTATATTAATAATATTCAGGTTGCACATGGAGATACGACAGGTCCTATTTCAGCCAGAACAGTTTTAACTGACCCTTGTGTTGAGGTCGCGGTACTTGAAACTGCTCGTGGTGGCATTATAAAACGAGGGCTCGGTTATGATTGGAGTGATGTAGGAATATTCACAAATTTAGCCGAAGATCATATCGGGCAGGATGGAATTGAGTGCTTAGAAGATATTCTAAAAATTAAATCTTTAGTAATTGAGAGAGTCAAGGCCGGTGGAGCAGTTATTTTAAATGCTGATTCAAAAGAAATTGTCGGACTCACACTTGATCCAAGAAGTGAAATGCATACAAAAAAACTTACTTATTTTACTCTCGATGCAAATAATATTGTTATCAAAAAACATTTAGCGAACGGTGGACACGCTTATTTTGTTAGAGATGGAGAAATTTTTGAAGCGCAAGGTAAAATTGAAAGTAGTGTGATTCATATTAATGAGATTCCATTGACCTTGGGAGGGACTGCCTATTTTCATGCCGCCAATGTAATGGCAGCGATTGCGGGAGCTCATGCCATCAATATAAGTGATGATATTATCCTAAAAAGTTTAACCAGTTTTAGTCAGAAATTAAATCTTGGCCGAACCAATCTTTATAAAATCGGCAGAGGTTATTTATTACTTGATTATGGACATAACCCTGATGCCTTTCAATCCATTGGTGAAATGGGAAAAAGATGGAATGTGGATAAGATCACAGGAGTGATCGCAGCTCCTGGAGACCGCGCTGATGAAATAATACAATTATTGGGTGAAACGTCTGCCATGGCATTTGATAAAGTTATCATTCGCGAGGATGTTGACTTAAGAGGCCGAGACAAAGGTATTGTTGCGGAAATTCTAAGACAGTCTATTTTAGCTAGAAAGCCGCAAATAAGTTGCGAAGTTGTTCTGAGTTCAGAAGAGGCATTAAGAAAATCAATTGATGAAATGCAAACTGATGAATTGGTTATTTTTTTCTACGAAGAAATTGATGTTATTGAAAAAATCATAATGGAACTTGGTGCTATTCCAAGTGAAGATACCTCGCTTTTTGTAAAAAATCTTGATGAAAGATCAAAAAGGGGAAATGCATGGCTTCAGTACTCTTATTAAAAAATGCAGAAGTTTATTCTCCGTCATTTTTAGGAAAAAAAGATATTTTATGTCTGGAAGGAAAAGTTGCCAAAATAGGAAGTGTGAACAGCTCTCATCTTGATGGATTAGAAATTCCTTATGATGTTTTGGATCTCGAAGGAATGTTTCTGTTGCCGGGGCTACTGGATCCACATGAACATCTCATTGGAGGAAGTGGTGAAGCTGGGTATGCCTCTCGCTCTCCAGAAATGACTGTTCCGGAAATTGTGAGAGGAGGAATCACTACGGTGGTAGGGTGTATCGGAGTAGATACGTTTACCCGAAATATTCATTCTCTATTGGCACAGGCAAAATTTTTTAATGAAGAAGGACTCACTGCTTATATCTGGTCAGGTGGATATTCCGTTCCCCCGCCAACACTAACAGGCTCAATTAAATCAGATCTCATTTTAGTCAACGAAGTAATAGGAGCGGGAGAAATTGCAATCTCAGATGTGCGCAGCTCTCAACCAACTCTTCCGGAAATTGCTAGAATTGTATCTCAGGCATATGTTGGAGGAATGTTAACCGGCAAAGCTGGTGTTACTCATTTCCACCTGGGAGAAGGCAAGTATCATCTTCAACCATTGTTTGATCTCTTGGCAAACTATGATGTGAACGCAACATCACTTTATCCCACGCATATAAACCGAAATCCCCAACTTTTAAAAGAAGGTGCAGCAATCACCCACTCTGGAGTGACAATTGATTTTGATACTTGCGATGGCGACCTTATCCCCTCATTAAAATCTTTTATTGAACATGAAGGAGACTTAAATTTTCTAACTCTTTCAAGTGACGCTTCATTTACGTCTCCAAGTTTTTTATTTGAACAAATAAAAGAGGCCATGAAAGTATTTAAATGGTCATTGGAAAAAATATTACCTCTAGTCACAACCAATACAGCGAGAATTCTCCAATTGCGTACTAAAGGATATATAGGCCCTGGTGCAGATGCAGATTTAGTTGCAGTTGATCGTACAACACTCGAAATAATTCATGTCGTAGCAAAAGGAAAACTATTTATCAAAGATGGAAAATCTGTATACAACCAACGAATTCTTGAGAGTTCCAATAGGAAAATAGAAATTTATGGAAAAAAAAAATAATCAAGGAAAACTGATAATTATTGGTGGTCGTGAAGATAGAAAAGAAGCTAAAGAAATTCTGAGCGTAGTGGCTAAAGCAGTTGGCAGTGGAAAACTTTGCGTTGTCACAGTTGCAAGTGAAGATGGTGATCATATGTGGGATATATACCGCAAGATCTTTAATGATTTAGGCGTGATGACACTAACCCATCTCGACGTTATTCACAGAACCGAAAGTATCGATAAAAAAGCTTTTGCTGCAGTAAAAGATGCAGATGCAATTTTTTTTACAGGAGGTGATCAATTAAAAATCACGAGTGAGATTGGTGGAACCATTATACAAGATAGAATAATGGAAATTTACCAAAAGGGAGGAGTCATTGCAGGAACTTCTGCAGGTGCATCTGTTATGGGAGAAATCATGATGATCGCGGGCGCATCAGACGCCTCCTATAGAATTGGATCAGGGGTAGTAATGTCTCCAGGATTAGGTTTTGCCACTAAAATGATCATCGACCAGCATTTTGCTGAAAGAGGAAGGATCGGAAGATTAATTGGAACAGTTGCTCACAATCCTAAATATTTAGGAATTGGAATTGATGAAAACACTGCCATTATACTTCAAGATAGAATCCATTTTGAAGTCATTGGATCCGGTGCCGTCTATGTATTAGATGCCCATGAAGCTCATGGCTGTAATGTTTCTGAGGCTGATTTCGATTCCGTACTCTCTATTTTTAACGTTCGCTTGTCTGTATTAACAAACGGTAATTGCTACGATATTGCTTTGAAAAAAGCTTTCAATAATAAGGAATTACTCATATAAAGAAATATGCCTTTTGTAAGCGTAATTATTCCAACTTTCAACCGTTCTTCGGTCGTCATACGAGCGATCAATTCTGTATTAAATCAGAGCAATAAAGACTTTGAACTCATAGTCGTTGATGATGGATCTACGGATGATACTGAACTTATTCTTTCTCCTTTGATAAAAGCGGGTACAATAAATTACTTTAAACACCATAACCTTGGTGTTTCAGCAGCTCGTAATTTTGGTGTGAGTAAATCTTCGGGAGAGTGGATCTCTTTTCTCGATTCAGATGACGAATGGTTCCCCGGTAAATTACAAGAGCAGATTGATTTTTTACAAAAAAATATGTCCTTCAATATTGTTTATGGACAAGAAATTTGGGTTCGTAACGGGAAGAGAGTTAATCAGCGAGCTGTTCATCAAAAATATGGTGGATGGATTTTTGATAAATGCGTTCAACAATGTTTTATTGCACCTTCTTCAGTTATGTTACGTGCAAATATCTTTCATGAGATGGGTGGATTCGATCAAGAATTTACCGTTTGCGAAGACTACGATCTATGGTTAAAAATTTCTTCGCTTTATGAAATTGGCTATATCGCCAATCCTATTATTACCAAGCATGGTGGCCATGATGATCAATTATCCACAAAGTATGTAGCGATGGATATGTGGCGTCTTAGATCACTGGTGAGAATTTTAAAAATCAGAAATTTATCAGATGAGCATATGGAAATTGTAAGTGAGACCATAAAAAGAAAAAGTTCTATTCTTATGCAAGGCTACCAAAAGCATGGCAATTCAACAGGTTTTGAAGAAGTTGAAAAAATTTTAAAAGAAATAAATTCTTAACCTTACGCCTCTTGGATAATCATTCAAAAGTAAGTAGAGTTATATTATGAAAACGTTAAATACATTTATCTTAGTCATGGTTATTTCTTTCTCCTTTTTGTCTGTTTCTAAAGCTGATACTGCGATATTTGCCGGTGGATGTTTTTGGTGCATGCAACCACCCTTTGATGCCCTAATAGGCAAAGGAGTAAATACGGTAAAAGTTGGTTACTCTGGTGGATCGAAAGAAAATCCTACTTATGAAGAAACTTCCGCAGGTGGCACCGGGCATAGAGAATCTATCGAAGTGAATTACAATCCTAAAAAAATAAGTTATTCGCAATTAATAAAGATCTTCTGGGAAAACATTGATCCTTTTGACGAGCATGGTCAGTTTTGTGACAAAGGCGAACAATACACTTCTGCTGTATTTTATAATAATGAACAAGAGAAATTAGAGTTTGAAAAAACTAAGCCTAATGGATTGGTGGCAACTCTACTCTTGCCGGCCAAAAAGTTTTATCCCGCTGAAGAGTATCATCAGTCTTATTATACAAAAAATCCTATACGATATAAATTCTATCGCTTTAATTGTGGCCGGGATAAACGTTTAAAAGAAGTTTGGGGTCATAGCCCGCACTAAAAACTAAATGAATAAAATGTCAAAGCAAAAGTCTCTCAAGTTTTTATTGATAATCCTGATAGGTGTACTTCTTCTTGTGGTTTATAAATTAGGCCTGAGGGAATATCTAAATTTCGATTATCTTAAAAATAATTTAAGTCAGGTGCAAGCAAGTTTTGCAACTAATCCTTTTAAAACCATAGTTATCTATTTTGCTGTTTATATTTTTGCCACCGCACTCTCTTTCCCAGGTGCCGCCATTTTGACAATTTTTGGTGGAGCAGTCTTTGGAAGTCTTTACGGAGTGCTCATCGTTTCTTTTGCCAGCACAATCGGAGCGACACTTTCATTTTGGGTAACTCGTTTTTTATTAAAAGATTATATAGCCCACAATTTTTATTCTCAGGTTTCGACCATCAATAAAAACATTGAAAAAGAAGGCGTATTTTACCTTCTCAGTTTGCGTTTAATTCCCATCTTTCCTTTTTTTGTTGTCAACATGGGGATGGGCTTAACTTCTATTTCCTCCTATCTTTTTTTCGTTGTAAGCCAAATCGGAATGCTACCGGCAACTATTATTTATATATATGCCGGATTAGAATTTTCAAAACTCACTTCACTATCAGGAATCTTGAATCCTAAAATTATTGTCGTTCTGGTTGTGCTTGGAACACTTCCTTTCATTGCAAAGTTTTTACTTAATTGTTTTAAAAATTATCAACTCTACAAAAAATTTAAAAAACCAAAGAATTTTGATTTCAATATGCTGGTTATTGGCGGAGGAGCGGCCGGTCTCGTAACGTCTTTTATTTCAGCTGCGATGAAAGCAAAAGTGGCCCTTGTTGAAAAAGATAAAATGGGTGGCGACTGCTTAAACTACGGATGTGTTCCAAGTAAAGCATTAATAAAAAGCAGCAAGGCCGTTCATCTTGCAAAGAATGCTGAGCTCTTAGGTTTAAAAAAAATACAAATTGATTTTGAGTTTGCCGAAGTTATGGCGAGAGTCAAAAGAGTTGTAGCCACTGTTGAGCCTCATGATTCGGTCAAGCGCTTTACCGGTTTGGGAGTTGAGTGTATTAGCGGAGAGGCTAAAATCCTTTCTCCCTATGAAGTCAAAATAGGCGAGAGAGTTTACACCACTCAAAATATAACTATTACGACTGGATCAAAACCTTTAGTGCCCAAGATTAAAGGAATAGAAAATGCAAATTATGTTACTTCCGAAACTATTTGGGATTTAAAAATATTGCCTAAGAAGTTTTTAATAATAGGATGCGGGCCCATGGGCTGTGAGCTTGCTCAGTGTTTTACTCGTTTTGGAAGTGAAGTGATAATGATCGAGCGATCTGAACGCATTTTAATTCGCGAAGATTT
>JACMPM010000123.1 GCA_014377485.1 Bacteriovorax sp. | reverse complement strand
TTATTTTTTCATATAGCCACAAAAGCCAGGGCGCGGACCAACTTGCGGATGATTTCTACAAGTATCTGGGCGCTGATCGTACTGAGTGCATTTTTTATTAATATCCAGAAAAAAACAGGAGCCGTCTGGCTTTTGTTTTAGAGTAAATTTTTCTGAGCTGGGTGTATAACGTAAAATAGCCGGGTGTTTAAGTGCATCTTTTATTTGCTCGCGTTGACTTAACTCTAAGTGAAACTCATCTAAAATATTTAATCGGATCAGGTCACTTACTTTCACTTCAACTGGCATATAACAACAAAGCCCTGCACATGAATCGCAAAGCCCTTTTTTATATTTGGTCCAACTTTGTAAATCATTTAAATGTTCTTGAATATTTTTTTTCATAATTACTCAGCTATTAGGATTTTTTTTGGTCGCAATAATAATCATTCCTATTAAAATTAAAACACCGCCTATTACTTGAATGGGTTGAATGTTCTCTCCTAAGAGAGTGGTGGCAATTATAACTCCGAAAATAGGTTCGGTAGTACTTAAAATCGATGCTTCCGATGAAGTTATCTTTTGGAGGCCCGCTAAAAATAATGTCATGGCCATCAAAGAACAGAGGACCGACATGCTTAGGATAAGAGGATAGTGATTGATCATAATTTCCAGTGGTCTCTGTCTATTCCCTGAAAAGTTTATTAAAGATAAAACACCCCCTGCTCCTAATTGCACATAAAAAGAAGAGGGAAGTACGGCAACATGTTTCAGATATTTTCGTGAAAGAATTATATAAAAAGCGTAAAAGACAGCTGAGCCAATTCCGAATAACAAATAGATTGGTTTGCTGACGCTCCATTCACCCCATACTAAAGCAACTAGACCAATCATTACCAGGACAAGTGCAACGAATCCTTTTTCCCCCATTTTCTCTTTTAAGAAAATGCGAGAAAAAATAGTGACCATCACGGGATAAGTATAAAGGAGAAGCACCGTTAAGGAAGCAGAGAGGCCGGTAAGCGCCATAAAATAAAAACTTGAGAAAAGTGCATAACCAAAAATCCCCAAGAGTAAGGAGCAAATAATTTCGAAGCGGCTTAAGGTAAAAAGAGATTTTGGTTTTGTGAGTAAAATGAGAAGGCCTGTAAGTATGGCCGAAAGAAAGTATCTTAAACTTAATAGTTCTCCAGGTGTGATATGTCGTTTATAGGCCATTTTTCCAAAGAAGCCTAAAAAAGAAAAACATACTCCCGAGAGGATGATTTGAATAAATCCGATTTTTCGTTCGTGTATTGATGTCATTGCTATTAATTATAGCAAAAACTTAAGGAACAGGCCCACCTTCGTTAACCAAGTTATTAATGGCTTCTTTCTCAACTACTTCTGGAGGGCGAGTCAAGTCGAACTCTTTTCTATTTTGTTTTTTGCGAACAGCACTTATAAGTTGAGCCGATGCAGCACTGGCATCGTCTGCCGCTTCTTCAACTGATTGTTCATCTGAACTGGGGTTAAGAATTATTTTTCTATTTTCATAAATTTTAACTTTAGCCAGTTTATAAGTCTCTGGTGCTAGTTCTTCGGCTCCTTCAAGTTCGGCCTGTTTAAAATTATCAATCGCAACATGCAATTTATCTTTTGCTATATCTTTTCGATCTGAATTTGTATTCATAAAAACTCCTTATTAGTTATAGGATGCCTTGAGTTTAAGGATAAAAAAAATACATTTTAGCGATAGATCAGAACGCTATTTGGAATGGATCAAACAGTTATCTTTGAATAATTAATTTTTGTTGAGGCTAATTTCCCGACAAAAAGGCCTAGAAATGAAATGGCCGAGATTGAGAGACACCAAAATAAAGTCCATTCTTTTTCTATTAGAAATCCACTTATCAATGGACAAACAATTTGTGCAATCGACATAAGTGTTTGATTGAGACCAAAAACCAAACCTTGCTGAGCAGGATTTGCATTTTGTGAAAGCATGCCAGAAATTGCTGGGCGAAGAATGGCGTTTCCAAAAGAGTTGATAGTTATACCTACCAAGAATATTGACAATAACGGAGCAAATCCCATTATTAATAATGCTAGAGCAGTGGAAGTAAAACCCAATAACATAATTTTAATTTCACCAAGCTTCCGGACGAGATACCCCATGAGCAATAATTGAATGAGTAAAGAGATGACTCCAACATAAGAGAGCAGAAGTCCCACTTCTTTGGCAGTAAAAGGGTGACCATTCCACACGAGGGCCCTTTCGCAATAGAGTGCAAAGCCTGACATATAAAGTGAAAAACTAATTGAGAAAATAAAAAAGACACTAAAACATTCTTTGAGCACAGGATTATTTAGCAAGAGAAAATATTTTTTAAATTGTTTTATAATTCCCTTATCTGTATTCAATTTAATTTCTTGACGATTTTTAACATCTTTTAAGAAAACAGTTGTTCCAATAATACTGAAGAAAGAAAGAGCGGCAGAGGCCCAAATAGGAGCAGCGTGACCGAATTGAACTAATACACCGGATATGGCAGGTCCCAGGATAAAGCCCAAGCCAAAAGAAGCTCCAATCATTCCCATCGCGCGCGTGCGGTCTTTCGGCTTCGTAACATCAGAAATATAGGCCTGTGCTACTGTTAAGTTTCCAGCGGTGATTCCGTCGATTATTCGTGAGAGAAAAACTATCCATAATATTCTTGAAAGCGCCAAGATAATAAAACCGATACAAGTTCCAATCTGACTTAAGAGTAAAATTTTTCTACGTCCATAGCGATCTGAGAGGTCCCCTAAAATAGGGCCGGAAATTAGAGAGCAAAGTCCGTAGATGGACGAAAGCATTCCAACCACAAAGGGTGTTGCCCCTAAACTCTCTGCATAGAAAGGGAGAAGTGGAATCATGATGGTGAATCCAAGAATATCAACGAACACAATCAACAAGACTGTCAGAAGTGCACCGTTATTTTTGAAATTCATATGTTCCCTAAAAAATACTTTAAAACTTTGCCACCAATGCAGTTGTGAGGAGTGTATCAGTCTTCGCAACGGCACCAGCATTTGGTAGGTTGTCATAGCGAAGGAGATAACCAGTCTTCACTGAGAAAACATTATTGAGAGCAGCTGTTATGGAGAGTTCACTATTCATTTGGTAATCCGAAGCTGTCGTCAAATTAGGAAGGTATTCAAACCAAAACTTAGTGGAAACACTTTCTGTCCAATTCTTAGTTGTTTCCGTATACCCTCTGGCGTAATTCGATTTTTTTTGGTCTCCTGTCAGCTCATGCTCGATAGTGTATCGATAACCTAGCTCAACATCCCAAGTTAATTTGGTCTCTTTAATTAAAGAGTACCTTGCACCAATATCCGAATTATATTTTTGATTATATCCTGCATATTTATCGCTTTCAACAATTTCTCCAATAAATATTCCCAGTCTCTCGTTTAACGACCGGTCATAACGAAGACCAAGCGTCCAATAGCGGGCATTTTCAATACTCTTAGTTTTGGTTTGTAGATAACGGCCTGTAAATTTTAATAAATTTAGATCAGCATCCCATTTCATGCCGGCCGTTTCTTTGGCGTTCCAGCTTTCTGAATCAGAGTTGCCTTTTGCAATCAAAATACCAAGTTCAGATTCATTGGTATAGCCTGCATAAGTTACGGTTGATAAGAGCGCGCACACCATTGTGATAATGCTTTTCATAAACACTCCTGGGTTAAGTTAGCACCTAGAAAAAATTATGATATTAAGAAGTAGACGACAATACGATCCATGCCTAAATGAGTTAAATAGATAAAATGTATACAAAATACATTCAAGAATTCTATGATTGAGTTACTTAGAAAATTTTATCGATTAGAGCGAGAACAGCTTTTGGAATTTCTAGTTTTACCCAATCCAATTGCAGTTCCCGTTTTAAGTATTCATTGGCATTTTCTTCATTTTTAATTTCGATATTTTCTCTTGTCTCAAGCAGCTCAGTATTGGAATGGCACTGGCCTCCATTATCATTTTCAATTCGCGGATTAAATCCCAGACACCCATACGGTTTCAATTCTTTTTTTATTGTGCAGCCTTTTGAGCCGGCAACAAAAAATGGACAGGTATAGGTCTTTCTTAAAAGAGAATTTATTTTTTTGCCCAAAAAGATTTCATGATTTAAGCGGTAGTTTAATATATTTTTACGAAGGACAGATTTTAAATCTTCTAGATTGGAATCAGTTACCTCAAGTGAAATGAGAATTTCAAATGCTTCTATCGGCGTGATTTGCATTGAGTTGGCACTGAAGGTGCAACATGTTCCAGCACAATTAAAACAATGAATTTTTTTAGTGGTGAGCCCTTCCATTTCATCGATCAAAAGTTTTCTTCTCTCGCGCGGTGAGTGAATATTAATTTTTTGATAAAGGGAATTATGAATTTGGTTAAATTTCGTCATCTCGTATCATTTTAAACGACTAGAGGAGAGATTGAAAGAGTTCAATATTTGTTTTAGGCTAAAGGCTTCAAGAGGGGAATTATGAAAAATTTATTGATAACTGGTTTCTTTTTAGTCTCAATGAATACCTATTCTTGGGATGCACCAGAAATTATTGAAAATGCATGTTACCAAGGTTGCACGCCTAAGATGGAGAAAATGTATGACAATTTTCAGAATACCAAGTCAGCTCCGGTCTTTATTCCCGGAATGTACTCTGGGGAATGTCATCATAATTCATGGGCGCTAGATCCTGAAACAACTCATTATATTGGTCTGCTATTAGATCAGGACAGTAAGGGAACTTATATGGGCCCTGTTCTGCAATTTTTTGGCGACTCAAATGATATGAAAGACTGGTCGTTGGAAGATGGCCGTAAAGAAATTTCAGGTGACTGGAAAAAAACTTTAAAAGTTGCCTGGCATCCAACTTCTTTAACTGCACATGTTGAGGACGAAAATGGCAATCCAGCTTTAGTTTATTGGGCCCGTCAGAATCCCTTAACCAAAGAAATTTATTTCATGGCCTTTATGGCCGGTTTTTCAACTGCATTTTGTACGGCACATCCGAATGTGAATGGTTTACCAAAATAAAATGGAGCCATTTAAAAGAGTGTTTAATAGTAAGTTAATTGGTTAATGCATCCGTTTTTTAAAGCTTAAAAAATTTCATACTATCTCTCAATTATTAACTACCAAACTCTCATGGGTTTTTATCTTTGATAGATTGCCTTTGATTCCTGTCTGCCTAATTTGCAATTACCTAAATAATCATGTTGATATATTTAGGAGTGCACGATGAAAAGATTAGAAAAGGATTCCAGTTAAAACTAACCAATCCAAAAAACGTAGGTCGTCCAGCAATCCAAGATTTTGGTATTCGCCACATAAAACGCGAAGAAATCTCACGTCCTCGTCAACTACATTTAACTATAAAATTAATTCGGGCAGACATTCAAAATAAAATCATTTTAAAAGCATTAAGACACGCTATTGTCAGCGCGAGGTTTCAGGGGCTTAAGATTATTCATTTCTCCCTAGAGCATGATCATATTCATCTTTATGCTGAATCCTCAGATAACAAAACTCTCGGAAAAGGTATGAAGGCATTTGGAGTGAGTCTTGTGAAAAAGATAAACGCTTATTTTAAGCGTAAGGGATCTTGTTATAAAACGAGGTATCATTTTCGGATTCTAAGAAGTGCTTCAGAAGTAAAAAATGTCATAAACTATATTCTTAAAAACGGTATTAAGCACAAAAGAACAAACTCTGTAATTGATCCATATAATTCGGCGCTGGTGCTTCATGATTTTAGGATTGTGGGAATAAAAGTAAAACCGGCAGACAACAAAATAGTTAAAAATGAACAGTGCGACTTAAGAGCGGTATTGGATGACTTAACTCTCTTTAGAAAAGAGCTTAGGTTTATATTATAATTCTTAAAAAAAAGAGAAATAAATTCAAGAATACAATGATCAAGACGGTGCCAAGCCATGTAAATTGATTCGTCATTTTTTTAACCTCTAATTTTATCTTTCTATTCCCTACCTTAATGCTAATGAGTATTTCTAAAAAGAAAAGCGTATATTTTGCGTAAGTTAAAAAATGCA
>JACMPM010000122.1 GCA_014377485.1 Bacteriovorax sp. | reverse complement strand
TTATTTTTTATTCCTTCGGCCGTTATTGGTTTAATAGCCGTTCGTTGGTATCCGGAAATTCCTTTTGAGTTTTTGGCGTCGCGAAGTCTTTGGGTCAAACTCGGGGAAGCCAGCTATCTTGTGTTTTTCTATTTAAGCAAAATTTTTTTACCGATCAATTTAAGTTTTGTGTATTATAATTGGCGTGGAGAAATGCCGGAATGGATTTTATTTCTTAGCTTTTTCTCTTTATTTTTTTCCGTTGTTTTAGGTTTTCTTTATCGAAAGCACATTGTATTTAAAGGAATATTTTATTCGTTACTTAGTTTTATTGTTTTGATGTTTCCTGTGCTTGGTTTTTTTGATATTTACTTTATGCGATATTCACCTGCGTCCGATCATTACCAATATCCAGCTTATTTATTGATAATTCCGGGAATTGTGTTCTTACTAGATAATTTTCTTTCATCATCATTTATAAAGTTAGGACTTGCGGCCTTGGCCACAACGGCATGTTTTGTTTTGTCATTTCAACATACAGCCATATATAAAGATGAATGGGCTTTATGGACTCACACACTTGAAATGAATCCTCAATCTGGATTAGCTCTGAATAATTTAGGTATTTTGCTTGAAGCCAAGGGTCGAATTGAAGAAGCTAAAGTTCTTTGGATGAAAAATTTAGAGCAAGATTCCAAGGATGTTGAAAGTCATGTGAATATGGGATTTTATTATGTTAGAAAAGAACAACCGGAACAGGCTTTAGATCATCTGGCTCAGGCACTGCGGCAGCGCCCGGACAGTTTTGCTGGAAACCTGAACGCCGGCTTGGCTTTTATGCTTAAGCAAGACTATGACAAAGCGATACTTCATTTTAAAATAGCCCTTAAAATTCGATCTGATGCGAGCAACGTTAAAGATCTTTTGGCTTTAGCCGAAGGTGCCATAGCCAAGCGTAAGGACTCAAAGTAATTTTATTTCAGCAAAAAAATTTAATAAACTTGTCTTATTTATCGCTTAATTAAGTGCGAACTTTATTCAGTCTAACGGATTCAAGATAGAGAATAGTAAAATGAATTTATAACTTTCAGTACAACCCATTGTTACTCCCCCGCGCGGGCTGCAAATAAACATAGACACAGATATTTTTTTCAATGCATAATTATTTTTATCAAGAGGAAATATGTTAAAAAATATACCTTATACATTCATTACAATTTTTGCAGTTCTACTACTTGTCGCATCCATAACTACTTATCCCGTTCAAAGTGATGATCTTTACATGTATTTGGCAATAGCACGCAATTATTTTTCAGACGGTTACTTTTCGCAAATAGATCCTTACTTTTATCCCGTCACCAATTATCCCTGGGTTATCATGCATCAATGGCTAGGATACTTGATATATTACGGAGTTTTTAAGTTGGGCGGATTTGATTTAATTGTCATTTTCAAATCAATTCTATTGCTGACAATTTTTTCTATTCCTTTATTTGTCTTAAAAGAAAACGCAAAATTTCTATAATCATTTGGACATTTTCTGTTTGCTTCGGGCTCTACTCAATGACATTTCGACTCATGGAGCGAACATCGATATTTTCTGATTTGTTTTTAATTGTTACTTTATCGATTATCCTTTGCGAATGTTATCGCCCCTCTAGATTTAAATACGCTATGCCTTTAGTGTTTTTATTATGGGTAAATACGCATCCTTCGTTTATTTTAGGATGGGTTCTATGTTTCGGGTATCTC
Source organism: Bacteriovorax sp. (assembly GCA_014377485.1). Classification (GTDB taxonomy): domain Bacteria; phylum Bdellovibrionota; class Bacteriovoracia; order Bacteriovoracales; family Bacteriovoracaceae; genus Bacteriovorax. Next base: position 3,236 of record JACMPM010000122.1, on the reverse strand, counting down.
CTATTTTATATCAAGGATTACAAACAAAATAATTATATTTCATTTCTGTTTTTAAGCGTGACCAGCGTTTTGATCTGTTTATTCAATCCTCAGTTTATCAACGGAGTTTTATACCCTTTTAAATTTGCCTTTTCCGAAGCTCAGGTTTATAAAACGTACTACACCGAATGGAAGAGTACATTAGATCCCTTATTTATAAATAGATCTCACAATATATTTATACTGATGCAGATATTTCTAAATGCACTTCTTTTGTTTTTTAATAGAAAAGAAAAATCGTTTTATTTATCCCTGTTTTTATCCTTATTTTTTATCGCATACGGAATTTCGTCGATACGTTTTGTTACCACAATGTCTTTTACCCTAATCACATTAAATGTTTTTCTATCCAGAACTATAAACTACAAAAAAGGGATAAATTTTACTTTAATATTCACTTGTTTATTCATCTTAATCTTATCAATTCACAATATATTTTACGGATATAATACAATGTCTGGTCCAAGAAAATTTGGCATCGGAGAAAGTAACGAATTTATGCCTCAAGGGGCAGTTGAATTTATAAACAAGAAATTTCCTCGGCCAGGAAATGTTTTTAACACACATTTTCTAGGTAATTATCTGGCTTGGAAATGGGACGGAAAAATTAAAGTCTTTTACCATGGCTTTGTTACAGATACTAATTTTTACGTTAATGAGTATCTTCCTTTTTTTCAATATAAAACATTTAATGAATACGTTAAAAAGTATGATATCAAATGTATCATTGTAGATGCGTATTCAGTAGACGTAGCCTTTATTCAAATGGTCCGAACTAATCCCTCTTGGACATTCGTGTATGAAGACTCGAAGTCCGCTGTTTTTATTAGAAATTAATTTTTTCAGGTAGAGAATAAAACGGTGTCGCATTCGTTTGATTATTTATAACATGTCCGTCATTATCACCCCAATTATGAGAGCGATCTCGCTTAAGTAACAGATGATCTAAAAACCAAACTTGCTATTTTGCGAATTAGCTGATCCAATAAAATCTAATGTACTTAAATGACGTTCATCAAAAAAATACGGATATTGAAGTTTTGCGTGCTATCGCGATTATTTTTACTTTATTTCAGCATACGGCGCATACGCTTTTATTTCAGCCCAACTTTCTCACTGATAATTTTTTTACATATTTTACATATTGGGGCGGCGTCGATCTTTTTTTTGTGATCTCTGGATTTGTCATTACTAGAAGCCTCAGGCAGAGTTTCCGAATTAACTTTAATACAAAAACTTGGCGAATTGTGTGGGCGTTTTGGGCACGACGAATATATCGAATTTTTCCGTCGGCTTGGTTATGGTTAACTCTTTTTACTGTTTTTTCGTACTGGTTTAATTCGACAGGCGCCTTCGGTATTGCATCGGTCAATTTGTCCGATGCAATAGCTGCTATTTTTCAATACGCTAACTGGCATGCTTATCTCTGTAACCAAGGTTTGAGTCGCTGTGGACCTAACTTGGTTTATTGGAGCTTATCCCTTGAGGAACAGTTTTATGTTCTTATGCCCCTGGTATTGATTATATTTCGCAAACATTTGGCTTTAGCTCTTACGGTTTGTCTTGTACCGCTTTTCTTCCTTGAACGCTATGAGTGGACCCTTGGATGGTCATTTCGGTTTGATGTTTTAATTTGGGGTGTGCTCCTGGCACTTTTTGCAGAACATTCTAAGTATCAATTATGGCGGCCGCAATTCATGAAATTGAGAGTTTTTAGAATTCCAGTGATTACACTTTTGCTTTTGAACTTAGCTTACATTCCTCTTTATTCAAACCGCATACCCCTATTCACCAGCATGGCGGGACTTGTTTCCTTGGCGTTAGTATTCATAGCTTCCTATGATTCAAATTACATATTACAAAAAGGATGGATTCAAAAAATATTCCTTTGGATTGGTTCGAGATCATTTTCTATATATCTTATCCACATTTTTACATTCCGATTGGCGTATGAAGTCATCTCTGTATTTTCGCCTTCAGATTACAAAATATCCACGGTGGATCAACCTCTTGCCGTCGTACTGGCCTATTCATTGTTACTTATTCTGGCCGAAATAAGTTATCGGTATATTGAATTACCATTTCGAAATTTTGGAATACGAAAAGCCCAGCAAATCTTACAGCCAGTTTAAAGTAAATTTGAGTATTTGTGTCCGCCTTTATGTTACCGAAATTTCTGAAATCTGCGTTGCCAGCCTTGATTTAAAGGGAATTATACTCGCTCTAATTTTGGAGGTGGAAATGCCAAAATAACCCGTACATGATTAGTTACGATGAAGCTTCCAACGTGGATGACGGCATTAAAAGTTTCTCCTGAGTTTAAAGCCAAAGGTTTCATTGCTAAAGAAAAAGGGCATATGCCAAACCCAACAGTGGCTCTGAAGTTTTTCCTTCAGAGCTTCATAGCAAAATACATAAAATACTCCTTTGGTTGGTTTAATAAACATATGAGAAACCAAAGTGGATACAAAGAAGAACCTGCGCCTACCTCATAGGAAAAATCATTTTATAGATGAAGCCAAATCGTAGCCAACGTCTGTGATGCCTGGTAATTTTCCGTGATATTTGAAAGAATCTGACCTTAACAAACTATTGAAATCATTTGTTTGTGTTTTTTGATACTTAGGACTTTTTCGATTTTTATCTCTCCTCAAGGTGCAATCACAAAAATGAAGCCGCAAAACAAAGTTGGAAGAACTTAAGTGGTTCCTCGAGCGAAGTTATTTCGTCACTTCGCCAGGGATTGCAATGGACGAAGTCGGTAATGGGTTGAGTGAAATCTATAGCTCACCTAATTTGCAATTGCCTTCAACCGAAGCAGGGTTCGAACATTTTGTAAGTGTCACTTTTGTGATCCATGAAATAGAGTGGCTGCTTTTAGATCGACAGGGGCATCGACGATCCTTATCTAAATTTAATGAAGATCAAAAAAATCCAGAGATTCAAACTTGGCTTTATCCTTGAGTAGCAAAAGCTTGAGTTCCAAATACTACTTTTGATTTAGCTTGTAGCCCCGATATGGACGCTATTATTAAAAGAATCAACGAGCTGCTGTGAGGCGAATGGTGTTTCTTCAAGACTTCAATGAGGCTCTTATTTATTTTCCGGTATTTTTAGCTCGGCCTGACGTTCAAAAAAATCCACGATTTTATTTTCGCTGAAAGTCCACGTTTTTATAATCCCTAAAAAATGACCGG
>JACMPM010000121.1 GCA_014377485.1 Bacteriovorax sp. | reverse complement strand
GGGACAAAGAGCAGAACTTGGAGCAATCCAAAACCGTCTGACTTCGACGATTAACAACTTGCAATCATCTTCAGAGAACTTATCTGCTGCAAACTCTCGTATTAGAGATACTGACTTTGCTGCTGAATCAGCGAAAAACACTAAGATGAACATCTTAACTCAAGCTGGTACTTCTGTGTTGTCTCAAGCGAACTCTCAAGGACAAGCAGCTCTAAAACTTTTAGGTTGATTTGCACTTGTACGATTAAATTTTTTAATAGGGCCTTCTTACGGGAAGGCCTTTTTTTATTATGGATGACTCAATAAGAAAGCCGCTAATTTAATTGTAATTTTTTCACAAGAGTGGAGATAGATTTATTAGTCTGATAAAACCCCTTTGAGTTTATAATAAGGGGAAAATGATGTTTAAACGTCTTGGTTTTGGGGCCGTGATTCTTTCGGTCTTTACACTTTTTTCGAGTACAGCTTTTTCTTTTGGGCCGAACTTTCCGGTTGGTCCCAATCCTCAATTAACTCCAGGCAAACTTTGCGACAAGCCTACAACTTATCGCTACCCAGAGCATATTGCTTATTGTGAACGCGAAGTAACTTACGACACCAAAGAAATGCTCATTCAGCAATATGATGAACAATTGGGTTACCATATCCAAACATTGAGTCGAACTGATTTTAAGATTGATCATTTTATTCCTCTTTGTGCTGGAGGATCAAACGATACGAGCAATCTATGGCCTCAACACAAAAGTGTTTACGAAATCACTGATCCTGTTGAGCCGTTAATTTGTGAAAAGATGGCAAATGGTAAATTAAAGCAGGCCGATGCTGTGAAATTGATTGTAAGAGCAAAAACTTATTTAAATCAAGTTACTGATGTCATGAAAATTTTAAATACACTTTAGTCTTTTTATTTTGAATCACTAGTCTCGGTGGAACAATTTTTGTCACCGAGACATTTAGTCCTCAAGTTTTTGACTTGCTCACAGTATTGCTGTTCTCAGTAAAAGATAGTTTTACTTTTCCTATTTCTCGTGGCGCCCAAAAAGTATAAGAGATGGTTCCTTTTATTAATCATAGTTAATAAATAGTATTTTTCAATATCTTTATTTTAAAATATTTTTCAGCCCTTTTTAAATGATTATTATCAAACGTTCCATTTTGTAGATAATCATTTAAGAGTCCACAGATGATAATATTGTAAGCGTAGGATGTGGGATATTTTTTAAACTGCTTATTGCAAAAAAGCTCATTGACTGATTTTTTATTTATTAAATCATTTAAAGATTCATATACAGTGATATTAAAATCTTCCTTAGCGTTTTTCATTGCTTTAGGATTTAGATTGCTGAACACTTTTTTATATTCTTTATTTTTAAGAAGATTAATTAAATTTTCTTCATGCGTGAATCTTCCTAAAATCCGGTAATTTCTTTCAGTTCAATTCCATTTTTAAATGGGAGGTAATTCTCGATAATTTACGCCTGATCATAGGCCAATTGTACTTTTGGTTTATTTTTTTTGATAATAGAAATTGCAATTAAATTAATGAAGGCTTCTGTTTTGTCTTCTTCAAAATTCATTTTTATTGCATTTTGATAATAAATATCAGCTTTATCATAAAAGCGATATTGATAAAGTTCTCTTTCTGCCAGAAGATTTAGATAAAAATTTCTTTTCTCATCTAAATTTTTTGAAGATAATTCTTTTGCTTCATTTTTGTAGGTGTGATTATTTTGGAATCAGTTTGTGAATAAACCAAAGTTGATTGAGTGAATATAAGACAAATTAGTGCCATGAGGTAGAGGTTCATGAGGTTTCCAATTAGATTAGAGAATCTTATTAACTATAGTGAAAAAGATGTTTATATTCAAAGAGAGTGCAAGGATGACCATGGTATTCCCAATGTTATTGATCGGTTAATCCATCTTCTTGTAATCATTTTTATCTTTTTGAGTGCCAACAATTCGCTATAATAAAACTTATATAACCATTCAAAAATACTTACGAGGAATTATGGAAGAAATTGAAGTCCCATTAGAGCAAAGCCAAGAGCATATTCATGAGCACGCCCATCAAGGTGGCTGGATAGGAAAAGTAGCACTATCAACCGCAATGATTGCCGTTATCGCAGCGATTTCTGCCTTAATGGCCGGACATCATTCTAACGAGGCGTTAATCTCTCAAATCCAATCCTCAGACAATTGGAGTCACTACCAGGCAAAAAGTATCAAGAGCTCAATTATGAGTCTTAAAAATGATTTGTTGGTGGAGATGGGAAAGACGCCAAAAGCGCAGGATTTAAAAAAATCTGAAGAATATAAAAAAGATCAAGAAGAAATCTCTAAAAAGGCAACAGAGAAATCTGAAGAGTCTGAGCATCACTTAAAGGCCCATGTTATTCTGGCAAAGTCCGTAACACTCTTTCAAATTGCCATTGCTATTTCGGCCATCGCCGTCTTAACCAGAAGAAAATCTTTTTGGTATGTTAGCTTAGGTTTTGCGAGCATTGGATGTTTCTTTTTTATTCAAGGCTGGTTATTTATTTAATTTTGAATCTCTCAAATTCATCAAAGTGAACTGTCTATTTTTTTGACAGTTCACCATTTTTTTTTGTCTTTTTATTAGTCTCTTATTTTAACTTCTTAATAATATTACCCTAATTTTTGGCCTGGTAATTGCTTTTCTTTTCTATTGAATTCAAATATTGGCCTGGTGTGAAGTGAGGACTTGATGTCTGTCTTTGATATCGATATCTACGATGAAGAAAAAATCGCGAGACTTTTGCATGAAGAGACACAAGGTTGATGAACTTGTAATAAATATTAAAAAAACTTATTTATAATTTGATAGAAATTTGCGAAGAGGCTCTGTTCCTTCAAGAATCATTTCAGTTGAACAACTAAATGCAAATCTTATCGATTGCACAGTTGAAGCGCATTCACCAAAACAGTCTCCAGGGGCATTACCAATTCCGGCCTGGGCCATTGCTTCAGATAAGGCAGCTACATCAATTCCATCTTTTACCCGGCACCATAAGTAAAAAGCGCCATGAGGTATGTATGGAATAAGAATATCTTGTCCTGATAAAGCTTCAAGAAAAAGATTTCTCCTTTTTAAGTATTCTTTGTTCATTTCTGTATACCAGCTATCAGGATTTGCCAGTGCAGTGACTGCGCCCCATTGAGAAACGCTGTTTATCCCGTTAACTGTACAACGAAGAAGCTTTCCAGCTCGGTCATTGAAGAGTTCATTTCTACAAGCAAAATAACCTAAACGAAGGCCACTCATCGCGTATGATTTTGAATATGAATAAACTGAAATAACTTTATCGTAATCAGGGATAAGAGATCCGATAGAAGTGTGTTCACCGCCATCAAACAATACGTGCTCGTATGCTTCATCACTTACCAGCCAAAAATTATGTTTTACAGCAAGGTCTGCAATTTTTTGTAATTCAGCTTTTGGAATGATGGCCCCAGTTGGGTTTTGGGGAGAGTTGATGAAAATTACTTTTGTTTTTGAAGTTATTTTCGCTTCAATGTCTTCTGCGCGATAAACATAATTGTATTCTGGTTTTAGTTCTACCCCAATAGTTTTTGCTCCTGCAAGACGAGCGTTTTCTACGGCCTCAGTCCACATTGGATCTGGAACGATGACTTCGTCTCCACTCTCAACAATACATTGATAAAGGACGTACAGCGCATGCATGGCCCCGTTAGTAACAGAGATATGCTTTGAATCTATATTGAGTTTATTTTGTAATTTCAATTTATTGGCCAGAGCATCTCTTAATTCTGGAATTCCGTTGTTTGGAATATAGTGAGTTTTATCTTCATTAAGCGCTTTGTTCATTGCAACTTTAATATCAGGATAAATTGCAAAGCTTGGATCGCCCGATTCAAAGCGATAAATTTTTTTCCCGTCTCTCTGTGCTTTTAGTAATTTTTCGCGAATTACGACAATTTTCCCTAAAGAAATTTGATCCAGACGGTTCATCAAGGCCTCCCAAAATATTTGTGTGCTTTAGAGATAGTGCTTCTAGCGGGTTTAGTGTAGCTCGGCACTTTTTTATAGGCTAGGACTTATTTCTATGAATTTCATTACTATTTTATACTTTTAATTTCTTTTGTTTTATCTTTTTGTGCTAATAGCTACGCAGAAACCGGAAATCGGGAAGAATTAGTGTATTCTTATAAAATTGGAAGCTGCGCAACTCATAATTTAAACTTCACTTTTTTACGTTTTACCAAGCTGGGTTTTTCCCAGGATTAATTGTTTTTAAGAGTTTAATTTTCCTAAAGTCAGACAATACTATAGCGATAAGGTTAACTACTTTAGAGTTGCTGGGATGTCAGAATCATTCCTTAGGTGAAGAAATTTGTTCTTATAGACCAATTGGCAACCAGTGGATTTAAGCTAGTTGGATTTAAGATTCGTATTGAGATGAGATTGATCTAGGAGTAATTGGAATTCTTCATTTCAATGAAGCTGAACAGGTACTTTCAATTAAGTTTCCTACTAATTTTTTATTTCCAGAATTGGCCGGTAAATCTTTTCAAGGAATAATGGTTTTGATGAATTTTAATTCCTCTGGGGTTAATTCTGCCAATCTTTGCAAAAAGTTCACTCATAAGTAATAATAATTGAGTGAAAACTATTCAAATTATTTTTATATTTTTAGTATTATTAACACAAATAGTTTTTGCAGCAGAGAAATCTGGTTGTATCGACGGCAAAATTAAATACCTCGACAAGATTAAAGAGATTGTTTTGCAAGATCGCTACTGTTACGACAGTCTATTACGTTCAATTTCCTCTGTTAAAAAGTGCGCTGAAAATAAAGAGTGTACTATCAATCTGCCTGGTCCTTTTCTCCTGAAGCATAAAGATGTCCAAGTTAAATCAGGGTCTCCTGGATTTAGGGTTTGCGATTTATTAAATGGTATTCCTCAATTCATTGAGTACTGGGATGGAGAATTTTGGATTAAATCTTCCCGCTGTATTTTTAATGATGGCTCATATATGGATATTGCGGCCCTTACATTGAAAGTGAAGTATGTCGATTAGACCGATTGTTTTATTGTGCACATTTATTTTGTTTTCTCAAATTCTTCTGGCAGATAACTTATGTCCAAACGCACTTCCAGAAGATAAAATGATTAAAGCAGTAGATCTTCGCTCAGAAATGGGCCCGCTCAGGGACCAGGATTCTATTGGATGGTGCTATGGATTTACTTCTGCAGATTTGTTGACTCATTATCTTTATAAAACTCGAGCGATAGAAGTTATCAGGCCTGATCGGAATGCAGATTACAGGAGCGGCAAATTTGCTGTTTCTGCAGTAGGTATATCGACTTTTTTTAACAGGATGATGAAAGGAGATTATTTAAAAGGAGTTGTTGCAAAGGACTCAAATGAACTTGCAATTAAATATAAAAAAAATGTTGTAGCAGAAAGCGGCTTGATTGTAGAGGCCCTTAATATAGCTAAAAAAAGTGGTTTTTGTTTTGAGAAGGATTTACCTTCTGAGAATTTTGGTTATGTTCAAGATAGTCGTTGTGCCCAGAAGGGCAAATGCAATTTAGACGAAATGCTAAAAATTGTATTTGATGAAACTGATGTAAAAACTTGTAATAGTCTTCTAAAAATTCAAAAATTATTTCCCAGCTTAACGGCCAGAACCATTAATACTATTTTACTTTTTACTGAAAAAGAAAATGCAATAAATAGATTGGCAGCTACTGCCTGTAAAAAAAGATTCAGTTCTAGTTTTTTCCAAAAAGATCAACCGGTAATAAAAAATGAAACTCTCAATGATCCAAAAAATCCAAAATTTAATTCGAAATATCAAAGTCGCACACCACTTGAACTTCTTGAGACTGCCGACGAAGCACTAGACAAGGGTACTCCGGCCGGAATTATTTATTTTGCAGGTTTTCTTTTGAATCCTGATGAAAAAAAGTCGTCTCCTCATGCCTCTAGTTTAGTAGGAAAACGTTTCAATCCTAAAACTTGTGAAGTCGAATATATTTTGCGCAATTCTTGGGGAAATTCTTGTGATATCTATAATGTTGAAAATCCCAATTATGCAAAGTGTACTAACGATACTCGTTCGTTAGCGAATGCAGAGATTATTTACGCGAAAATGCATGCTTGTCGTGAAGCTAATCCACCTATTGCTAGAAACCCGAATGTTCTTTGTGATTCAAGCTCGGGTTATGCTTATGTTAAAAAATCTGATCTTTTAAAAAATATTTATGGAACGACTTACATTAAAGAGAAATAACCGACGTCTTCACTTCTAAAGTAAGTTTATATCAATATCATTTGATTGCGGAAAATTGCGCGATACCTTGTAATTGAATAATAGAATTTCCTATTATCAAGGATGATACTGTGAAAAAATTTCTGGCGATGCTTCTGCTTGGAAGCGCTCTGTCGGCTTCAGCCTCAGTTAATATTAACAATATAAATATGCTTATCCAGAAGAACCATGCTGGTTGGATAGCTCGTGATAATTCAATTTCTCGTATGAGTGATATTGAAATCAAGAGACTTTTGGGATCAACGGATCGTCCTACCGGAAACGCTCTTTTTGAAGATAGAAATAAGGCCAATGAGTCTATGGACTGGCGAAATGTAAATGGAACAAATTGGCTAGGATCAGTAATGAATCAAGGAAATTGTGGTTCATGCGTGGCCTTTGCTGCTGTTGCAACTCTTGAAGCTACATACAGAATCAACTCAGGTTTAACTTGGTTAATTCCAAGTTTTTCACCTCAACAACTTTTTAATTGCGGTGGCGGAGCTTGTGATTACGGATGGCAACCATCATCTGCTGCCAGCATGTTAAAAAAACAAGGTATAGTTGATGCAGCTTGCGCTCCCTATGAATCAGGGTCAACAGGACAAGATGTTCAGTGTAAAAAGAATTTCTGCGAAAACCAAGCTGAGCGTACTTATAAAATTACTGGTTCTAATTCACCAAGTTTTGCCGGTGGATCTGCAACAAAAGTAAAAGAAGCATTAAAAAAAGGTCCACTGGTTACTACACTAACAGTTTATGAAGACTTCCTGGTTTATAGCTCTGGGATTTACAAATCAGTAAGCAGAAAATCAGTTGGTGGACATGCAGTTTCTCTTGTTGGATTTAACGATGATGGAAGATACTGGATTGTGCGTAACTCTTGGGGAGCAGATTGGGGAGAAAACGGATTCATCCGCGTATCTTATGATGATAAATCAGGTATTGCTGACAATACATGGGCGTATCAAACTGCTGCAGAAGATAATTATATTTCTATCCAATCACCAGCTAGTCATGAATACGTTTCTGGATCAAAAGTTATTCAAGTTGCTCTAGCAAAAGCCGCTCCAAGTGAAGTTGTAATTAAAGGTGATACTGATAGTATCAACACAGTTGCTTGTCAAAGTGCAAACACTGCTTGTGAATTATCTGTCGATACAACAAGCTTGAAAGATGGACGTTATGAAGTGTATGCAAAATCTAATTCAAAAATATCTCAAGTAAGAGATTTTTTAGTCTTAAATCATGAACCAACTACAACTATTTTATTTACTGGAGCTTCTGGAATTGATTTAAAGAAACCTCAAAGTGGAAGAATTGAATTTGATATTGATGTTAAAGCAATTCCGGTTATTCCTCAAAAAGTAACTTTCTATGTTGAAGATTCTAAAGGATTGGTTGTTGCTAAAAGAGTGACTGATGAAGTTGTGGAACAAATGCGTTTAGGATTTAGAACAAACACAGTTCCAAATGGAACTTACACACTTTATTATACAGCTGAAACTCCATTTGCCGGCAAAATGGTGACTGCAGTCTCTAATAAAGAAGTTATTACAACTAAAAACTAGTTTTAAAAATTAATTAGTAATAAAAAGGGAGCCTTGGTTCCCTTTTTTATTACCATTTTACTCTAAGGCCAACAGTATTATAAGTTTCATAAGGGTTGATGGTATTTTTTCCATATTCAGTATCCATAGGAGTCTCGTGTCTTTCAAAACCAATATAAGGTTTGATTACTAAAGTTTTGCACTTCATTGGAAAAGAAAATTTACTCCACGTAAGCTCATCCCGACTTCTATATCCATCTTTTATTGTTATTTTAATAAATCTAGTTGAGGCCATAGTGAATTTTAATTTTCCTTCAGGGCCTAAATAAAATGCCCCGTGAAGAAAATTATCATTACCACTGGTGATTGCAAATTCTTGCGATTGAATCTCGGTAAGATCATTTTTGAATTTGCAATCACACTAGGCTCCTTCGCGCTCGCCTAAAGTTGGCAATTTGGAAGGTGTATTAGTATTTAATTTCAAGCAAGGATAGCTGGGGGTAAGGTTTCCGATCCGCTCTGTAGCAATGTCAATTAAAACGATGTTTTCGCTCATCATTTCCGCCATTGTTGGCAAGTTGGCAGTCTCTGCAAGTGCAAATGATATAAGCTTTTTAATAAATTTAATCCTAGCAAAGTTCCTAAATAGTTTTTTGGTATGAGGTGTCGGTTACACTCTGATAATGGTATTTTTTACATGTTTTGAGGAATTTATATGAATTAAATGGTAGATGAAACGATATTTATAAAAAGGTCCAATATGCAAATCAACGTTCGTTTTCTAGATAATTTAAAACTTGAAGCTAAGTTCGATGACTTTAGCCTGATCACTGATCAACCTATTCGTTATAAGGGCGATGGGACAGCTCCGAGTCCATTCGATTATTTTTTAGCATCAAGTGCCCTTTGCGCCGGCTACTTTGTGAAGGTTTATTGTATTGCTCGCAATATTCCGACAGAAGACATCAAACTTACACAAAACAATATTGTTGATCCCGAAAATAGATACAAACAAATTTTTAATATTCAAGTTGAGTTGCCAGAGAGTATATCAAAGCATGACCGCGAGGGAATTCTCAAATCGATAGACAGATGCACAGTAAAAAAAGTTATTCAACAATCTCCTGAGTTTAAAATTGAAACTCTAAATGTCCTGGGACAGGATTCTGGATTGATGTACACTCATTTAACTGATCACGATTCAAAGACCATGATTTTAGGAAAGGATTGCTCGCTCGAAGAAACAATCAATAATATGACAGGCCTTATCGCGGCTTTAGGGATTAAAATCGAAATTGCTTCTTGGAGAAATCCTATACCTAACGTGTGGTCAGTCCATGTTCGAGATGCCGATTCTCCAATGTGTTTTACCAATGGTAAAGGGACGACAAAAGACGCTGCGCTTTGTTCGGCCTTAGGTGAATACTTAGAACGCATTAGTAATAATTATTTGTACAATGATCAATTTCTAGGTCTTGATATTGCAGAAGGTGATTTCGTTCATTACCCAAGCGAAAAATGGTTTAAACCTGGGGCCAAAGATTCTCTGCCTGAAGGTTTAATGGATGCAAGACTTCTCGCTCTTTATAATCCAGACAATGAACTCAAGGCCTCTCATTTAATTGATACAAATTCTGGAAATAGTAAACGCGGAATTTGTGCTCTTCCTTACGTACGCCAATCTGATCTCGAGTCAATTTATATTCCAGTAAACCTAATCGGAAATTTATTCGTAAGTAACGGCATGAGTGCTGGAAACACAAAATACGAAGCGCGAGTTCAATGCCTTTCGGAAATTTTTGAACGCGCGGTAAAAAATCAAATTATTCTCGAAGAAATTACTCTTCCGGATGTTCCAAAAAGTGTTTTAGAAAAATATCCTAATATTTTAGAAGGGATTAATAAATTAGAAGCGGAAGGATTTCCGATTGTCGTTAAAGATGCTTCTTTAGGTGGAAAATTTCCCGTTATGTGTGTCACTTTGATGAATCCAAAAAATGGTGGGGTATTTGCTTCTTTTGGAGCTCATCCGAAATTCGAAGTGGCACTTGAGCGAAGTTTAACTGAACTTCTTCAAGGAAGAAGCTTTGAAGGCTTCAATGTTTTATCTCCGCCAACTTTTAATCAAAATGCTATCTGCGAGCACAATAATATTATCGATCACTTTGTCGATTCAACTGGTGTTATTTCTTGGAAATTCTTCAGTGAAAAAAATGATTTTGAATTTTCTGAATGGGATTTCTCGGGCACAACGGAAGATGAAAATAATTATCTAATGAACATTCTCAAACAATTGGAAAAAGAAGTTTATATCGCTGATTATGAAGAATTAGGTGTTAAGGCCTGTAGGATTTTAGTTCCTGGATATTCTGAAATCTATGAGCCAACTGACCTTATTTGGGATAATCATAATAAAGCGATAGGCTTTAGATCAGACATTCTTAACTTACACTCATTAGATGACAACGCCCTTTTAAAATTAGTTTCTAATTTAGATGAAAGTGAACTCGATAATTACACTAAAATTGCGGAATTGATTGGTGTGGCATTCGACGAAAATACTGTTTGGGGCCAGTTGAATATTGGTGAACTAAAATGTCTATCTCTTTTAGCGCTTCAGCGGTTTGAAGAAGCGAAAGAATTAGTTGAAATGTTTATTACGTTCAACGACAATTCAAATGATCGTAGAAGATACTACCAGGCCGTTAATACGATTCTTGATATCACTCTTAATGAGGAACTTGATATTGAAGATTACGTGCCTAATATGACCAGAATGTTTAGTGCAGAGACATTGAACAATGCTCTTGGAACTATCACTGGGGAAGTGAGTTTTTTTGGTCTTACAAAAACGAGTATGAAGTTGGAAGGGCTTGAGAAGCATCTAAAGCTGATTGCTAGTTATGAGAAGCTTCAAGTGGCAAAAAGAAAATCTTAATTCAGTTTTTTCCCTATATTAATTTCATATGTTAGCTTGGAAGTATTATCTTATGCTAAAAACATTTTATGAAGTTAAAATTTATATTTGTCATTCCTTTTTTGATATCCGGCACACTGCGAGCTGAATTAAATCCTACCATTCTTTATGTTGGAGATTCTCATAGCTATGGGAGACTAGGCACAGTTATCGAAAAAAAATTATCGACTATTTCTGATCATGTAATTATGGAATCGAGTTGTGGATCGACTCCGAGTACCTGGCTTGGCAAAAATGGTTATGAAAAAACAGTCTGTGGATTTTGGAAAAAAGACGGGAGTGATGAGAGTAGATCGAAGGAGCATCAGACGCCTAAAATTTCTGATGAACTAGCAAGATATCGCCCCGAAGTCACCATTGTCCAACTGGGAACTAATATCGCAGCTGGAGAAAAACCAAAAAATTATACCTTAAGCATTGTAACAATGATGAAGACTATAAATGTAGATAAAAGTATTTGTATTTGGATTGGGCCACCAGATGCCAATTCAAAAATTGTAACCAAAGAAAAATTAGTTGAAACAAATCAATTATTGATTGAGTTAGCTAAGAAAAATAATTGTCATTATATCGATAGTCTTTTGCTGACTAAATTTCCTTCGAATGAAAAAGAGGGGATTCATTACTCACCGAGTTTATCTGCGGAATGGGGAAGCAAAGTCAGCATTCAAATTTTAAATATTATCGCAAATATTAAAGAACTTCCCCCCATCATTTAGGGGGAAGTCTGGAAATTAGTACATCGAAAATTTACATTTCTGTTTTAAAAGCATGTCAAAAGATTTGTCAGTTACGTACTTTTTATTAAAAAATACATTTCCACCTTTATTGTCATCAGTATACCAAAGATCTTTTACAGGTATTTTGCAATTCTTATATCCCTTCTTGCTGATGGTCGCGATATTATTTTTTTGAGATGCTAGTCCAACCGGATAATCGGCCAGTCGGTCTGCTTCAACAACAACTCCTGAACCGTTATAAGTAAGACCCGGGTTTAAAGCATTTCCAGCTTTATCTTGCATGATAGGAGCTTCTGCAATAACTCCGCTTACCACTTCTTTAGTTTTACCGTTAAAAACTATTTCTTCTTTTGTTGGCAACGTTACAATAACTAAATCTTTATTTGCATCTGAAACGTAGCGGATGGCCGGCATTACTAAACGAGGAAAAAACATCATTAATTTTAAGTGGCCATGGCTTTCAGTTTCATCTGGCATATCCCAGATAAGAAGTCCTAGATCAGAGCTGGCAAAACCTTCGAACATAAATTCAAAATCTCGACCGACACCGAAACCTGCTTTAGGGACAATTTTATTTTCGCCATAGTTGCTGAATTTAAAACTCTTCATTTGTTCCTCACCATTTTCATAACGAGTAGAACAATAGTCCCATCTTAAATGGTCGCGAGTTTTACAAACAGTATCTTGAAGAAATTCCTCATTGGATTCTACAAAAGGTGCTTGAATTTTGGTTTCATCGAAATCAGTAATGACTTTAGCACTAGCAATATTGGATAAGACCATGGTGGAAAGAAAGAATAGTTGAATAGTTTTAGTCAAATTCATTTGGTTCTCCTATTATTAATTATTTTATTGTAACGCTATTGCATCCAAAGCATTTTTCTCAGGAATAAAGTTCTTGTAACATCTTTTTTATTTTTAAAATAAGTGATTTTACCGATATATCTCATGGAGAAATATTATGAAATATTATTTGTTTTTTTTTGCTACGTTATTATGTACTCAAGCATTCGCTCAGAGCGGCAGGGGATTATGGATAGAATCTGATAATATTGGTAGGGCACTCCTAGTAGAATCCTATACATCATTTTTAATAAAACATGAACGAGCTACTATTAAAGATATCTCTCTCCATGAACAAAATGTTATTCCCGATTTTTTTTACACTGCCTGGGCCGACGATGCTTTTAGTTGTCTTTATGCCGGATGGCCGAGCGTATTGATCAACGGGAAATGTGCGAGCCCGGTAAAGAATAATTCAGGTTATAGCGAGGGCACTTGCGGGGCAAATTCCATTCAATGCCAACCATTACTTTTTGGAAAAAATATTTGCGCTCCGGTTAGTTCTTTAAAAGAAAGACAATTGGCCTTCAGTAATTGTCACAAAAAATTCAAAGAAAAGGGGCTGACGTCAGAAGATATTGTTAAAGAAATACTAAAAAATAAAGATGAAAAGAAACTTTTAATTTTGTTTGATCTTGCCGATCAAATTTGTCGTTCAGGAGCTCAAGCGAGTACTGGAATGTGTAAACTTCTTCTCCTAAATCTTGATGAAATCAAAAAAATGAATAATAAATTGCCTGAAGAAAGTGCAAAGGTTGTCGTAGCTGGTTTGGAAGATGTTCAAAAAGTTGCATTGAGTTTAGGAAAAAATCCTAAGGTAGATTGCCTAGTCGTTAAGCCTCTGACTCCTGCTCTTGCTCCTGTTCCCGTTGCAGTTTCAACTCAAGTTCAATCTCCCTTACAATTAAGCAAATCATCAAATGCCTTACCTCCTTTTGAGAGATTGACGGCCAGAATTCCCATGGCCTGTGGTGGAAGTAGACCAGATGCTAACGGCATTGATGTCACCTACGAAATAGATTGTAAAACTGATGAACATTATCCTAGTGGTTATGCTTTTAGTGATAATCCTGGACACCCATTTTTAGATGGTGCAAAAAGTCTTTATCCTGATGGAGGAACTCCCACCAGGAAGATTGAGTTTACAAGCCGCGACCATGCTTCAAATGAAACTTATCTCTACCTCACCGATGTCGCCGGAGGACCGGACTCTCATGATGTAAAATCCGTGATGATTTTATTGCCGAGACTTGGAGTTCCAATAACCGAAATCATCGGTGATGATGTCATTCTTACTATGACGACTGGTGAAAAAGTTATTTTTGATAAGAAAACACATGGAATAAAAAATGGTGCTTTAAAAGAAGGACCAATTGATTTAACAACTGACCGCTTTAAGCGAAGTCCACCCAATGTTCAATATACTGGAGCAGGAATAAGTATTCGCGTGGATCACCGCTATGAATATCCTACTATGGGAGCTGTATCGGCCGAAATTCGCCAGGGTAGTCGAGTCTGTAAAGTTCCAAGGGGTAAAATTTGGAATGCAGAAGGTGTCCTACTTAGTAATGACGATAAAACTTTTGTCGATATTCTAAATAAGAATTGCCCGATCAAGGGCCTAGAAGAAGCCTTCCATATTTAATTTTTAGCGATGGTAAAAACTCATTCAAAGCAAAGCAAAATACTCGAGTAATTTTCTTGCTACAAACTATTAAAAAGTAAGTTAAAATATTAAAAGAATTAAAAAAACAACCGTTAAGTAACTATAAACATTTCTGTTAGAAAACAAGACAAGGAGTCTTATCATGAATTTGGTCGAAGTATTTAAGCAAGGTGGCTTTATCATGTACCCGCTATTGGTTTTCTCAATAGTGCTTTGGACTGTAGCGATTCAAAAGATTTGGTTTTTAATCAATTTCAGAAAACAAGCAAAATATTTTTTTGATGAAGGGATGAGAATCATCCAGTCAAAGCGTTTCAATGAAATGGAATGGCTTTATAAAAACTGTCCAGAAATTATCGCAAAACCACATTCTGCAATTTTTGAAGATACTAATTCTCAAGAAGAATGGGATGCAAGAATGCAACGTAGAATGAATGAGACAACTCAAGGTTTAAAAAAGAATCTTTGGGTTCTTGGGACAATCGGATCTTCAGCTCCATTCGTTGGCCTCTTCGGTACTGTATGGGGGATCATGGGTTCATTTAAAGCAATTGGTGTTGCAGGTAAATCTGGATTCGCCGTTGTTGCTGGAACAATTTCTGAAGCGCTAGTGGCCACTGCTGCTGGTATTTTGGTCGCAGTTTTTGCGGTTATGTTTTACAACTATCTTCAAGTGAAAGTTACTGAAGCTCTCAATGAATTTAGAAATGGTTTAGGAGATTTAACAGAATCTTTTAATTCTGCAAAAAAGTAATTTGTCTTTTTAAACGCGAATAAGAATTTAAGGAGCGCCTTATGGCCATGGGTAATATGAATCAAAATTCAGGCGATGATGAGAACATCATGTCGGAGATCAACATGACTCCGCTTATTGATATCATGCTCGTTCTTCTGATTATTTTTATGGTGACTTCAACAGCTGCACTTGAATCGGGCCTTGATATTGAGCTTCCTAAAACTCAAATCACCAATGAAAAGAAACAGGATGAAATCCTGATCATTACTTTGGATAAAGACGGAAAAGTGGCCATTGCCGGCAAGACAATTGCTGAAGCTGATTTAGGAGCTAGCATTGCCAGTTCACTAAAATCTCTAAAAACTGAATCAGTTATTCTTGAAGGTGATACCAAGGCTTTTCTTGGCAAGGCCGTTCAGTTGATGGATCTGGCAAAAAATGCTGGGGCCAAAAATTTCTCAATTGCTGCAGAAGAAGATCCTAATAAGATAAAAAAGTAATTAAGGTTAAAAAATGAGTGCTATTAAAAAGCCAAATTTCACTGCCGGTGAAAGTAAACTAGAAGAAGAGACGAAGCGCTTTAATAAGCGTGCTTTGATCGGAAGTATTGTCATCCACCTATTTTTCTTTCTGCTTAAATTACCTCATCTTGTATTGGAACATAAAATGCATGATGACCCAAAGTTAGAACCAATCAAAATGGAGTTCATTACTCCGGCAGTGAAAAATGCCATGATTCAAAAGAAACTTATCGCTGCTGAATCAGAAAAAGTAGCAGTACCAGCTGAAGTTAAAAAAGTTAAAAATGGAACTGAAAAAGTTGTAAAAAATGCTAAAGCATTAGGCGATCCATTAAAAGATAAAGTTCAAAAAGTTCAAAAAGGTGATCCGCGCTCTCAAAAGAAAACAGCTTTTGACCCTAAAACAGATTTAAGAAAACTTCCTAAGACTGATGTCGGCACTGGTTCAGCTCCTGGCAAAGTTAAGTCCCTTGATGGAAATACTGGTGGGTCTGGTGATACTTATCAAGGTACAGATATGACAAACCTTACTAACTCAATCGTAAAAACTGGATCAGGATTAAAAAGAATTAAAACTAATCCAAATGCTATTGATGACGGTGGTGCAGGGGGAGGCCACGGCGGAGGAATGGGCAATGGTGTTGGCGGTGGATCAGGTGACGGCCATTTCACAGGAACAACTACAGGGACCACAGACATTGCCCGTGTAGCGACTAACGTTGGAAGCCTTACTGGTTCAGCAAAAGGTAAAATTGACTCTTCAAGAGGATTCGAAGGACTTGCTACTAAGGGAACCGTAATGGTTGCAGGAATACCGGTTGAAAAAATTGCTGTTTCTCCAATGGATCCGGATATTATAAGAAAATTATTGGCCGATCATATTCCGCAATTTAGATCTTGTTATCAAAAAGCTCTAGAAAAGGATAAAAACCCTGAAGGCTTCTCTGGTGTCATGAGCTTCAAATTTTTTATTGCAAATCAAGGGAGAGTAAGTCGCTCAGAAATTTCTTCGGATTCAATAACTTCGGATAAAGTTCGTGATTGTATGAAAAATGTTCTTCATGGAATAGTATTCCCAGCGGTAAGAGGCGGTGGAACGGTTCAAGTTGACCAGGCCATGAATCTTTATCCAAAAAGAACTGAATAAAATATTAGATAGTAAACTATTTTAATTCTAAAATAGTTTTATATTCGACTTCACTGACAGGATTGATTGAAAGTCTCGACCCCTTTTGCACAAGCGGCATATTTTCTAAGACCTTTATACTTTTTAAAGTATGAAGTGAAATGACAACATTAAATTTTTCTACAAATTCAACTTCAACCATAAACCATCGAGGAGTATCCTTTGTGGCCTTTGGATCATAGTAATCACTTTTGGGATCAAATTGAGTAGGATCGGGATGAGATTCTTTTAATACTTTTGCTAATCCTGCAACTCCCGGCACATCACAACTAGAGTGATAAAATAGAACCATATCGCCTTTTTTCATATCATCACGCATATAGTTTCGAGCTTGATAATTGCGTACTCCGTCCCAGCCTGATTTTTTTTTAGTTTTTAATGTGTCGATTGAGAAGACGTCGGGTTCACTTTTCATTAGCCAATAATTCACTTCTATCTCCAGTCCTTTAAAGAATACTTGGATATTATCTTATCTAGAGTTCCATCCTTTCTCAATTCCTCAATTCCATCTGAGAGGATTTTTGCAAATTCTTTTGAACGGGGATTCTTAGGAGAGAAAGCAATATAGAGATCATTGTCTTCGGTGCAACCGGCCTCTTCGTATTTGTTGAGGGATTTGTCCTCAGTAACCATATAATTGAAAACAAATGGATTCTCAACTATGGTATCTACGCTGCCGCTATCAAGCCTTTTTAAATTGACACTAAAAGTGTCACTGCCTGAAGCTGTTTGGACTAGCTTTGGATTTTCATTAATATAGGCCGTAACTTTTGCAGAATAGGCGTATCCCTGTGAGGTTGCCAGTTTACGATTTTTTAAATCAGCGATCTCGTTAAACTCCCAATGATCTTTTGTGCGCACATAGAAACAGTCTTTGTTAGTTCCCATGCTTTTTTCAGGATATATAAAATCTGGAGCATCAAATTTAGTAGTGGCCACTAAAGCTGTTGCTTTGGAGTTTCTGACATTTTCAATTGATTTAACCCATGAGTGAACCTGATAATCAATATTATGTCCCTTTCTTTCAAAAATAATTTTTGCCACTTCTATCATATAACCCATTTTTGCGCTCTGGGGTTCACAATTAAAAGGACACCATTTATCTCCGGTCATAATGATTGTTTCACCGAGAGCAATATTAGAGTTTATTAAAAATATTGTAATAAAAGAGATGCTAAATACTTTTAGAAGTACTAAGGGATTGCGCTCAATCTTGGCAGATTGCTGTTTAAGTTTCTCGTCAATTAAATCTTCTTTTTTATTTTCATTTTGCTGTTCTGATTTTTGGTTTTTATTTTTATTTTTATTTTTGGGATCATTGTTTTTATAACCTTCATTTCGAAGATCCATTCCAAGTGATTTTTGTTGAGTTCCCATCATTGTTTGATCAAGACTTGTTTGGGTATTTTTTTGCCCTAATTTCTGATCGCTCAGAAAATTTTTTAATAAGTTGTGTTTAACATCAATGCTCATGATCTAATTATAAATGAATATTAAATATGCCTGTCTCAAGATTTCTTTTATCTAAATATTTAGGGGTTATAAGTACTATCTTAATGGCCAGATTTAGGGTCAGGTTCTTATGTGACAATAATCTGGGTTTTACAGCTGTAAAAATCTGTTAAGAAGCTAATCTATTTGGGAAGAAATTCCACCATTCAACCGGATCATTTTCAAGAAGCCGCAAACAAAGCTCGGGTGACCATCTCGGTTTTTTTGGAACCTTCAGAAGTTTCATATTGGCGGCCTTTAGGGTCTTAGAACCTTTATGAGTATTGCAACCTTTGCAGCAAGTAACGACATTCTCCCAATTGGTTCCACCTTTTTGAGAAACTGGAATGACATGATCAAAGGTAAGTTCATTGGAAGGCAGCCTTATTTCGCAGTACTGGCATTTGAATTGATCGCGAAAAAAAACATTCATGCGAGTGAATTTTACATTTTGCGAGAGTTTGTGAGTTTGAAAAAGACGTAGGACTTTAGGCAATTTATAGGAAGTAGATACTGTACGAATGAGTTGATCTTCGTATTCATCGACCACTTCGGCCCGTTCGGTCAAAAAGAGTATCATGGCCTTTTGCCAAGAAATTATTTTTACCGGAAAATAGTTGCAATCTAGGAGCAACGTTCTCATTAACTAAAATTATAGCATATTTTTACAAAGCAAAATGATTGGACAGGCTTTGTAACAATTTTTCCCATTCTTCTGCACCTATAGAGTCCGAATCTATGATTAAGTGATGGTATTTTTTAGATAGCAGACTGCCTTTGTTGGTCAATTCAAGGGTGTTCCACATTGGATTAGAACCGGCAAATTTTACAAGATCCGAACTTTTAACCAGCTCATCCTGGGGGTTAGTGATCAGGAGAGTGGCAATATTCATGTCGTTATTTTTGAGAGTAATTTTAATATCATTTTGAAGAGTTCGCATTTTTTTATATTCGGCGAGAGTCGTTCTTGATCTTTCTCGATATTTTTCTAGATTTAAGCTTGGAAGACTTCCTTTGGGGAAAATCTTTGCAAGGAGAGCGGGAATAATTGTGTAAGCTCTAGTATGAGTTGCCGGAGCAATCAGCGCGCATTTAATAAATTGTTGATAAGGGTGTCTGGCAATATAGTGAATGCCAACTAAAGCTCCCAGCGAAAATCCTAGAAAATAAAGTGGTCTTTGCATAATCTCGGCATGCTCTAGGGCCGCATCATAGGAGTCGCTAAACTTTTCAGTCCAATGCTCAGGATTTGCTCCAAGTGAAATTCTTAAAACATCACATTTTTTTGAAGCAAAAAATTTAGCGAGACTATCCATTTTACTGGGAAGAAGATTGAGTCCAGGAGCGATAAGAACGACTGCGACTGTGTCGTTTTTAAAATCGCTGTGAAACCATTTTGATTTTTCATTCGACTTAATAGTCTTCGTCATAATCTTCGTCTTGCTCTTCTTTTTCTTTTTCTTTTTCTTTAATGATGATGAGCTTTTTTTTCTCGATTTTTAATTGATAATTAAATTCTTTGAATTTTAGTGCCGGGTGTTTTTTACCGTTAGAAATCTTATACAATAAGTATTCTTCTTCAGGCGTATAGAGAGTGATGGCCTCTCCGCCTTTATCATGTCTGGCAGTTCTTCCAATACGATGTACATAAGCTTCTAGCGTCTCAGGAGGTGTGAAGTTTATAACATGAGTGACATGGGGAATATCAATACCACGCGAGACAACATCAGTGGCAACCAGAACCATGGCATTTTTTAGTTTAAGGGCATCCAGGGCCTTCTTTCTTTGATGGGTTGTCATGTCTCCCTGTAAAGTCACCGCCTGATAATTATCTAAGGCCAGTTGTTTTCCTAAGGCATTAGCTTCATCTTTAGTGCGAGTGAATATTAAACAGGCCTTAATTTTTTTATGTTTTAATAAAAAACGCAAGAATGGATATTTTAATTCAGGACTAATTGGACAAAATATTTCCTGAATAACTTCTTTTGGTTTTGTATCATGTAACTGGACAAGCTCAGATTCAGGCATAAAGTCTTTAATCAGTTCTTGAATTTCAGGACTAACCGTTGCAGAAAACAGCATCGTTTGTTTGCGATTAGGGGTTGCATTTATTGCAACCGTCAATGCTGGTAGAAATCCCATATCCATCAATTGGTCGGCTTCATCCAAAACTAAATATTCAATTCCTTTGAGATCAATCGTTTCTTTATCAATATGATCTTTTAATCGCCCTGGGCAAGCGACGATAATATGCACGCCATTTTTTAAATCACGCACTTGGGAATCATAACTGGTTCCGCCGTAAAGACTCATGCTGATTAAATTTGTGTGGCGACAGACTTTTTTAACTACGGCTAAAATTTGCTCGCTAAGCTCTTTTGTTGGAGTAATTATTAGAATTTTTGTCGGGCGTTTAGGACTTCCAACTATTTTATTTATTAAGGGAAGGACAAAACTCAAAGTTTTTCCACTTCCAGTTTCCGAAACCCCAATCAGGTTTTTCCCGTCCATGATGATAGGAATACAACGCGTTTGAATTTCAGTGAAGCTTTGAATCTTCATATCTTCTGTTAATGCTTTCTCAATGGGTTCTGAAAATAAGTTTTTTATCATAATTATTTTTTGGGTAGGTGAGTGATTTTGAAGCAGTGGTGAATACTTCTCTCTCTAAAATCCATAGGAATGGTTTTGTCCGTAATATCTTGAACTACAGCCATCTCTAGAATTGCAGGATCTAGTTTAAATTTTCTTTTATTGTTTGAGAAATAGAGAGTTCCACCTGGGCTTAAAAGACGCAGGCAATTTTTAATCAAAACAACTTGATCTTTTTCTACTTCAAAATCTTCTTCCATTTTTTTTGAATTAGAAAAAGTTGGAGGATCCAGGAAAATGAGATCAAACTTGTTCACAGCTTTTTCGAGATAATCGAGTGCACTTTGAACGATGAAGTTATGCTCTTTTAAGGAAATTTTATTGTGTTCAAAATTCTTTCTGGCCCAATCCTGATAGGTACCGGAGAGATCCACACTTGTGACGTGAGTTGCTCCGCCCAAAGCGGCCATCACACTTACCGTTCCCGTATAAGAAAAAAGGTTTAAGAATTTTTTTCCACGGGCCTCATTAAAGATAAATTGTCTCATTGGACGGTGATCCAAAAAAAGACCAGTATCTAGATAATCGTGAAGATTAACTAAGAATTCTGCCTGGTATTCTTTTACTATAATAGTTTCATTTCTCTCTTCGAGGCGCTCGTACTGAGTTGCACCTTTTTGCTTTTTGCGTGACTTAATAACGATCTTTTCTTCAGGTAGGTTGAGAACGTTTTTAACAGCGCTGATAATATAATTAAAATGTTCAAACTTTTCAGCATCAATTTCATCATCACGCTTTTCAAAGATGACTGCGTGATCTTTGTAGACATCGACAATAAAGGGAAATTCAGGAATATCCTTTTCATAAATTCGGAAACCTTCGATACCTTCTTTGCGGGCCCATTTAGCTCTGTGCTTGTAATTTTTTTCAATTCTGTTTTGGATAGTTTTTTGATCGGCCATATATTTATCTTCTGTTGCTCATGTTTTTTTCAAGTTTAATCACATCTTCTAAATTTTGGTTATGAAAGCGGATGCAGTACTCACCAAGCTTTAAAGTAATATCTGCGTTTATTTTCTTATGAATTCCGAAAACTTCAAAAGAGTATTGAGGATAGCGGTCAACGATTTTTTGAAGGGGCTCTTTTGTGACAAACTCAACATGCTCCAGACCGTTGGCATAAGAGTGCATTGATTTAGGACTAGGGAGCTCGATTAAAAATATTTTCCTATTTTTAAAAGCAATCGGTTCAATTAGTTTAAAAGTTGAAATTAAGCGGCCATTGACCATAGATTCTATCAGCAGTTCACCGAAGTGCGAGAGTTCTTCTTTTTTACTTTTATACTCGTTAATAGATTGGACACGGTAACAGATATGATCGAGTTCGTATTTTTCTACATTTAATTCAATCTCTGAAATCTTAGAAAAAAGATCTTCAAGAAAAAAATTATAGTCACCGATGACATCAGCTAATGTTTTTTCCATTATCTATAATCCGAGTTCTTATAAAACATAACGTTAGGATTTTTTTCCATAACTAATTTTAAATCCCATTCAGAGCGGACAGAAAAACATATACGCTTTTTATGATCGTAAACAATATTGCTGCTATTGTTTGCCATAAATACACCCTGGTCTTTTTCGGTGGCAAATTTTAACCATCGAACACCAATGAATGAATACCCTTCATAATCGGCATTAACATTGTATTCGTCTTCCAGACGATATTTCACAACTTCAAACTGCAAGGCCCCAACGGCGCCTAAAATTTTCTCTGAAGTTGAATGTCTGGTAAATAACTGAACAGTTCCTTCTTCCGAGAGCTGTTGCAATCCTTTTTCAAGTTGCTTGGCCTTCATTGGATCTTTAAGAACAACTTTATTAAAAATTTCTGGAGCAAAGTTGGGGATACCTGTGAACTGATATTTTGATCTTTCAGTAAAGGTATCGCCGATTTGAAATTTTCCATTGTCATGAAGTCCGATAATATCTCCTGGATAAGCTTCTTCCGTAATCTCTCTGTCTTGTGCTTGAAACATTAATGGTGTTGCTATTTTTAATTCTTTGCCAGATCTGACGTGATAAATTTTTTGATTACGAAGAAATTTTCCAGAACAGACGCGAAGAAAAGCGATTCGGTCGCGGTGTTTTTTATCCATATTCGCCTGAATCTTAAAAATAAATCCGGTGAATTCATCCGTAGTATCCGGATCGAGAATCACAGTAGGAGAGTCAGATTCAAAGGGCGGCAACTTAACTTCACGGGGCTTAGGCCCAGGACAAGCTTGAGCGATCATGTCCAATGTTTCTTTCACCCCAAAATTATTTAATGCTGAACCAAAAAAGACAGGTGTTTGAATTCCGGCCAGGAATTCTTCTTCGCTAAATTCGCCAATAACAGTTGATACCATTTCTAGTTCATCTTTCAATATGGCGAGTAAACTAGCACCAATATAAGCTTGTACGGCAGCAGAATCCAAATCACTTGCATCGATAATAATTGGTTTAAATGGATCCTTAGCGTTCTTAAAACTCATGATCTGTTTTGTGCGAAGATCATATACACCTTTAAAATCTACACCAGAACCTATAGGCCAAGTCATTGGGACACATTGAATATTTAAAATCTTCTCGATATTTTCTAACAGGGCGAAAGGGTCCATTGCCTCGCGGTCATATTTGTTCATAAATGCCACGATTGGTGTATCTCGCATTCTACAAACTTCCATTAATTTTATTGTTTGTGCCTCTACGCCTTTTGCAGAGTCAATCATCATCAGCACGGATTCGACTGCAGTAAGTGTACGATAGGTATCTTCTGAAAAATCTTTATGTCCGGGAGTATCTAATAAATGCATGGCCCTGTCGGCATAAGGAAAACTCATGACTGATGAGCTGATTGAAATTCCTCTTTCTTGTTCAAGTTGCATCCAATCTGACTTCGCGTAATTTCCGTCCTTGGCCTTAACCTTGCCTACATCACGTATGACCTGTCCAAACCATAACAGTTTTTCTGTCATGGTTGTCTTACCCGCATCGGGGTGAGAAATGATGGCGAAAGTGCAGCGCTTAGCATTGTGTGCGTGATCGAGCATTGGGATTGTCCTGAATTATTTTTTACTTAAAGTGATATAAGGCAAAACTTATCACAGAAAGTGTCAATATTCAGCAAAATTTTCCCCTCTAGAATGCTCGGGTAAGGTGAGTCGAGTATAATTTTAAAATAAGTGCTGATAAATCCGAACTGTTTATTAATTATAAACGTGAACGAGGTGCAGCTATGAGCAAAAATTTTTTTAGCATTTTATTCTTTACAGCTTTTTCTCTGCTAAATCCTCACGCTGCAAACGCAAAGTTGATTCAAATACTCCACACTAATGACACCCATTCATACCTCGATAGCATAGATCATGATGCCAATCGCGGTGGAGCAGCAAGACTTAAGAGTTTAATCGATTTTTACAAAAATAAAATGACTGAAGAAGGAGTAAAATCTCTGGTGATGGATGCGGGAGATTTTACCGAAGGAAATTTATATTACATGGCCGATGCGGGAAGAAAAGTATTCGATGTACATAATGAAATGGGTTACGATGTCGGCGCAATTGGAAATCACGACTATTTAATGGGAACGCGCGACCTTGATAAAATCTTAGGTGAAATGGATTTAAAATTCTCGCTGGTTGCGGCCAATTTAGAAATGAATTACGACTTCAAAAATCTACGGTCAAAAATAAAACCATTTAAAGAATTCGTAATTGATGGAATAAAAATTGGTGTATTGGGTTTAACAACTAATGAAATTTTTTATAAATGGCGCTTTGATGGTGGAAGAATTACCAACCCCTTCAAGGCCGCTAAACACTATGAACAAATTCTTAAACAAAGAAAAAATGATTATATAATTGCTCTTACTCATATAGGCGTTCTAAACGACATCAAACTTGCCGAGCGAACAAAATACATCGATCTGATTGTTGGTGGACACTCTCATACGGCACTTTTTAAACCTTCGTACGGTGTTAATAAAAATAAACTTTCTGTGCCAATCGTTCAAGCCGGTATGCATACTGAATACCTAGGCCGCCTGATTGTTGATCTCGAAGTTGGACACCCTTTAAAAATTGTTTCTTATGAATTAATTCCTGTTAAATATGAAGCGAGTGATTTAAAAATTAAATCATTAGTGGAAGAGGCCAATAACGATCTTGATAATACTTACGGAAAAGATTGGCTGGATGAGCATGTCGGGTATTCAGATTTAAAGGCAAATGATAAAGATGGAGCACGTAAATGGGCTTATTTCATCACAGATTCAATGAAAGAAAAGTCAAAGGCCGATATTGCCATTCATACGCCTTTTATGAATGGAGAAGATTTTCCTACTGGAAATGTTTCTCGTCGCGATCTATTTAATTCTATTCCAAGAGTCTTTGACTTATCTGAAAAATATGGCTGGACTATTTATACGACCAAAATTAAAGGTGTGTGGTTGCGTTTAGTCTTTGAAGCTCTTACTCATTTTGGTCAGCCATTAACTTTTTCAGGCATCACTATGGAATATAAAAAAACAGAATTTGGTATAAAAAGCAAAAAACTTTTAGTAAATGGAAAAGTGATCAACCCCTTTAAGTATTATACAGTCGCCTTTACGGAAGGTATTGTAAGAGGAGCTGAAGGAGTGAGTCCTTACACTTCGGCGCTGCTTCGCAGCCCGAAAAATACTAAGTTTAAAATCTGGAATACGCTTGAAGAAAAAGTCGCCCAAAGCGTGGGTAGTTTAAGTTTGAATAAAATCAGCGAAGATAATCATCTCTTAATAATGCCAAATCAAAATGCAGAATTAGGTGAATAAAGGCCTATAATTTTGAAAAAAAATATTCAACTCTCTATTTATCCTCTGACGATAATTTTGAGCTATCTTATTTTTATAATAATTTTAGATATTACCTCTAAGATTGAATCAGCCACTTTTTGGGCAATGGCCTTTGGTGCTTTTACTATTTTTCTTGGTGAAAAGTACATGCCATTTAAAAAAGAATGGCAGGGCTTTGATACAAGGGCAGGCACAGACGGACTTTATTTATTATTAGTTCATGGCCTGCTGGGCAAATTAATTCAGGCCGGGGCACTTTCAGCGATTGTCCTTTTTTCTTCATATACATCATTTAAAATAAATTTTTGGCCTAATCATTTTCCAATGGCACTACAAATTATTTTATTAATTTCTTTAAGTGAATTTGTCCGTTATTGGATTCATTATTATTGTCATCATTCTCCATTACTTTGGCGATTTCATGCCGTTCACCACAGCACTGAGAAATTGTATTGGTGGAATGTCGGAAGATTTCATCCCATTGAGAAAGTTTTTCAACTCTGCGGGGAATCTATTCTTTTTATTTTTATGGGTGTAAATCCGCTGGCACTTGGACTTTATTTTGTCTTTTATGCCGTAAACGGATTTTTCCAACATTGTAATATTGATATGCGTTTAGGACTTCTCAATAGAATTATTTCCGGGCCTGAACAACATAGATATCATCACTCCTACCAGGCGCTGGAAGCTAATAATAATTTTGGAAATAAACTTAGTCTTTATGATCAAATTTTTGGAACCTATTTTTTACCGGACTCGCTTGGGCCAACACATTATGGTTTAAAAAATAAAAACTATCCTCAAAATTTTATTGATCAATTACTTGCACCTTTTATTCACGACTTGGATCAAACTGGCACTTTTTCCCTAAAATCAAAATTGATGAATTTAAGTATTAGGATCAAGGGCGGAAAAATTTATAAAAAGCACCTTGAGAGCAATCGTTCATTGGTAGAAATTCAAACTGAAATATTATTGAAGATATTAAAAAAAAATAAACAGACAAGTTTAGGTTTAAAGTATCATTTTGCTGATATAGATTCAATTTCAAAATACCAGGAAAACATTCCCATTCACGAATATGAAGACCTAAGGGCCTATTACGAAGATCAAGAATCTAAAAATACTTACGGCTTAATTACCAATAAGCCAGTTTTTTACACTCAGACTTCTGGTTCAACCAGTAAAGCAAAGCTCATTCCTATTTTAGAGGAAACTATCCGGGCCAATAAAGATTCACAAAATTTTTCACTATTTGAAGCCCTGAAAAAATCTGATAATTATACGGTCGGAAATTTTTTAGTTTTCACTGGACAAAAAATTGAAGGACACACTGTTAACGGGCTTGAGATCGGTTCTGCTTCTGCCCATTTTATTGCTTCATTTCCAAAAATTATCAGCAGTCTTTATGTAGTTCCTTCAGCTGTTTTTGAGATTGCGGATGTAGATCTTAGGTATAATTTAGTGCTTAGGATTATTTTAAATGAGAATAATATTACATTTATTGGTTGTGCAAATCCAAGTACGCTCTTAAAGCTTGAAGTTATGATAAATGAAAAGTTTGATCTTTTTATTACTGATTTAAGTAATGGTAGCTTTTTTGATTCACATAAACTTGATCAAAACATTGTTAAAGTAATTAAAAAAAAGCTCACACCTCGGCCAGAAAAAGCACAGAGGCTGAAGGAATTGTATAAATCCAAAGGGAAGATTTCGCTGCATGATCTATTACCCAAAACAGTGGTAGTTGCCACCTGGCAAGGCGGCAGTTGTAAGCTTGCCTTTGAAAAAATTAAAAAATCATTTTCTGAAGAATTAAATGCACCATTATTCCATGAGATTGGCTACCTTGCCAGCGAAGCGAGAATTAGTGTTCCATTAACAAATTCAAATGGCGAAATGCTCACCATTTATGATCATTTTTTTGAATTTAAACCGGTTGATGAAATAAATAATAACCAATATCTACTACTCCATCAATTGAAGTTTGGTATTGAGTACATGATTTACCTCACAACCTATAATGGTCTTTATCGGTATAATATCAATGATGTCATTCGTGTGGATGACTTTCGTAATGGCATCCCGCTTATTCGTTTTATTCGAAAAGGAACTGGAGTGACTAGCATTACAGGGGAGAAACTATATGAGAATCAGTTTTTAGAGGCCGTTTCTTTTCTCAATGAAAATCATCAATTAAAACTCAATATGATTGCGCTCGCGGATGAAGAAAATGCTTATTATATAGCATTAATTGAAGGTGAGTTAATGGGCCATGACTTATTCCAATTGGAGTTAGAATTAGATAATCTTTTGAGAAAAATTAATATCGAATATGATTCAAAACGTTGTTCTGATCGATTGCATGCTTTAAAATTAATTCAAGTTAATGATGGTTTTATTGAAGAGTTTGCAAAACAGGAAATATTGATTAAAAAAGTACGTGAAGCTCAATGGAAACTTAAAGCATTGCTCACACTTAAAGTTTTTGAAAAAATTTTTTCAGAATGGAAAGTGTGGCAAAGAAAATGATTCAATATAAAATGCAGTCTATACCTTTCAAGATAAAGTTTTCTCATGCTAGTTTTGAAAGAGACAAGAGTGAGACACTTTGGGCGATGTTAGAAAATGATCAAATTCAAGGTTTTGGAGAATCTTGTCCGCGTTCTTATGTGACGGGCGAAAATGCTGAGACGATTAAAAAATTCTATGAACATTCTGAAATTAGTAAAATAAATTATTGTTACACTCTGCCATCATTTCAAGCTTGGATTTTTTCCAATAGAGTATTAATAAATAATAATCAAAGTGCTTTTTGCGCGCTCGAACTCGCATGGCTAGATTGGTATGGATTAAAAAATAAACAATCTTTAGAGGATATTATTTCGACTAAAAAAAAATCTAATAAGATTAATCCCACGATGGTGATAGGGTTAAAATCTGTAACGAAAATGATAAAAAATTTAATTATCGCAAAGCTTTTTGGCATAAATGATATAAAACTAAAAATATCATCTTCAATTGAAGATCAAATAAGAGTTCAAGCTTTCCTCAATCATCCTATTACTAGGTTGTTTTATAAGTCCGGTATGCGTTTCCGAATGGATGCCAATAACTCATTTTTATCATACGAAGTATTATTATCTTTTTTACAAAATATTATTATTCCCATCTGGGGAATTGAAGAACCCTTTGAACCAGGAAATCAAGAAAGTATTAGTAAATTTTTGAAATTCAGTAACTTATTTTTAATTTTAGACGAGTCTCTTACCAATCTGTCTGATTTAGATTATTATGGCAGTTTTCCAAGTCGTGTTTGTTTGAATATTAGAATTTCCAAGCTGGGCGGAATTAATAGAACCATGGAAATTATTGATCAGGCCCAGAAGTACAAGATGCTTTGGGGCATTGGCTCTCAAGTCGGCGAGACTTCTCTTTTAACCAGGGCCGCATTGGCCTTAATCAGTAAATATAATGGAAAAAATTTCTTTTACGAAGGTGGATTTTCGGATCATTTATTAAGTGTAGATCCCATTCTTCCAAAACTTTCGCTCTCTCCCTTTAATGGAATTAAAAATCAAAATAAAATTGGACCGCATGGACTTGGAATTCTCTTTAAAACAGAGAATCCATTCATAAAAAAGGGATCCCTGTGAAAGACAATCGTATTAGTAAAACGGCAATACTCATCTCACTCGTTTGTTTTAACAACGCAAGAAAATCTCCATCTTTTGTCCTTCCGGGCACATTATTGCTTTCAAAAGAGTTGTTAGTAAAATATTATTCATCATTTTTCAGATTTTTTTTTAATTCTAAGCTTTTTAGATTTGTATCAAATCGATTAGAAAATCTTATCCTTCCTGGTTTTTCAGAGCATGTTTTAAGACGAAAATGGTGGATTTATCAAACCGTTTTAAAATGGGTTGAACAAAAACCTAACTCTACTTTATTTGTGATCGGAGCAGGGCTCGACGGGCTAGGATTAGAATGCTCATTAAATAAAAGTTTTAAAGAAGTGTTTGAAGTTGATCACCCCGCCACTCAGAATTTAAAATTAATTTTAGTTAAAAACATAAATACAAAAATGCTATATATAGGACTTGATCTTACCCGTGAATCAATTCGTGAATTGGCACCAAAAATACTATCTGACAGGCCTGTTATAGTTGTTTGGGAAGCCGTTTCTATGTACTTGAGTGAACAAGATGTGCGACTTTTTTTCACTGACCTGGCATTTGTGCTTCCTGATTATTCAGAAATTATTTTTACTTATATTGAGCCAGATGCCAATAAGGCTTTCAATTTTCATAAAGGCAAAGGTCTAATTAATTTCTTCTTAAAATTGGCAAGTGAGCCTTTCAAATGGGGTATAGACCCTAAAGATTTAAAAGTTTTTTTAAATCAATGCCACTTGGAGTTGCTTGAAGATGTGGCAACTATCGACGTAGAACCAAATAGTAAAAATCGCCAATCACCTTGCCGGGGCGAGAGAGTTGCACGAGCAGTAGTTTTAAAACCTTAAATAATAAAAAAGCCTAAGTATTTTCTTAGGCTTTTTTTATTGAAATTTACTAAAATCTTTTTTTAACCTTCATTATGCGCCCGAAGAATTTCATGACTTACATCCGAAATATTCATTTTGGAGAGTTTTAATGGATCTATAACGTTCGAGTAAAGTGTTGGAAGAACTTTCAACTCTTCCATAAAAGTTAAATTCTTATTAGCATCAACCTCATCTACTTTTTTTACAGGTGTAAAATGAGGTGCTGTTCTTAGAACATGTGGTGTCTCGTTAATAAGCTCTGAGATAGCGTTTACTACATCTACAAAACGGTCGAGTTCAGCTTTACTATAAGTCTCAGTAGGCTCAATCATCAGGCCATAAATTTCAGGGAACGCAACAGTCGGAGCATGGAGTCCGAAATCTAAAAAGAGTTTCCCTATTTTTGCTATGGCCTGAGCTTTAGGAGTTCCACCGGCGTCAATGCGGGCAAAAGTATCTTTAGTTATTGTGAGAATAAATTCGTGCATACGAACTTCGTTGTCACATTCTTCTGGAAGACTAGGGAAAGTTGGTTTTAATTTTTCATGTAAATAGCGAGCTGCAAGAACAGCTACAGCAGACATCTCTCTAGTTCCTGCACCGCCAAGTGACTTGATATAAGTATAGGCCCTAATTTTATGAGCGAAATTTCCAAAGTGACGATGGAATGAACCAATTGATTTTGGAGCTTTCACCATATCATAAAATCCGGCACTGTCTTTTGTAACTTGAATTCCAGGGAGATAATCAATCAGTCGATGAGAGACTGCAACGATACCGTCTCCTGGGCCCCCGCCACCGTGAGGAATAGTCCAGGTTTTATGTAGATTATTATGAACAGCATCTACACCTAATTTATCGAGATCTATCCAACCAGCGATAGCGTTCATGTTCGCGCCGTCCATATAAACTAATCCACCAGCGGCGTGAATGAGTTTACTCATTTCTCTAAAGCAAGTTTCAAAAATTCCTGAAGTGTTTGGATTCGTAACCATTACACCAGCAATTCTGGTTTTGTATTTTTCGATGGCCTCTTTCATTTGATCAAAATCAATTTGACCTTTTTTATTAGCTTCAATCGTTACAATTCCGTATTGTATTCCGTCGACCGTTTTTGTTTCAAATCCGGCCATCGTCGCCGAAGCAGGATTTGTTCCATGAGCAGAACGTGGAATTAAAAGAATATTGCGGGTTTCTGATTCCCCATTATTTCGGTGATAGGCTTGAAATAATTTTAATCCAACCAATTCACCTTGCGCTCCGGCCACCGGTTGAGTTGTTACTGCTGGTAGTCCTGTAATAGACTTAAACATTTCTTGAATGGAAAATAAAATTTTAAGGCATCCCTGAACATCTTCAATCGGTGCTTGAGGGTGAATATCTGTAAAGCCTTTTAAGCTCGCAGCGTAGTCATTGATATAGGGATTGTATTTCATTGTGCATGAACCAAGAGGATAAATATTATCATCAGGGCTAACATTTAAGTCAGCGAGTTTTTTGTAGTAAGTTTTAATGTCTTCAATTTCAAGAGAGGGCAAACCAACTTTTGAAGTACGTAGGAAATTTTCAGGAATTTCAGGAAGGAACTCATCATTTTCCTCTGCTTCAAAATTATCTCTAAAAAAGATTTCTAATGCTTCAAGATCTTCGTCTGTGTGTACATCAAAGAATGAGAGCAGCAGAAGATTTCTTCCGTCTTTTAATCGATTGCTAACATCAACGCCAAGTTGAAGATTTGCTTTCGATGCTCTTTTTTGAAGCTCACTAACTGTCATTGGAAGTTCAAGTGTAAATTCATTATAAAAAGGAGTTGATGGGAAGGCGAGGTTGACACCTTTATATTGAGTGAGAACTTGTGCCATTTGAAGTGCATAGTCGCGCCCTAATAGAGCTGACTCAGTCATTCCTTCTTCACCACGAGCTAGGATTGCAGCACCTGCGGCAGTCGCAATAAACGATTGGTTAGAACAAATATTTGAAGTGGCCTTGTCTCTACGGATATGTTGTTCACGAGTTGATAAAACCATGCATAAACAACTTTTCCCATCTACATCTTTGGCGCGTCCGATAAATCGACCTGCAGTAGAACGGATATCTAATTTATTTTTTTCATTATAACGAATACCAAAAATCCCTAGTCCTGGGCCACCAAAGTTTGGAGCGATGGCAAGATGTTGGCCTTCTCCCACGATCATGTTGGCACCTTGCTTATTACTTCCGTATTCTACCGGTGGAATTAATCCATCAGTTGCCAGAAGCATAGGATCAAATAATGCGATTGATTGAATATTGAGTTCAGTACATAAATCTGTTAGTTCATGAACATCTTCAAGGTTTCCAAAATTATTGACTTGAGGAAATGCTATTGCTGCGAGATTAGATCCTATTTCCAGAGCAAGCTTGCGGGCAATTTCAATATTTGTTATCCCTGTTTCAGGGTCAGTTGGAATAGTGATTAACTTTAAACCAGTCTCTCTAGCGTGAGTTTTTAAAACTTCAATATCACCTGGGTATATTGATTCGCAAATCAGAGCAGTATTAGTATTTTTAACAATTCTCATCGCAGTTTGAATCGCTTCAAAAAGAGTCGTTGAGCGGTCATAAAAAGAAGCGTTGACTGCTTCAAATCCAGTCAGCATAGAAAGTGCTGATGAATAAATCCAAAGAGAGTTCAAAGTTCCTTGCGATCTCTCAGGTTGATAAGGAGTGTAGGCCGTAGTTAGTCCGCGTAGGTTGCAAACATAAGGCACAATTTCTGAAACTTTATAATTTTTTAAACCGTCCCCGATGAAACATGTTTTGACATTATTTTTTGCCGCAACTTCTTCGACGTGAGCGATGAGATCGTTATATGAAAGTTCTTCTGTCACAAAGGGCGCTTTGTCGAATTTTACATCATCAGGTATATGAGCGTAGAGGTCACTCAGTGTTTTAAGTTTAATTGTCGTCAGCATTTCTGCCTGTTCTTCTTTAGTAGAAGAAATATAATATTTAGTTAACTCTCTTTTTAGCTTTTTTGGATCATACGGAAGATTTTTGAAATTGCTTTCAGAGTTTTTTTCTGGCATGAGCACACGTCCTTTTAAAATGAATTATTTACCAGTATAATAGCTAATAATGAGTGAATTAATAAAGATAAAAATGAGCGATCTGGAGATTGATGCTTGGCCATCATATCTACAAGATGCGGTTAACGACAAAAATAAGTTTTGTCTAGAAATTGAATCAGAGCGTAAGCTAAGGGAAGACTGCGATTACTTGTATTTTTCAGAAGGAAAGCTGAAATTCCACTCTGTGGATCTCGGTGTTATGTGTTTTGATTTTGAAGAAAGCTATAGCTATCACCAACGGCAGCAGTATGCCATTACTCGGGAGCCATTGGCGAAGGCGCTTGGAATTAAAGGTATTGAAAGACCTTTTGTTTGGGACACCACTTGTGGCACCGGAAAAGATTCACTTTTAATAAATTATTTTGGAGCAAAACTTCGTTCTTTCGAGCGTCATCCTACCATTTATTTACTGCTGGCAGATGCCAAAAGAAGATATCCCTTGGATTTTGAAATTGTCTTCGCAGATGCCTCACGGCTCTTCTCAAAAATTAACGAAGAAGATCGCCCCGATGTGATTTACTACGATCCTATGTATCCGGAAAAAACCGGATCTAAAAAATCAGCCTTACCTAGAAAGGAAATGCGCATTTTTAAAGATGTGGTGGGAGAAGATTTTGACTCTGCTGAATTTCTAGAATGGGCCTTAAAAACTGCGCGTTCGCGAGTTGTGGTCAAACGATCATTAAGTGCTGTGCCAATTAAAGAAAATCTTACGGCCAGTTATAACGGCAAGAGCACTCGCTATGATATGTATAAAATTTTTAAATGAAGCATATCTAATATTTATATTTAAGGCTTTAACGCCCCTGAACTAATCCTAAAATTATCAATTAAGAATGACCAATTCGATGATTCATTATCAACGATACCATCTCCATCATTATCTTTTTGATCAGTCGTCACATCAAAGACATGCCCAATAAACCATCCCACCAGTCCTGGATCTATACGAGTGCTTGGTTGATCTTTAACGTAGTTTTTTTGGAGAAGTTTGCCAGAGCTATCATAAAGTCTATATAAAATATATGTATTCCGAGTTACATCAATTTCAACTTTATAATATTTATTATCTTGAAAAATTGATCCACTACATGTTTCCGGAAAGATTTCATTAGCTCTCGGAGAAAGTCCTTTTGCAAAAGCATCACGTGAGTAACTTTCTGCCTCGACAATTCCATTTCCACATTTAGCAAATCCTGCATTTCTTTTGTCTCCAGCTATGTTTCCAAAAATTACACCCCGCCCATCAGCACCGGCCTCTTTTGAGTCTTGCTTTGTATTTCGAAGTTCTCCGCGAAGTCCAAAGGCAAAATGGCCTCCAGGATTAGATGTAAAATAATTATCTGCCTTAAATGTGAAACTCATTCGATGTATAAAATCTTTGGCCTTGTTTTCAACAGGTAATCCAAAAGCCGTACGTCCCATGGATGGTCCATCAGAATCTTTGCTACATTTAGTCGTTCCTAATTCGCTTTTACAGACTTCGATACTTTTTCCTTTAGAAAAAAAACTTATCGAAGTTGGTGCAGACTTACTTTGTGTAAAAGTGAAGTTAGTTTTATTTGGCACCTTTCCGTAGATCTCCAATTCTGTAGGCGAAAATGCTTTGGCATAACCAGAACTTGCAGATGGTTCTGCGGAAAATATATTTCCTCCCTCACTCTCGCTTGAGGTAGAGTTGCTCGCCACTCCACCACTAAAAGCAGGACATGGTCCTAAAACAGGTCCACCTGGATAATCAGGTTTGCATGGATCTTTTTGAATTAACTTGCTTGCATCGATGCTCGGACTGCTGCTGCCTGCAGCGGGACATGCTTTGAATACGATAGATCCTCTATATTCGGGAATGCATTGAATTGCATCGGTAGCTACAACTAGATTGTTACATTTAGTCCAGATGGCAAAAGCTTTTCCTTGAGGTGTCGTTGGATTACAAAATGCACTTGAATGTGAATAATCGAGATCTCCAAGCATACAGAAAGAGCCCATTGGAAGAGGATAAGGTCCGCAACTTTCTGCAGTGACAGGTATACCATCAAACGATTTATCGACAAAATAAATAGTCCCATCTGGCTTTTTCATCTTGGCATCCCATCGACCTCCAGGAGAATTTTGAACGAGACCTACAAAATCAGGATGATTTTTTATGTAATTACTTACTGAAGAGTCTGCCGATTTTATTGCAATATTGGCTTCAGCTCTTCTCATGCATGATATATAAGCATCAAAGGATTTTCCTTCTGTAGTAGTCGGGTCACACCATACATTGTAATGACTATCACACACCCTAACTCCGTTTGGAAGAGGACTGGCCGGACAAATTTCCTCATTGATGCTACTAATTCCGAGTTCAGCTTTAACTTTTTTTAAATTATTTTTTAATGCCTCTAATTGAGTTTGAAGATCCCCAAGCTTAACTTTATCTTTGACAATTAATCCCTCGAGAAGTTTTTTAACTTTTTCAAAATAGCTGGGTCTTTGTCCTGCCTGGCCGATAACTTGGTCCGTTTCATTCCATGCAGTAGTGAAATTACTAACTGCTTTATCAAGATCTTCAGCAGACACTCCCAAAATTTCTAAAAATATTTTTGCTTTTTTAGGGATATCTTCATTTTTTTTACCTTCTTTGTTTTTATCATCAGCATATGGACAAATAACTCCGGCTTCATTTCTGGCCGCAATCATTTTAGTCAGACCTTTGGAAATAGGGGTTGTCCAATCAAATTGAGAATCATTGGATTTAAGAATTCCATTATTCATCTCAGTCATAACTATTTCAAATTTTGCCATTTTTTCATTGAGTTCTTTACTAGCAATTTTTTTTACAAGATAAATATCTCCATAGGCTTGAGCAGGTCCGCTATGGATCATCTGAATTGTCTTTTGAGCTACATCACATCCGGGCACTGGAGAGTTAACTTTACTTTTAATACAATTTTCCTTATCGTCAAATTTTTCACATGTCTCAATTATTTTTTTTCTATCACAGGCCATTTGTGCTATTTTAATCGCTTCTTCAAATCCGTTTTGAATGAGATCAATTTTATATGCCAAATACGTTTTCTTATTTTCATTGTTTGTGTATTCAAGAGATTTTTGTATTGTTGACAGTAATTTCTCTCTTAGAGGAATTCTGCCGTTTGCCCCATTAATGCTTGCTATAATCTCATTTACTGAATCAATTTGAAATTGCAAGGCTTCAGTCTGCAATTCTTTCGTAGTCGTCTTCGCAATTATTTCATCAATTTTTTTCTTAAGAGCTGCGATGTCAGCATTTAATTTATTGTCGCGTGCTTTTTCTGATTGGGAGTACTCTGAAACTGCTTTAAACCAGCCATCCATAGATTTTGGTAAGCTTTCACCAGAAGAACTACAGTCTTTAGCACCGATTTCGTTGGCCCCCCAAAGCATCCCTGTTAGCTCAAATGTATCAGGATCTGACATCGATATACTATTTTCTTCTGCCCAAATATTCGATGTTTTAATACTAAAAATCAGTAAAATAAAATAGGTGAAAATACTTAAAGAGAATCGTATTTTTTTTAACAAGTGGATAACTCCTAACCCAAGCTGATTTCTTAATGTCTTGGTACATTTTAAAGGACGTAAAATCCAGATCGGTATTTT
Source organism: Bacteriovorax sp. (assembly GCA_014377485.1). Taxonomy (GTDB): domain Bacteria; phylum Bdellovibrionota; class Bacteriovoracia; order Bacteriovoracales; family Bacteriovoracaceae; genus Bacteriovorax. Next base: position 1,463 of record JACMPM010000121.1, on the reverse strand, counting down.
TATTTAAAGATGAAGTAATGTATGTAATATTAGCGAGGTATTGCTTTCTTGAGGCTTTTTTAGGTGCCAGAATATTGTGGATAATTGGTAGTTTGCAAATGAATTGATCGTGAAATGTAAAACAGCTGATAGAGTACAAATTGGCAAGTCTCTGACAAAAATAGTAATCCGGGATTTGCCTTCATTGCAAATTATGATTTACATAAATCGCCATTTGCACCGCAGTCTGATATTAATTACTAGCCGCCACTGCGTTTTGTTTTAAAATTTAATTTCGCTAGAAAGGCCTCTACTTTTTCTCGCTGATCTCCCTGTAACTCGATCTGGGTATTTCCATCATTTTTAAAAGTTCCACCTGTTCCGCAATGGTTTTTTAACTTTTTTGCCAAGTCTTCAAAATAGACTGGATTGTAAGGAAGTTCATGAATCACCGTAACAAGTTTTCCACCGCGTTGATTCTTCTCCAATTTGATTTTTAGAGTCGTTTTGTCAGGAGTTATTTCCATATTATTTTGTTGTGAAGTCGGGCACTCACAAGGATCTTCTCCGCATTTTTTACAAATTTTTAAATGAGAGCCGTCACTTGAATAGACAAGCCTGGTTTCATTGTTCTTTTGATTGTCTTTGGATGGTTTATTTTGTTTCATTATTGCTGTCTTTTGATTATTATTTTTGAATCTTAATTTGTGAGAAACTTTAAAAGGAATATAACCAGTATGGCAAAGAAATACGACGTCTACGGAATTGGAAATGCTTTAGTTGACATGGAATTTGAAGTTACGGCCGAATTTTTAGCCAAAGCTTCTATTTCTAAAGGTGTAATGACTTTAGTTGATGAAGACCGCCAGACTGAAATTATTACCACACTTCACGGAGTTCAACACAAGCGTTCATGTGGAGGCTCTGCAGCTAATACCATGATTGCCGTTTCACAATTTGGTGGAAAAAGTTTTTATTCTTGTAAAGTAGCTAGTGACGAAACTGGAGACTTCTATTTTAAAGATCTTATGGATAACGGAGTTGAAACTAATCTTTCAACTAGTTCGTTAGAGCCAGGAGTCACAGGAAAATGTATTGTCCTCATCACTCCGGACGCTGACCGCACAATGAATACTTTTTTAGGAATCACCCAAACTATTTCTACAAAAGAATTAATAGAAGAAAGTATTAAAAATTCAAATTATGTTTATATTGAAGGATATTTAGTTGCTTCCCCATCTGGTAAAGATGCAGCAGTCAAGGCACGCAAAGTAGCAGAAGCCAATAACGTTAAAACAGCACTTACTTTCTCAGATGTTAATATGGTGACTTATTTTAGTGAAGGCCTCGCCGAAATGATTGGAGATGGAGTTGATTTACTTTTTTGTAATGAAGCAGAAGCTTATGCTTACACTAAAACAAATAATGTTGTTGATGCTGCAAAAGTTTTGAAAAAAATTGCCAAAGCTTTTTCAATTACTCTG
>JACMPM010000014.1 GCA_014377485.1 Bacteriovorax sp. | reverse complement strand
TACACTCTGCTCTTTGCTGCAATCATGTGTTTTTATCGTGCCAGTCTTCTTAAACCTTTTAGAGGAGCAGTCTTTGCTACTTGTCTGGTTCTTGGAGGAATTGTTTTTTTTGCTTTTGCTATGGATGAAATGTCATGGGGACAGCGCATTTTCAATTTCAGTTCTCCCCAATTCTTTCTCACTCATAATACAAAAATGCAGTTCAATCTTCACCATTTGGTAATTAATGGATTTCATTTTAATAATATTATTTTTACCTTTGCTATAAAGATTATCGCGACTCTTTACTTTTTAGTGCTGCCTTTTTTTTACACCAAGCTCGATAAAATAAAAAAATACGTGAACCGATTTGCAGTTCCTCTCCCTCGTTACATTCAAACTGGAGCCTATATAGTCTTAGCTGCATTAATAAGACTTATTTCCTCTGACCTACGTTTTGTTATTTTTGAATTTGGATTTTACTGGATTTTGGTTTTGATGATGTATAATCCACTTAATGACGAAGTCTTTTCACGCAAATCTCTTATTCGCTAATAGCTTTTTACAAAGATCCCAACATCTTTTTTAAGCGTAATCGGAACACGGCGAAGACAGCTTCAACAATAATTCCACCACCCATCTTTGATTGACCATTTCGGCGTTCATAAAAAATGATTGGAACTTCTTTTATCTTTAATCCTTTAACCCAAATTTTATAATTGAGTTCAAGTTGAAAAGAATAGCCGTTGGAGATGATGCGATCCAGGTCGAGAGCAAGCAGAGAAGTTCTTTTAAAGCATTTAAATCCACCAGTTGTATCATAGACGGGAATTCCTGTAATAAAACGAGCATAAATTGAAGCAGCATATGACAGAAGAAGTCTTTGCATTGGCCAGTTAATTATTCGAATTCCACCGATGTATCGAGAGCCTATAACTAGATCATTATCAACGGCAGCCGCCAGTAAATCACAAACTTGTAGCGGGTCGTGAGAAAAATCACAATCCATTTCAAAAATATATTGAAAGTTTTTTTGTAATGCCCATTTAAAGCCAGCAATATAGGCCGTACCGAGCCCCAGCTTTCCAGTGCGTTCAATTATAGAAAGATTTTTAAACTCGCTCATTAAGCTTTTAACGACGTATGCAGTGCCATCGGGAGAGCCGTCTTCAATGATAAGTAAGGATATTGTTGGATAGAGTCCAAATAGGGCACGAATCATATTCTCGATATTATCAATTTCGTTGTAAGTCGGAATTATGATTAATGCTTGCTCAAAAGGAAGTACCATTTAGATTTCTCAAAATTTTTTTATAAATATAAAATTGTAGCATCCAAAAAGATAAGTTGTCTTTAATTAATTATTTGAGTCAAGCTGCAAAAGTCTTCTTCCTGACGTTTGATAACGTATAGAGATTATTTCAAAAATGGGCTTGTCCGATTTTGTTATTTGCGGTGCTTGTGCTTGTGCCTTTTGAGCAAACTCTAAAACTTTTGAATTTGAGGCAGATCCTCCTTTAGGATTAAGTTTTCCAAGGAAATCATCTGCAGCACTACCTTTTTTATCGCCTTTATTTCCACCGATACCTAGGCCATTACCACCAGAAAAATCGAGAACATTGCTTCTACCTGATGAATAAGAAGCTTCCTGGTAAGAGCCATATCCGCCAACTTTTGCCATTGATTTATCAATAGCACTTTGGGGAGGAGAGTTCTGTGACATGAGACGAGCGATATTGGCAGGAATTCCTTTGGAAGAAATAGCGTCGGCAACAGCTTTCTGACTAGCGGTTAAGGGATTATTATTTCCTTGAACTTTTGAAGAAAAATCGCTCAGTGCTTTTTTGGCAATCGCTGCAGTTCCCGCATAGCCTTGGGAACTCATTGTCGTACCTTCAAGTTTTCCATGCGCGATAGAGGCAATGGATTTAAATGGAGAGTTGCTATAACCCATCCCAATTTGCAATTCTGCGGCACCTTGATTTTCTAAATATTTATCAAAACAATTATTAGTTTTTTCACAAGCACAAGCCGGATCAAGTTTCATATTACTGTCAGTACAAGCAGTGCGAGTGAATGCTGATGGCGTAGCTGCTTTTTTTGCAATTTGGGCTGCACAATAAGTTGGATTATTAGCGTTTTCTGGTTCAGCACAGTAACAATCGTTTTGTGTAACGGGGTTACAGTCACCTTTACCTGGAAGTGCATTTGCGATGTCGCGAGTTTTTTGAGCGTAGTCTTTATTAGCCGCAACTTCGGCTTGGTAAAAAGTTCCAAGTAAAGTAGCAGCTCCGAGTTTTACAATTAAAGATGTGTCAGTAGCAAAGTTTCCAGACATTGCATTGACAGCGTAACAAGCAGCTCCTCCATACCAACCGACGGCCTGTATTTGTGCTTGTTGAGCTCTCCCATCATGACTTTTAGCTGCTTTTAAAAGAGCTTCTTTTTGAGAAGTTTCTCCACCGTTATTTAAAGCCTCAACCGTATTTTTTTGAGAAAAAACTGAAATAGCTTCAGTGGCAGCAGGGATATATTTACAATAATCAACTGGCTTTTCTTTTGCGTCGTCTGGTTTTGCATTGTCTGGTTTAGCACCTGCTTTTTTTGCAGTATCGGGTGACAATTTCGCAACAGAAGCTTCATGAGTTTCTGAAATGCCTGTTGCTGGAGCGCCAGCGGCCGGTGGAGCATCTACTTTTGCAGCAGGTTTTGACATTGGTAAAAGTGTATCGCTCATTGCCCCAAAACTCGCATAGGCTTGAGCAGCTGCTTTCATCAGTCCTGGACTCATTCCCATAACTTTGTGATCAACTTCTGAACCTGCACAAGCCTGGGCCATCTCACCAACACATTTTTCTTTTATAATTCGATTAGCTGCACCTTGATCAACATAATTTTCACTGAGCTGTTTATCTTGATCAGTTAAATTTGTTTTTGATGTTGTTGTAGAGCTACTACCTTTATTGCTTAAAATTTTTATACTGGTAGGTATTTTATTAGCAGTTGATGCTTCCAGAAGTTTTTGAGCGGCAGCCCCATTGTCGAGAAGAGTCTGATTGACTGCAGTTTCGGCAGAGGTCGAATTAGTGGTAGTTGCAGTGGTGGCATCTGCAGCTAAAACCGAATTTGAGTGGGAAAATAACATAGTAAAAAGAATTAAATATTTCATAGTGAATCTATTTTAACAGAAGCCTTAACGAATGAACCCTGAGGCAAAAATGGTCAGTTTAATCACTCATGAAATCAATAAGATAGAAACAAACATGGAAAGGATAATAGCCGATATTCCTGCCCTGTTTTAAAGGCATGTTTCGCTCTTTACTAAGCCCCTTATTCGCTGATACAAATTTGTGTATGATAAATAAAACAACAAGTAGTAGCCCAATGAAAGATACAACAGAAACCGAACTTTCCCACTCAATGGTTCACTACCTATTAACCATTCATAAATTAAAAGAAAACAGAGGTTTTGCGAGAGTCACTGATATCGCAAAAGATTTGGAACTAACTAAAGGTTCAGTTTCAACCATGTTGAACAATCTAAAGAAAAAAGGATTAATTCAAGAAGAAGAAGAGTGTAAATTTGTTGTCCTTACAGAGCTTGGGCATGAAGAAGTTCACAGAATTCTATCTTCGCGCACTTTGCTTTATTATTTTTTAAGAGATTTTGTTGGCGTTGATGAAGTCACGGCAGAAAATGATTCATGCCAAATGGAACATTTGATGAGTCCTCAAACCAGTGAGAAGTTTTTTAATTTTATGAAAACCCTTGCTTGTGCCTGCGATGACCTGAATAAAAAAGGACAACTACCACAGTCCTTCCAATTTAAAACGACACTCGATCTTTGCTCATATTCAACATCTGATGAATTTATCCACCACCAAAAAGGTGATAGCCATTTACAGAGTAAATAGATTTTTCTTTTTATTACCTTGTCTGTTTTCTGTCGCAATGGCGCAAACTTCCACTGATCTCAATTCCTATTGTTTTGATAGAAGTGTTAATTTGCGCGATGTCCATCAGTCCTTAAAATTATTATTATTGCCTAGGGATATTGTGGAGCTTCAGACAGAAGACAATTGCCTGGATATTGTCACATCGTCCGATAGAGGAAAACTATTTGAGAAATATCTTAGTAAGAGATACTCTTTGAAAAGAGATATTAGTGTTTCAGATAGTGTCGAAAAAGAAAATTTGACTACTAAAGAGCCCGACTGTCGACTCGATTTGAAAACTACAAAGAATTTTAAGCTTGATACCAGTAATTTTAAAATCGGCGAAAAGAATGTTTTAAACAAAGGTGAAACCACTAATCATAGTGTGAGTACTATGGAGCTTCTTTTAGGGGCTGGAAAAAGCGGCGAAATCGGAATTGGGGATGAGAATTTGAAAGTAATCTGCCAGCCGATTGGAAGCGACAATGCCAGTTTAATTTTTTCATTTTCAGAAATTAAAAAAACAATTGTTAACTCTCAAGCCCTGATTAAAAGAGGTGAATGGCTTAATATTGCTTCAGTCTTAAAAGACTTGAATGAAAAAGCCAGCACTTTGGGAATTCCTCTGGCTGAAATGAGTCAAACGTCAGGGAAAAACGAAACAGTATACGAATTGCAATTTAAATAGAAGGAGACCTGAATGGAAACATCGAATATTTTACTACAAAAATTTAAGACACCTTTTGAGACTGTCCCGTTTAATCAAATTAAACCTCAAGATTTTCTTCCTGCAATTAAAGAAGCAATCGTGATGGCGAAAAAAAAAGTTGAGGCGATCAAGCAAAATACTGAACCAGAAAGTTTTAAAAATGTTGTTGAAGCCTTGGAGTATGCCGGACCAGAAGTTGAATTGATTTCAGGGATTTTCTTTAATCTTCACAGCGCAGAAACTAACGATGATATTCAGGCGATCGCGAAAGAATTTTCTCCTATTCTAACTGAATATGGAAACGATATCAGTCTTGATCAAGAACTTTTTCTTAAAATTAAAAAAGTTTGGGACAATAAAGACAAGTTTAATTTGAACGAAGAACAAATGATGTTGCTTGAAAAAAGCTATAAAAGTTTTGTAAGAAATGGTGCATTGTTAAACGATAAAGAAAAAGAAGTGATGAGAGATATTTCAAAACAACTATCAACTCTTGGACTACAGTTTGGCGATCATATTTTAAAAGAAACAAATGAATTTTTAATGTTGATTGATAATAGGGATGATTTGAAAGGTCTCCCGGAAGACGTGGTTGAAGAAGCGGCGTTAACAGCTAAAGAAAAAGGTCAAGAAGGGAAGTGGGGATTTACACTTGCTTACCCAAGTGTGATTCCTTTTTTAACTTACGCGAGCAACCGTGAACTTCGCAAAAAAATGTACCTGGCCAACTCGACAAAAGGGTTTAAAGGCGACGATCAAGATAATAAGGAAATTGTTAAATCAATTGCAAAACTTCGATACCAAAAAGCGAAGCTCTTGGGGTATGAATCTCACGCCCATTTTGTTCTAGAAGAGCGCATGGCTTCAAATCCAAAAACTGTAATGAGTTTTATCGATAATATTGTTAATCATGCAACACCGGCAGCGGCAGCTGAGACTGAAGAATTGAGAGTTTATGCTCGCAAAACTGATGGCATCATTGATTATCAAAAATGGGACAATATGTATTATGCCGAAAAACTTAAGAATGAAAAATTCCAAGTAAACGATGAAATGCTTCGCCCTTATTTTAAATTGGAAAAAGTTATCGATGGTGTATTCCAAGTAGCGAATAAATTGTTTGGGCTTAGTTTTAAGCAAAAGTCTGACATTCCCGTTTATCATGCGGATGTTAAAACTTATGAAGTGCTAGACGAAAATAATAAGCACGTCGCTGTTTTTTATGCTGACTTTCATCCGAGAGCAGGAAAAAGAAATGGTGCATGGATGACAAGCTTCCGCGGGCAAAAAATTATTAACGGTGTTAATATTCGCCCTCATATCGCTATTGTTTGTAATTTTACTAAACCAACTCCAACTAAACCTTCTCTTTTAGGTTTTCAGGAAGTGACAACTCTTTTTCATGAATTCGGACATGCACTTCATGGAATGTTAGCGAACACTCAATATGAAACTTTATCTGGAACAAATGTGTACTGGGACTTCGTTGAACTTCCTTCGCAAATTTTAGAAAACTGGGCTTACGAAAAAGAGTGTCTGGATTTATTTGCAGAACACTATGAAACTGGTGAAAAGATTCCAGCAGACCTCATTAAAAAAATCAAAGATTCATCTTCATTCCTGGAAGGTAGAGCAACTCTACGTCAATTAAGTTTTGCTTCTGTCGATATGGCCTGGCACTCAAGCAATCCAGAAAAAATTCAGGACATTGAAGTTTTCGAAACAGGTATTATGGAACATATGGAATTTCTTCCTTCAGTTCAGGGCACATGTATCTCAACTGCTTTTTCTCATATCTTCGCAGGAGGATACTCTGCAGGATACTATTCATACAAATGGGCTGAAGTTTTAGATGCAGACGCTTTTGAATTTTTTAAAGGAATGGGTATTTTTAATCGCGAAGTGGCCAATAAATTTAAAGAAAGCATTCTTTCGAAAGGAGGAAGTCAGCATCCGATGAATTTGTATGTAGCCTTTAGAGGAAAAGAACCAAACCCAGAAGCACTATTACGAAGAGCTGGATTGGTGAAATAATGATAGCAACAACTATATTAAAATGTATTCTGCTGGCAAAAACTCATGTCTTAGTTTTGGAACAACCGATTAATGAATATGCAATGGCCACAATTGAAAAAACATTTAACGATGTTTATTTTCAAGGGACAGTAGTTGAAGGAAAGATGAATTCAGTATTAATTCGTTATCCAAAGTTTGGAGCTGAATCGATGAGCTACTCACCAAGTGATTACGATTTAAAAGCGTTATCAATAAAACTTGATGTTGCAAACGAGCATGCCGCTCTTGATTGCGAAATTATTGATCTTCCAACCAAATAAAATAAATTTCTCATTAAACTCTAGGCGTGAAGTCGGGCCTAGAGTTCTTTTTTAAGTTATACTCAAATGGAACAATAACCTTATTATTATCCGAGTAAAACACTGTGAAAAAGATATTATTCACCATTATTAGTCTCTTGTTACTCAACGCCTGTTCTACAGGAACACCTAAGCATGTTGAGCCTGTCCTTTCTACTGCAAATCTACCAGCTATTCTTAATCCAGTTGAACCTGTAGTTGCGGCTGCAAGTATTGATGATGAGTTTCAAAAAAATTTAAAAGTTATCTGGGATAATTATTTTAAAGAAGATTATACAGATACAAGATCTCTGGATGTTTTTGTCGTGACTAATAGAAAAATGAAAGGCAAATCATTTGGCTGCACTAATAATCAATTTGGCGTGGAGCTGGATACTTCGGCACACTTTGGAATCTGTAAGATTAACGTACCAAAAAATCACAGCACTGGGCAGGTCACACTCACCAGAGACAATCGTCAGTCTTCTCATGATTATTTTAAAATTCTAAATTCAAAAATGCTTCCAGGTCCAACTGTTATTGAATTCCTTAAAAAAACTAAGCGTACACCGTTAGTTTTTGTCCATGGCTTCAATGTTCGATATGAAGATGCAGTTCTGCGTGCAGCTCAAATTGCTTATGATTTAAAATACCAAGGTCCAATTGTACTTTTTTCATGGCCAGCAGGTGCAGGCGACGGATTCTTTGATGACAAAATGATCACTAAAACTTATGAAAGCAATATTAAAAATGCGACAGGATCAATCGATATTTTTAAAAATTTTCTCAACGATCTTAAGGCAAATGATTTAAAAATTAACTTAGTTGTTCACTCGATGGGGCATCAAGTAGTTCTTCCAGCGCTAAAAGAATTTACCGGGTCTGGTACTGGTAAAAGTGTTATCAATGAACTGATTTTAAATGCTCCAGATTTTGAAGCGAGTGAATTTGTAAAATTGATTGAGAATATTAAAGAGACCAGTAAGCGTATTACTCTTTATTGTTCTTATAATGACAAGGCGATGGTCGCTTCCGAAACATATAACAAAACGGAACGCCTCGGAGCTTGCACTTTTTCAGAAAACTTAGACACCATTAATGTGAGTTTGATTGATGCACCAACAATGGGTCTGGGAATAGGTCATAGTTATTATTCTTCAAGAGCTATATTAGGTGATGTTTTCCAAGTACTGTTGGGGATCGATGCTGAAAAAAGATTATTTATCAGAAAAAGTGAACCAAACAGCACAGAAAAATTTTACCTTCGTCAGTAAAGTTTAAAGAAATTTCCAAATATTTGCTTTCTCTGTTTTTTCGGTTGGACGTATAAAGCCAGACAAGGCCCATCTCTTCATTAATGCTTCTGCCCCAAATTGAGTTAATTGAAGAAGATCTATCAACTGAGCTTTAGAGAATATTGGCGCTTTCTTTTTTACAAATTCCTGCAGACCGATGACTTTAAGAGTTCTCGGAATAATTATTTTCGGTTTTGCATCCCAGTTTAGGAAATACTGGCCATTAATTTTATTTATTTTTATTCCCATCCTAACAATAGAATTAATTATTTCTTCTGTATCTTTTTCAGAGCGAACTAAAAATTCTGCTATTTGTGATGTAGAAGCTCCAGTTAATTGAGCGGCAATTAAAAAGGAAAGACAGTTGAGTTCTGTAATTAGGAGAAATGAATATTCGCCACGATCGTTGATGAGACCAGCATATATATCAAGAAAACTTTCGTCATTATGGTCGATATTTTTGTATTGAGCCGGTGTTATTGCATTGCCTGAGATTAACCAACAATTAAATGAATCTTCTTCCTCTCCACCATCCACTTCGTCATCTTCTTCGATAAGCCAATTTTTTGTTTGAGCTTTTTGAATTTGAGTTAAGGGTTTAAGCTCTTCTTTATAAAAAGTATTCCCCATGATTTTAGAATAAATGGATTTTACAGGATAAGTGCGGAGGAAAGTGCTGAATTTTTCTTCTACAGGGAGAAGTCTGAAATTATTCATCCAATAATAAACTTCGTAAAGTTCACTGAGATGAGATCCTTCAAGAAATAAAGAAGCTGCCAGCTTTAATTCATCTTCGTTTTTTAGATGATAGCCCAACAAAAAATGGAGCCAGCCTTGGTAAAAAGCAATTCCGGATTCTTCAATTGGCTTTTGAAGGTTATTTGTTAAATCAGAATAATCATTTGCATTGAAAATATTTTGTTCATATTTTCTAATTAGGTCGATCATTTGTGCCAGTACTAAATGAATAGGAGATTTTCCAATATCTTTTTCACTATCTTCCGACAGAACAAGTGCAGCTTGATGATCACCAATGCGATGAAGAAAATAGATAGATTCTAAAACAATGAAAAGATTATTGTGTGGCGGTGCGTTCTTATTGGGACCCATTAGAAATTATTTAGCATGTTAAAGCTTATTTGTCCTCAAAATAATTTTGATAAGGTCTTGATACTTAATTAAAACGGTCGGTTAATGTCTTAAGAATAAAATGAAATATATCGAATTTTCGTAAAGTTAGCCTGATGGAATTAGTTGCATTTGCTTAAGTAAAGTTTGTTTAATACTTAGACGATAAAATTAAAATGAAGAAGATATATTTTGTCCTGGCAATGTCTATTATAACAACCCAGCTGCATGCCGAAGATGCGTTTGGTAAGCTTTATACATTATCAGAAGATGTTCGAGACGTAGTTTTGAAATCTCCGGGCGGGCACCCTATGCCAAATAGAGAATTTCAACTTACAACTCAACAAGCTGATCAAGTTCAAGCCTTGGCTTCATTAGATGATAATATGAGATCTCATCTTGAAAATACCAAAATCAATCGCGATTGTGACAAGTCTTCTCTTCAAACTTCTAAAGAAGTAGTTGAAAATTTACGCTTAGAAAAGAGAGTAGATAATCGCAATTTTCAAATTGAAGCAGTGGTTTTTTTAAGTGATAAAAAATTCGAACAAAATTCTCTTGGCCGTTTCATGAGCGATGACTATATCAATTACATGGGGCAACTCTACCAAAAAGGGAATACTAAATCCGGTGATATTTATTCTATAGATTCTTTGACGAACAAGTACAAATCGAGTCATCCGGGAAATAACTTAGATAGTTTGAAATTTGCAGATAAAGAAAAAGTATTAAATGAATATGCTGAAAGTTATCTGGGGTCGAAACTTCCTTCAGGACTTTTAATGAAAGAAATGGCCTTTCAAAATATGGTTAATAACTCTGCAGATTGGAAGTCAACTCTCGCTGCGGCTAAAGACAAATTAACTTCTGAACAAAAAGTCGAGCTGGTTTCAAAGCTTGGCGGTAATTTTGGAAATCGTTACAATTATGCTCGTCGAGATGCTGGTGATAAAGCTCGTGGTGAATTTGTAAATGTGGAGCAGCTTTTAGACTCTGTTAAAAGTGGAAAACCAGGCGGGATTTGTCGTGATGTTGCCTTAGCTCAAACTCAAATGCTTAATGAGTTGGGATTTACTCACAACTATGTTGTATCCTATAAAACTTTAAGTGGCTCGCACGCTACGGCTATCTCTACGGATCCTGTAACTGGAAAAATTATTAAATTTAATTATAGTGAAACTAATGAATCAAAAAAAGGTTCTGGAACTGAAGCGCTAATACAAGACACCACTCTTCCTGACCATGGTTTAGGATTTAGAATTTACGATTCTAACGGTAAGCCTGTTACTCATGTTCCTTCAGAATTATCTCAAATGTTAAGAGAGACGACTGGGGCCAATTCAGATCGCGACTTCACTCCTCGAAATTTTAGTTTAAATAATGTGAACTTTAAGACTCCTTATGTAGATGGAAGTTTATTTACAGGAAAAACATCAACAGGAGAAACGCTGTATGGCGTTTCACTCTATAAAAATGTCACAGTAAATGATTATTTATCATTTGGTGGAGGAGCTTCACTTTCAAAAATAGAAGGTGATAGAAGTTTAGTTAAAATGGAACAAGAAAGTTTATACTTAAGAGCAAATGCTGAACTCACATCACCAAAGCTTAAGCTGGGACCAATCGAGACCAAAGCATTTCTTGGAGGATCTGGAGAGACATTGATTTCAAATAATAAAGAAACAAGCCTT
>JACMPM010000120.1 GCA_014377485.1 Bacteriovorax sp. | reverse complement strand
TTATCAAAAAATTATAACGGATGATCACTTTTATGGATCTCTCCTGGAGAATACTTAGGAATATCTTTGTTATCATCAGCAGCTTTAAGGTCGCTATTGGCGGGACCTTCTATAACTTTTCCATGACAATCAAAACGTGAACCATGGCATGGACAATCCCAGGATTTTTCTGAACTATTCCAATGGACAATTCCGGCCAGGTGAGGACAAACAGCGCTCATGTATTCAACTACGGCATCTTCATTTTTATAAGCGGCCATCATTTTTCCACCTTTTCTAAAAACAATACCTGAATCATTTTCAAGATTTTCAAGATTATTTTTAAACTTTGGATCTAACCAGTCAGCGTATTGAACGGCTACATTTAAGTTTTCTTTCAAGTACTCTTTAGTTGCACGCAGGGACACTCGAGAAGGTGAATAGAGTTTTTCCCAAAGGTTTTCACGTCCCATAATCAGGTCGGTAATAAGCATGGCCCCAATCGTACAATGAGTCATACCATTTCCTGAGTCTCCGGTAATGACATAAACGTTAGCTTCGTCCATTGGGTTTTTTCCAAGATAAGCAAGTCCGTCAACGGGCTCCATAACCTGGCCTGACCATTTGTAGGCAACTTCACCTAAAAATGGAAAATGAGCACGGGCCCAGGTTTCAAGTTTTTGATAGCATGTTTCAGGATGAGCCTCTTGTCCTGTTTTATGATCTTCACCTCCAATAATTAAAATGTCTGAATCCGACGAGTGTTCAACTCTGATATAGTGGTAAGGATCGAGTGTGTCCCATAATAAAACATCAGGAAAACTTCCTTTTAATATCTTGAAGCCCATGACATAAGTTCTATAAGAGGCTTGTTTGGTGTGAATAGTAAACATATCGTTGATTGGTGTATTAGTCGCAACTACAATCGAGTCGCAGTAAATCACACTACCATTTTTAGTTTTAACATAAGAATTCTCACCACCATGAACTTCAACGACATGAGACTGGGTGAACATTTTTCCACCACCATCAATAATTTTTTGCGCGAGTGACGACAGGTATTTTATAGGGTGAAGCTGCATTTGGCTCGGGAAATGCAGAGAAGGACCGAGGTTAAAATTTTGAAATGGACTAAATGCCAGGTGTTGAACATCAACTAATCCGGCCCTGTGAGCGGCTTCATATTCTTTTTCAAGAACATCTTCTTCCTTATCATCGAGAGAAAATAAATAACCGCTGACTTTTTTTAATTCGCATTCTATCTTATCTTGGTTAACTATCTCTTCAACTTTTCTTATGGCTTCGCTGTGTGAGTTGATGGCCAGTTTTAATCCTTCTTCTCCATGAAATCTTTCAAGCTTATAAAAGCGGTCATCAAGAGCATTTACAAAATGTGCAGTGGTTTTTCCAGTTTGTCCGCTGGCAAGATCATCAGACTCCACTAGGCAGACTGATAATCCTTCTTTCATTAATAAATAAGCTGTAGTGAGCCCAGCAATTCCTCCACCAATGATACAGACATCGGCCCGAAAACCTTCATTAAGAGTGGGACAAGACGGCATAGAGACCTTATCAAACCATATTGAAACACTTTCGCCGTGGCGTGCAGTCATAGGAACTCCTTTGTTTTTGATGTCGTAAAGAACAAAAAAATAACTTGCAAGAGTCCGACCATTTTTAAATAGATTTCAAAAACTATATAAATTTTTTTTGGGAATAGTTCCACAATGATGGGGCAAATCGAGATAAAAAAAGTACTCTCGCAACTTTTCTGCTCGCGGCCGATGGCATAGCAAGGTCATGCCTATCCCAACCATTGATGCCAGATAAAACTAAGTACTATTGGCGCATAACTCTTTGTTCAAAAACCGCAGGTCCCGTTGGTGATTGGGTCATACTACTCATCTCGGGAGTTACGAGAACTTTAAAACTTCTATAGGGAATAGTGGTAGTATGCTTTCCTTCCAGATCACTATCAACTTGCAATGCGCCTACGTTTTGATAAGTGTCAGTACCCTCTGGCTGAACCCATACTATATAATTCGTAGCACCTGTATAAATTTTTTGGGCCGGTGCTAAATGTTTTACAGTAACAGTCATACTTGTATTATTATTATCAGCTTCTTTAGTAGTTACCATTCCCGCTGCCCCAGGTACTACGTTGCTTCCTTCCATATTTTGCTTAGTAGCACATCCAGCAAATGCACCCATGATAACTAGAAATGTGATCATTAATTTAATTTTTTTCATATTCTCTCCTGATTGAAATGATATTCTTCACTTTATTAATAAATCATTAAGCAAGAGTTGTACCATTTCATAATTTTATATAAAGGTCATATGTTCGTAGTGAAAAATGGTATTTCCCGCAAAAGCAAGTTTGATCATATGAGGACATTTCACCCCGCACGCTAATTTTATTTGCAAAAAAATATTGTTATTACATCATCGAGATTGAAAAAAAATATATAAAAAAAATAAGCTGCAATGTTGTCTATAAGTTAAATTAGAATACCTTTCTCTTAAAATGCAACTCGGATCGCTCTCCCTCCCCCAAAAAGTTGAATAACAGTAATGGCACCAACTTTAGGATTTAATAAATTAAATACTTTAGTTTTTTTGATAATGATCATTTATTGCTCTATGAAAAATGGCCAGTGACTTTCGCAAAAACTCAGCTCGTCTCGAAAGCAGCAGGTATTACTTCTTCTAGTAAGTGCTTGGCAGTATCTGCTGTTCGTCCTCCGGTACAGCTCGGACAAAGTGTACTGCCATTACAACTAAACGCCACAATTTTATCTTCTTTAACAGCATGGACACTGAAACGTGCGATCCCATAGATAGGAATTCCACAAGTGAGATATTTTCTGAATTTACGTTCAAGATGAAAAGGCAGATGAACACCATGATTTTCTTTATCAAAAAAAAACTGTCGGTAATTTTCACGAACCAGGCATGAAGATCTGTCTTATATGGAGTGCGTGTAACATACATTCCAAGCTATTGAGCAAGTTCTATAAGGCGTCATCAACTTAATTGACTAAAATGACAAGATTCTTAAATTTTACATCGGAATTTTTTTTGAATTAAAAGACAAAAAAAGGCCCTCCGAAGAGGGCCCCCTTAAATTATCTAGAAACGATTCTGAACTTCATTTTTATCAAAGAAATAATTAATCTCTCTATCAGCAGCTGCTTGAGAATCAGATCCATGAACAGCGTTAGCTTCGATCGACTTAGCGTAAAGTTTTCTGATAGTTCCCTCTTCAGCGTTCGCGGGATTAGTTGCTCCCATAAGTTTACGGTTTTTCTCAACTGCGTTTTCGCCTTCAAGAACCATAAGTACTACCGGGCCTTCAGTCATGAAACCAACAAGAGAACCAAAAAATGGTCTGTCTTTGTGTTCAATATAAAATCCTTCTGCTTTTTCTTTTGATAAGTGAGTAAGTTTCAAAGCGCCAATTCTAAGACCTTCTTTTTCGAAAAGAGAAATGATCTTTCCGATGTTGTTGTCAGCTACTGCGTTTGGCTTAATGATTGAAAATGTTCTTTCCATAATCGTGATCTCCCGAATTGATTATTACTATTTCTTCTTTAGTACAGATTCTAATGTTTGTCCAAGTTCCGCTGGGGACCTAGCTAAAGTAACACCGCATTCTGCTAAGATTTTGAACTTAGCTTCTGCCGTATCATCCCCACCAGAAATAATCGCTCCAGCGTGTCCCATTCTCTTCCCTTTTGGAGCAGAAGCTCCAGCAATGAAGCTGACCACGGGTTTTTTCATATTCTTCTTGATCCATCTAGCAGCGTCGACTTCTGCCGAACCACCAATTTCTCCAATCATGATAACAGCGTCAGTTCCAGGATCGTTGTTGAACATTTCAAGGATATCAATAAAGCTTGATCCGTTAACTGGATCTCCACCGATACCAACACAAGTTGATTGGCCAATTCCTCTTTGAGTTAATTGGTAAACAGCTTCGTAAGTAAGAGTTCCAGAGCGAGAGATAACTCCCACTTTTCCTGGAAGGTGAATTTGTCCTGGCATAATTCCGATTTTACATTGTCCTGGAGTGATAACACCCGGGCAGTTAGGGCCGATTAAACGAGTTTTAGAACGAACTAATGCTCCCTTAACTTTAACCATATCAAGAACTGGAATTCCTTCAGTGATACAGATCGCGAGTGGCATTCCTGCTTCAACACACTCAAGGATTGAGTCAGCTGCAAAAGCTGGTGGAACGAAAATCATTGCAGCGTTTGCTCCAGTGGCTTCCATTGCTTCTCTGACGGTATTAAATACTGGAAAACCTTCGTGAATAGTTCCACCCTTTCCAGGAGTAACACCACCGACAACTTTTGTACCATATGCTTGAGATCCAAGAGTATGGAATGTTCCTTGTTTGCCAGTGATTCCGATCGTAATTAATTTTGTATTGTTATCGATTAAAATAGTCATCTGATTATGCTCCCTTCACAGCAGCAACGATTTTCTTAGCAGCGTCGCCAAGATCGTTTGCGGCTAGTATTTTAAGTCCTGATTCATTAAGAAGTTTCTTCCCTAAATCAACGTTTGTTCCTTCAAGACGAACAACTAGAGGAACTGTTACACCAAGGGACTTTGCAGCTGCAATAATTCCTTCCGCGATGATGTCACATTTCATGATCCCACCGAAGATGTTAACCAGAATTCCTTTTACGTTTTTATCAGATAAAATAATTGAGAAAGCCTTTTCTACTGCTTCTTTAGTTGCTCCACCGCCCACGTCTAAAAAGTTTGCAGGAGATCCGCCTTCAAGTTGGATGATGTCCATAGTTCCCATTGCTAATCCAGCTCCGTTAACAAGACACCCGATGTTTCCATCAAGAGAAATGTACGACAAACCGTATTTAGCAGCTTCAGTTTCTTTTTCTGATTCTTCAGTAAGGTCGCGGTAAGCGGCCACTTCTGGGTGTCTGAAAAGAGCGTTGTCATCGAAGTTAAGTTTAGCGTCTAGTGCTAAAACTTTTCCGTCTTTAGTTGTAACAAGCGGATTGATTTCTGCAATTGAGCAATCGTTGGCCATATAAAGGTTGTATAGACCTTCGCAAAAAGAAGAAATTTCTCTATGTTGCTCTTTCGGCAATCCAAGAGCGTAAGCAATCCTTCTTCCGATATACGGCTGGTAACCAGTCGCTGGATCAACCGCAACTTTAATAATTTTTTCTGGAGTCGTTTCAGCAACGTGCTCAATATCCATTCCACCTTCAGTCGAGACCATGAATGTCACCATTGAAGTGTCTCTGTTTAAAACAAGACCAACATAATATTCGTGATCAATAAGGCATCCTTCTTCAACAAGAAGTGTGTGTACTAATTTCCCTTCAGGACCAGTTTGGTGAGTCACTAAAGTCATACCTAAAATTTCCGAAGCAATTTTTCTCACTTCATCTAAAGACTTAGCAAGCTTAACGCCTCCGCCTTTTCCTCTACCACCGGCATGGATTTGAGCTTTAACAACCCAAATATTTCCACCAAGTTTTTTAGCTGCTTCTACGGCTTCATCCGCAGTTTTTGCGACATGACCATTTAAAACTTTAATGCCAAATTTACGCATCAATTCTTTGGCCTGATACTCATGGACGTTCATAGACTCTCCTAATATGGAATGATCGTTTTCGTGCTAAAATTTTTGAGACGTGGTCATAATAATGGCATGGGCTAAATCCTTAAAGGAGCGACGCCCAATATATGGCCATTATTTTGCTCTAGAGTTACACTGAGAAACAATTGCACTCAAAAAAGGTTTAACAATATGCAAAGTAAACAATATTTCTCTCTTGAACCTGCGCGTTTCAAGCTTGATGGTGGCGCGATGTTTGGAATTATCCCCAAACCCCTGTGGAGTAAAGTCCATCCGGCCGACGAAATGAACCGTATAGAACTTGCTCTTCGCTTGATACTTATTAAAACTGGCGAAAAAAATATTTTGATCGACACCGGCATTGGCGATTATCACGGTGATAAATTTGATCAACGCTTTGCCGTTGTTGGTGGAATTTCTCCCTTAGAAAGATCCCTTGCAGAAATCAACTTGAAACCCTCTGACATCACCGATTTAGTAATCTCCCATTTGCATTTCGATCACGTCGGTGGAATTGGAAAAATGGTTGATGGAAAAATGGAACCCGTGCTAAAAAATGCAATGGTACACCTTCATCTTAAGCATTATGAGTATTCTCATCATCCAACCGATAGAGATGGTGGTTCATTTCACACCGAATACTTTAAACCGGTACTAGACTGGTATGGTGAGCATAATCAGCTTCACTTCGTAGATGGAATGGAAGGCGATATTCTTCCAGGTTTAAAATTTATTTGTTCAATGGGGCACACTCCTTACTTGCTTCATGCCTATGACGATAAATTTATCTATATGGCCGATCTCATTCCCACTTCAAATCACGTCAATATTCCCTGGGTAATGGGCTACGATATCTCACCCGGAGTAACCACTCTTGATAAAAAACGTTTTTTGCAATTTATTGAGGAAAAACATCTCACCATGATTTTTGAACACGACCCAGTATTTTTTGGAAGCTCTGTGAAGAAGAATGAAAAAGGTGAATATATTTGTGATCAGAAATTTGCTTATGAACCAAAAGCAGCTTATCCCATTTTTTTAACCTAGAACATTTTACTATATAGATTATATTAATTAATAAAAGGGTATTAGTTCTGCCCAAGTTAATCAGGTAAAGAATCCTTAGTCTTCCAACTAAGGATTAAAAATGCATACAAAATTAATATTACTCATTATCTTGATGGTCAGTTCACAATCAATATTCGCGGAGAAAACAAAGAGTCTTCTCTGGAAGATTCAAAATGAAACCTGGAATACTGGTCATGAAAAACTCTATCAAGATTTTGTCCATACTCTAGGAATGGCCCGAAAAAATGGTCATTGCAAAACGATTGATGAATGTTTGCGAAGTCCAATTGCGAATCCCTTCTATTACAATATGAATCCGAATCGTCTAAAAAATATTTTTTCAGATTGTGCTGATCTTCCTTTTATTTTGAGGGCCTATTTTAGCTGGATGAATGATCTCCCCTTCGCCTATACAACTGATCTAGTGGCAGCCACCAGTTTTATCAGTCTTAAAAATGATATACGCTACAGCAAATTTGGAAATATTGTGACGGCCAAGCGCTATGTAAAAAATGGAGATAATATTAATAAAATTCTTCTTGATTCAACTGAATCCATCTCAACCGCTTCTTATAGAACAAATGCTTCTCTCAATGATTCAGGAGAACTTTTTCGAGATACTTATCCTGTAGAGATTGACCGCAAATCTATTGTACCAGGAACTGTTTTATACGATGCTAACGGACATGTAGCAGTCGTTTACGATATTACTTCTAGCGGTAAAATTCTCTTAATTGATGCTCATCCGGATAATTCCTTAACATCTATTACCTACGGCGAGAAATTTGCGCGAACTAGAGTTCAAATAGGTGGAGGCTTTTCAAATTTTAGACCTTTTTCGGTTGCAGGGAATAGAATTGAGTCAAAACCAAATGTGGAGCTCGATTCTTATTCTTTGATTCAATTCCAAAAAGGACCTTTTATATTCAAAGGCCAGGAAGTTTCATTTTATGATTATGTGAGAAGCATGCTTGCCGATGGAGTCATTATTTATAATCCTACTTCAGAATTTACGGATCTAATGGATGAGCTTTGCCAGGATGTATTAGATCGCGAGGAAGCAGTGAATTTTTCACTTAAATTTAATGTAGATAATCAATCACATCCTGAGATTTTGCCTGAAAATATCTACGGTTCAGACGGAGATTGGGAATTGTATGCAACCCCATCTCGTGATGCAAGATTGAAAGCATCGGTGCGAGAAGGAAAAAAGTTTTTGGATAAAATGATTAATGGATATTTAAATCATGACCCAAATATTAAATATTTTGAAACCGACCTGGTGAAAGATTTAAGAGAAATATATTTAGCAAAATCAAAATCGTGCATTGTAAAAGTGTCACCCAAAATTGAAATTAATTTAGATTTAGTTTTAATGAATTTATTTGCACTTTCATTTGATCCTTATCATTGCGCCGAACTTCGCTGGGGGCTCACCAACACTGCAAGCTGTGCCACAACTTCCAAAAAAATAAGTTGGTTCAAGGCCGAACAGGGTTTGAGAAACAGGATTGACCGCGATTATTCCATGAAGACCAATTATGATGTAAATACACTTCCAAATGCGCCGGTTTCAAATGTTGAAAAACCAGACTTAAGCTTTGATCAACTATTAGAAATAGTTCGTTAAAAATTAAGTTTTACTTTGAAATTTTTTGGATTTGCTCTTCGAGCTTTTTTACATTCATATCAATTTGAAGTTTGATGCCCTTGGCGCGTTTATCAAATTCGGATCTTAGGGCAGTCTTATCAATATCCCTGAGTTTTTTAAATTTTTCCGTTTTAGTGATCATATCACTGGCCATTTCCCCAATTTGTTTTCCAAGCAGAACTTGTTCACGATAAGGAGCAATAACTTGTTTAGAGCTGTCATCTTCATTAAATTTTGGGTCTTTTGACAACTCGCTTGCCTTGACTATTAAAGTTTGCAAAAGGGGCGAAATTTCTTTAATAAATTTGGTTTCAAATAGAGAAATGGACTTCCCTGTTTTTGCTCTTTCAAGTTCCATTAAATAATTTTGAGAAGTGGCGTTTAAAATGGATTCAAAAGTTTGAACGCGCTCTAACTTATCTTGATAAGGCTTCAGCATTTCACCTGTGATACTAGCTGAATATTCTATAATCCTCTTTTCAAATTCTCTCGGTGTTCCCGCATAGATTAGAGTAGTGTCATTGTATGAATAAGTTTTATTAAGCGATTTAAAAAAAGAAATTCCAGACAGGCTTTTAAAATTGCGATTGAGAAAATGAGTCTCCCTCGCTTCAACATGTACGGCGTATTCTCCCGGCAGGAATTTCGTCCCTTGGGTTAAGGCCATACGAGTAAATTTACCAATATGATTTTTAAACTCACCTTTAACTGTCACCACTACATCTTCAGTTCCCAAAACCTTTTTAGGCACTGACTTCAGCTGGATATTTGCAAAAATTTCACCCGGATAATTTGTACTTCCCCAAAGTGTAAGGCTGTCTAGCGAAAGGGCCAAGGCAACTTCAAAACGCGAAGACTTATTTATTGCCGTCATTTCTAATTTTTCTAAATAAACCGGCATCAAGCCTTTTATTCTCAATTGTATTCCGGCATCTCTTTGAGTGAGAGCATACCAACCGATAATAACCGCAAAAATCACAATGCCCGAGATTAATGTAATTCGAGAAAGGATTGTGCTTTTATCATTAGATTTGATTCTTAGTTTTACTTGTCCCCGAGGGGCCAGGATTGCATCGAGAGGAATAGGTGGTGGAAGATCGTCATCGAATAATTCTACATGCCCCACAGAGTGGTGAGTGACTGTTTCCTGCGGTGTTTTAGGCAATGTTGGAATATGAGGAAGTGGCGGTGGTGCGTCTTCTGCGCTTTGAGCATTAGATTTAACAGCTTCCTTTTTCTTATGCTTAGGAAGTTCAAGTGTGGGCTTGGTAACAACTTCTACTGGAACTTCATGTGTAAAAAGAAAATGAAAGGCCTTAGTCTTTGAAAGCGGCTCCCATCTCTCGGACCCTTCTTTCCAAACCATAGTTTGGGAATTAATTTCTTCGACACGATAAAACTCTTCCATCTCTTCGATAGAAAAGGGACCTAAGTGATGCGTGCCTTTGAAAACAAACCATTCTTTATTCATTTTTATAAATAAATGATATACTGACTTTAGTTTTTTACAAACCAGAAAAGGAATTTTCTTATGCAAAATACAGCGAATAGTCTCTCAGGAAGAGATCTCGAGAGAATCATCAATAATAAGACTAATAGAATTGAATTGGCCGACATTCTTTTTCTAAAATTTTCTTCTGATATTGGCACAGTCCGAAATCTTGGAAGAAGAGGATCACTTTTTGCTCCGGAAGCAATTCTTACAATTGTTAAAAAATTGGCCTGTCACAATCTCTTAAAGTGGTCCGATATAGAACTTGCGGACAGTGAAGATGAAAAAGCAGACTTCAAGGCTTCTCAACTCAATTTAGCTGGAAAAATTCAAAAAATTCTGGCCTCTGAGACTCGCACCCAAAAATTTGTTTATTTAGGCGGTGGCCATGACTATATCTATCCCACTTTGCAGGCCTTAAATCATTTTACAAAAAAATTGGTGGTGATTAATCTCGACGCCCATCTCGATACGAGAACAGATAAAGATCCTAATTCGGGAACTCCTTTTCGCCAGATAGCGAATCATTTTGAAGGCGAGCTTGAAATCATCCAACTTGGTATTCATGATTATGCCAATTCCATCACTACGATGAGCAATCTTCCGAATGGATCTGAATCTGTCGCTACCTACGAAGATATTCGCTATGGAACAAAAGACTTTACAGAGACAGATAAATTTTTAAAACGGGTGATACCTTTTCATAAAGACACCATGTATGTATTCAGCCTTGACGCTGATGTTTTGAACTCTGGAATCATGGAAGGTGTCAGTGCCGTTAACCACAGAGGCTTACCTTATGATTTTGTGGAAGACGTTTTGCTTTACTCTATTGATGAATTGAAATGTCAGCATTTTGGAATTTTTGAATACAATCCAGTTTACGATAATCTTTCTCAAAAGGGTGCGCGAACACTTGCCTCTTTAGTTTATCAGATTATGGATGATCGATCTTTTACCTAGGTAGCTTTTATGAAAATTGCATTTTTTGATACTCATAATTTTGAAAAGTCTGTTTTTCAAAAAGAAAACAAAGTCCATAATCACGAGATCACTTTTTTTGAAACAAGACTGACGGAGCATACTGCAAATCTTGCCGTGGGCTACCCTTGTATTTGCGCCTTTGTTAATGATCGCCTCGACCACATTACCCTAAAGATTATTGCAGCAAGTGGAACAAAATTAATCGCTCTCAGATCAGCTGGTTTTAATCATGTTGATCTCGAGGCGGCAAATGAGCTTGGACTTAGAATTGTTCGAGTTCCAGAATATTCACCCTATGCCGTTGCCGAATATGCCATTGCACTGATTCTCTCTTTAAATAGAAAAATTCATCGAGCCTACAGTCGTGTAAGGGAGGGCAACTTCTCGCTGGACGGGCTTGTTGGATTTGACCTGAATAATAAAACGGTAGGTATTGTTGGAACAGGAAAAATTGGATCTATCATGGCAAAGATTTTAAATGGCTTTGGCTGTCACGTTTTAGCATTTGATAGTTTAAAAAATCCTGCGCTGGTTGCGGCAGGTGTTCAATATGTGAGCTTTGATGAGCTGTTGCAGAAATCGGATATCATTTCCCTGCATGTGCCGCTTATTCCTGAGACTCGTCATCTTATCGACGCTCGTGCACTCTCCAAAATGAAGAGCGGTGTCATGCTTATTAATACCGGTCGAGGCGCATTGATTGATACTCAAGCCCTTATTCAGTCTTTAAAATCAGAACATGTGGGTTATGCAGGCCTCGATGTTTATGAGGAAGAGGAAGGAATCTTTTTTGAAAATCTATCTGACCAAATACTGCAAGATGATCAGCTTGCACGTTTACTGACCTTTCCCAATGTACTTTTGACTTCACACCAGGCTTTTTTAACTGAAGAAGCCTTATCAAATATTGCTCATACAACGCTGGGAAATATTGCGGAATTTGAAAAAGGAAAAATATTGAGTAATGAAGTTTGTGCAGAAAAAAATCTCAAAAAGTAAAAAAGTGTAGTGCATTTTTCCCCTAAATGCTCCCTTTTTGGTCTTCGCAAAAAGAAGTGATCAGAATGCATCTATTAATTCCGGTATTTAGAGAATGTAAATTTTGGCATCATATCTGCTTTATTAAAGACAAGGAACGATAAGACAGAGATCGATTCGTATTGTCTAAATCTTTGTATGAAAGAAATTTCATTTTCCTAAATAACAATATTGAGATTCTAGACAAGGAAGGAAGTATTGTAGCAACCTTGTCGCAAACAGGAAATATAAGTTGAGAATTTGTGTTCTATTGTTTAAATGCACACAGAACACTACCGATCGGATATAAAACGTCCTTTCTCATTATTAACTTGAAATACTTTTTGTTCTCAACATCAATAACAGCCA
This sequence comes from Bacteriovorax sp., assembly GCA_014377485.1. GTDB lineage: Bacteria > Bdellovibrionota > Bacteriovoracia > Bacteriovoracales > Bacteriovoracaceae > Bacteriovorax. The sequence continues at coordinate 17,020 of JACMPM010000120.1, read as the reverse complement.
CCTTCGGGTGGCTTTTTTATTCCCAGGATGAGATGTATGTCCGCGAGAAGCAGGAGCCTTAGGCAGACTTCTCTGCGGATAGCAGTTAATATTTGAGAACTAAATTCTCTTTTGACGATTAGTATTTATACCAAGGGCCATATAAAGCGGACAAGTCCCCACAAAGCCAGTTGCCAAAGGAATAATCCCTAATAGAAACCAGTTATTATGTGGACCCCAAAAAGCAAGTGAAGCAACCACAGCTCCCACTACAAACCGAATGACTCTTTCGGGATCATTAATATTTTTCACCATAAACTTCTCCTTGTTTAAATTAAACTACCCAAATAAAAAAATGCAAAGGAAGTGCCAATCGTTAGATTTTTATGCCTCTTTTCCTTCTACTTTTTTCAAAATTATTTCAAGTGGACAAAATTTAGTAAATGCTGATTGCAATAAATTTGCTCCTACAAAGGTCGTGAACCAAAGCCAGTTTTGTGACTGATAGTGAGCTAGTGCTAGGCTGATTAATATAAATATTCCAGCAAAGGCCCTAACTTGATTATTGATAGACATAACTCTCTCTCCATATATAAATTTATTTTTTTACTAGTGGTAATCCTGCTTTTTCCCAAGATTCAAAGCCGCCCATGTTGAGAACTTTATATCCTTTTTTAGCGAGTTCAAGTCCCACTTTTTCGGCACGTACGCCAATTCCACAATAAACAATTACAGTCTTATCTTTAGGAAAAGTATTTACTATTTTTTCCCAATCTTTTTTTTTATCTTTCATAGTTGATAGTGGAACTGAAATTGCTTCTTTGGCCATTCCTTCTTTAATCTCATTGGGCTCGCGAACATCTACAATAATTGCCTTTTTTTCTTTTTGCATTTTTTCTGCCTCAAGAGGATTTATTTTTTCTAATCCACTGGCCAGTGCCATAGTCATCGTCAAACCTAAAAATAGTGCTAACAATTTTTTCATAATAATTCTCCTTATTCTAAAAGTGCTTTTTCAGCTTCTAAACCTTTAATAAATTTTACTCGCGATTTTCCAACAACCCAGTAGTAAAGAACTGGAACAGCAAAACGGCTCAATACAGTGGCCGCCACTTCTCCAAAAATTAAACTAATCGCCAGGCCTTGAAAAATGGGATCAAATAACATAACAGAACTTCCCACCACAACGGCAGCTGCAGTTAAAAGCATTGGTCGAAAGCGAAGAATACCGGCACTAATGACGGCTTCTTTTAATTCCATTCCAAGAGCGAGCTGATGTTCGATAAAATCAACCAGGATGATTGAGTTTCGAACAATAATTCCGGCACCTGCGATAAATCCAATCATGGAGGTAGCGGTGAAATAGGATCCTATAATTACGTGACCAGGTAAGATACCAATCAGCGAGATGGGAATCGGTGCCATAATAATAAGAGGAACAGCAAAACTTCTAAACCATCCGAGAACTAAAATATAGATAAGAACCATAACAACCGCGAAGGCCCCACCTAAATCTCTAAAGACTTCGTAGGTAATAAACCATTCACCATCCCACTTCACCACTGGTGATTTTGTATCCCAAGGAACATCGGCCGTTTGCAGAGGATACTTAATTTGTGGAGTAATTTTTAAAATTCCGTAAACCGGAGCTTCTTCTGCACCCGAGAGTTCACTCATTACATATGAGAGTGGTTTTAAATTTTTTCGATACAGTGTTTCGCCTTCTACAATCACAGGCGCTTTTAATGCCTCTCCAACATCAACAATTCCCGATTCAAACGAAGGCGTCGTTATATTGGAAAAAGGATTCGCTCCAGATCTTTGTTCATTGTTCACTGAGAGATCAATACTCACTTCTTCAGGACTGGAGATATCATTTAAGAGACCCATGCTTGATTCAGAAAATAGAAGTGATCCGTTTTGGGCCACCATCTGTGCATTGGTTCCCAGCGTTCCCCCTTTAGCATAATCAAAATTATAAACTTTCCGAGGACGTGCTGGTCTCCAGGTATAATCGAGATCCACAACACTTGGTTCATTTTTAAAGATAGTATATATTTCTTTGGCGACTGCGAGTCGCGTTTTTTCATCTGGCCCATAAACTTCAGCAACGACAGTTGAGAGAACTGGCGGTCCCGGCGGAATTTCCAAAACTTTAGAAAGACCTTTTTTTGAATCTGCAAAATCACGAATCATAGGACGCAAACTTTCAATAATAGTATGACTTCTCTGTTTCCTCTCTTCTTTACTAGAGAGGAGAATTTGGAAATCACTTTGATAATCACTTCGTCTCATGAAAGTGTGCTTTACCATTCCAGAGAATGAATAAGGTGCGGGCTCACCTGTGAAGACTTGAACCTTTTTAACATCTGGTGAATTCACTAATTTTTGAGCAAGCTCAATTGACCATTTTCTATTTTGTTCTAAACTCGTTGTTGTTGGATAATCAATCAAGACTTGAAATTCTTCTTTATTATCAAAAGGAAGCATTTTTACTTTTACATATTTAAAATAAACCAAGCTCATTGCACCTATTAAAAGAGTGACACTGAACGCTCCAAAGAGGATTGAAATCTTCTTCTTATTTAACAGGCTCCCCATCATTTTTTCATAAAGCTGATCGAGCTTGCTAACTTTAGGAATTTCATCATTAGCGTGATCATGTGAATGAGATTCATCTTTTAATATTTTGACAGCGGCCCAAGGAGTAACGATAAAAGCGACAAAGAGCGAAAGAATCATCGCGACACTGGCACCAACTGGAATGGGCTTCATATAAGGTCCCATGAGACCACGGACAAAGGCCATTGGCAAGATCGCACCAATAACCGCGAAGGTTGCAAGAATTGTTGGATTTCCAACTTCTGCAACCGCTCTAAGAGTGGCCTTAATCATACCTGATTTCTTATCAAGATGAAGATGGCGCTCAATATTTTCGACTACTACAATGGCATCATCGACCAGAATCCCAATGGAAAAAATAAGAGCAAACAAAGTAACACGGTTAAGTGTATAACCCATGAAATAATACACAGCTAAGGTTAGTGCTAGTGTAACTGGAATCGCAATGGCCACAACCAATGAAGCGCGAAACCCCATAACAATAGCAATTAAAACCGTAACAGAAAGAGTCGCAAGCAATAAGTGTTTGATCAACTCATTGGACTTATCCCCGGCCGTCGTTCCATAATCTCGAAGCACTGACATCTTTATTTCAGTAGGCAACGTTTTAGAAAAAAGTTCAGCCCGGTCTAATAATTTACGAGCGAGGGTAACAACGTTGGTGCCCTTTCTTTTCGCAAAAATAATCGAAACAGCATTCTCTGGAATCTTGCTATTTTTAGTCACTAAGCTAGACGAGCGTGTTCGCTCCTCAGGACCATCTACAACACGAGCAATATCTCTAACGCGAACAACTGCTCCTCCGCGCTGACCAATAGACACATTTTCAATATCAGTGGCATTATTGAATTTTCCGCCGATATCTATATCTAAAACATCTTTATTGCCCCAATTTTTTCCGGCCGGATAAAAAACATTATTTGCTTTTAAGGCCATCGCGACAGATCCAAGTGCCACACCACGGTCTCGCAATTTTTTTGGATCTATAATAACTCTAACACTTCTCTTTAGTCCTCCCAAAATTTCGACTCGACTAAGATCGGGAGTACTTGAGAGCTCGCGGGCAAGCGGAGCAATTTTTTGTCTCAAAGCATAGTCATCCATCGTAGGTGAACTAAAAGTAAGAATTAAAAAAGGGACATCATCAATTGAATAAGACTTCACCCCACTAGGCATAGAGTTGCTTGGCAGCTGATTTCTAATGGTTGTTAGTTTGTGATGAATTTTTAATAGACTTGGCTCAATTGGTTCACCAACTTTAAAGCGAACCGTGACTAAACTTCCATGGGTCTGGCTGGTAGAATAAACATATTCAACTCCATCTAATCCCCATACCGCACGTTCAATCGGCTCTGTAATTTTTCGCTCAATCTCGTGGGCATCAAGACCAGGGGCTATTGTTTCGATATCAATCATCGGCACTGAAATTTGTGGTTCTTCTTCTTTTGGAGTGAGATAAACGGCCATTACGCCCATTAAAATACTTGTAGCCGCGATGACCATGGTCAATTTAGATTTAATAAAAAGGCGTGCAAGTGTTCCTGCGAAACCTAATTTAATATTCGAGCTCACAGAAGTGCTCCTTGTTTAGAAGTATCATTTGAATTTTTAGTTAATTGAGAACGCAACTCTATGAGCTCTGCCTCTGCTGAACTTTTTGATTTTATCAAATCTACACGTCGAGCGAGAACTTCAACATATTGGAGAGCATTGATAAGACCATTCTTAAATAGGTTGTGAGAAATTTTCGTTTGTTCCTCAAGGTAATTTTCGCTTTCTTTTAAAAGAAACAGCGAGTGATTAATGGCATCGAGCCCGTCTTTTAATCCTTCATATTCAACACGTTCTTTTTGCTCTGTAGCCTCCGCAAGATACTGGGCAGCCTTTGATTTATGAATCGCTTCACTACTGGCACCATAATCGTTACCAGAAAAAATATTCCAATTTAAATAGATCCCTGTGGTATAGCCTTTGCCGGTAGCGCGGTCGCCGTTAAAAGCATAGCCTTCACCAAAAAGACCAATGCGAGGAAGATTGCGTGACTTCTCTGCATCAATGACTTCCACTGCACTCTTGGCGTTTAGATAAAAAGATTGAACTTTCTGAGAAGGAATATAAGTTATTTCAGAATAACTTAGATATTCTTTTATTAAGGACTCAAGAGATGAGTTTTCTGAAAATTTAAAATTTACTTTTGAACCTGAAAGTTCAGTTAACGCTTTTTCGGTGGCCAATTTTTTAGCATTGTTTTCGTCGAGTAAGCCTGTAATTTTATTTTTTAAACTCTTAAGTCCCAAGAGACCGGAGTATCCTAATTGATTGCTCTTATTTCCTATTTGATAACGAGAAATAATAGAATCGATAGTTGTTTTGCTCTTAAGCAGATCAGATTTTTCAAGGGCAAGATTTTTGCCAATTAAATAGTTCTTCACGACTTCAGCGTAAAATTCGTTGCCAACGGCACGGGCTTCACTTGCACGAGCTTCACTCATAAAGGTCATCGCCTTACTTACGGCAACCTTTTCACCTCCCTCATATAAAGGAAGATTAAGTCCTATCACTGCTTTGGTGTAGAGAGATGTTGCAGGGTGATTGAGAGAATCGGCCATAAAGTCAGAGTTTTGAATTTCTCGTTGTGAAAGCTTCCCAATAAGAGCCGTACCAGGATCATTACTTAGGAACGATTGACCTGTTAGATAAACTTTTGGAAGCCAATGCTTTGTGCTTCTTTCTTGCACTAAGACAGCCGCACTTACACTTTCGTTGGCAGCTTTTTGCGCAAGTGAATTTTCGTTGGTTGCTTTAATAAGCTCATCTAGTTCTTTTCCTTTTGAAAAAGCATTTGAACTCATTAAAAGCCAAAAGAGAATATTAAATTGTTTCATCTTAGAACCTTTTTGGTTATCTTTTTTGATATTTTTTTAGTTTTCTTAGTTTGAACATCTAGTTTTTTCTTAAGCTCGGTCATATTTTTTTGTTCATCATTTAGGCGATCAGAAAGAATTCCTCGAACTAATTGACAAGCATCCTTAATTTTAGGAATAGCAAGGGAGAGCATTTGAAAAGATCCAACTTTTCGACTTTTTAAAATGCCGGCCTCTTTCAAAACGGAAAGGTGCTGAGATAAATTGGCCTTCGGTATTTCCAAGGCATCCAGCAGCTGAGAGCTGGACATTTCTTCATTGGCCAGTAAATCCAATATATACAATCTCACAGGGTGAGAAAGCGCGTAGCAGATATCTGCCTGCATTTCATAAAGTGTCATATCTCTATTGTTTTCTTTTGGCATATATAGTGACTCCAGATCAATTCGTTTGTTCATTAGTTCACATATATATAAACTAATTGACAGATAGATGCAACAAAATTATACTTTAGATAGAGCCCTAAAAAAAATAGGCAAAGTAAATATATGAAATCTGGATAAGTGGGAGTTAATCTTCAATTTTCTAAGAAGTGTTTTATTCTAAAGATAAGAGACGGACTTAGGCCTGAGCTGATCCAGTTTATTTTTCCAGACTCATCAACAAAGACAATAGTAGGTGTTGCTCTAACGTTGAGGAGGTTGGCAAGTACTCCTCTTTCATCAAGAATAACTGGAAGTTTAAATTTTCTCTCATGCATAACTTTATTAACCACGTCCGAGGATTCGCCAAGATTAACTGCATAAATATTAATAGGTAAAATTTCTTTTTTTTCGATGGCACTATGAATACGGTTGAGCTCGATAGTACAAGGCCCACACCAAGAGGCCCAAAAAACTAAGACAGACTTTGTTTGTGGAGGAGGAAAAAATTTTCCATTCAAAACAATCGGGGTAAGTTTATTTCCTTGTTGCTTATATTGCTCTAATAAACCCGGTCCTCTCATAAATAAGGCAAATATAATAATGATGACAAAAATCCAATCACTCACCTTTCTTTTTTTAATCCATGTTACTAATTTTCTCAAGACGACCCCTTTCATTTATTATATGAATAGATTGTCACAATAAAACTATGAGGTCTCGAATGAATTTTGAAAATTATCAATCATATATTTTGCCTATCATTATTATTCTATTTTTCGCTTACCGTTTTTATCGTTTTAAAGTTATAAAAAATAAATTGCCAGTACTTTTAAAATCAGGTGCTCTCTTAATTGATGTCCGATCTGTTAGTGAATACACTCAAGGTCATAATCCACAAAGTATAAATATTCCTCTGGATGTACTGAACAAAGAGTCTCTTAAATTAGACAAAACAAAGACCATTATACTATGTTGTGCTTCTGGAACTCGCAGTGGCATTGCCGTTGGGATACTCAAAAAGAATGGTTTTAAAAATGTCTTGAACGCCGGGCCTTGGACCAATACTCTGAGTTAAAGAACAGTATGGTCAAAAAATATTAACGTTAACTGATTTAGATCACAGTTTTTAATCATTTCTTCAATTACATTTATTGAAAATCTTCAAAAGGTGGATATATGAAAAAAATTCTTACATTACTCGCTCCAGTATTTCTTATGGTTTCTCTATCAAGCTGTGCTCAACACAAAATTGCTGAACAAAAAGTAGAAAAGGAAATAAAAGAAGTTGTCATTGTAAAGACTGAACCAGCGGCCGTTACAGCCCGCGATTTTATTATGAAATCAGATAAGCTTACTGATGTTCAGAAAGGCAAACTGCTTGCACTTCAAGAAAAAACACATGCTCAAAGTGTTTCTTTAAGAGAAGAAATCGAAAAAACGAGAGTAGTGCTTATCCAGACTGTTTTAGAACCAAAAATGAATCAACACGAATACTCGATTCTTAAAAAGAAAATTACTAGTCTAGAAAAGAAAAGAATGGAAAACGGATTCAAAGCTATTTCTGAAGCTCGCAATATCATCGAACCAAAACAGATAGTCGAAAATAGAGAGTTTTACAAATCTCTCATTCGCAACCATCTTCAAGAATACTAAAAAAATATTTTTTGGGATTAGAAAATGAAAAAATACTTGTGATCCTTTGAAATCATTTGGCTCTCGGCTCAATTCAGTACCGTTAATTTACATAGATTAAAATTAGTGTCTCGAAAGACAGAATTTTTTTAAGCTGACATTGCTTAAGTTGCAACTAATGAATTGGAATTCAATAAATTGTGAAATCAATTAAAGTGAATGAGCAGTTTATAAATTCAGAAGGTGTTAGAGGCAGGAGTTTGAGAATATTACTTCATCAAAATTTTGTTCATCATAATAATTAATCATTTTTTTGATCTTCAAAAACAAAAAAGCCCAGAGCGTATTTCAGCAATGGGCTTTTTGAGAGACATTCACAGGAGGTCTAAAAAAATCCTTTTTTCAGATTCTCCACACACATGAATAAGTATTGCAGACATCGTGCCAACTTTTAATTGAGCCAAAAGGCCATGAAAATGATGTTAATAATTGTTAACTGCTTGAAACTCTGTATCTAAACTTACATTTGCTAAGTCACTAAATTGACGTTTGAGTAGTTTGCTAAGTCATTAAAATGACGGATTCTTCTTACTTGTTCTTACATCGTTTATAATTTTTGACTCGCATTTTGAATTGGCAATCTTAGTGTGAAAGTCGATCCCTTCCCTTTGCTGCTTTCTACTTGTGCGATTCCTCCATGAGCTGTCACCAATGCTTTAACTAAAGACAATCCAAGCCCCCAGCCCTTGATAGTGCTGCTTTCAGCATTTTGTGTACGATGGAATGATTCAAATAATTTGCTTTGATCTTCTGGTGATATTTCATTGCCTTCATTATGCACTGACAGCACCGCCTGCTGGTTTTCTGTGAATAGTTTAATTTCGATTGGTGTGTTGGGGGTTCCATATTTAATTGCATTGGTGATTAAGTTTTCTAAGGCCCTATGGATGCCATCAATTCCCCAATCTCCCCAAATTGATTCACTGGGAATAAAGTGAAGATTGTCTGAGAGAATAAGCGACATTTCTTCGATCATTAGGGCAACTTTATTATTGAGATCACAGTTTTGAAAAACCAGAGAAACAAATTTACCAGCTCTGATGCTGGCAGTATCTAATAAAGTCTTAATCATCGAGTCAGCATGGTCAATCGAAGTAACCATTTTTTTGAGTATTGCTTGATGTTTGTCAGTCTTCTCCGGATTTTTAAGAATAAGCTGAGCCCCCATTTTAATCGTTGTTAATGGATTGCGAATATCATGCGCTACAAGGGCTAGAACTTTTTCCATCATTGTCGAAGCAAACTCAGCTTCTTTTTTAGCGAGGGCAACTTTTTGAAAAGCAGATTTAAGAGTTGAAGCAAGGCTGGCAGCAAAAATAGCAATGGCGATAATTATGACAAAACGTTCATTGCCTTCGAATGAATCAAAAATGCTTCCAATTGGTGGAATAAAAAAATAATCGGCAGCAATACTAAGAATAACAGCAAAAGAAAGACCGATTAAAAATCCGCTATAAAAAACAATGAGGATAACTACAATTTCGATTACTGATGAAAAATATAATTTTGTAAAATAATAAAGAAGGTAGATAAGACTATAACCAATTGTAGATATCATTATCGCCACTATTAGCTTTTTGATAAAGGAGCGCCTGGTGGTGAAAATGTTTTCCCACATCTCCGATTGTGCAGCTAATTTATTGGCCAAATTGAAACGCATACTACGTAACCTCTAGGCTATAGCTTAGCTTTCTAAAAACAAAAATTAATTAAATTATTATTATTTTTTCTTTAAATAATCTGAGAGTGATTGCACAGACGTGTCAATGGCTTCGTCGAGTTCTCTAATTCCATAAAGATTTCCTACATGGGCCCATATTTTTTTGGATTCTTTCTGAACAATGTCAATTTCTACCCAATAGGATTGGTTCATTTTATTAACTGAAAGTCTTCCAAGCAGAAAATCTTGTCCTTCTAATTTTATAAAAAACTCTGCGGGAAATTCTTTGATATTCATTGAAAATAATTAACCTTTGCCCTTTGTTTCGGTGCAATTTTTGTCCATTTTTTCCAGATATTCAATGATCATCCCAGCAACGTCCTTGCCGGTTGCTGTCTCAATTCCATTGAGACCAGGAGAAGAATTGACTTCCATAATCAATGGCCCCCTATCAGATCTTAGGAGATCTACTCCTGCAACATTTAGACCCAGCGCCTTGGTAGCGTCGAGCGCAACTTGGCGTTCTTCAGCTGTAATAGATACAACTTGAGCAGAACCACCGCGGTGAAGGTTCGACCTGAATTCTCCTTCCTTAGCTGTTCGCTTCATGGCCGCCACAACTTCATCACCAATAACAAAACAACGAATATCGGAACCACGAGCTTCTTTTATAAATTCTTGAACCAAAATATTGGCGTCCATTTCTCTGAAAGCATCGATAACGGATTCAGCAGCTCCGTCAGTTTCTGCTAAAACAACTCCCTTGCCTTGAGTACCTTCAAGAAGTTTAATAATTAATGGTGCACCACCTACTAATTTAATTAGCTCTTGAGTCATCTTGGTAGAGTGAGCAAAACCTGTGATTGGAAGCCCAATTCCCTTTCTCGATAAAAGTTGTAGTGAGCGCAGTTTATCGCGCGCTCTAGAGATAGCGACACTTTCATTAAGAGATGACACGCCCATCATTTCGAATTGGCGAATAACCGCTGTTCCATAGAATGTAATTGAAGCGCCAATGCGTGGAATGATGGCATCGAAATCATCAAGAATACGATCCTGGTAATACACCATTGGTTTTTTTGAAGTGATATCCATATAACATTTCAATGTATCGACTACATCAACTTCATGTCCCCGGGCCTTGCCAGCTTCTATCAGTCTTTTTGTTGAATAAATATTTGAGCTTCTAGATAAAATGCCGATCTTCATTTAACTGGACTCCGGTCTTGATGTGCATTATTAATAAACATCATTTTTTTAATAAGTATGAGCGCGCAGGGTTAATTAAAAATCTTCCATTTAGGGCCTCTCTTCCAATAAGCATTTTAAAACCCATAAGATCGCGGTTAATCAATGTGATTTCAATTTCAAATTCACTTTTGCCCATACGAATCTTGGTTTTCACCACCGGACGTATAGTTTTTTGTCCTGTTGAACTTTTAATTTCGCGCTCTTCTAAAAAACGCGATTTAATATACTTTTTCTTCCCTTCATCTGTTTCAATGGAAAAACGTACATACTTTTTTCCTTTAAAGGTAATGAACTCAATCTCATCGGCATGCAAAGCAGAAGTCTTTGCTCCCGTATCAATTTTAGCCTTTAGATCGAGCAGTTTGAACATTGGCAGACTGACAATTTCACGCCAACCAACAAATTCTAATTCTGATTTTACTTCCTTCATTTCTTATCCAATTCTAGAAAAATTATTTCACTATTGTGACACAATTCGTTCCCAAAACACCAGTATTCTCAAATAGGTTTTATTTTAACCTATTTGAGAATACCAATGTCTAATTAAATTATACTTAACCTATCATTACCCTTGAGATAGAATCATTAAGAATTCAGATTATTTCATTCCATTCAAGGAGCATTTTCCCATGAGTTCTAAACGTAAGTGTTCGCCACTCTCATCGATCGGAAAAAAGCAGATCATGGGCGCGACCGGACTTCTTCTCTGCGGCTTTTTAGTCACCCACTTTGTCGGGAATTGCACTTTGTTTTTAGGCCCTGCTGCTTTTAACAAATACTCCCACGCCCTAACTAGTAATCCACTTATCTATTTGGCAGAAGCTGCTTTGCTGGGACTTTTTCTAGCTCATATTTTAATGGCCATTAAATTGGTCATCGAAAATAAGAAAGCAAGGCCCGTAGAATATCATACGTATATAAAGTCTGGTCGCGGAGGCACATTTGCTTCTAAAACTATGCCTTATACTGGAATCATCGCTCTAGTCTTTTTAGTCATCCATATTTTAGGTTTAAAATTTGGAACTCAATACTCAACAACTATTGATGGTATCGAAATGAGAGATATCTACAAAACAACAATTGAATATTTTCAAGATCCACTTCATATTGTATTTTACATAATCTCGATGATTGCTCTTGGTATTCACACTAGCCACGGCTTCTGGTCTGCCTTTCAATCTCTAGGTCTCAGTCACCCAAAATACATGCCCAAAATTCAACTCGCTTCAAAACTATTTGGATTATTTGTAGTGATCGGCTTTTCATCATTGCCGATTTTCTGCTACCTCCAAGGAGGACACTAGTCATGACTTCAGAAAACAGTAAATTTAAAAAACTTGATGGAAATGTTCCTACTGGACCGATTGCTGACAGATGGAAGAGTCATAAATTTCATATGAAATTAGTGAACCCTGCCAACAAAAGAAAATACTCAGTCATTGTTGTGGGTACTGGTCTGGCCGGTGCTTCCGCAGCTGCCAGTATGGCCGAACTTGGTTATAATGTGACGACATTTTGTATTCAGGATTCACCAAGACGCGCGCACTCGATTGCAGCCCAAGGCGGAATCAACTCTTCAAAAAATTATCCAAACGATGGCGATTCAGTTTATAGACTATTTTACGACACCGTAAAAGGTGGTGACTATAGAGCGCGCGAATCGAACGTCTATCGCCTCGCTGAAGTATCTAGCGGCATTATCGATCAATGTGTGGCCCAAGGGGTTCCCTTTGCTCGTGAATACGGTGGAACACTTTCAAATAGATCTTTCGGTGGCGCTCAAGTTTCTCGAACTTTCTATGCTCGCGGACAAACAGGACAGCAACTTTTATTAGGTGCTTATTCTGCAATGATGAAAGAAGTTCATAAAGGTACAATTAAATCATACACTCGTCGTGAAATGACTGATCTGGTAATGGTTGATGGAAAGGCCCGAGGAATAGTTGTGAGAAACGTGGTGACTGGTGAGTTCGAAAAATACACAGCAGATGCTATTATTCTAGCGACAGGTGGATACGGAAATGTTTATTACCTATCAACCAACGCCAAAGCCTCGAACGCTTCTGCAGCTTTTAGAGCATATAAAAAAGGCGCCTACTTCGCTAACCCTTGTTACACTCAAATTCACCCGACATGCATACCTGTTTCTGGAGATCATCAGTCAAAATTAACTTTGATGTCTGAGTCTCTAAGAAACGATGGGCGTGTGTGGGTTCCAAAAGTTAAAGGTGATAAAAGATCACCGGATCTTATTCCTGAGAACGAACGCGATTATTTTTTGGAAAGAATTTATCCATCATTTGGTAACCTTGTTCCAAGAGACGTTGCTTCTAGAAATGCAAAACTTCAATGTGATGCTGGCTTTGGAGTCTCAGCTACAGGAAAAGCTGTTTACCTGGATTTCGCTGATGCTATTAAGAGAAAAGGTGAAGATAAAATCCGTGCAGAATACGGAAACCTTTTTGAAATGTATGAACGTATTACAGATCACAACCCCTATAAAATGCCGATGATGATTTACCCTGCGATCCATTACACCATGGGTGGTTTATGGGTTGATTATAATTTAATGAGCAATATTCCGGGACTTTTTGTTTTAGGTGAAGCTAATTTTTCTGACCACGGAGCTAACCGCTTGGGAGCTTCTGCTCTTATGCAAGGTCTAGCTGATGGATATTTTGTTATACCTTATACAATCGGAAATTATTTTGCCTCTGGAAAATTTGAAAAAATTGATCTGACTCATCCTGAATTCGAAAAAGCACTTCAAGAGTCATCTTCAAAATACAAAAAACTCTTGGCAATCAATGGGAATAAAACGGTTAATGAATTCCACAAGGCCTTGGGCCATATTATGTGGGAATACGTTGGGATGGGAAGAAATGAAGCTGGACTTCAAAAAGCAATCAGTGAAATACAAGCACTTCGCGAGGACTTTTGGAAAAACGTAAAAGTTTCTGGATCATCTGTTGATGTTAATACTGAACTGGAAAAGGCCGGTCGAGTTGCTGACTTTTTAGACTTAGGTGAGCTAATGGCACTTGATGCTCTAGAGAGAAAAGAATCTTGCGGTGGACATTTTAGAGAGGAATCTCAAACTCCAGAAAACGAAGCGATGAGAGATGACGAGAATTTTTGCCATGTGGCCGCTTGGGAATACCAAGGTGACGGAGCAAAACCAATTAGAAACATCGAAGAGCTTAAGTTCGAAACTGTAAAATTAACTCAAAGAAGTTATAAGTAAGGAGTATTACCATGGGCGGAAATAGTACAGATACAATGTCTCTTAACTTAAAAGTATGGAGACAAAAAAATAATAAAGATAAAGGTCAAATGGTCGACTATAAACTCGACGGCGTTTCTCCTGATATGTCATTTCTTGAAATGATGGACACTCTCAATACAAAACTGATTAAAGAGCAAGGCGATACGATCGCTTTTGATCACGATTGCCGCGAAGGAATTTGCGGAATGTGTTCGATGATGATCAATGGTCAGGCTCACGGGCCGGAAGCTGAAACAACAACCTGTCAACTTCACATGAGAAAATTTAAAACTGGTGACACCATCGTTGTTGAGCCATGGAGAGCTAAAGCTTTTCCTGTGCTTAAAGACCTAATGGTTGATCGCGGTGCCTTCGATCAAATCATCGCAGCAGGTGGATACGTCAATGTAAATACTGGTAACCCACAAGACGCTAACGCTATCTTGATTGGACAAGAAAACGCAGAACTAGCAATGGATGCTGCTGCTTGTATCGGTTGTGGTGCCTGTGTAGCAAGCTGTAAAAATGCTTCTGCCATGCTTTTTGTTTCAGCTAAAATTTCTCAACTTGCTCTACTTCCTCAAGGTGCTGTTGAGTCTGAAGCGAGAACTCAGGCAATGGTTGCAAAAATGGACGAGCTTGGATTTGGAAATTGTACCAATGAAGCAGAATGCGAAGCTCAGTGTCCGAAGGGAATCAAGATCGAAAACATCGCTCGCATGAACCGTGAGTGGTTTAAAGGTGCCCTAGGTTCTCGCAATTAATATTGTGAGTTTTTAAAAAATGTTTCTTCATTCGAAAACAATTTCAGCTTTTATATCTCGCGTACGCAACGACGTACGCGAGATTGTAAATAATGAGATGAAATTGAAAATGGAGAGAAGCCGTATACTCTATAAAGGCATCCTCTATCCCCTAAATATTGTGGTCTTCGAAGATAATACCAGATTAGGCTATTTCGACTCACGTTCATATGAATTGGGACTATCCAAAAAATTAATGTATCAGGCAAAAGATGAAGTTTTAAAAAATATCATCCGCCACGAGCTAGCTCATTTTATGTGTTACCTCTTACTAGGCCCGCAAATTTTACACGGGGAAGAATTTCACACTGCCTGTAAAAGTTTTGGCTGGGGACCGGAAGTTTATTGTGCTTATGCTAATATTGATTTAGAAAATGAAAAAGTCAGCCAAAGTGATGAGAAAACTGAAAAAATATTAGCTCGTTTAAAAAAACTTCTGGCCTTAGCCTCATCCGATAATATTCACGAGCGCGAACTCGCAACTCTAAAGGCCAATCAGCTTTTACTTGAACACAATCTAGATTTAAGTAAAACACGACATGACTCAGATGATGAAATAGTTTACGTAAAACGAGTTCTGGAAGCGACTAGAAAAAGTGCCAAGCATGTAGCAATCTATGAAATTTTAAAAACATTCTTTGTCTCTCCTGTCTTTAATCACGGCCGTGGAATTTTTTATCTTGAAGTTATAGGCGATATTACTTCAGTAGAATTGGCAGATTATGTGGCCCATTTTCTCGATACAGAATTAAGTGTTTTGTGGAAACAGACTCAAAAAGAAAATCCAAGGCTCAAAGGGAAATCCAGCAAAAATTCATTTTTTAATGGGATTGCGATTGGATATATTGAAAAAATTGAAAAACAAAAATCGACTCTAGCAACAGGAGGAGATTTAGTGGCCATAGAAAAAAATATCCAAAAAAACTTACGAATCGTTTATCCACGTATTGGACATTCAAGCCTATCAGGTGGTCAACACAATGCTGAGGCTCATAATGCAGGTAAAACAAAGGGTGCAAATCTTTCTATAAAACCTGCCTTAAACTCGGGAAGCTCTTCAAAACAATTTCTTTTAAGTAATTAAAAATTATGCTTAAAAAGCCAAAAGTTGTTGCTAGTATTTTCGGTATAATCTCTCTGATCATTATTTCACTTTATTCTGTAACCGAGAATTACAAACACTTCAGGAAAATATCGAACGCATTTGTCATCGACTGCACTATCTTCGATAGTAAAATGATTCCTTTAATCCATAATTCGTCAAATCTATGCCATTTTTTTAAAAGTGGTGAAGTTGCAGAGTTTATAGTTGAAGACGGTCAAGGTTTTATAATTCTATTGGATGAAAATGGTATTCAAAAATGGAAAAGACCTTACATCGTTCATCACATTATGAGAGCAAGTCACGATGAAAAAACACTCTACTTTCTTTCTCTGGAGAAAAAATTTATCCGTGGAGTTGAAGCAAAATTTGACAAAATAATTGCGCTCGATATTTCAACCGGAAATGAACTCTCATCTTGGAATGTTTTTGATTATACAGACCAGCTTGAAGCCGAGATAAAAAAATATCCCCCTTTGAGAATATGCCTCCCCTATAGACTGATGAACAAAGATAAAGGAGAAATAAATAATGAGTACACCCATTTTAATTCGATTAACTTAATTACTAATGAAAGTAAGGAGTTTGCAAAAGATGATCTTATAGTCAATTCGGGAAGAGGATTTGTAATATTTTTTGATCGTGATTTAAAACCTATCAGGCAATTGTTTTGGATTAATCTTATGTGGGACGTTAATGTACATGATGTTCAACTTACAAAAGATGGAAACTTGCTGATGTATAAAAACTGGGATTTCAATGAGCGATTTAGTTCACTGGAAATAGTCTCACTAAAAAACAATGAAAAATTGTGGAAATATAACAAAGATCCGGAAGGGAGAGAATTTAAAGCAGAAGGATTTGGCAGTGTGCAGCTCTTGGATGATGGAAGCTTTCTGTATTCTGATATGGAAAAAGGAGGACATTTTACAATCGTCGGAAAGGATGGAAAAATGATTATTGATTATTATCATCCTGAGAGAGATCCAGAAACCAATAAACCACAAAGGTTTCACAGTGTACGAATGGTCAAATATGAGGATTTAAGTGACGAAGTGCAAATTTTAATTGATAAAAATCCGGATACATTTCTTTTTAAACATTATTTTAAACTTCTAAAAATAGCTCACCATTTTTTATTTTATTTATTTAGATTCTATAAAACTTTTCCATTCTCTAGTTAAAAAGGATATTTCCACAAAATCATTTTTTCCGAAAAAACATCGTTCGGTATTTTTCCACTTATCCTTCTCATCTTGAAAATCAAAAATTTGTGGGGTTCCCGCGAGTTCCATACAAAGCTTAAAACCAGGTGAACCAATATTGGCGTAGTAATTTTTAATTACTACTTTTTTGG
>JACMPM010000119.1 GCA_014377485.1 Bacteriovorax sp. | reverse complement strand
CGACGGGCCGGCAGAATTTATCAAAACAAACATCAATGGAACTTTTAATTTACTGGAATGTGCCCGTGCCTATTTTGATACACTGGATGCAGATGCAAAAAAGAAATTTAGATTTCTACATGTCTCGACAGATGAAGTGTATGGATCGCTGGAGTTAAATGATCCGGCCTTTACTGAAGAGCATGCTTATCAACCGAACAGTCCATACTCTGCAAGTAAAGCGAGCTCAGACCATCTGGTCAGAGCTTATCAACATACTTTTGGACTTCCGACATTGACCACAAATTGCTCGAACAATTACGGGCCATTTCAAAATACAGAAAAACTAATTCCTCTTGTGATTCATAATGCTCTAAAAGAAATAAATCTTCCTATTTATGGTGATGGAAAAAATATCCGTGACTGGCTTTATGTAACAGATCACTGTGAAGCAATTATGAAAGTTTTAGAAACTGGACGTGTAGGTGAGACTTACAACGTTGGTGGAAATACAGAGAAAACCAATCTCGAAGTTGTCACAACTATTTGTGAATCGCTGGATGAAATTAAACCTCGCGTATCGGGTAAATCATATAAAGACCTCATTACTTTTGTTAAAGACCGCCCGGGGCATGACAAAAGATATGCAATCAATGCAGACAAAATTAAAAAAGAATTAAGATTTTCTCCGGATGAAAATTTTACTTCAGGTATTAAAAAAACAATCGATTTTTATCTGAAGAACTTATGATTGTAGGGATTACCGGAGGATTAGGTCTTGTCGGAAAAGCTTTAAGGGGAAAGTTAACAACTCCCTTGGTACTTTTAACGAGACGTGAACCAGCGGATATCAAATCAAATGAAAAATTAGTTATTGGTAATTTTGCCGATAAAAAAGTTGCTGATGAATTTGTAAAAAACCTTGATGTGCTTATTCATGCTGCTACCGGTGTGGGACCAAGGTCAGAATTTGAAGAGCGCTACATCTCTGATGATTTTGTCGGGACAATTGAACTTGCCAGAAGTTTTTTCAGTGTGAATCCCAAAGGACATTTTATATATTTGAGTACGGCCGGTGGGCTTTATGACTTAGAAGATCCCGGTGTTAAAACAGAAGTAACCGAAGTTCACCCTAAAGTTTTGTATGGAGCAATCAAATTGCTGGTCGAAGATACTCTTTCGAATTTGAAATTATCAGATGGAAAAATTTCAATTTTGAGGGCCTCAGCTCTTTACGGCGATTCATTAAGAGAGAATCAGACTGTTGGACTTATCGATAAACTTTTAAAGTCTACGATTGAAAATACTCCAGTTCCAATTTTTGATAAAATGGAATCGGCGAGAGATTATCTTCATGTTGAAGATCTGGTCAGTGCAATTCTAAGTCTGGTGAGTAAACCTTCAATGTTATCTTATGAGATTTATAATGTAGGTACAGGAATTGAAACTTCGATAGTTGAAGTTATTAAATTAATAAATTCTATAAGTGAGAGTCAGGTGAAGGTTGAATTTTTACCAACACCAAATAAAAGAACTTCGCTAATTGTAAATTCAGAGAAAATAAAAGCGTACTCTGGATGGGAAAGTACAATTTCATTGAGAGAAGGTGTTATAAAAATGTATCAGGAATTAAAAACAAGGAATCTATAATGAAAGGTATTATTCTAGCTGGCGGATCAGGAACACGTCTTTATCCAATGACAAAAGTGATGACGAAGCAGTTACAGCCTGTTTATGACAAGCCGATGATTTATTACCCATTAAGTTTTTTAATGTTGGGTGGGATCAAAGATATTCTTCTTATTACAACACCACATGATCTTCCACATTTCGAAGCACTTCTTGGAAATGGATCGCAATTGGGTATTAAATTAACTTATAAAATTCAGGATAAACCTAATGGTCTTCCTCAGGCCTTTGTTTTAGGTGAAGAGTTTATTGCTGGCGAAGATGTTTGCCTGATTTTAGGGGACAATCTTTTTTACGGTGATATCAGGTTTTTTAAGAGCGCGATTGCAGCTCATAAAGAAAAGTCTGATGGGATTTCTGGAAGAGTCTTTGCCTACAGCGTGGCGGACCCAAGAGCGTACGGTGTAGTTGAGTTTGATAAAAAAACTAAACTGGTTAAGAGCATTGAAGAAAAACCAGTTGATCCGAAATCTAATTATGCAATTCCTGGACTCTATATTTTTGATTCGACTGCAGCGGCAAGAGCGAAAGCTTTGACTCCTTCTCCTAGAGGGGAAACTGAGATTGTTGATTTGATTTTATCTTATAAGAAAGAAGAGAAGCTGGGAGTTGAGATTATTACCAGAGGAGTTGCGTGGCTTGATACGGGGACTCCGCGATCGCTTTTAGAGGCCTCTGCTTATATTGGAGCGATTGAAGAGAGACAGGGATTGAAAGTGGCTTGTCTGGAAGAAGTTGCTTTTAGAATGGGTTTTATTGATGCAGATGGATTAAAGAAATGTATCGAAACATTGCCTAAAT
>JACMPM010000118.1 GCA_014377485.1 Bacteriovorax sp. | reverse complement strand
CTGCAGCAAAACCCATAGAAGCTGTTAATACTAATCCTACAGTAATAGAGAATAAGCGAGTGAATTTCATGATTGCCTCGTGGGTAAATACTTCTTTCATTAGAAGATGTGAAATAGAAACATAAGAATTATCAAAAAAAAATTACCATTGGATTACGATTTGAAGTTTTAGTAATCGTAATCAAAATTTAATGAAAAAAAATTAAATAGTAATGTAGCATCCTCACCATACTAATTTTGTTGATGACATCTGTTTATAGAAAATAAAAAATGAACATAAAAAAAATAACACCACAAGAAATGATTAATTTTTCACGAGAAAAAATTATTGACCTCGTATCCATCGGACAATTGGCAAAAAAATGGCATGACTCGATTTTTGTTAAAATTGAACCAAGTGTATATAAAAATAAAGAGAGCTGGAAAATTATCTTTCAAATTAATAGTGAAAGAGAAATCCGTGAGCTGTTAATGTACATCTCAACAAAAGGAGATTTTGTAGCGGCAAATTTCAATGATTAATTCAGACTTCCTTTAATGTTATATTATATCCCTGTAAATTTCATTTCCGCGAAGTTTTTTTTGAGACATCTAAAATTTAAATTTTTTGCCATGAGAGAAACTAAAATCCCATTTGAAAAGATAATATAAATAATTCTGAAAATGAAATTGGAGTTGAACTCGCATCGTAAGTTCCATTAGATGCCGTCAAATTATTCAAAAAGATTGCTTCAAATTGAACTTTAGAATTAGATTCTTTGAAAAAATAATTTACACCAACAGTAGAAGTATCTACATAAATCAATATTCACCTGCTACTTTTTTGTAAAAAATGAGCCAAATATTTTGCAGTCAAACTTTTTTTTGCTTTTGAGACTTCAAAAGGAGTTCCTTTCACCACAACAGCTCCTCCTTCATCTCCGGCCCCAGGACCCATATCGATTACCCAATCACTTCCTGAAACAACTCTCATATCATGTTCCACTACAATGACTGTGTTTCCAGAATCTACCAATTTATCAAGCTGGGCCATGAGTTTTTCAACATCAGCAGGATGGAGACCAGTCGTTGGTTCATCAAGAACATAAAGAGTATCACCTAGAGTTATTCGTTGAAGTTCAGTGGCCAGCTTAATTCGCTGAGCTTCTCCACCCGATAGTTCCGTGGCCGGTTGTCCCAGACGGATATATCCCAATCCCACATCCCTAAGGACACTGAGGGATCGAGTAATATGTTTTTCCTCTTGAAAAAAATCGAAAGCCGCATCTACTGTCATCTTCAGTACCTCAGCGATATTTTTTTCTTTATATTTCACTTCTAGTGTTCGAGCATTGTAGCGTGCCCCAAGACATTTTGGGCAAGGGGTATAGACACTAGGAAGAAAGAGAAGTTCTACCATAACAAATCCTTCTCCTTCACAATTCTCGCATCTGCCTTTTGCTACGTTAAATGAAAATCTTCCCGCATCATAACGACGCGACTTTGCCAATTTTGATTTAGCAAAAATATTTCGAACATGATCAAAGAGTCCGGTATAAGTTGCAAGGTTTGAGCGAGGTGTTCGTCCAATGGATTTTTGGTCAACTTGAACTAACCGTTTAATGCCCTCCATGCCCTTAGTAATTTGTCCACCTAGAGTTTTCACCTCTGCTTTTTCTAGATCGATAGATTCACTATCTTCATGAGCCGGCTTAACTCCTAGTCGATGACTCACAAGCTCGACAAGAATTTGACTAACTAAAGTTGATTTCCCAGAACCAGAAATCCCAGTGACAGAAGTAAAGACTCCCAAAGGAAATTCTATTGCGAGATTATTTAAATTATTTCGAGTGAGACCTTTGAGAGACAACCAATTTTTTGGTGTTCTTAAAGTACGCTCTGGTAGACGGTGTTCTCCGAAAATATAGCGTCTCGTAAGGGACTCCGAAATAGATTTGAGCCCAAGAGGCGGACCACTATAAAGGACACGTCCTCCTTGCTCACCAGCGAGTGGCCCAACATCAACAATCCAATCTGCACTATGAATTACATCTATCTCATGCTCTACGACAAATAATGAATTGCCAGCGGACTTTAATCGATTAAACGCGCGAAGCAGAGCTTCGGTATCAGATGGATGAAGTCCTGCGCTTGGTTCATCGAGAACATAAACGACACCAAAGAGGTTTGATCGCACCTGAGTAGCAAGCCTAAGCCGCTGAAGCTCTCCTGGTGAAAGAGTTGGAGTGCTGCGGGCCAAGCTTAGATACCCCAGACCTAAATCAAGCAAAACATTTATCCTGGCAATCAAATCTTCTGTTATTCGCTTAGCTGCCAATGCTTGTTCGGGATGCTTAATTTTTAGTTTTGCTATTGCCTCAGAAGTTCCCTCAGCAAAGGGGCGAAAAATACAATCCAGTTGTTTTAACGGCAAATCATTAATTTCTGCAATATTATATCCTGCGAATGTCACAGATAAAGATTCACGCCGAAGGCGCTGCCCTTTACAAGTAAGACACTGGCCACTCACCAAATATTTTGAAACTCGTTTTTTCATAAGGGCGCTTTGAGTTGTTGCAAAAGTAGAGAGTAAATAATTTTTGGCGCTGGAAAAATTGCCATGATAGCTAGGCTCCGTTTTATTCTTGATTGCTCTTTTTATTTCAGCGGAAGTAAAACCTGCATATACAGGCAAGTGTGGTGTTTCCTCAGTAAAGAGAATATAGTCGCGGTCTTTTTTGGGAAGTTTTTTCCAAGGAGTGTCGATATCAAAACCCATTGTCACTAACATGTCTCTCAAATTTTGACCGTGCCATGCTGGAGGCCATGCGGCAATCGCTCGAGATCGTATGGTTAATGAATCATCTGGTACCATGGATTTTTCTGTGGCTTCATAAACTCTGCCTAGTCCATGACAGGTAGGACAAGCTCCTTCAGGTGTATTGGGTGAAAATCCTTCAGCATAGATGAGAGGTTGCTTTGCTGGATAATTTCCAGCACGGGAATAAAGCATTCTCAAGAGGTTTGATAAAGTTGTCACACTTCCAACTGAAGATCTTGTTGATGGAGAACCTCTTTGTTGTTGAAGGGCAACTGCCGGAGGAAGGCCCTCGATCTCATCAACTTTTGGCACTGACATTTGATTAAATAATCTTCTAGCATATGGGGAAACAGATTCGAGATATCGTCTTTGCGCTTCGGCGTATAAAGTTCCAAAGGCAAGGGAGGATTTACCAGAACCAGATACGCCAGTGAAGACAACAAGTGCATCCCGAGGAATGTCTACGTTTACATTCTTGAGATTATTTTCGTTCGCTCCTCTAACTCGTACAAAATTTTTAACATAATTTTTTTTTGGCATAATTCACTTTATTTATTAATATAAATTACTTATTTCTGAAGAAAAATAACCATGCTAAGATAACAATAAATCCTGGTACCCCCAACGCGTACATCAAAATAGGCGCTCCGACTTTTCCGGCATTGTTTTGTAGAATTTTAGTTTTAATCATTAATCTTTTCATTTTTTTCATACTGCCTCCTGTTTGAATGTATTTGACGTATTTCAAAGCTGCAACATAAGACCTGTTAAAAATTTAACATTTAAAAAAGGCAAGAACTCATTGAAAATAATTATAGTAAAATAAATTATTTTAAAAAAAACTATTCTAGATAAAAAGTGAATTCGGCATGAAAATTGTATCTTTTATCCTAAGGATTCTTTAAAGAAGATTTAATCTTAACTTTTTTCAATAACAATCAATGGAGGAAGATATGGCAAAACAGAATAAAAATATTAAAAAAGAAAATGTTCATCGCTGGACAGATAAATCTAATCAGTATGAACACATTGATAAATCTGAACAGGAACCGCCAAACTCAGTTTTTCCATTTGAAAAAAAGAAGAATGGAAAAAACATTATAAACAAAAAATAGAAAGGAGTTTTTATGATAAAAATTATATCGACCTTTTGCCTGACTTTCGTATTGTCGCTGTCAGTCCCTAAATTATATGCTCAATCAGGAAATAGCGGAAGCGGCTCTATGAATAGTGGGACCGGATCATCTGGATCAATGAATTCCAGCAGTAAATCAACAGACTCAAGAAGTTCGAATCCGGGAACAAATAATTCTACAGATTCCTCTCGAATGGGTTCAGATACGACGACCGGTTCCAAGAGTACTGTTACAGGATCCTCTGAGACCAATTCAATGAATACAGACACTGTTGGCAATATGCAATCCGGTACAACAACAAGTGATTGTTTAACGATAAAATCTCAAGGAAAGGTTTGTGGTTCAAAAGCAACAACTTGGTGTAATAATCACTCAACGTCAGCCGAGTGTCGCAATTTCGGAAATAAATCAGATATTGATAAATAATAAATATTGTTAACCTGGCCCCATATACTGGGGCCAATTTTCATCAGGAAAATCAATACCAAATTTTACATTTGGTTCGTGGTGAAAGAACTTCCCCCCATCTAACGTTGATAATGTCATTAGGATGACTTGTTATTTTTTCAAAATAAATTCTTTCCCATAAAGCAGCGAGATCAACGACCTTTCCTTCGCTATAATTAATGGGGCACGCTTTTAGTAGATCTTGATCTGAGTTGATCTTATTTTGAAAAATAATTTCCGCAAATTTCAGCATTTCGGAAGAAAGACTTTTTAGTTTTCTCATTTTTTTTAGTTCAAAATAAATTCTTTCAAATGAAAAAAATGATTCACGCAAAGAAATATCTCTGGATGGGGTTGAATATATATCGAAATCCTTGTAATCCATACAAGTGTTTCCAATTTCTTTTAATCGTTGTTGGGCCTGATTGACAACTATAATTCTTTCCTTTGATTCTAAACAAACAGTATTAAAAGCACGTCTGATTTTTTCTTCACCTGTTTCTTCAACAGTTGAAATTGTTTTTTTGACTAAGTTAAAAAAACCATCTTTTCCTAGCTTAGCAGCTAAGTCATATTGTTCATTGGAAGCTTTTAATTCAAGAGGAAATTTATTAATGTCCTTACCTAATTGATCAGGCCATCGAAATTTTCTAAAGCCGTAGGGAGATACAGGAAGTATATCAAAATCAATATCTTTTCTTCTTATCATCGGCGTATTATTCTTTTCAATATTTTCAGAAGAATACAAAACATCAAATGAACCTGTGGGATTTATTTTTTTGATATTATATGTATGCCTCACAAGATGTCCGCTTTCTAAAGCGGTTTGTGTCATAAATATTGCTCCTGCAGTGATTCCTTTAATTGAAACTGGGTATGTATCATAAAATGACAGGTCTTCTGTTCCAGTACTTGTGCCAATTTCATTGATCATGGCAATCAATCTACCTTTTTCATCGCCAGCATTATCCCATTTGTTTTGGCGATTGTTGATTGTTTCAAAGAGAAAAATTTTGGAAGTTGGTTCATGAATGACAAACGGTAATTTGTGTTCAAAAGAAAAAATGGCCCTCAGTGCATAGGCCGAATCAGCACAATCCGCATTGATTCCATAATAAGGTCCATTCGGGTCAACAAACATATATTCATGAACATTTCCTGAACTCATCCATTTGGAAAATTCTTCTTCGTAATGAAGACTCCATGTTTGATTGTCATTCCAGACTGCAGCTTCTAAATTAAACGAAGAAAAAATGCACAAAATACAAAAAATTAAGAATCTCATGAGACCTCCACTTTATTTATCTTTCTCACTTTAGTAGCATTTTTATTCAATTAAAGCGTATAGATAATTAATATTAAATGACACATGATTCTTTTAACTTTATCCATAACTTAGTAAGACAAAAACTTCCAACATATCTTCAAAAATTATAATCTTCATTGAAATTTTATATTTTTTTTAAAAAAAAAACGATTATATAAATTAGCGCAACCAAACCAAGGAGTTTAAATGAAATTATTTTCCAAACTTAGTACTGCCGCACTGATAATATTGACTACAACTGCTGCTTTTAGTTCAGACCATGATGACGGTTTAACTACACTTAAACCACTTAATAGAAACCTTACAGATCTTTATG
>JACMPM010000117.1 GCA_014377485.1 Bacteriovorax sp. | reverse complement strand
TGGCTTTGTGATTTGTTTTATCAATGCACTTTATGTTCTTTTGAAATATGCAAAGATGATAGATCTTGAACATTCTAAAAATATCTAAATCGTTTCTTTTTCTATTACTGTCTTTCTTCCCACAAGTAAGTAGGGAATAACACCTAAAAAATTATGTGCAAAACTTAGCAAGAAAAATAGATTGAAGAGCGAAGCTCCGTTGTCGATATTTACAAATGAAAAGAGATTGGCAAAAAGCACATGACCTACACCCAGACCACCGGGGGAGATGGGAACAGCAGTGGCAATTAGCCCGACTGGGATGAAAGTAAAAGCGTACTGCAGCGGCAAGTGTCCGGAGTAGAAAGGAGAACTGATTGTCCAGAAAGCCAGGATAGATAAAAATTGAGTCACAATACTTAATAAAAAACATTTCAAAAGATCTTTTCTATTTTCTCTGAGTTCAAAAAGCTGATTGAGTAATTTCGAAATTTTTTTCCCAAGAAGCGGTATCTTTTGAATCAAATCAACAATCATTTTTTGGAATTTAAAAGGGGAAATCAGAGTTAACAAAAATGCGATGGTGCCACCAAATAAAAAGAGATTCAGAATAATGACATGGGCGATCTTAGGAGAAAGGGCCGTGACTTCTGAAAAGTAAATCAAGCTAAAAAATCCTGCAAGAAAAAGCAGTCCGGCCAATCCGATGATTCGATCAAGCAAAGTGACAGTAATCAGGAAGGTTTTACTAAAACTTTGATCGAGTTTTTTAATATAAACCAACTTAATTAAATCCCCGGTTACAGCACCTGGAAGAACGCTTGAAAAAAATAGCCCAATATAATTAAGTCGAAGTACATCAAAAAAACGGAGTTTTTTTTGGCTTTTGGTTTCCAACAATAATTTATAACGATAAGCCCCGAGGGCCACAATAATAATAATCAGGAACAAAGCTATTAGCCACTGTGGACCAACTTTAAAACTTTTAGATACCAAGGAAAGATCCAGTTTTCCACTTGTGACTAACCAGTAGACAAGTGCAATCGCAAAGATAAATTTAAGCAAAGTTTTAAACATATAAATTTTTAGCACAAAAAGGTATTTGTCTCCACTTTTAATTGCTGACGAAAATGCTCTAGTTTTTTAAGTGAAAGACAAAAACTTAGCAAAATTGTTTATGGGATGCTATTATTCATTCGTATTTATAGGGAGAAAATCATGAAAGTTTCAGTTATTGGTACTGGGTATGTTGGTCTTGTAAGCGGAACATGTTTTGCGGAAATCGGGCATGAAGTCACTTGTATCGATATAGATCCAAAAAAAATAGAAATGCTAAAGGGTGGAAAGTCGCCAATTTATGAACCCGGTTTATCTGAGTTAATCGAAAGAAATATTAAATCAGATCGTCTGCATTTTTCTCTTAGTTACGACTCAGTAAAAGAAGCCAAATCCATTTTTCTAGCAGTAGGAACACCTTCAGCTGATGATGGTCGTGCCGACTTAACATATCTTCGAGCAGCCGCAATTGAAGTTGCAAAAAATATCGCCGAGGGCGCTATTATTGTTATCAAGTCAACTGTTCCGGTAGGAACTAATAAAGAACTTAGAAAATTGATTTCTGAACATACCAAAAAGAATTTTCACCTGGTAAATAATCCTGAGTTTTTAAAAGAAGGATCTGCCGTAGAAGATTTCATGAGACCAGATAGAGTTATCATCGGTCATCAGGATGAAGTGGCGTTTAATGTCATGGAAGAGCTATATGCTCCTTTGGTTCGCCAGGGAAATCCCATTTATGGCATGAGTAATCTTTCTGCAGAAATGAGTAAGTATGCAGCTAATTGTTTTCTGGCTACAAAAATTTCTTTCATCAATGAGATAGCACGCCTATGTGATGCTACTCACGCTGATATCGAAGAAGTGAGAAAAGGAATTTCTTCTGATAAAAGAATTGGTGGACACTTTTTATACCCAGGTCCAGGTTACGGTGGATCTTGTTTTCCAAAAGATGTTAAGGCCCTTATTGCGACGGCAGAAGACTATGGCATGGAATTAAAGATTGTTAATGCTACAGAATTAGTAAATGACGAACAAAAAGTTTATGTATTTCATAAAATCAAAAAATATTTTAAAGGTGATTTACAAAATCGCATCTTCTCATTTTGGGGAGTGGCCTTTAAAGCAAACACTGATGACGTTCGCGAAGCTTCTGCTATTACGATGGCCTGTGAACTTATCAAAGAAGGGGCGACTATTCATTTCTTTGATCCAGTTGCCAGCGAGAACTTCTTGAAAGTGATGAAGGATTATCCTGAATGCGAAGGAAAAATTAAATCTTTCGATAATAAGTATGATTGCCTAAATGGTAGCGATGGTCTGGTTACGATGACTGAATGGCGTGAATTTCGAGTGCCGGATTTTAATGAAGTGAAATCGCGTTTAAAAACAAAGGTAATCTTCGATGGAAGAAATCTTTATGAAACTGACAAAATTAAAACGGAAGGCTTTGATTATTTTGCCGTAGGAAAATACATTAAATGAAAATAGCAATTATCCAACTGACTTCAGTTCTCGACTATAAAGTAAACCTTGCGACTATTCGCAGTTTCTTGAAAGAAGCAAAAGAGCTCGGTGCAGAAGCCGCTTTTTTGCCAGAGGTTTTCTATTCGATGAGCGATGGCGTGACTCCAACTCCTTATTTGGTTGAAGATGGAAATGAGCACTATAACGAAATAAAAAAGTTAGCGACTGATTTTCAGATGGCCCTCATTGGTGGATCTGCTGCCAGTTTAAAAAATGGAAAAGTCGTCAACCGCGCTTATAATTTTGATAAGTTTGGAGTTGATCTCGGTCACTACGACAAAATTAATCTCTTTGCTTGTGATTTACCTAACAAGAAAATTTCAGAAGCTAATAATTATACTGCTGGTTCAGAATATAAAATGGTTGAACTGGATGGACGTAAAATTGGCTTAGGAATTTGTTTTGATATGCGCTTTTCTGAATTAGGTCTTCATTACCGCATGAATGGAGCAGAAATTCTCACTTATCCTGCGGCCTTTACAGTACCTACGGGTAAAGCTCATTGGCATACGCTTTTAAAAGCACGCGCTATAGAAAATCAATGCTTCGTTGTGGCCGCTGCTCAATGGGGCCATCACAATGAAAAAATGCAAACCTATGGTCACTCGTTAGTGGTTGATCCTTGGGGGGATGTCCTTGTTGATCTTGGAGAAGGTGAAAAAGTTGAAGTGGTAGACTTAGATTTTTTTAAGGTTGATCTAACCCGCCAGTCTGTATTAATGAGTAGATAAAAAACGAGATTAACAATGAAGTATTTATTTTTACTGTCATTTATTTTTACTTGCAATATATCTTTTGCAAATCTTTATTTGCAAACGGAATATCAGGAAGGCAATAAACCTAAAATAATTACCAAACAACATATTTTTCTAGATAAAAGATACCCCATCTTTTATACCAAAAAAAGTTATGTACTCATTCTTAAAAAAATAAATGGTGATGAAGCCACTATTGAAAGTGAATCTTATAACGTCGATAAAATAGGCCACAAGACAATGCAGGGTGGATCGTTTGGAACCTATAAAATAGGAAAGCATTTTACCCTAACGGATCATGCGCCAAACGGAGATCAGCTTTTTTCCCTAAAAGTTATACTTGAGAAAATTGTTCCTACTAAGCCTTAAAGCAATACTTTTTTTATCGCTATTTTTAATTGTCCTAAAGATTCAAGTCCCTTATTCTCAAGTGAATAGACAAAACAAATTTGGTCTTGAAAAGGCTTGATGTCGCTTGAATAAATCTTAGTTAAATCTGGATAATAATTTTTTACTACTTTTTCTGGAAGAATTCCTACACCAGTACCTTCGTAGACAAATTTGGCAATCAACTCCAGGTTAGAGATTGCGTATTGATGCTCGAATTGAATTCCTTTTTTCTCTAGCTGACGCAAAATAGAATGAGTTTGATGGAGTTGAGGATCAAAAAAAAGTTTATCAGTATTTGACATTTTTTTATGGCACCAAAGAGTGACTCTATCTTGATCGATTTGATTAATTATCAAATTGCTATGAGGATAAGGGTTTATCACTATTCCACAATCAACTTTGCCTTCTTGAATTAATGAAGTAACTTCCCGGGAGAGTCCGAAACGAAAATTGAGTTCAATATTTTTTAATTCTTTCACTATTTGAGGAAGACTGTAAGCGGCTACGGAAGGATGGATTCCCAATGTTAGAGTTTGACGAGATCCTGTTCTTCCAGTTTTTAAGAATTCAGAAACTCCGTCTAGATCATCACAAATTTTTTGCCCCTTAAGAAGGAGATATTCTCCGGCCTTGGTGAGAATAAGTCCGTCTTTTCTTCGCAAAAATAACTCTTCTCCAACTTCTAGCTCAAGCCGCTTAATGCAATGACTTAAGGCCGGCTGGGATAAACCTAGTTCTTTCGCCGCCTTAGTTAAATGAAGCCTGGTGGCCGTAGTAAGGAATGACTTGAGATCGTTTGAATTTATCATTCATAAATTGAATCATAGACATTAATTTAATTCAATATATTTATAACTCAATGCTAGCTATAACTACTTCACAGGAGGGGCATATGAAAAAATTATTAGTTTTAGGTGTTTTAGTTACGATGAATGTTTTTAGTGCGGAAAGAGTTTTAGTAAATGATAACAAAAAAATGGACGCTGAACTTAATTCAACAACTGTACGTTGTTCTATGATCGGATATGGATCAAGTGAATTAAAAATAACTCTGAAAGGACTTGATGGATGGACTTTATTTGATCATTCAAATTTCAGAGCTGGGGATTCTGTAGATTCGCCTTGTATGACGGCTGGTCAATGTAAGCGATTTCCTAAATCTTCAGGCTTTTCAATTGATGATATTTTAGCCAATGGTGACAAGACTGAAACGGTTGTCGTGAATCGCCAAATTATAGAAGTGAAAGAAGTTTCAAAAGATGAAAGTGGAGCAGATGTTTGTTCTCGCCATATCGAAGAGCGATTAGCGACCACTGTAACTAGAGCTGATTCAAATGGAAAAATTAAATTTTCTCACTTACGTTTCGGTTTAGCAGAAACATTTCCACTTTCAGTT
>JACMPM010000116.1 GCA_014377485.1 Bacteriovorax sp. | reverse complement strand
GCTGATATTTTTAGCGACACCCTTATTTTTTTCTAAAAATTCTTTATTCATCAAAACTAATGAACAAACTTTTCCAGTATCGATTATTCGAACCATCCCTCTAGCTTCCATGATGGCCGGAAGTGGATCAAATCCACTTAAAGCATCAAATTGATCCCAAGTAACAGCGTCCGGTCCAGATTTTTTAATCAATGGTCCATGCTCAGGCATTGCTAGGTTGATAAACTTCACATCTACTTTAGGATCAAGACCTTTGGCCGATAGATTTTCAACAATGACTCTTTGTGCCGCAGCTCCAAAAGGCACTCCTACAGTTTTGCCCTTTAATTCAGCAAGACTTTTAATGGGTGATTTAGGCGGCACATAGGTAGCAGTACGGTTGTACATCAGTCTTGAAACTCCAACCCAGCCTTTATCTTTCCCAAATAGCGCTGCAGCGGGTTGATCGGCGGTTAAGATGACATCTAGAGCTCCGGCCAGGGCAATCTCGTTGAGCTCTGGTCCGTAATTTTTTCCAACGAACTCTGCTTCGAGGTCATGTTTCTTCAAAATATCAGTATGTTTCCAAATTTGAACTAATTGACCTTGAAGGGCCCATGGAACTTGCCAACCTACTCGGATTTTTGTCGTAGCAAAACTTTCTAAACTCAATCCCAATAGGATTAATCCGATCAAAACTTTCATAGCCTCTCCAATCATTGACATCAATATTGCTATTATAGGTAAAATGATCGTTAATTTCATTGGGAGTCGCAACTAATTTTTTGAGTGATTAAAGTCTCTTGTCTTATTAAGACTATTGAGTTACATTAGCCTCTCTTTTCATTTACAAATTTTTGGATAATAAGGATTTTTTATGGCACGCACATGTGACTTAACTGGTAAAAAAGGATTAGTTGGAAACAAGGTTTCTCATGCTAACAATAAGACTAAAACTAAGAAGCTAGTAAACCTTCACTCTAAAAAAGTGTTCGATCCAGCTACAAATTCTGTGATCAAGTTAAAACTTTCTGCTTCTGCAATTCGTACCTTGGATAAAGTTGGTTCAATTTCAAAATACGTGAAAAAGAATATCCACCTTTTTGAATAGTTTTAAAAAATAAATTTTTTGATATAAAAAAGGCTTCGTTCGCGAAGCCTTTTTTCGTTTGTACACAATGTCTTCTCCGGCCAAAGCCTCCTGCAGACATACAATCCATCCTAGACATAAAAGTGGCCTACATTTCTGCAGGCCCTTACTTATTATTTTCTTATCAAAAAAATTACTGAACTTCTACTTCCAGGATTTGATATCCCCATTTATTGATAGAGCGATCGCTTACAAAGTTGAATTGAACTGAGTCGCCTTCTATAAAGTCAGTTGTATAATTTGCACCTGTACCACTTACTTTTTCAAGTGTAACTCCAGCTGCATTAGCAATACGAACATAATCATATCCTGATTCAAGTTCAAATTTCGCTACTTTTACACGAATGTATTTTGCTCCAGCAAAAGTATAGCCAACTGATACGTTCGAATTTTCTTTATATGGATGATCTGATTCAAAAGCCTGAGGAAGCTTAACAGTTCTCCACGCATCCGGCTTAGGCCCGGTTCTTGCTGGTCTTGTATCAGTTAAAAGATTGTAAGCATCGATGCGAGAAGCTGTTTGTGTTTTAGCGCGTAAAGCTTGAACTGGAACACCAGTCATTGTTAAACGCTCTTTCATAACTTCATGTGGAAGTCTTCCTTCTTTAGCAAGTAGAAGTCCAAGCACACCTGAAACATGTGGAGTTGCCATTGATGTTCCTGACATGATTTCATACCCACCACCTTTTACAGTAGATAAAATATTATGCCCCGGAGCTGCGATATGAACAGAGGTTCTTCCGTATGAAGAAAAAGAGGCTAGATCATTTTGAGCAGTAAGTGCTGCGACTGAGACGACATTTGGAGACTCATAACTAGCTGGGTACGAAGGAGCCGAGTCGTTGTCAGAACTGCTGTTTCCAGCTGCTGCAGTAAAAATAATCCCCTTATCTCCAGCGCGTTTGATGGCCTCAAATAAAGCTTCAGAGCGTCCGCCCCCACCCCAAGAATTTGACATCAAATCTACATTCAATCCAGTTGCGTAATCAATTGCCTTAACAGCGGATTCAAGTGAACCCGATCCAGATGCATCTAAAAATTTAATTGGAATGATTGTAACTTCGGCCATTACTCCGGCCACACCAACTTTATTATCGTGAACAGCACCGATAGTTCCTGCACAGTGAGTTCCATGACCGTGGTCATCCATCGCGTCTTTTGTATTATTAACAAAATTGTATCCGTGTTCAGAATCTACATTTCCTATCAAGTCAGGATGAGTGTAATCGACACCTGTATCAATGATAGCAATTCTAACAGCGTGAGATCCTTTTGTGATATCCCAAGCTTTAAGAGCATTAACATCCGCTCCTTCTACTCCCGCTTTTCCTTGAGGTTCATTTGAACCAGTATTTCTAATACCCCATAATTGTCCAAAAGATGGATCATCCGGAGTCGCAGCACTAAAATCAGTAAAAGGTGATTTTTCTAATTTTTTAAATATTGCTGATTTCTCTTTTGGCATTACTGCGATTGAGTAAATAAAATTCGGTTCAGCATAAACGACATCAGGATTATTTTTCAATGTTTCCAACGCCGACTGAAGTGATTTATCGCTTCCTACACTTAATACTGATAAATTTTCATACGATAATTTGATCTCTCTCTTCGGTGCCAGACCGAGAGAAGCAATACTTTTGTTTTGGAAAAAACTTTTAGCATTTACTCCAGATTTAAACTTAACAATGATTTCACCTGGGACGTAGCGAATAGCTTCAGCAGCATTTAGTCCGGTAGTCATTACCGACGCAATCGTGATGCTTGCCATGCTTAATAGCAATTTGTTCATAAATCTCCCTCCTTGGAGTTTTGTTTTTTCAGATCTAGTGCCTTATACCTAAGCAAATAAATCAGTGATTAACTAAATTGGGTCTATTTTCTAGCTTAATCCAGAGCTCCCTTTTGCCCACCATTTTTACGCAATGGTAAATTTTTCCGAAAAGTAATGGCGCTTTATTTTTTCGCTCAGAATTGAGAGAATGATTTCTATGATACACAACAGCTCTTCAGATCCTGTTCTCATTAAAAAAATCTCGCTCAAAATTTGGTCTCTTCGAGATGAGATTGAAGCTCGTATAAATGACAAATTAGAAGCTGGAACTCCCTCAGGAGCTTTGGATCTCATGGAAATCCGAGCGCACTACTCTCCGAAAAATCTTCAAAATAATAATGTTTTAAGTCTTAAACCAAACGCTGAACTCGATACGGGTGAAGATGAAATGGCACGTGCCATGGCAGAAGTTGAGGCTGAAGAATCCTCTGAAACTGCTGAAGCAGCGACTGATTCTGAAGCAGGATCTGAAAACGTTATTGATCTTGCACCACAAACTCCTCCCGAAAATGTAGTTAGTATTGATCAAAATATTATCAGCATTAGTTTAGATGCTCCCAATATTCCAGAAGATAAAGTCTCAAAAGGAAAAACGGTTTTATCTGAAATAAGTATGGATAAAATGTTTTTCTTTTGTAACAAGCCTTTTACTGAAGGCCAGTCTATCGTTATACAGTTCTGCATTCCAAAGTCGTTTATTGTTAATGCCGATATCCTCTACTGTCGTCCATTCAATTTAAAGAGCAGAATTATCAGCCAAAATAATTACACTCATCGCGCCCTCATTCGCTTTAATTTTTTAAAAGAAGGCGAACGAGCACTACTTAGACAATTTCTTCAATCCATAGAACCTGATCTTGTCAAAGTTGAAAAGAAAGCCGAAGCTTCTAAAAATGACAATGATGGATCAGACTTTGGTGACCTGGATGATTTAGGGTTATAAAATCTTGGGTATACGTAAGCCTCATCATTGATTATTATTAGATTCATAATCTATTAGTAATTGTCTTGAGGAACATAATGCAAAAGCGTAAATTCGCCTCTAATCTCATTTTATTTTTATTTTTTATCTTGGTGAGTTTAGCGGCCCTCTTTTCAGACATATTCCAGAACCCTGTAAAAACTGGATCGGAACTCATCGAGCAAGCAAAACTTTTTACAGCAAATGATCTTAGTAAAATTCACCGACTATCTCTCAAAAATAAATCCGGTGAATATATTTTCGAGCGCGTTCAAAAAACCCCCACATCTCCATGGCATATGGTCTCACCACGAGATATATCAGCAAACTCTCTTTTTATTGAAAAACTTTTTAATGCGATGACGACAATTAAAGTCAAAAAAATATTTCCAGATGGAAAAATCAACACTTCAAATTTTTCTATTGATAAACCTACTTCAACTCTCAACCTTATCGATCAGAGCGGAAAGGTTATAACGATAGTCTTTGGATTGATGAATACCATCGATAATTCAACTTATTTAAAAATATCCGGCCGAAGTGGTATTTTTCACGTGGAAGCACCAAATGTCTCTTTAGAAAATGCTTCTATTCTAGACTTAATTGAATCACAAATTATATCCATAAACCTGGAGACAATTATTGACTTCAAGATTTATCGTGGAAATAAAAAGTCCAGTACTCCTCAGTTGGAAATGAAGAAAAAAGATAAAAACTGGTACGACCGCGAAGGAAACCTATTATCGCTTGAGAAGATCGATGATTATTTGCAGGATCTCTCAAGCTTAAAAAGTAGTTTTATTATTGATAAACAAACAGATTCTCAAAAAAGACAAATCAACAACCTTTCAAGAAATGCTGAGTATATTGTTTCGATCGAAGATAATAAGTCTAATATTATTGATTATAACATTAGTGGTTTAACAAGAGAGTTAAGTGATTTAGATTTAAAAAATGAAGAATATTTTATTGTGACAATCTCCAATAACACGACCTCTTATGTCGTAAAAAAGGAATTCTATGAACTATTCAATAGAAAATCCGACACTTTAAAAGCAGCGGTAATAAAAAATATGGAAAAGCATTAAGAAACTTTCCTCTGCCCTACAATTCTTGAGTTAGTAGGAAGAGCGATTTCTTTATGAATTTTTTCAGGATCCACAAAAACGTTGATAAACTTCTCAACCAAAATTGTGTTATAGCGCTTCACTCCTACTTTATCAGTAAGAATTTTGCGTAGGGCATCTGTCGGCTGTAATTTATCATCGATCATAATATGTACAAAATCATCTGCCAGACAGACAATATTAGCGAGAGTTAAAATTTTATTTCCCTTTTTCTCAAAAGGAAATCCCGTTCCGTCATAAGCTTCATGATGCTGTATAATGATCTGTTTAACAGAGTTATTAATCGCTCTAGATGCCTCTACAACTTGAAGGCCTAGTTCGGGATGCTTTTTATACATTTCCAATTGCTCAGGACTCATATCCTTTGGTCTTAAATTAATAAATTCTTTCGGAAGTAGAATTTTTCCAATATCGTGAAACATACAGGCCATAGCTGTTGTTTCGATCGTTGTTTTTGACTGC
>JACMPM010000013.1 GCA_014377485.1 Bacteriovorax sp. | reverse complement strand
GAATAAACTTCTTCACCAGTTGAACATCCGGGTACCCATATACGAATGGGATTTTCATTGTTGTGACCAACAACCAGTTTGTTAAGTAATTCTGATTTTATATATTCAAATATTTCAGGGTCTCTGAAAAAATGGGTTACATTAATTGTTAAGTCTTCATAGAGAGATTGCAGCTCTGTTGAATTCTTTTCAATATATTCCAAATATTCTTTAAACGTGCTGGTTTTGCAAAAGTCCATTCTTCTTTGAAATCGACGCTCTAGAGTGCTTAATTTATAATCAGCAAAATCAATTCCATGCTCAGCTCTAATTTTGTCGATTATTAACTCAAAGTTACTCTGCTCTTCTTCATTCAATGGTTTGATCTGCATTTTTTCTGAAGCTTTAATTGGCTTATCTTTAACAACTCGTTGGAAAATATTGGCCAATTCACTACCCATTTTTTCAACTGGTAGAACAAAATCAACATCTATTTGATCTAGAGTTGCTTGTGGCATAGCAGGGTAAAGGGCCGTTGCTGGATCTTGGGTAATAGTAATCCCACCTGCAAGGCGGAGAGCTTTCATTCCTTCAACGCCGTCAGCGCCTGTTCCAGAAAGAATTATCCCAACACTATGACCTTTGCGCTCGAGAGCTAAAGATTTAAAGAATTGATTAATTGGTAGATGCAGGCCTGCGGATGTCGAATCTAATCTTGGAATTAATTTTAAAAAACCATCTTTTAGAATGAGGTCGGCATTATGAGGGTTGAAATAAATTTGATTGGGTTCAACTTCCATCCCATCTTTTCCAATTTGAACTTTCATTGATGTGTAATTTGCATAAATTTGTTCAGCTAAAGAGGGGAATTCTTCTGACAAATGTTGGATAATAACAAAACCTAAATCAGTGTCGTTTGGAAGATTTTTAATCAGCGCTTGG
Organism: Bacteriovorax sp.; assembly: GCA_014377485.1. Classification (GTDB taxonomy): domain Bacteria; phylum Bdellovibrionota; class Bacteriovoracia; order Bacteriovoracales; family Bacteriovoracaceae; genus Bacteriovorax. The sequence goes on along the minus strand of JACMPM010000013.1, from coordinate 10,470 downwards.
ATGGTTTCTAAACCACCAGCGGAAGCACCTATGCCAACTATTGGAGTATTGCGTAGTGTTGGTTTTATAATGGCAGGCCGGGGCCCATTTTTATCAAGTGGTTTTTGAATTACTTTTTTTACCGACTGTCTTGCATTTTTTGCAGTTTTCTTCGTTGTTTTCTCTTTCTCTTTTTCTTTTTCTTTTTCTTTATTTTTATTTTTCATTATTAATTCTTAAATCCTGCTCACAAAGTTGAATATTAAATTACTTCAATCATACTTCGATTGTGCATTTAAAGCGATATTCAACAATAAACCACGCAGATGTGAGGGGGAGTTATATCTTGGCCTGGGGTAAAATGGATATTTAATTTCTATTATCTGAAATCATAGATTCTTAGGATTTAGTGCAAGTACACCTAATATAAAAGTTCCCATCCCCTTTTTGTAATTGGCTGACTTATTGCTATGTCTTTTATGCTTAGTAACCTAGATAACCACAAACAAAGGGATTGAGATGAATACTGATAAAGACAAAAAAAAGGAAATGCCGAAAAATGAAAATAAAAAAATGCCAGCGGAAAATCAATCAGAAAAACTTGATCGAGAAAAATTAAAGCAGAACCAAGATCCCAGTAGCTTCAGTCATAAACAATCCAAAGAAGAAACTTATGAGCCTAAAAAAACTGAGATGCCCAAAGAAGAAACTTATGAATCTAGTGAAAATGAAGTACCTAAGGGTAGTCCAGTTGATGATCAAATAATCTAGGTCATAGTACAATCAATCAAGAGGGAGATAAATATGGCGTTTCAAAAATATTTTATGGCCATTGGATTTTTGACGATGCTCTCAGCTGTGGGGTGCTCTAATTCTCCACAAAAAACTTCTAAATCTTATGCTAAAGAAGCGCAAGGGCATGCTGTGATGAATTCAGCCGCTAGAGAAGCTGAAGCCCATAATTTTGTAGAAATTAAGTTCAGGCCGGGAAGTGCGTCACTTACTGATAGCGCAAAGTCGTCATTGAATTCAATCATTAAACAAGCCAGACAGGGCGGCAAGATTGATGAAGTCATTGTGCTTTCTTGGTCAGATGAGGAGTATCCCTCAAAGAATTTAGCTAAACTTTCAAAAGATCAAAGGGAATTAGCTGAAAAAAGAAATAAAACTGTTGAACAATATGTGAAAACTATGAAAAATGTCGATGTAAATTCATACAATATGGCCGAGCGACCTAGCTCTTTTTCTAAATTGTTTAATACCGCAGATAGTAAGTTAAAAAATTCACTACTCTCAGCGGGACTTTCTACGACAGCTGATTCCGCTGACTATGCAAACAAAGCTTCCCGTTCAGTTATTCTCGTGAAAATTAAATAACCGCATTACAGTTGGAGAGTAAAACATCTCTCCAGCTGTTTTTAAGAATTAAAAAACCAAACCGAAAACTAAATTTTAGTTTATGTATGGAACCTTCAGAAATTACAATCAATCCAAATTCAAAACAACTTCTAAATCTATTTAGCCTCTGTATTTTCGGTGTGGGAATTATTATTGGTGCAGGAATATATGCCATTCTTGGAGCAGCAGTATCACACGCCGGCTCTTCGCTATGGATAAGTTTTGTATTGGCTTCCATGGTTGCGATCTTTTCAGGCATTTCCTATTGCGAACTCGCGACTCTTTATCCTAAGGCCGGAGCAGAATATGTTTATTTAAAAAAAGCTTACCCTGAAAATCAATGGCCTTCCTTTTTATTGGGCTTCGTTTTAATTATTGCAGGATGTGCTACTGCCACAACAGTTGCAGTTGGGTTTGGCGGATATTTGCAAGAATTTGTAGAAATTCCAAAAATACTTTCGGCCTTAATTTTGATGATTCTTGTTACTGTGATTAATTTAATCGGAATACAAAGTTCAAGTAAGGTTAATATTCTTTTTACTTTAATTGAAGTGTTAGGATTATTTATAGTTATTTGGTTTGGCTTCACTACTGATAAGCCCATTATCACTCCTAATTTTAAAATAACCGCTGGAACATTTAGTGCTGCTTCACTTATTTTCTTTGTCTATTTGGGGTTTGAAGATATCGCTAATCTTGCAGAAGAAACGCAAAATCCTCAAAAAAATATTCCAAGGGCAATATTGATATGTCTTACAGTAACAACTATTTTGTATATTGCTGTTGCAATCGCAGTCATTCAACTTGCGACTTCCGAGACATTATCCAAAAGCGTAGTGCCACTAGCAGCTGCCCTGACCCACGCAGCTCCTAAATGGGTAAAAGTTTTAAGTTCAATTGCTTTATTCTCAACGGCCAACACTGTTCTAATTACTATGCTGGCGGTAAGCAGAATGGTTTTAGGAATTTCCAGAGGAGGGGATCTTCCAAGAATTTTGGCAAAAACATTTAGAGATAATAAAATTCCTCTAAACGCTTCAATTTTTACTTTAATTTTTACTGCTTTTTTTTTACTTATTAGTGGACTTGAGGAACTGGCAAATGTTTCGTCTCTATGTGCACTATTTGGATTTTTAGCAGTGAATTGGGCAGTGATTGTTCTTCGTTATAAAAATCCAAATTTAGAACGTCCGTTTAGGTCTCCCGTTAATATCGGAAAATTTCCTGTGATTGCTGGTTTTGGGTGCTTGTCTGTTTTAGTTTTGCTCACACAATTTAAAATTAAAATATATCTGATTGCTTTGGTCATAATTTTGTTGGGAGTAATTTATAATTTCATAAAAAGAAGGATTACTTAAAACCAATTTTATAAGAAACGATAGCAATCATATTTTCTAAAATCATTTTCACCAATGTTGAATCTGATCTTTCCCATAAGAATTCTCTATCTATTAGGGACGATATTTTTGCGCCGAAGTTGGCAAAGCATAATTTATTAAAATGAGTGCTTAGCTTTAACAAATATAAGAAATTATTTTAGAGAGTTTTAGTGTTATTCATTTAAAAAGTAGTGATACTAATTCTTAGTTACTTTAAATCAAGGATGAAAATATGGAGAAAGCAAAAAAGGACAAGTTTAAAACATTACTTCTGCAAGCTAAAGTTAAGATCATTAATGGCGGGATTCTTTGCTCTAACGAAGACCTGACCGTTTCATCAGACGATCTTTCTGATGAAGCCGACCTCGCTACGAGTGTAATCAATCAACAAGTCACATTTAATATGAGACAGAGAGAATTGGAAAAACTTAAGGCGATCGAAGAAGCTCTTTATAGAATGGAGCAAGGATCTTACGGCCAGTGTGAAGATTGTGATGAAGCCATCAGTGAAAAACGTTTAGAAAATCAACCATGGACTACTCTTTGTATTACACATGCAGAAGAGCAAGAAAGAAAAAAACAAAAAATTATCAAGACTATAGATGAAAATAGAGCAAATTTATTATAAACTTATATATCACTAGAAAATCAATGATTTTTTTATTGGAGGTAACGCATGCAAAATCAACAAACGGAAAAAAGTTCAAAAAATGAAATTGGTTCAAGCTCTGAAATGGACCAATGTATTAAAAATTGCCTTGATTGCTTTAGAGTGTGTGAAGAAACTCTAGCAAGATCCTTTTTCGAAGGATCTCATAATAACTCTTCACATTTAATTCTCTTAAAATTATGCGCAGATATCTGTCAGACATCCGCAAAGTTTATGATGATGAAATCAAAGTTTCATACGGATACTTGTGGGGTATGCTCTAAAGTATGCTCAGAATGCGCTGATAGCTGCGAAGCTCTAGGAGATGAAAGTATGAAAGATTGTATTGTATCTTGTAGAAAATGTGCTGAAAGCTGTAATGAAATGTCGAAAATGCATCATTAATATTGTTCGAAAATTAACATGATCTATAATTTTTTAATTGTAGATTGTGTTAATTTTTATTTTCAATATTTAAGGTACCGTTTACTTGAACCTGTGAGCAATGCCAATGTTGCAGCGATTGCGATTAGTTTATCCATTATTATTCTCCCAAATTTATCATTGAATCCAAGTCCAATAATTTTTCAAAAAAGTAATATCATCTTCCACTTCTTCAAAAGATCCCCAATCAATATCCATTAATGAATCGCAAAAAGAAGTCGCCTGCAGAAATCCACATCACTTAGAGTGTAGCTTTCAACTCATTTAAATCCATCTTAGGCAATTCAATAAAAAAAGCTGTACCTAAATTTGCCCTACTTTCTATCCAAATTTTTCCATTATGGTCTTCAATAACCCATTTTGAAAGTGCTAGTCCCATGCTTACTTTTTCAATGTTTCTTGTTTTGGTATGACAGAATTTATCAAAGATTGTATTCAAATGATTTATTTCCAAAATGCATCCTTCATCTTTGATTATGAATTGTGCAAAATTTTCATTGGTTTTTGTACTGAGGTTTACGATCTGTGATGTTGGATTAATATTAATCAGATTGCTGATAATATTTGAAAAAACCTGTATCAATCTATCCTTGTCACAGACGATGGTACAATATTCATTTGATTGAACATCACCAATTTGAACAAGCTTGGGAGCGATTAATTTTTTGGAGCTAATTATAACTTCAGAAAGCAAGTCGTAAGTATGAATTAAGTTTTTTCTCATTTGAATTTCAGAAATTTGAGTTTTGGCCAAATCTAATAATTGTACAAGATGTCTGCTCATGTGATTGGCTTTGGCTTCAATTGATTCAATCTTTTGCTTTAATAATTCAGACGAATTCGCAACTTCTCCGTTCAAGATTCTTTTTATAGATTGAATATTAAATGCAACGGAGGTTAGAGGAATTCTAAATTCCTGATTCACAACTTCCATCAATTGGGCAATTTCTTTAGCTCTGTCTGTTTGCGGGAGAACACTAATCTCTCGAGAGAAGTCTGTTTGATTTATCATTAAATCCCCTAGATCATTCTTAGTTTTGAATTATCTTTTGACCATCCCCAAAAAAAATCACTAATAACAATTAAAAAACATAATAGTCAAAGACAAGGTTTTTTCATTAATTTCATTTACGCCATGAGTGAGGCAATTTTTCTTATCACTTCTACGTTATGTGTCTCTTTAAAGATAGATAAAATTGTAAATATTGATTGAATTTGCCTAAAGCATAATTTATCTAAATATGTATTGATCATTGTTTAACCCGCTATTTTATTCAGCATTCGCTCAAGCACTTCTTTTAAAACAACTGCATCGTTATGTTCTTCATCTCGAGAGGAATACACAAGAGTCACAGTCTTGTGACGAGCTAGTTTAACCAGTAAACTTATTTTCTGGCTCGGTTCTTTATGACGAAGTTCCTTTTTATAAAGTGAACGAAATTTTTTCCATTCACTTAGTTCATGTCCGAAGTTTTGTCGTAGTTCTGTGCTGGGTGCTAGTTCTTTCGCCCATTCATCATGAATCAGTTTTGCCTTCTTAATTCCACGCGGCCAGAGTCGATCAATCAATACGCGATATCCGTCTTTCTTCTGAGCTGGCTCATAAGCACGTTTCATTTTTATCATTAAATCTCCTTATTCATTCGATCTTCAAAGAATATGGTTCAAATTTCATGCCAGTAACTTATTACCTTTTTGAAAGTTTTTGAAATCCTTGACAGGAATGTAGACATTGTGAGAATTACGATGGCCGCAATCACGGTTCTGCAGAATTAACGAGTATTTTGGAGAATTTATTATGGATCTTTCAGAAAAACATTCTCTAGTTCATTTTCCTCGCGACAGAAGGCATATCATTCGACCTAGCACTCAGTTTTTATCTGCCATGGCAATCATTGCCTTGGTGCCTGTGATCTTTGCATGGATCTATTATAAACTTTGGGGCCTTCCAATTTTACCGCATGCAAGTTTTAACTTTAATGCTCACACTTCAGGATTTCCAAGCTGGATACGCATCACACACTTTTTGAATTATATCTTACTTACGCTTTTGATGAGAAGCGGACTTCAAATTCTTATGGATCACCCTAGGCTTTATTGGAACATGCACTGTACGCCAGGTTCTGAATGGGTGCGATTTACGCCATTAAAAATTCCGCTCGATAAACATTGGACAGCAAGAGATGACTCACGATATTTGTCACCTTGGATCGGACTTCCAGGCTATCGACACACAATAGGTATGGCACGACATTGGCATTTCATGTCAGTATTTTTTTGGATCTTAAACGGAGTATTCTTCGTGATTCTTCTCTTGGTCACTGATTATTGGAAAAGAATTATCCCACATGATATTCAAATTTTTAAAGATGCATGGATCGTTTTCGTCCACTACGCAACATTACACATGCCACCAGAGCCGAATGGTTTTTATCAATTCAATCCTCTTCAAAGCCTTGCTTATTTTGTTACTATCTTTATTTTTTCTCCGTTGATGATATTAACAGGAATCGCGATGTCTCCCAGTATGGATAATCGCTTCAAATTTTATCCGCTTATATTTGGGAACAGGCAGATTGCAAGATCTATTCACTTTTTAGGTCTTCTTTCATTTCTTGGATTTCTTGTAGTCCATGTAACTCTGGTTGTGATCACTGGGTTTACTCAAAATATGAATCATATTGTTCTTGGATCAGATGATACTCATTCAAGGATTGGAATTATTTTAGGTGGCCTGGCCGTTACTTTTCTCGCACTGGTTTGTTTCGTTGCTCACAAAATTGCTTGGCGTATTCCGAGGAAAGTTCAGCATTTCTCTGCGAAACTTTTAGCTCCATTAAATCAACTCGTTTTTGATTCCTTGAAACCGCGAGTGCAATATTCTGAAAAAGATATTTCTCAGTATTTTTGGAAGAATGGGAAAATTCCGGCTAATACAACCTGGGAAGCTATGGCCCAAAATGAATTCAAAGATTATCGGTTAAAAGTTCACGGCTTGGTGGAAGAACCGATGGAATTTTCACTAAAAGATCTACAAAAAATGGAAAAACGGAGCCAGATAATTTTGAATCACTGCATTCAGGGATGGTCAGGGATTGCACAATGGGCAGGTGTTCCCATGTCGGAGATTGTAGCTCACGTCCGTCCTAAACCAGAAGCAGAGTTTGTTATATGTTGGTCGTTCGGCGAAGGTCTTGAAGGCGGTCCTTACTATGCGACTCATTCTATTCTTGAAACCATGCAAGAGCAGACTCTCTTAGTTTATGAGATGAATTACGGTCCGCTTCCAACAGACTATGGGGCACCTCTCAGGCTTCGCATTGAAAACAAACTTGGCTATAAAATGGTAAAATGGATTGAGTCGATTGAGTTTGTAGAAAGCTATCGAAAAATCGGCAAAGGTGAAGGCGGCAAAAGCGAGGACGATGAATATTTCGGGTTTTCCGCTGGGATTTAAGACACAATTTATCCATTTAAAACCAAACCCCGTGCTCTTAGGAAACTATGAAATCTGAACTACACAAAAAACTTATCAGTGAAATTAAAAGATGCAATATATGCAATGACCTACCGTTGGGACCAAAACCAATTTTTCAGTTTCATCCTGATGCAAAGATATTAATTATTGGTCAGGCACCCGGTGTAAAGGCCCATGAATCGGGTATACCGTGGAATGATGCTAGCGGAGAGAGGCTTCGTGAATGGATGGGGATAGAAAAAGAGATATTCTACAATGAGAAATTGATTTCCTTGCTCCCCATGGGATTATGTTATCCAGGAAAGGGAGTAAAAGGTGACTTGCCACCTAGAAGAGAATGCTTTCCTTATTGGCATCAAAGAATTATTACGAGAATGCCTCTTTTGAAATTAATAATCCTTGTTGGGAATTATTCACAGAGTACTTATTTAAAAAAGGAAAAGAAAAAATCTTTAACTGAGACTGTACGTTCGTTTCACGAATACATTCCCAAATTTTTTCCGCTTCCTCATCCATCACCGCTTAATAATATCTGGCTGAGTAAAAATAGATGGTTTGAAAATGAAGTATTACCAGAGTTAAAGCTTATAATTTGTAAAGTTCTGAATGTGTAATTTTATTTCTATACACTTCACAGGAAAATAATCTCTTAAAAAAATTAATGTTGATCTTCTCATTTTTGCTGGCTATTTTCTGCAATGATATTTTAAATTACTTTTGCATAGGATGAGTAAACTCACTATTAGGATTTACATATTCATGATTTCTTATTAATTCAATTTGTTTAATTAAACTTTCGGCCGCGGATTCAACTTCAATCAAAAAATCTTCATTTTTGTCTAGTTCATTATGGCTTTCGGCATAAGTTCCAAAATAACCAACATAGCTTGAGGCTACTCCAGCTTGAACGAGGTGCAAATCTGTTAACCAATCAATTAAACTTCTTCTCGTATCTTCAAGGCCTGCACTATCGCCGTGAACTACGACTGAAAAAGCACGTCCTTCCAGATGTTTTGGAAAATCCCATCCTTTCATTTCAATTTTTTTAGCTTCCTCGGGATTTTTCCCATGGGTTGTTGTTGGATCAGGATTTCCACCATCAGCACATACTAATCTATCCATCATTAATTTTAATGGGCTTGGAGTTTGATACCAGTGAACGGGTGTTATAATCATAATTCCGTGAGCGCTGATCCATTGTTCATATATTTCGTTCATGCAATCATGATTTTGCCCTAAGCTGTGATTGGGATAACATGAGCAAGGCCAATGACAAAGTGGCATGGCGGTAGATACACAAGCTTTGCAAGGATAAATTATTTTTTTATACCCTGATGTCAATCGACTCAAGTCAAGAATGTCGGCCTGCACTCCTCTTGATTCAATAACTTTTTTTGCTCTCTCTAATAAACGATATGACTTTGACATTTCTCCAGGACAAGTATGTTCACTGCGAGGTGATGCGTTAATAATTAATATTCGAGATTGCGAAGTTTTTTGAGCTTCTTTTGCTACTAATAATTTATTTCTTGTTATTAGCCATTCTGTCGATAAATCGAATTCTGGGTCTTGAAATTGAAGACCTGCTTTTTCTGTTATTGGAGATTTTCTATGGTCATTATAATTTTCCCACGCAATCTGAGTTAGTTTTTCAATCTCATGATCAAGATCGCGAAAACGTGGATCATAAAAATCTTTTTTAAATTCTTCATGGAATTCCATTTCATTAAGTTTTGGATCCGGCTGTCCCTTTCTTATTTTTATTTTATTAAACATTATTTTTTTCCTTTTTAGAATTTATGTTATCTTTTGCAAGCTCCATGCCTTAAATAACTTCAATGTTATTTTTTTATATTTTTTTTAATATTTTCATGAATGCAGAATAAATACGGCTTAATAATTAGGAGAAAATATAAAAGTAGTAGTATTTCACAAACCACACGATATTCGTTATAAACTGCTCCTGATTCTATTATCAAACATCCTAGAGAGGCAATAGTTTGATAAAGGATTAACGATTAGAGCAGGCCAGCTCCAGTACAAAATTGTATTGAATTGCTTATGGATCATGTTGTTGCTGGAAGAATTAAAACCAACGATATAATCATCCATCGTCTACCATTAAAGGATGTGTCGCACGCTTATAAAATATTTAATAATCATGAAGAAGTCTTAACACCGTAAGAATTTACTTTTAAAAATTGGAGGGCATTTACGCCCTCCAGTTATTGAATATACTAATGAATTCTATTATTTCTGTATTTATTTTTTCTTATTTTTATCCATTTCAGATCCTGAGCTTGATTGCCCCTGATTACTTTTATTTGGTTGGGATTGCCCTTGTCCAGGTCGAGTAGTTTTAGATTGATCACTTCCGGACTGTTTTTGTGAGTTGCCTTTTTCTGAATTTTGATTTGTCATATGAACTCCATGGATAAAGAAAACTATTATAGTTTTCAGCTAACTTAAGGATCTAACTGTTAGTTCAAAAATAATAATATATAATTCAAATAAACTTCATAATGAAATTTTAGACTTGAATACTTTGAGTGCAATGCTTTGCCATGCATTATGGGGTTAAAATACCATATAATTAATATTTGATAAGATAACAGTTTATTAGGACCATCGAATTTTGGCCTATAACTTGCTGCTTAAATTAAAAGATAATTAATCTTCTAATGGTTAAAATGCCAATTAATATATTACTGAAATAAGATTATATATCCTTAAATAATCATTAAACGAGTCATCAGATTTTAAAATTTTAGGATTTATTCCAGCGGTAAGAAGCACTGGAAATAAAAGAAGAAAAACAAAAGATAATATTTTCATTATGATGGACTCTGAGAAAAAGTTATCCTTACAATTCTGCCCTTTCAAAATAATCAGTTCTGCCTGTAAGTTTAGCTTCAGTAAGATAAATTTGCGCAAAAATAGCTTGGTCACTATAACTAGTTGGATCTCTCTTTATTCTTTTTTCATAAAAATCTTTTGTGACTTCAAATTCATTTGAATTTTTTTCTTCGAGTTTAAAATTCAGCGGAAAATGATAAGTATAAAGATCAGAATGTATTTTCGATTTATAAAAAGACAGACCCAGCACGAATGCCGGGACTGTCATTAATATGATTAAATATTTT
>JACMPM010000115.1 GCA_014377485.1 Bacteriovorax sp. | reverse complement strand
GATTTGAAGACAATCCAAATTAAATTTACGCAATACTAATTCCAATAAAATATGCTAGTCTTTTCCTTAAACTATATAGGGACTATTCATATGGAAACAAAGTTAACTGGACAACAAATTCGCGAAAAGTTCGCTCAATTTTTCAAAAAATCTGGACATGAGAAAGTGGCTTCAAGTTCTCTCATTCCACACAATGATAAAACTCTCCTCTTTTGCAATGCTGGTATGAACCAGTTCAAAGATTATTTTACTGGCAAGGCCACACCAAGCAATCGTCGTGCAGTTTCAATTCAAAAATGTGTTCGTGCCGGTGGAAAACATAACGACCTTGAAAACGTAGGTCACACTTCACGCCACCATACATTTTTCGAAATGCTTGGTAATTTTTCTTTTGGTGATTATTTTAAAGAAGACGCAATAAAGTTTGCATGGGAATTTTTAACTATTGAATTAAAAATGCCAAAAGAGCTTCTCTACGTCACTGTTCATTACTCTGATGATGAAGCTCGAAAAATTTGGAATGAAAAAATTGGGTTGCCTTTAGATCGTATTTTCACAAAAGGCGATAAAGATAATTTTTGGGAGATGGGAGAATTTGGGCCATGTGGTCCTTGTTCTGAAATATTTTTTGATCACGGTGAACAATACACTGACAAAGAATTGGTTCGTCTTGATCCAAATGATCTTCTTGAAGATGAAAAACGTTACGTTGAAATTTGGAACCTCGTGTTCATGCAATTTGAAAAAACAGCCGAAGGTCGTTTTTCATTACCAAAACCATCTATCGATACTGGTGCCGGTCTAGAGCGTGTAGCGGCTGCACTTCAAGGTTGTTATAACAATTACAACACAGACATCTTCGCTTCTATCATGAAAAAGATAGAAGACATGACTGGCAAAAAATACTTAAGCGCTGATGGAAAAGAACTTCCTCACACGGCTGCTTTCAGAGTTGTTGCCGATCATATCAGATCAGCGACTATGCTTATCACTGACGGAGTTATTCCTTCCAATGAAGGTCGCGGTTATGTACTAAGAAGAATCATTCGTAGGGCAATAAAATATTTAAATGAATTGGGCGTGAAAGAAATTTCTTTCTACAAACTAATTCCCTCTGTATTTGAATCTCTTGGAGAAGAGTATTCACAAAATGCAAACAATTCTGAACTTGCATCAAAGCTACTCGAATTAGAAGAAAGAAAATTCAGAGAGACTCTGGAAAACGGATTGAAGTTTTTAAACGAAGCTATCGCTAAAGAAGTAAAAGATAAAACATTAGCAGGGACAGCTGCCTTCAAACTCTACGATACTTATGGGTTCCCGGTTGATCTTACTCAAATGTACTTAGAAGATCTTGGACTTAGACTCGATCACGGTGGATTTGAAAAAGCGATGCAAGAACAAAAAGAAATGTCTCGCAAATCCTGGAAGGGAGCATTGGATAATACTGACAAAGTATTCCATGCCATTAAGGAAAAATACGGCGTCACTAATTTTGTTGGTTATGAGAATTATAAGTCTCAAGCAAAGCTTGTTGCAGTAGAAGCTTTCGGTGATCAAAAGGCATTAGTGTTCGACACAACTCCTTTCTACGGCGAAGGCGGTGGTCAGGTGGGAGATATAGGCGTGGTTATGAGCGGGAAGAATATCATCGCTCATATAGATGACACTCAAAAGCCAGTAGATGGTTTATTTGTCCATTTATCCAGTGACGCTGACGCTTTAATTGTCGGAGAAACTTATACTCTCGCAGTTGATGAACACACTCGCAAACTTACTATGAGAAATCACTCTGCTACTCATTTATTGCAATCAGCTCTAATAAAAGTACTAGGCCCTCACGTAAAACAAGCGGGGTCTCTAGTCACTCCAGAAAAATTGCGCTTTGACTTCACTCATCTTCAAGCATTAACAAAAGAAGAAATTCAAAAAGTGGAAGAGTTAGTAAATGCTGAAATCCAAAAAGGCATGGACGTAGCTTCTAATGTTATGAATATGGAAGAAGCAATTAAAAAAGGTGCAATGACCCTTTTTGGTGAAAAATACGGCAATGAAGTACGCGTTCTCACTATGGGAGAATTTTCAACAGAGCTTTGTGGAGGAACTCATGTTCACAATACTGGAGAAATTGGTCTCATTACAATGCTCTCTGAAGCTTCTTTAGCTTCAGGTGTTCGTCGTATTGAAGCAACTACTTCCGAAACCGCAATCCATTATCTAAGCCATAGATCACAATTATTAAAAAAAGTTGAAACACTATTTAACGATAAAGAAGAAAAGGCTTTAGTAAAAATAGAAGTTCTACTCAAAGAATTGAAAGAAAAACAAAAAGAAATAGAATCACTTAAAGATAAGATCCAGGCTTCAGATTCTAAAGATCTATTCTCAACTGTTGAAAAAATTGGCGGTTTTGATGTAGCCATTATTGAAGCTCCTGCCGATAGTGATCTGAGAAAACTATCAGACTTATTTATCAGCAAATTTCAAAATGGAGTCATTGTTCTTTACAATAAAAATGGATCCATTTTAGTACGCGCGAGTAAGGGAGCCGCTAAATTGCACGCCGGAGAAGCACTGAAAGAAATTCTGACAGTGGTTAATGGAAAAGGCGGGGGAAAACCCGACCTTGCCCAAGGTTCTGGTGAAGCGGCTTTAATATCAAAAATTAAAGCTCATGCTCATCAAGTTCTAACTTCAAAATTAGGGTAATATGAAAAAAATAGTTTTCGTCCTTATTATGTGTCTTGCCTTTGCCCTTGGTTGCACCAAGAAAGAAGAGCAACGATCAATCAAAACATTAAGGATAGCGCTTACGAGTGAAGTTTCAACTCTCGATCCCGTCAATTCATATGATAATGTTTCGGGATCGGTTATATATAATATTTACGAACAACTTTATGAATACCATTATCTCAACCGGCCATACGAACTAAAACCATTACTGGCAGAAAGCATGCCCATCATGGAAAACCAGGGCAAGCGCTACGTTATTAAATTGAAAAAAAATGTTCGTTACCATAGTCACCCTGCGTTCAATGGAAAAGATCGCTTCGTAAAGGCGGAAGACTTTATCACTCAAATTAAACGTCTTTCATACATTCCCCTGAACTCAACGGGCTGGTGGATTATTGATGGAGTTATAGTTGGTGTTAACGATTTTAAGAAAAATGTGGGATCAGATTTTAATAAATTTAAATCAACTGCAATTAAGGGCGTTACTGCTCCAGACGATTACACTCTAATTATTGATCTCACTCAAGCTTCGCCTCAGTTTGTTTACAAATTAGCGATGAGCTTTATCTCTCCAGTTCCTTTGGAAGTAGTTGAGTATGAAAAAAATGACTTAAGTCTTCATCCAGTTGGAACTGGACCTTTTTATTTAACTAAAATAGATCCAAATAAAGAATTAATTCTTAATAAATACACTCAGTATCATGAAAGTTTTTATCCATCCGAAGGAGACCGCTACGCCAACAGCAGAGGTCTTTTAAAAGACAGTGGGGAGAAAATTCCTTTTGTTGATTCCATCAATTTCAAAATAGTTAAAGACAATAATAATCGCTACGACCTCTTCACCAAAAACGAACTTGATTTCATTGTTTTACCCCAAGAGTTTTATTCTCAAGTTTTTGACGATGTTGGTAATCTAAAAGAAAAAATTAAGGCGACAGACATTCGCTTACAAACTATGCCAACACTTACTTACTGGTGGCTAGCTTTTAATATGCGAGATCCATTAGTTGGAAAAAATCTCAATCTGAGAAAAGCCATTGCTCATGCCATTGACATGAATAAATATATTCAGCTCTTCACCAACAATACTGGTCAAAAAGCCAACTCAATTCTTCCTCCTGGAATTTTGGGTTATGATCCTTCAGCTACTCTTCCTTACGATTACAACCGTGAAGTCGCCAAAGATCTTTTAGCGAAGGCCGGTTATCCCAATGGAAAGAATATGCCTGAATTGGTTTATGACACTCGCGCAGAGTCCAGAATTAGTAATGACCAGGCTGAATTTTTCAAAGAGCAACTCTCACAAATAGGTATCAAAGTTAAAATTGTAAAAAATAATTTTAAGCAGTACTTAGAAAAATCTCGCACAGGTCATTTACAATTTTTCCAGGATGGATGGACTCTTGATTATCCAGATGCTGAAAACGTTTTACAGCTTCTTGTTTCAACAAACTATCCTCCGGGTCCAAATGCATCTTTTTATACGAATAAAGAATTTAATCAGATGTATGATCACCTAATTAAACTTCCAGATGGAGATGAGAAGAAAAAACTCATCACTAAAATGGAAAAAGAAGTCAAACAAGACCTGCCTTGGATTATGCAGTACTACTCTCGAAACTTTATTCTCTATCATGACTATGTAAAGAATTACCGACCTTCAGACTTAGTTTGGAGTTATCCAAAATATCTACGAGTTAAATAATATTTAAATTAGGTGGAAGTCCCTTTTCGGCAAATTCTTCCACTTTCTGCTTCCAGTCATCCAATCCTTATTTTTGTGAAACCACTCGCCGATAGGTTGTTTAAGATTCAAAGACTGCACTTTGAATAAGACATGAGTGTAATATGAGAAAATATTTTGAATTACCTGTTCTCTTTATGGTGACGCTAGCTTTTACAGCTTCAATGGCAATCGCTAAAGACTATGTTATCTACAGCATCTCTCAAGACATCCCGATGGGAGTTGAGAAAGAAGTTCTTCGTAAAAACTTTTATATTGATATGGGAAAAAGCCAAGGTGTAGCCAAAGGATCAGTTCTTGATGTTTATCGAGTAGTTTCAATTCTTGATCCGTATGAAAGTAAAAAAAGATACAACCATAAAATCAAAATTGGCGAAGTAAAAGTTCTTCACGCTGAAGATACCTCTTCAATTGGCATTTTGAACAAAATCGAAAGTGAAGAAGAAACTCCTGTTTTTGAAATCGGAAAACTCATGATCGGTGATGTCGTTACTGCTCACGTGAAGTAGTTTTATCTAAGGACAGCTTTTATACTAAAGAAAAATAATTAATTACAAACTCTTTACTTTGAAATAGTCTGAATTCAGATGAAATTTAGCATTATCATTGTAACATTCAATAGAAAGAAGGCATTAACAGAATGTCTGCAATCTATATGTGCTCAATCGCTAAAAATTCCACATGAAGTAATTATTATTTTAAATGGCGATATCGGCTATCTCGAAAAATATAAATCTAACTTCCGCCAATTTAATTTTATTCATATTCCACAGACGACTTCGGCCAATGCTCGTAATATAGCTATAAAAAAAGCACATGGTGAATATATCCTTTTTTTAGAAGACGACTGTATTCTACCTTCTAATTATTTTCAAAATATTAGTTTTGAGCAAGATTGGGATGTTTTAGGTGGTCCAGACCAGACTCCCCTACATGCTTCTTCTCTTCAGACATTAATCGGAAGAGCTCTGGCCTCGCCTCTTTGCATGGGACCTGCCTTTAAGCGCCATTCCCGTAATTCTATATACGACAATAATGCAACCGAAGAAAGTTTCGTTATTTGTAACTTATGGTTTAGAAAGAATCTTTTTAATGATGAAGGGTTTCAATTTAATAAGTGTCTTTTTAGAAATGAAGAACATTTTTTATTGATAGAAATGGCTAAAAAAAATAAAGTTTTTCATTATAATCCTGAACTCTTTGTGTATCACCAAAGACAACCCAATATAGAAAAACTTGGTGCTGCAATAATTCAAAGTGGAAAATGCCGAGCTTCTACCTTTTTCTTAGAGCCGAAAAAAAGTGAAATGATTTATTTTTCGCCTATGATTTTCACGGTCTGTTTTTTCTTTATGATTTTTCATCCCAATATATTTTTTCTAACTTCTATTCTACTTTATACACTCTCAGTTCTTGTTTATGGAATGATCACTTCTCGTCGTTTTAGCTTAAGTCTCGTCTTTCTTCATTGTTTTATTTTATTTTGTTATAATATTGGTTTATTAAAAGGTAGCTGGATGAATTTAGGTACTTTTTATAAAAACTTTAAAACGGATAATTCATTAATCAATGAACCAAGCGGCAAGTAGAATTCATTAAAATATTATTCTGTGAAAGTATGTAAAAAAGTTCTTCTTTCTTTAAGTAGAGCAGTCATTTTGTTGATAGCTTCAATTGCTCTTTCAAGCCGATCGATATCTTTTGCTTCAATTGGCTTATTTTCTTTTAAAGATCTATGCACAAAGCTAGACATTCCATGGGCCACAACAATATGGTTGGCAATATCATGTAAAAATTTTCTTTCACCGCTTGCTAACTCTTCTATCGTAGGTACTATTGGTGTCGTCATAAAATCTCCTATTTGCTATATATTAACATAGAGGAATTTTTATATAATTTTTTTATACTTGATTAATTCAACCTCCAAAACCTCCTGATTTACACGTTTTCTTTTTACCCATAATAAATAATCGTCTCCTTTACTCAACTGTTCATTCTTCGGGTCAAATTTACTCGAATATAAATGGATCATTTTAATTTTTTCACCTGCGTAGTAACCCTTAAAGTGAAAGCGGTAAAAACTTTTCTCCTCTTTTGTGCTTCTTCTCTTGGAAACACATCGACTTATAACTAAGATTAATTCTTGCATAAACAACTCCGGTAATTAATCCATTGAAAATGCAATAAATGGACAAAAGTTTTTAGAGCAACTAACCGAAATTAAAATAAACAAATACAATGAAGGCTCAAGAATGATTGCTGACAAAACAATTTCTAAAATGTTTTTGAAAAAAACCGCCAATTTACCACATAAAAGAGCCGTGGGTTGGGTAGATGGAAGCGAACTTCATTTTTTCACCAATGAAGATTACTTACATAAAGTAAAAATTTATTTCAGTGGATTAGTAAAATTAGGAATCCATACACAAGATAAAGTTGCAATCCTTGGGCATACTTGTAAAGAATGGCATTTTTTCGACTTGGCCACTCTTGCGGCCCGAGGAATCGTAACCCCAGTCTATCCAACATACCTGGCCCACGAAGTAGAATATATTCTTAATCATAGTCAAACAAAATTTCTAATCCTTGAGAACGAAGGGCAGATGCAAAAAATTCTTGAAACGCAAGATAAGCTCCCCCACTTAAAATATATTATTGGAATCAAAGATATTTCTGATGAATCAATTAAAAATCTCAGATCTGATATTATTTTTTACACTTTTCAACAATTCACTGAAATGGGAACGACAGGACTTATCCACTCTCCCAAACTATTCGAAGAATCTGTTAATAGCAGCGAAGGATCAGATATCGCTTCAATTATTTATACTTCTGGAACAACTGGTGACCCAAAAGGGGCAGTGATAACTCAGAAAGCTTTCTGTGCCATGCTTGAAAATGTTCACAACTCATTAAAAACAAATATCCTACCAACAGATCGCTTTTTAATTTTCCTTCCCCTTTCTCATGTTCTTGGTAGATGTGACTCATTGTTAAATCTCGTTTTTGATTCAGAGAGTGTCTATGCTGAATCTCTTGATAAAGTCGTTGATAATCTTTTAATCGCAAAACCGACAATTCTTATTTCAGTGCCAAGAATTTTTGAAAAAGTTTACAGTAAAGTTATGGACACGATTCAAAAAGAATCTGATTTAAAGAAAAAAGTTTTTAAATGGGCGCTGTCTGCTTCAAATTCGTATTATGAAAAAATTAATCAGGACAAATCGCCTTCTCCTTTCCAAATTATCCAAAAAAATCTTGCCTATAAATTGGTCTTTGAAAAAATATACAACCGTTTTGGTGGACGCATCCGATTTTTGGTTTCTGGCGGAGCTCCTCTTTCTCCAGACATTATGATCTTTCTTCAAAATGCCAATCTGACTATCCTGGAAGGTTATGGACTCACTGAAACGATTGCACCCTGTATTTTGAATCCAGTTGTTCGTCAAATTCCAGGAACTATCGGCTTACCTCTAGGTGACGTTCAAGTGAAGTTTGCTGAAGACGGCGAGATTATGCTGAAGACCCATGCTCTTTTTTCTTATTATTATAAAAATGAAACTGCGACTGCTGAAGCCTTTAATCAAGAAGGTTGGTTTCTTACTGGAGACATTGGCGAGCTGACTTCTGATGGTTATGTCAAAATCACTGACCGCAAAAAGGATATTATCATCACCAGTGCTGGAAAAAACGTTGCCCCTCAAAAAATTGAAAATATCCTAAAACTACAAAAGCATATTTCAAATGCCATGGTAGTTGGAGATAAACGAAAATTCTTAATCGCCGTTATCAGCATCGAGCGAGAAGTTTTCCTGGAAGAGCTAGATAGTTTGGGAATCAGCGGTCGCCCCCCCTATGAAGAGCTGGCCCGTGAACAAAAAATTTACGACGTCATTGACCAAGAAATCCAGGCTGCTAACAAAGAGTTAGCCAGCTTCGAGAGTATAAAGGGATTTTTTGTTGCGCCGAGTGATTTTACGGTTGAAAATGGCCATATAACACCCTCTTTGAAACTTAAGAAGAAAGTCATCCTGAATGCCTACAAAAAAGAGATAGACGCTTTGTACAAAAAACTTGAGTCTTAAATTTCTTCAGGTAAATTGGCTCTTCACTCTTTGACAAAAATGCACTTTGGGAATATAACCTAAAGTTCTATAATCCCATTTTAGACGCCAATTTGGCAGGAGATATCCATGGCAAGAATCACAATTGAAGATTGCTTAGAAAAAGTTGAAAACAGATATGAGCTAGTTCACCTAGCTACTAAAAGAGTAAAACAACTTCGCGATGGAGCTGAACCTCTAGTTAAATCTAAAAACAAAGAAGTTGTAACGGCCCTTAGAGAGATTGCTGCTGGAAAAATTAAGCACGCTCCTATCAGCGAATACGATTCAGACGAATTCTAATTCACTTTCTAAAATTTTAAGACCTTACAAAAGACCGCCTAATAAAGGCGGTCTTTTTATTTGTATCAAGTTCATGATCTTGTAATTAACTAAAATAAAGTCCTTTAAATTAAATTCCGATAGAGGATATACGCTATTAAATATGCTGAAATTTTCGGGGAAGCATATTTTTGCTAGTAGTGAAAAAAGAGGCCGGTGGAGATCTGGCCTCTTCTTATTTTTATAGATTATTAAAAAAAAGCCCCCAAAGAGGAGGCTTTTAAATTTTTACATTTTGTTTGAAATTATTTTTTTAGAGCAATTTTTAATACTTCATCAAAATGAGATACCGGATAAAATTTCATTCCTTTTCTGTGAAGAATTGGAACTTCCTTTAAGTCTTTTTCATTTTGCTTAGGAAGAATTATATTTTTAATTCCAGCTCTTTTAGCAGCTAAAACTTTTTCTTTTATTCCACCTACAGGCATTACCTTTCCAGTTAAGCTCAACTCTCCAGTCATTGCTAAATCAGAATTAACAGCTCTATTAGTCGCTAAACTGTAAAGCGCAAGTGCCATAGTTATTCCCGCACTTGGTCCGTCTTTAGGAGTAGCTCCAGCAGGTAAATGTAAATGAACTTCGTGTCCAGCGAGATAATCTTCAGTTTCAATGTGAACTTTATTCTTCTCTACAAAAACAGCTGATTTTGATTTTTTCATTGTTTTTGCCATTGCAGCTTCAGCAGCTTCAATTTCATCTTGAAGAAGTTTTTTAACATAAGAGTAAGCTAGCGTAGCCGACTCATTCATAACTCCACCAAGTTGCCCTGTAAGTTTAAAACCTTTTCCTTTAAGAGGAAGAGTTTCAATGAAAAGAATTTCTCCACCGTAGGCTGTCCAAGCAAGACCTGTAACGACACCCGGTTTATTTTTCTTCTCAGCAATCTCAGATTGAAATCTTGGTGTTCCAAGCATTCCTTCTAAGTTTTCCATCGTAGGAGTAAATCTAGTTTTCTTTTTTGGATGAGAAACTTTATCAAGAGCAGCACGACGACATAATTTAGCAATATGTTGTTCAAGTACGCGCACTCCAGGTTCACGGGCATAATCAGAAATAATTTTTTTAATAACATTTAAATTTAAAGAGAAATCAGCTCTTTGAAGACCATGTTTTTTCAGCTGGCGAGGTATAATCCACTTCGTAGTAATCGCAACTTTTTCTTCGAGGGTATAACCGGAGAGCTCGATAACTTCCATACGATCGAGAAGGGCTTCCGGAATATCATTGATATAGTTCGCCGTTGCAATGAAGAGTACTTTTGATAAATCAAAAGGAATATCGAGATAGTTATCAATGAATGCTGAGTTTTGTTCCGGATCCAATACTTCCAATAAAGCTGAAGCCGGATCACCTTGAAAACTTTTTCCAATTTTATCAATCTCATCAAGCATGATAACTGGATTATTCACTTCAACCCTTTTTAAAGCTTGAATAATTTTTCCAGGCATTGCTCCAACATAAGTTCTTCTATGCCCTTTGATCTCAGCCTCATCTCTCATCCCGCCAAGCGAGAAGCGATAAAAAGTTCTTCCAAGAGCAGTGGCAATACTTTTTCCAAGTGAAGTTTTACCAACACCAGGAGGTCCTGCGAGGCAAAGAATTGTTCCATCATAAGAAGGTTTTAATTTTCTTACTGCTAAGAATTCTAAAATTCTTTCTTTGGCTTTTTCTAATCCATAATGATCTTTTTCTAAAATTTTTCTTGAAGTTGCAATATCGACATTGTCATTTGTAGATTTTTTCCATGGAAGTTCAATTAACCAAGTTAAGTAAGTGCGTGCGACATTGTATTCAGGAGAACTATCAGGAATAAGTTCAAGACGCTCTAGTTCTTCCTTCGCAGTTTTTAAAACAGCTTCTGGCATCCCTACTTTTTCAATTTCATCTCTGATTCGTTTAACATCACGAGTTTTTTCATCCTCTTCCATTCCAAGTTCTGAACGAATAACTTTTAATTGTTCACGAAGAAAATATTCGCGTTGGTATTTATTAACTTTATCGTTCACTTCATCTGAAATTTTCTTTTGAATATCTGCTACATCTTTTTCGCGTTTTAAATAAACGAGAAGCTTTGCAAATCTTTTCTTCACCACAAGCGTTTCAAGAAAATCTTGTGCCTCTGGAATATCAAGTGAGATTGCAAAAGCTACCAGATCGGCCAATGCTCCCGGCGAAGGTGAATTCAGCATCGCTAACTTCATCTCTTCATTGAAGTATGGATTTATTTCAGAGAGTTTTTTAACCTGATTAATAACGGATCTTGTATAAGCATCTAGCTCTTCATCAGTTTCCAAAATATCGTCAAAGACTTCAATTCTTGTTTTTAAAACAGGTGACTCTGATAAAATTTCAGAAGCACGATATCTTTTCATTCCGTGAACGAGAACATTCACAGAACCATCTGGTAGTTTTAATTTTTTAACGACCTTACAAAGTACTCCTACTTTATAAATATCCCCAGATTTGATTTCTTTTTTATCAAAATCAATATCTTCTTCTGGGATAACTTCCCCTTCTTCATCCTTGAGTTCATTCTTGACAAGGTTTAAGGCTATGTATCCTGTTTTTAAAAGTGATTCATCTAATTCTTGTGTAAATTTTTCTTCACTTAAAATAATTGGGGCAATCATACCTGGAAAAATTGGACTATTCATTATAGGAATAATCACCACTATCTCGGGAAATTTTGGTTCTTCTTTTCCAGAAGGTTTCATTTTTACTTGAAAATCATTTTCCATGTCAGACATCGTATTTACTCCAAAGAAAATTTAGTTTTTTAAATCAATTACCAATCGTGCAGGATTTTCCAAGTAGAAAATATCAGCTGTAACTTTAGCCTTCAAGTTCATCTCTAGCGAAAGGTAATTACTTTCAATAGGAAAAAAATTAATTTTTTCTACAAAA
The DNA here is from genome assembly GCA_014377485.1 of Bacteriovorax sp. Classification (GTDB taxonomy): domain Bacteria; phylum Bdellovibrionota; class Bacteriovoracia; order Bacteriovoracales; family Bacteriovoracaceae; genus Bacteriovorax. The sequence goes on along the minus strand of JACMPM010000115.1, from coordinate 17,159 downwards.
TGCTTGCTCCCAATAGTCTGAAAGTCTTTAGCTATTGTGGTATCAAAAAGATCGATATAAAGTTTTTTGTCTTGAGAAGAAATATGCCCATAAACTTTTGGAATTTGATTTGAATTAAAATCAATTACGATTCGCTCAAAGCCTTGCTTCGAATTAAAAGATTGTCTGATAGATTTCAGAACAGCCTCTTGCTTCACACCACCATTATGAAAAATTCCTTTTTCAATATAGATTGAAGTTTTGTTACTGCTCAATTTGCGAATACGCTCTTTCATTAGGTCTTGGGCTGAAAGAGTTGCAAAAACTAACTGCATTAAAATAAGAAAAAATAGAGAGAATTTCATTGCTCGCCTCAACTGATAATACTCTTAAAAAGTATAGATCAGCTTAAGCCATCTTGCTATATCTACTTAATGCATAAGAGACGATAAAACATAACAATATCCCAACCATAAATCCGCCAGGTCCACCACCGCTCCCACCTGCGCCATTACTTGTGTCAATCACAGTTCCACAACCCGCGGCTTTTCTGTCTGAACTAGATGAAGCTCCTTTTGCACTAAAGCTGGTCAATGCATAAGTGTTAACGGCGTCCGGGCACATCGTATTATCAGACAATAAATCATTCTTCGAGGAGACTTGTGTAAATGTGCCATTAAGGTTTTTTCTCACTATCGTTGCAGTCACGAGATAAAAATACATGCTTTCTTGCAAGTCGGTGAATAAATCAGTTACCGGAATCCCCGATGGGGTATTAGAAAAGTTAGGTGAAATTTTTATCTCAAAATTATTATCCGACGGGTCTAATCTACTAATAGGTATTCTGACGGTAGAATCTACATTCACCCAGCCATCTGGTGCTAGGACATATTTATTCAAACTATCCCATTGAACGGATCCTGAAACAAACGTGTCTATATTAACGCTACCATCGGCACTTTGAACATAGGTTGGAGAAAAATCGTTCTTTTGTCTTTTCACATTAACCAGGGCCTTGAATACTGACGAGAATGCTTGATTCGTAACTTTTAACTCAACATACAATGGCAGTGTTGAAAGACTATCCCACTGCTGAAAATTGCTAAAATTTATTAAAAAAGAATCCTTCACATCGGTTAATGGAATTTTGGATTGTTGAATTTCAGAGCTAGTAAAAAACCCGACGAAAGATCCCCCAAGACCTGAATTAGTGTTGGAATTAATATTGAAAGATGATGGTGAAATGCTTTTATTCTGAAAATAATCTGGAGGAGTATCAAGTCCACACCGAATAGTTATATTCCCTGTATCAACTAAAGAAGAATTTAATCTTACTGCCTCAGGAAATCCTTCTGAGCTAGATCCACAAGATTGGAAAAAGCTGCCGCGATATTTTGACGATGATTCACAAAAATCACTTCGAGCATTCGCATACGTGGTGGGCAAGCCCACTTGTTTTAGAGGACTGTTATATATTAAATATTGATCATCTTTTGGAAGACCATCTATTTTAAACTTACCATTAAGTTCACTAATGGCAGCACCCATAACTTTTCCAGTCTTCACTGAAATTGCTTGAACATGAGCCCCGAAGACCAATGCTAAATTTTTTCCACCAACGATAGTTCCGGTAAGTGCTCCCTTAGTCGTATCTCCAGTTGGATAAATAGAATACAGACCCGACTTATCATCTTCATCTACTTTATTTTGTCCTCGTGTTAGCGCGTAGAACATTGTAGAGCCTGCAACTTGTCCATGCCCTAAGCCTAAAAAATGTCCTGCCTCATGAGTGATTACATTTCCTAAATAATAGGTGCTCGTGATGTCTGTTGAGAATCTCGAAAAAGTTGAAAAGATAAGATTATCACTAATCAAAATATCTGCAGAAACAATCTCACCGCTCGTTTCACTATAACCAACAAGAGTTATACCAATTACACCGGTTCCATTAAATATGCTTGGTTCTTTTGAAAAATAAAGTTCATTAAGATCATCTTGATTCTTACCTGTGGTCGTATTGGTTCTAATCGTTATATTGGCCAGATTATTCCACTCTCTCAATGAACTCGTTGCGATTGTTTGAACATCTGATCCTGCTATTCCCTGATCGTTTTGAGTGTTAACAAAAATATCTACTACATTGCTCGAACCAGGCCAGTGCAAAGGAACTCCGTTCTTTGTTTGATTATGAACATACGAGTGAGCGAATTGAGACCAAATCAATATAAGTGCAAAAATTAAATATTTTTTCACTTTATTCACTTTTTTGTTTGCACTCCGTTTTTCCAAGCTTGAAAAAGATAAACGAAAAGAAAAAAGCAAAAAGAGCAATCGCACTCCAGAAAAAGACAGGCACGCCTTCGTTACTAATTGACTCCTCTTGGGCAGGCTCTCTTTCTAAATCATGAACACTTTTTATAAGAGGTCTCATTTCTGCAACTGGCGTTGATGCCGTTTCATAAGCAGGTATAATCTTAGGAATCATAAGCGTGATCTTCCACTTATTTTTCATCAGCTCTATCATTTTATCTTTCGATATTCTTCCAATCTTTGGATCCATTGGAAAAACTTCTGAAACATAATAAGTCTTCCCTTCATAATTTTGAATTTTAAATTTACCTAATGAAAAATTACTCAAGTAATTTTTTGAATCTATTTTTTTCAAAAGCAGAAAAGATCTTTCATCTTTATTAAACTGAGGGGCGCCGTCAATCATGGAAGTAATTCCATTATAAGTTCCCCCCGGCATAGACAATTTTAATTTTTGGTTTTCCAGATCATCGTCTGCCAGGTTATAAGACTCCAATACATTAAAACTGTATTCCGTCATAATCAAACCAGAAGCATTTTTATAAACTTTTGTATTTTCAAGTTTTACTTCAACCGCAGAAGTTGCTTCTTCAACCTGCGTATCAAATGGAAGCGGTGTAAACATTGTGGCAAAAGAAACATTTTGAACAATCATAATTAAAACTGCAAAGGTAATTTTCTTCGACATTTCACAATCTCCCCATCTCGACATACTTCATATTTTATCGGTTATTGAGAGGAGAAATTAATCTTTATAATTAAAAAAACTGTCTAAAAAATAGACAGAATTCATAAATTCCAAGTGAGCCAATTGCTCAGAATTAGAACTTTATTTGATGTTGGGCGATTTTATCGAAAAAAGGATTTTGGTCAATTACTATCAAAGTATTGCCACTGCCAGTTAATTGGTGCAAAAGCTCCGCGAGCGGTTCAAATTCATGATAGGACAAACCACTCGTTAGATTCTCAAAAATGATCAAAGTATTTTCTACTTTTTTATCTAATAGAGATAATAATTGCAGCCTTTGCCTCTCTCCACCAGAGAGAGAAGTAAGTGTTCTGTCGAGTGAGAGATAATCTAATTTAAGGATTTTAAAATATTCCCAAATTCTTTTTCCCTTTGGAGTAAGCCTGACATGAGGAAGAATTTCACTTAATGGCTTACTAAATGCTTCGTAAACTGTGATGTTTCCATCTGAAATATTGGCATAATAAGGTTTCAACTTTTTCCCCTGACAATCTTCACAGACAAATTCCACATCTTCCATGAAATGCATTTCAACTAATTTCACACCACGTCCTTCACAACTAGAACACTGGCCTAATTCAGAATTGGAAGAAAAATGTCCTTCTTTCAAATTCAATTTTTTAGATACTTCCAGGTTGGCAAAATACTTTCTAACAAAAGCGCCTAGGTCTGTGTAAGTTGCCACTGTTGAACGAGAACTTATTTTATCCAATCCACTATTAATTAAAATGATGTCTTCAAAATCTTCAATCCCTTTTAATTTTTTGAATTCATATTCTTCAAAACTAAGCCTCGTTCCAAAAACTTTTTTATGAACTTCATTAGCAAGAAGATGAACTAAAAAAGATGTCTTGCCTGTCCCCGATTCCCCATAAGCCCAATTGAGTGCATTTTTTTGGATTAATAATTCTTTTCGTTGGAGATTACGAATACTGGCCGCTGAAATTTCAATGAATTTTTTCTTCTCGTTCGTATTCTTAAATATTTTTTTCTGAAATGTAATATTCGGTGCTTGGTATTTACCTTGAGATAAAATCTCACCTCCGCGCTCTCCCGCAGCAGGGCCCATTTCAATTACTTCATCAGCCATTGCCTTAAGGTATTCAGAATGCTCGACCATTATAATAGTATTTCCTTGGTCTCTTAAAAGACGAAGATACTTCACCATTTTTTCCTGAGTCGTTTGAGTCAAACCTAAACTCGGTTCATCAAGTATAAATAAAGACTGGGATCCTTCATAAGAAAAATATTTGGAGAGCAATAAACGTTGATACTCACTTGAACTCATTGATCTCACTTTGCGCGTATTTTGCAAATGACCCAAGCCTAAATCAACGGCCACTCGATAAAGACCTTCTAGTTTATTAAAAGTATTCTCCATTTTCTCATGAATAATATTTTTTTTCTGATCACTCATTATTTCTTTAAGTACGGAAAGCGAATTTTCAATATTCAGCTTTAAAAAAGCTTTATAAGAAATGAGATTTTTAGTAAGCACGATTGAAAGACTTCCAGCTTTTTCAGAAACACGAGTTCCCTCGCAATCCTCACAGAGAATTTCTCGCTGCATGCTGCGAACATATATTCTAATGTTTTTCTTATAACGAAGAGATTTTAAATAATCAAAATAAGCATTAAAGCCTTCATATTTTCCACCGCCCACATAGAGAAAAGTCCATTTGCTATCAGTTAAATCCTGAAATGGTTTATCGATATCTAACCCAACTTTTTTACATTCTCTCAAAAAAGTTGGAAACATATGTTCAAAGCGTGAAAACAATAAAAAATTTATCGCTCCCTCGCGTATACTCTTAGTCGGATCCTTCACCAACTTCTCACGGTCAAAAATTAATCGCATCCCATGTCCTTCGCACTTTGGACAAGCACCCAAAGCATTTAGTGGTGAAAGACTTTCAATATGGATGACTTTAGCTTCAAGTCCCTTTTTATCACAAAAAGGGCATTGCATTTCAAAGTGATTATTCACATCAAAATTTTTCTTCATCCCAAAAACGTGAAATCGCAAAAGCGCTCCCACTGGAATAACGAATTCATTTAATTTAGCACCTAATGTTTTGAGATTTTTTCCCTTCACTCGAATTAATTCATACCAGGGATCTTCTTCATTAAAACTTTGAACTGAACCCTCCATCGAGCGGCTCGGATTCATCTCATCTGAAATATGTTTTCTGTATTCTTCTCTTCCGATAAAAACATGAATGACATCTTCACTATTCAAATTTTTAAGTGCTTCGATTTTCGAAATAATGTTATTTAAGGTCGATATTTTTTGAAATGGAACATGATGATCGGGACAAACAAAACTCCCCAACTCCATAAAGATCTTTTGCAATCGTGCATGTCCACCTAAAACATCAAGCGCCACAGGCCTGGAGTTATTAACCGGATTATGCTGAGGCAACCCCCAAGCTGGAAGCACAGGATAAATACTATCGACTTCCACCGTATGTGGAATTTCCCAAAAGAATTTCATATCAGTAGGTAATGAATTGATGAAACGTCTTTTAGATTCTGTTAAAAGAGTATGGAATGCTAAAGAGGATTTTCCTGAACCTGAAGGACCGGCCACACAGGTAATTTTATTTAACTTAATATCAACATTAATATTTTTGAGGTTATGTGTACGTGCTCCTCTAATTTGAATTGTATTGAGATTTTTACCAACTTTAACCATAACAACGATATTAGATCATAGTGATGATGTTGTCGCTTAGACAGTTCATAGAAAAAATGCAAAAAAAAACCCACATTTCTGTGGGTTTTTTATATATATCGAAAATAAATCGAATATTATCTTTTTGAGAACTGGTATCTTTTTCTTGCACCAGAACGTCCTGGTTTCTTTCTTTCAACTTCTCTTGGATCTCTAGTTAAGAATCCAGCAGCCTTAAGTTCTGGACGAAGTCCTGGTTGAACTTTAAGAAGTGCTCTAGCGATTCCAAGTCTGATTGCTCCAGCTTGTCCAGAAATTCCGCCGCCATTAACATTGATAACGAAATCGAATTTTTCAGCAAGTTTCGTAAGATTTAGAGGTTGATTAACAACATAAAGGTTAGTTTCTTGTTTGAAGAAGTTTTTTACGTCTCTTTTATTAACTGTGATCTTTCCAGATCCTGCAGCCATATAAATTCTTGCTACAGCAGTTTTTCTTCTGCCAACTGAGTGAGCGTCGTATGTTTTACCTTTTACAGCCATCTGCTTAGTCCTTTTAGATTATTTTAATTTGTATTCTGTTGGGTTCTGAGCTGCATGCTCATGAGTGCTGCCAGCGAAAACTTTAAGCTTAGTTAATTGTTTTCTTCCAAGTGTATTTTTTGGAAGCATGCCTTTTACAGCTTCAAGAACGATAAGTTCCGGATGCTTTTCAAGTTGTTCTTTTGCCGATCTTTTCTTGATCCCACCAGTAAAATTAGTGTGCCAAAAATAATCTTTATCTTCCCACTTGTTTCCAGTGAATTTAACTTTGTCAGCGTTAATAACGACAACATAGTCACCTGAATCAGTGTTATAAGTAAATTTTGGGTTCATCTTTCCTCTAAGAAGGTCTGCGATTTGAGTCGCAAGTCTTCCGACTACTTGATCTTGAGCATCGACAACGTGCCATTTTTTGTCTGCTTCAGCTGGCTTTAATACGAACGATTTCTGAGTATACATACGCTTTCCCTTAAAGTGATCCCTTCAAAATAATTTTCGAGTCGAAAATCACGAAGTATTAATTCAAATATAAAATGCAGAAAAATGCAAGTGTTGTCCCTTATACGAAGAAATAAGGCCCCTCGTCAAGCACTTCTTCAAAGAATCCCAGAAAAGAGGACTTAAAAGAAGCCAATCGACAAGAGAAAGCGACCCACCGAGTCGCGTGAATTGTCTGGATAAGTTCGCCGCTGGAGTTTAACACCGTAGTCAAAGTCCAGAGAGCCCACTGGGGTTAAAAACTTAATCCCGGCACCTACCGAGGTTCTAAGATCAAAGGGCTTGAATTCGTCGACAAATACCCGTCCAGCATCAAAGAACACACCAAATAGAATTGCGTCTGTGATGTTATAACGGGGCTCAAATTTGAAAGCCGTGAAATAGGCTTCCCTTTGTACCACGACATCTCCAATCGGCTGTCCAGTCTTCAGACGGTTGATTTCGTCTTCAGCATATCCGCGAATCTCATCATATCCATCAAGACGAAAAACTTTAATACTTGGGATATAACCATGAGTCCTCGGGATATTATTACTATTTAAAAGAACATTTCCAGAACTGTCTTTCAAGATATCAAGGGCAAAGTTTTTTTCGTAGCCCATTGCTAGCGAAAAAGCCAAAGTGAAATTCCCCAATGGATAATAAAACTTATTGCGACTTATAAGCTTTATATAATTAACTTCAAGATCATCATTTTTCATTGATCCAAAATAATTATTGGCCCATTCCGATGACAGGTTAAGGTAATAGCCCTTTCTTGGGTTAATAGGATCATTACGTTTATCGTAAGTAACTGAAGGAGTGATACCTCCAATCGTAAAATTATCATTATTTTGAGGGACGGTTGCATCGAATTGGTTAATGCGCTCAAGCTGATATTTTACCGATGTTGAGAAATTCTTTGTTACGTTCTTGGAAAGCTGAGGAGAAATGCGGAAAATGTCGGCATCAAATCCACTAAAACGTTTCCGCTGAAATGAAGAGGCCATCTCTAATTCAACCTGAGTTTTAATAAAACTGTGAAATAAATAAGGCTCTATGTAGGATACTTTTCCGAGGTACTCAAAGAGTTTCTTGTCTTCTTGCCTTCGCTTTAAATCAAAGCCATCAAGATTAAATCTCTGATTGGCCTGAACTTTTAATGAAGCAGAACGGTTCATCCCCATAAAGTTGTTATAGGTCACTCCGGTAGACAATTTTGCCCCTAAGTCAGTTCGGTACCCGGGAGCCACTTCAAATAAACCGAAATCTTTTTCTTTCACTTGAATTACAAGATTGGTTTTAGCACATGATTTTTCGTCGCCTTCATAGATCATATAAGGAGATATACGGAGTGAAGAAAAAAGACCGAGACTAGAAAGTTTTTGCCTTGCAGTTTCCAATTTAGTTGGAGTGATTAATTCCCCTTTCGATATATCAATTTCTCGAAAAATAACTTCTGGAAGTGTTTTAATGTTCCCATTAACGATTGTTTCATTATAACAAATTTGTCTGTCTAAAATGATGTCAGGCTGTAACTCAACAAAGGAATAGGTCTTGTCGTAAACCAATAAACTTTCGGCATTGAGATTTGCGATGCTGGCAAAATAATAGCCTTCTTCTTGAAAATAAGTGATTACTTTTTTTAAATCAGCCTCTAATTCGACTACATTTAATGGCCCACCTTCCTTATTCGTTAATATTTTTTTTACAATAGCTTGAAGGCCAGGATCAATTCGCTTTAAAGTAACGGCTTTAAGCATGACCTGCTGCTTTTCGGCAATACCAAACTCAATGCTCAATGTTTCATCATCATCATTTGTCACGACTCTAGGTTTAGAGACTTCGGCAAAAACAAATCCTTTTGATAGATACTCTTTTTTAATTATATCAGTGTAATTTTCAAAAAAAGTTTTGTCGTAATATCCAGCGAGAACTAGCGTCGTCGCACTTTTCTTAAAAAGAGCATCAAGATCTTCTCCCCTTATTGCAAGATTCCCTCTATAGAAAACATTAGAGACTTTAAGTTTTTCACCTTCTTCTATTTCAAAGTAATAATTTTTTACAGCAACACTATCTAAATCGTGACCTTCATTTTGATAACTTTTAACACTAGTATTATAAATACCTGCTCCTTCATAAATCTCATTGATAAAATTACCTAATGCTCCTCTGTCTGTTTTTCCGAAGTCATTTCTAATTTTATCAATCAGTCTTTTGCGTAGCTCTTGGTAAGAGAAAATTTTATTTCCTTTAAATTGAAAGTTTGTACGTTCCAGTGCTTGAATCGATATTTTTGCAATGACATCTGATTCTGTCCCCATCAGCTCTGTTTTAACTGAAGATGAAAAATATCCACTATTGAAAAGTTCTTTTATTATTTGATCGACTTTAATTTTAAACTTAAGTACATCCCACGGCTTACCGGACAGTTCTTCAAAATAAGACTTGAAGCGCGTTTTCATTTCTAGAGTTGTCACCCATTCAATACCTTTAAGTTTAACATTTTTAGACGGCACTAATTCAGCTTGAACTACAAAGCTTAAAGACAATAAAATAAATAGAGCCAGCAGCAGTCTAATCAAAACGACCTTCTGTATTTTAAATCCGCACCTACCGAGTTTGGAGTATTGGTGTTTTCTTCTTCAGCAGGCTTAACTTCGTAAACTCCCTCAAGGGAGAAATTTTTATTGATGTTGAAGTTTACGTTCATTTCTCGGGTTTGCTCTATAGAACCGCCAACGGTGCTCGATACAGAAACATCAATAAGCTTATTTATTTGTTTTTTTATTTTAATCTTTGTTGCTGTTTTAAGTTTACTGGTTCCGCCTTCACTTACTGCTGATTTTCCTGAGATTAATGAAGTTTCATCTTCTTTGAATTCAGGAAGAACGCTTAAATTTAACCCAAGTGTCGAGTTTAAGTCTTCGTTAATTTTTAACTGGTCAACCAAAAGAGTTCCAATACCAACGGTTGTGACAGACTTTCTATCGCTCGCTTCCAAATTTTTAGACATATCAGAAGTAACTCCCAAAGTTAGCAGAGATACGAGATCTTCCTGAGCCAAGGGAGGTTCTGAAGAAAGGTTGATATTTGATTTTTCTATAGAGCCCGAAATATCTAGCTTAACATCATAGTCGTTAATTTTAGCTAGTCCTGTAAATTTTAAATCTGAAACCCTGGCCTTGGCGCGGTCTCTAATTTCAACGTATCCTTGGCTTAAAAGAAAATCGTGTCCTTTAAATTTAAACTTACTAACGGTTGGAATAACTTCAACTCTGGCATTAATTTCAGGATCCAAAATATCTCCTGATAATTGCCCGCTGCCTTTAGCATAAACTTCAGCTAAATTATTTTTTAACAATAATGGATTTACGGTATCAAAAGATACATTTAAACTTAAATACCCTTTTTTTTCTGCTGCACTTTTTTGTGGCAGGTATTTTTTAAAAACATCCAAATTCACTTTATTTTCTTTAGTAAAGTCGCTTGGGTCATCTAAGAACTCTCCATATAACAATGTTACTTTTCCATTTAACTTGTAAGGCAAATCAGTTCCCGTAATCGTTCCAGAACTGCTAGCAAGGATACTTGAACGCTTGAAAAGTGGTATTGTTGATCGCTCAATTTTATAATCAATATTTACTTGTGGATAAAGATCGTCAAAAATAAAACTGCCCGAAGCTTTAATTTCACCTTCCCCATAATTGCCTGTTAAACGAGAAATTTCGAAGACGTCACCTCTTTTAACAATTCCGTATTCTAAATCTGTAATTGCTCCAGGTAGATTTTTTATTTTCAAGGAGTTTTTAAAGCCCTTAAGTTCAAACTTAGTGACTGATATTTTTTTATCGACAATTAATTGGTTTGTTCCTTTCATAACCCCAATGGCTTTATCAACATAGTTTGTCCCAAATTCTAGAATACTAGTTTTAATTGAAAAGTTTTGGTCAAATTCAATCGCTCCGTTTGGAAGATTTTTTGCTTTGCTAGTAAAAAAATCGTCCTTGTCCGTAAAGCGCAAATCCCAGCTCTTCACTGCACCATTATCAATAGTTACAAAATTATGTTTGGGATCGACATTTAAACTAACATCACCCTTTTTGAGATTGAATTGAGTTAAGTTTAAAAAGAATTTACTTACAACAAGTGTGTCCATATTAAATTGAGAATTCAATTGAGCTTTGATTTTACCAGAAATCGTTTTTTCAGACATATTATGTCCAGCCAAAACGCCCAGGATTTCACGCATGTCAGTTGTATCTACGCTAGACTTGAGAGAAACTTGTCGTGATTTAAAATTGATTACAGAATCTAGTTTGATTTTCCCAGACAAGAGATTGGCATTCACGACTACATCGTCTGCATTCAGGTAAATGATTGCATTGGACGGAGAAGCGGGAATGTTTTCAATAAACGGATTATTAACTTTTGTTTTAAAGCGTGAAGAAAAATTTTCTTTTGTTCCATTTCCATCAAAATCAACAACTAAATCGCCATCGTATTCCATATTGAGTTTGCGATAGAAATTAAAATCTCGCAATCTTAAGCCTTGTAAATATCCTTCGAGTTCTGTGTAATTATTGGCTAAATTAATAGTAAGGCCGCCATTGATTTCACCACGTGATTTGTGAATTTTTATATCTTTAAAGGTGAGTAGATTGTTTTGTAAACCGAAACTAAGTGAAAGGCGTTCGGCTTCTTCATTTAAGACTTTTAAATCAGACCCCAAAATTTCGCCATCGATTTTTAAACTCTCTATGCTGTACCCACCGCGGATATGATAGGTTGTAGAAAAATTAAACTCCGGGACGACTGGGAGTTTAATATTTTTAAAAACGAGATTGTACATTTTACGAGCATCGCTAAAATTCGTGTTTTTAAAATCTAATTTTACATCCATACCTGACTTATCGCCAAAGTTTAGCAATCCTTCTGCTGTAAAAGAAGATTGATTATAAACACCGCTGAGTTTATTAATATCAATCTGCAGATCTTTCAATGAAAGTCTAAAGTCAGATTTAACTTTTCCAAAATTAAGATCGATAATACTAAAATTGTTCCAATCAACTATAAAATCAAATTTAACATTATTGTAAGGCCCATAAATTTCAGCACTGGCCGGTCCTGAACCAGAAATATTCAAACCTGCGATAGGACCGAAAAACTTCATATCTATCTTAGAATCTTTAATAGATATGTTTAAATCTTTTTTGGTAATTTCACCTGTTGCTTTGAGAAGTGTATTATTCATTACTAACTTTGCACTTATTCCCAGCTTATAATCTTTATCCAGACTTAAAATCGTATCTTCTAAATTAAAACCTGGATTTTGCAAAATGATCTTCTTAGTAGTTGAAAGAAGCTTGAAATCATTTACGGTTATTTTTTCTCGAATATCAAATATTACCTTTTCTCCATCCCAAACAATTTCAACTTTGCCTGACAAGTATCCTTTCAATGTTTCAAGCGTTCCTCTTAATGCATATAAAAAAGTATTGGTGAAAGCATTTTGCACTGAGACTGGTGCGTGCATATGAAGGAAATTGTTTTTCTTAATATCAAAAAAAGCTACTGGCCTGAGCAGCTCGTACCGTTCTTTAAGGTTTTGAGCAACGACCTTTTCTAAAATTAAAATATTTTTTTTCTTTTTCAATACTGCTTTTATATCTGCAAGCTGAATCCAATCACTTTTAAATTGTTTTGCAGCAACGGACAATTCAGCATCTGGGTCGAATAAGTCTCCATGGGTGACCAGTTTACCACTGACATCTCCCTTCATGCTTAAAAATTCTTTTGGAATTATAGTCGATAACGGTATGAGACTTTCAATGTTTAAATCAAAAGCTGTGTTTGTATTTAATTGAAGCGATTTTTGTCGATTAAAAAAAAGAGCATCAAGTTCAATTTTATTTTGGTCTTTTTCTAAATGTAAACTTTCTACATTCCATTGGTCTCTAGTTAAATGTAAAAAGGCTTCACCTTTATCCAGGTTTATAACGGAAACGTCTTTTAATTTATGATCAATATGTAACTGAGAAGCCTGCACTTTAAGACGCACATCTTTGCGATGTGGAGCCAATGAAAGGTTGTCTATTAAAAAATTTGAACCATCAACCTGAACATTTATATTTTCCAGGTGAGCAATGTTTAAGTGCAAAGGACTTTGCATAAACAAATCAGAATACTGACCATAAATCTTTCTAAGATTTAATTCCTTCCAGTTTATATCCGGTGTTTTTGTTTCATAAGAAACAACTTTCAAAGCACCATTCTTTAAAATGAGATCGTCTATTTCTAAATCGCTGGAAAAAAAACTTGAATAAGTAAAAGAAACAATTAGTTCTTCTATGTTCAAATCAATATTTGCCAACGAAGGGTCGTTCTTTTCGATATGAACGTTTTTAAAAATTGTCGACGGTGGAAAAATATTAAAATCAACCCCAGTGAATGTTAGCTTTGCTCCGATTTTTTTTGTTAATATTTCTGAAACTTTTTGTGAAGCTTTCTCCGAAAACTTGCGAGAATGTATAAAGCGCCACCCACCATAAATAGTGAGAAAACTAAAGGCAAAAAACACGATCAGTATTTTATTAAGACGCTTCAATTGTTTTGAGCCTCTCTGCAACTAAGCGGTAGTGTGGATTATGTTTTTTAATTTTTAAATATAGCTCTTTTGCCATTTTTATTTTTTTAAGTTTTAAACATGCTTCAGCCTTCAAATACAAAAAAGCTATTTGTTCGGATCCGATCAAAGGCTCCTTTCGAAGAATATCGTCGATTAGGTCTATTGATTTATAAAAATCACCATTATTGCTCAAGTCCTGTGCCCAAACGTAATATATACTCGCTCTTTGTTTAACATCAATCAGAATGTTTACCATTTTTTCACAAAGTGCTTGTACCACTTGTTCCATTCCCAATAATTCAAACGCCACTATCATATCTTGGCCGCGGGTTAACAGCTCATTATCAGAAATAAATTTTAAAGAATTAAGTACTCTTTTTTGTTCGTCATTATTAGGTTCTTTTAAGCCGGATAGCAGCTCCATTGCAATCTGGTCATAGTCGAGATTTAAATTTTCTTTTACTAATTTTAAGTCATTCTTTTCTTGGATCACATATGTGGGAAACTTGATCTTCTTTGCCTTCAGAAGCTCAATAAATTTTTTCTCGATTGGTTTCTTTTTTAATTCGCGTGTCTTTTCAAGAAGTGAAATAAAAATTTCTGCATCAAAATGATTTATTAAAATATATTCATAACAAAGCTTCCATTGCTCCAAAGTCCAATCTTCGTCTAACAGCAAATACTGCTGTAAAAACTCGGAGGAACGTTTCCAATGTTCAGGATGATCGAGAAAAATTTCGATATGTTTTAATTCCGATTGAGTGATTTTTATTCTTTTCCCCAATAGAATTTCTTCGACAATTAAATATTGTTCTAAATTTTTCTTTAATAAACCAGCTTCATTAAGTGAATTGATAAAATTTCTTATTTGTGGAATTCGTTTGTACTCTATTAGATATTGAAGGAATTTTTTTGCGTAAGAATTAGCTAGACTCAACTTTCCGGAACGCAAAGCAACTCTCCACATTAACATATAAAATTGTGGTGCTTCTTGGTCACGATACTCTTCATCAATTGATTCAAAACGATTCAATAGAATTTTACAGTCTTCGAGTGTTTTGAGAATTGGAACGGATCTTTCTAATTCAGAAAGAATTAATGCCCATTTTTGCTGTACTTCCATTACTCCCCAAGAGCTAGCATAAGTTATTGAATTACTTTTATTTTAACTGATATTGGGGATAAGAATGAGGGGCGAAATATTGCCCCTTCACAAAGTTCTTGAGTTAATTACTTAGATAATGTTGCGCGCTCTACGTAAGCACCTTCGCGAGTATCGATTTTTAAAAGTTCACCCACTTTGATAAAGAGGGGAACTCTAACTTGTAGGCCTGTTTCCATAACGGCTTTTTTGGTTGCTCCAGAAGCGGTGTCACCTTTTAATCCAGGATCTGTTTCTGCAACTTTTAAGTTAACAAAGTGAGGATGTTCAATCGAGATTGGACGACCTTTATAGTAAAGAACTGTTAGTTTGGACCCTTCCATTAAGAAGTCTTTGTCTTCGCCAACTTGTTCTGTAGTTAAATGGATTGATTCAAAGTTTGCTTGGTCCATGAAGTTGAATCCATCCAAGTCTGCGTACATATATTCCACTTCTTTTTCTTCTAAATCTGGAATACTTGCATTGGTCGAAACTCCCGATTTAAAAGTTCTGTCCATTACTTGACCAGTTTCAAGATTTTTTATTTTTACGATAACAAAAGCTGATCCTTTTCCAGGATTGGTGAATTCGGACTTAAGCACTGTATAGGGCTTACCTTCCAATTCCATTTTTAATCCTCTTTTCATGTCGGTCGTGTCGATCATATGTCTTCCTTGTTGATTAGCTTTTTAACTTTTTACAAAAGCTGAGATTGAATGGCCATTAAATAAGCATTCTTGCCGAGGCCTTCCATTATGATTGTTGATGCTTTGGCAGTCAACTTTGTTTGACGAAATTCCTCTCTTCTATGGGTGTTAGAAAGATGGACTTCAATCACTGGAATTTTAAGCATATGAAGGGCGTCAAGAATGGCAACGCTTGTATGGGAATATGCACCGGGATTAATTACTAAACCACTGTAATCTTGTTTAGTGAGCTCTTGAATCCTAGTAACAATCTCACCTTCAATATTAGATTGGTACCAAACACACTCGCATTTTCCAGCCAAATTATTTTCAGTGTATTTTATTATTTCCTGAAGCGATAAACTCCCATAGATTTCTGGCTCTCTAGCTCCAAGCATATTGAGATTTGGCCCATTAATGATAAGAAATTTTTTAAGTGATGTCATTTAGACAAAATATCAAACACTGCCTTGATAATCTAGTGCTCTTTTTTGAATTTTCTTAAGAAAGAGAGATAATTTTTCTTCCACCAAGCGAGCTGTATGTAACTTTGAGTTATCTTCTTCAATTTCAATGGGGCCAAGTTTTTCATCAAATAAACTCATTAAATGACGTCGACCATCTTCTTCACTTATATCTTTTAAATCGGTTAACTCAACCAAATGGGGGGAGTTTTTTGCTGAAGCAAGGCCGGGTGCTATGACCTTTGCAGGTTTTGATTCTTGAGTTTGTGACGTTAAATCTACACTGCTATAACTTTTCACTTCATCATATTGCTCAAGCGGCTGAACTAAAGCTTGAATTTCTTTTATTTTTTTTATTGTTTTTTGATCATTAGGATTAAGGATTAATATTTTTTCTAATACTTCCAACGCCTTTTCAATATGACCTTGACCGCAGTATAAATCCACTAATGTATGAGTGACCAAAGGAGTGTCATTATTCATTTTGATTTGTTGTTTATTATAATGAATTTCTTTTTCTGAAGCTGGTGAAATTAACGGTGCTTTTAAAGTTTCTTTTAAAGCTGCTTCGATCGCTGGATCAGAATCAACTTCCAAGTCTAAATGGACATGGTAGCTGCGAGGTTCTTCATTTTTAACTTCATCTGACAAATTATGAGTTTCATCGCCTTTTTTTACATTCCAATGATCATAATTCGTAACCTTAGATTTGCTTGAAGATATAGTTTTATTCTCTGCTTTGTTTTCATGACTAAGGTCTACTGTCATCCAGTCATCAAAATCATTTTCAGATTTTTTTGTATTATTTAATTTATCCAAGTCAAAAAAGGCTGAATCATGAGCGTATTCACTTTCACCGGTAAATTCCTTCTCAGGAATAATAATGGGCTTGTGTTGTGGCTTGTATTTCTCATCAACCTCTTTTTCTACTCTGAGAACTAATTCCGCAATTTCTTTATCTCGTGGATTTATGAACAATAAATACTTAAGTGTTTCTAGCGCTTCTTCTTTTTTACCCAGTTCTAGGCACAATTCAGAAAAAAGTTTTTGCAGGCGAATATTATCGCGATTAGATTCCACTAGTGGCCTAAGAGTCGAATACGCTAAATTAAATTGTTTAAGATCAAAATAACAGAAAGCCAAGCCTAAATAACCCATTAAATAGGTTGGATGAAAGCGAATTCCTTGTGAAAGAATATCCATCGCCTTATCAGTCATGCCCAACTTGCGGTAAGTTTCAGCAAGTGGAGCAAATACACGCGAACGTGGATTTTTTTCAAAGTCTGCTTGATACTTTAAAAAAAGGGGCGAAAGAAGCTGAAGTTTATCCTTACTCATAAGATCTAGCCTCTATCAACTAAGCCTGCTTCTTCTTGGTTGATAATTCTTGGCGTGAGGAAGATAATAAGTTCTTTCTTAATAGATGCGGGGTTGTATTTTGTTCTGAATAACCAGCCTATGAGTGGAACGTCTTTTAAGAAAGGTATCCCGGAGTGGTTTTCTGATTGAG
>JACMPM010000114.1 GCA_014377485.1 Bacteriovorax sp. | reverse complement strand
TTTCATCATGTACGGGCCTAGGGTCATGCACGGTGAAGAGTTTAAGGAAATTTGCAGAAGTTACGGATGGGATGACGAAGTTGAAAAAGCTTATGGAAACGTCTCGCTGGAAAATGAAAAGATTGAAGGCGATCTTCACACGCAAAAACTTCTGGAGCGCTTGAAAAAACTTCTCGCTTTAACTTCAAGTGATAACCCTCACGAGAGAGAACTTGCTACTTTAAAAGCTAACCAGCTATTACTGGAGCACAATTTAGATATGACCAGGCAAGTTCACGCCGAAGACGAAACGATTTATGTTTCACGTGTACTTGAAGCTTCACGCAAACAAACCAAACATGTTGTGATTTACGAAATCCTGAAAACCTTTTTCGTATCACCGGTTTTTAATCACGGCACAGGAATTTTTTATCTGGAAGTTATCGGAGATAGAACAAGCGTGGAACTTGCCGAGTATGTCGCCCACTTTCTAGATCATGAAGTCGAAGTGATGTGGAAAGAAGCTAAAAAGAAAAATCCGGATTTTAAAAATATCGCAGCTAAAAATTCTTTTTTAAGAGGCGTTTCAAAAGGCTATATTGAAAAGATTGAATCGCAGAAGAAAAAATCAGCGCAGAGTTTTGAGCTGGCATTGATTGAAAAAAATCTGCAGAAACAGTTGAAGACTGTGTACTCACGTATCGGGCATTCATCAATGAGTGCGGGCTCTCATCATTCAGGTGCGAATGCAGCTGGAGTTGAATCTGGTCGAAATTTGAGTATTAAACCCGGGATCGGCCATAAAGGCGGCAAGACGCTTTTATTGTCATGAACCTATTACAATTTTATAATCAGGAAATAGAATCTCATAATATTTTAATAATCTATCGAGAGTAAATACTTCAATTCTACATTTAAGAATTTTACTTACTATGGCCTGATCTATACCTAATAAAATTGCAAACTCTATTTTTGACATACCACTATCTTTATAAAACCCAAGCATATTTTGACATAAAGAAAATTTAAACTTTTCAATTTTTGTGCCTTCTTCACCTACAATTCGGGTGCCTTCCACATTTTTTAACAATTTTCTAATTCTTTTTAATTCTTCATCACTTGGAAATGCCATATTTTTTTCCTTGAACTCTAAATGCGTTAACTACACCAATATAAGAAGATTCTTTTTCTAAAACTAAAATCAAACGATAAGGCCTTTCTCTATAAAATATTGGCTCAACTGTAAAATACTGAAATTTATCTTGGGTTATATCTAAATCTAATTCTTTAAAATTTAGATTTCTAACTAATTCCAGAATAATCCAGTCACTAAGTTCAGGATGTTTGACTCTATAATGTTGATCTATAATAACTTCATCAATAACTTTATTCTCAATTTTTAATGAAATTGTATATCTTGCTCTTTTCAAGCAACTCTCCTTAAAATATCAAATAATTGACAAATTCGTCAAGATTAAGCTTTTTAGAAGCAACCGTTCTAGCTTAGGATTGATTTTAAGAATATGATTTAACTAGCATTTGATTTGACAGAAATAAAAAAGGGCCCGAAGGCCCTTCATTTTTTGATTAGTTCTTAGAGATCAGCGTTTCTTTATTCGATACTGCTTTCGACATCACACCATTAAACGGCGTTTCTGCCACGTAATAAATCTTGTAATTCCCGTTAGGAATTGTGTTCGTTCTGAATCCTAATCTCATGTGCTCTACAACTTGAGTTGTAAGTCTTGTTGCAACGATTTTTCCTGATGAGTCTTCAACATAAAAAGTTACACGTTGAGGAATAACCGGAGAAGCATTGATATCGATGTCGAATTCAATTCTGTCTTTTTGTGGTTTAGATAAATCTACGCCT
>JACMPM010000113.1 GCA_014377485.1 Bacteriovorax sp. | reverse complement strand
GGGGAAGAGTTAAACATCCAAGCAACATCCTAAACATCGGTGACGAAATCGAAGTTAAGATTCTTAAATTTGATACAGATAAAGAGAGAGTTTCTCTTGGTCTAAAACAAGTTCAAGCTAATCCATGGGAAGAAGCTAAGACTAAATACATTCCAGGAACTAAAGTTGCTGGTGAAATCGTATCTGTAAAAGACTACGGTGTGTTTATTGAGCTTGACGACGGAATCGAAGGATTAATCCACGTTTCTGAAATGTCATGGACTAACAAAATTAAAAATCCAACTAAACACTTCAATGCTGGCGACAGAATCGAAGCACAAGTTTTAGATGTAGATGTTGAAAACAAAAGAATTTCTCTTGGTCTAAAACAACTTCAACCAAACCCGTGGGACGCTCTAGTTTCGAAATACAAAGTAGGGGATAAAGTTAAAGGGAAAGTTAAATCAATAGTTGATTTCGGTGTGTTCGTAGAAGTTGGAGAAGACATGGATGCATTAATCCACGTTTCTGATATTTCTTGGACAAGAAAAAACATTGTTCTTGCTGACGAGTTCAAAGAAGGACAAGTAGTAGAAGCAATGGTTATGGCAGTTGATAAAGAAAACCAAAAATTCTCTCTAGGTCTTAAACAACTAGAGGAAGATCCATGGAAGAAAATTGAATCAAGATTCCCAGTTGGAACAGTTGTTGAAGCAGAAGTTGTTCGTGTAACGGACTTCGGAGCTTTCGTAGAACTTGAAACTGGTATCGAAGGTCTAATCCATATTTCAGAACTTTCTGAAGAAAGAGTTGAGAAGCCGTCTGATGTAATCAAGAAAGGTGATAAACCTAAAGCTATGGTTATTTCAGTTGATAAAGAAGCGAAGAAAATCGCTCTTTCAATCAAAGCTGCTGCTCACAGTGGAGCTGACTTCAAGCAAACGGACAGAGTTAAATCTGCAACTCTTGCTGATAAATTTAAAGATCTAAAATAGCCGACTGACATAATGCTCCAGTGGAGCATTATGACTTCGACAGGAACTCGAAAAGATCAATAGTCTTTCATAGAGTTCCGGCGGCTAAAAAAAACTAAATTAAATGGGCCCTCTTCGGAGGGCCTTTTTTTTGCCAATTAATTAAAAAATTCGAAGTAAAATTTAAAAGCTTAGAATGTATGTCGCTTGCATGCCAGGAATACGAACGACAGATACTGCCAAGCACCTACGAGAAGAAGCTCAAGTCCATTCCATTCTATTAATTTTTCTTGATATAACTCATTTTGTGAAAACGTGAGAAGATACTTAAAAGATCTATTTCAAATGAGATGTTCATGAAACAAATTTGTAAATTCTGCAAATCAGAAATCGATAGTGAGTGCTATGTTTGTCCAGTCTGTCGTCATTGGCTTCATCCTTTTAGACTAAAAAAAGGTAATCCGTTATTAAAAACATGGATATTTATTATTGTAATTTTTTTTGTCTATGATTTATCTACCAAAGTTTTTTTCTACTAAATTTCTCTTAGAAAATTCTATTAAAACTTTTAAAAGCGCAGAAACTCATCGATTAAAAATCATTTCTCATAAAATGAAAAAAGATAAAGACCAAATGATTATTTTGGGTGAAGTGAAAAATGAAGGAACAGATTCATTTTCATCAATAGAGATTGATGCAGAATTATACGATAGTAAAAAAGAATTAATAAAAATTGAAAGTGGGCGTATCAGTGGAAATATTAGACCGGGTGAAACTCGTCATTTTCAAGTAATTAACTGCTTCGAAAAAGGCAATTCAAAAAATGAAATAGACTCAATTGATACCTATAAGCTAATAATTGTTAATGGCTACATTAATTCTAAAAATGACTGAAATAATTAATTCTTTCTATTGTTTCGTCTTTTCCTCCTAGATAAATGATAAGAGAATTTTTATTTGTCTTTGCGACCCTGGCAAAATTATCGGCCAAGATTAAATCTTAATCATAAAAAGTTCCTTGAACTAAAGAGGTAGTAGAAAGCATTGAATGAACTAAAAAAACGGCTTGATTACAACCTGCATAGATTCTGTAATATTTTTTAGAGAAAAAAGATCTGCTTGTCTCCAATCTGATCTAGAGTGAACAATATTATTTTTTTGACGAGAAAGAGCTACGATGCTTAAACTAGTATCTGCTTCTAAACTTTTAATAAGTGCTTTCCCTACAAAACCTGAGGCTCCAGCAATGAGTATTTTTGACAATTTTTTATTCTCCAAAAAATTTCTTAATGATGACACTAAGGAAATCTTCCAACACCTTCCTAATGCTCTCTCAGATCTTATTTCATGGAAAGAGATGTTGTCAGAGGTAACAACTTTGTCTAACAGACTTATAACTGGAAAGGGCGCAGGTACTGTCAAAAACGATTTGAGAAGTGTCATTTCTTCTGAAATTGTATTTGTAGAGACACTTTCAGCCAAAAAACTAACGCCAGAATATGGTGAAATACTGTTAAAGATATATTTTTCCCAGGTCATGCATTCAAAATTATTATTTTTAGATTTGCGTTCAAAACATTTCTCTTTGTCTGATAAATCACCTGAAGCTGTTCAATGGAAGCCTGGGAACTTGTGGGCAGAACTTGATGAAGAATTCAGCATTGGCATTCAAATGGTTTACAAGGGGTATTATGCTGACGACGACGTTGTCTTTGCAGAAGGCTTAAAGAAATGCCAACTGGTGAAAAGTCATTGGAGTGAAGAGCAGCAACATGAAGTCTTTGAAGTTTTTAAAAAGCATTTCTCAAACGGACGTGAAGAAAAAATACATTTTAGCCTTGAGCATTTTCAGAAATCTTTTTCAGCAATATTTAAAACATTGATAAAAAATAAAATACGGCTAGATAAAAACTTTTTATATCTCGGAGTGATGCTAGTTACTTTATATATGGCATTGGATGAAATTGGCGGAGACTATGATGTGGCAAAAATATTTAATGAGGTTGCATAAAAAAATGTGTTCGCAGCTAATTCCAAAGCAACTGTTAGCATCAACAGTGCAATTCGCGAAGGTGTTTTCATAATTATTCAACACCGGGCCGGTGATGAACTTGCCATTTATTATAACGAGTAAGTAAAAATAATCCTGGAATTGAGATTAGAATTGAGATGATGAAATACATTTCCCATCCCACGCTTTTCATAATAAATCCCGATGGTGCCTGTACCAAAGTTCGAGTGATGGCCATGAAACTTGTAAGAAGAGCAAACTGAGTGGCAGTGTATCGCTTATCGCAAATATTCATCATGAAGGCCGTGAAGGCCGCAGTTGCAAGTCCGCTGCAGATATTTTCCACACAAACTGCAGTGACCATCATTGGATAGTTGTGGCCAAGTTTTGCGAGCATGAAAAAAGAAAAACCAGATAGTGCTTGAATGATTCCGAAACACCATAACGATTTCTTAATTCCCCATTTCGAAAGAAGGGCTCCACCCATGAGTGTTCCACCGATAGTAGAGAACATTCCCACGCCTTTTAAGACAGCTCCAATATCAGTTTTGGTAAATCCCAAGTCCATCATAAACGGAGTCGTGATGGCCATGGCAAAGGCAACATCCATTTTATAAATTAAAATAAAGATAAGCATTTCAACAGCACCGGCGCGGCTGAAGAATTCTGTAAATGGTTTATAGACTGCTTCAGATAATGTTTTAGGAGGAGCCTCAGTATTTTTTGGCTCAGGACCAAGGACACTGGCAAAAATACCAATCAACATACAAGCGGCCATGATTAGATAAACGCTCGACCACGGAATGTGGTCAGATAGAATAAGTGCAAGTGCACTTGAAACGATCATTGCAATTCTGTACCCCATAACATTGACACTAGCACCGGCACCCAGTTCATTTTCATCCAGCACTTCAATTCTATAAGCATCGATCGCGATGTCCTGACTGGCGCTGAAGAAAGCTACGCAGACAGCAAAGAAGGCCATATATTTTGGAGTCAACTGTGGATTGCAAAATCCTAGAGCTGCAATCGTAATGACGAGACCGATTTGTGTAAGAAAAATCCAGCCGCGACGTCTTCCAAGAAGAGGTGGAATATATCGGTCCATGATTGGTGACCAGATAAATTTTAATGAATAGGGAAGACCGACTAGTGAAAATAAGCCAATTGTTCCGATGTCGACATTTGCCGTTTTCATCCATGCCTGAAGAGTCCCGGCAGTAAGTCCTAGTGGAAGTCCTGAAGCAAATCCAAGGATAAGGACGACGAGCATTTTTGTGCTGGCAAAAACATTAAAGATAGATCTCATAGATGTCTCTCAAAAAAGGGAATAATTAATTTTGACATTAAATCAGAATTTAATCTTCAAAAATAACCACGTATTGGTAAAATATCCCGTCAAATCCCATCATTTTACTTAACAAGACTTCGGTGCCCAGGCGTTCGATTAGATCTATAACTTAGTGGAGTCCTCATCGAGACACTCGTAAATAACCAGGGAGAATTAATGAAATCTTTATTACTGATCAGTGCTTTAACAATCTT
>JACMPM010000112.1 GCA_014377485.1 Bacteriovorax sp. | reverse complement strand
GTTAAATAACCTCGCATGGATTTCCCAAATTCGGTAAACCCTTCTCGTAAAATCTGGCTTAAAAAACCAGGAAAAACCTGCCCCATTTCTACCGAAGTGGTTCCTGGAACATAAGAGGTTTTAGGAATATCCGATGATACTTTGTTTTGGGTAAAATCAATCATCCGCTGTGCTGGCACTTTTTGAGTTTCTCCAGCTAAATGCCAAGCACGTTGCTCGATACTTTTTTGGAATTCCATTCCGGCCAAAGCTCCAAATTTAGCAAACGGCTTAAAATCTTCTAGTTTCAATTCAATTACAATTCCAGAATTGGCGGTAGCCTGATCCCGCTTTGATGGTGACCAACCGTTCGTCACTACTTCACCAGGACTCGTAGCGCAAGGCGCTATAACGCCACCAGGGCACATACAAAACGAATACATTCCGCGACCATTGACCTGCTTCACAATAGAATAAGGTGCTGGAGGTAAATGTTCACCACGATAATCGCAACTGTACTGAATGCTATCAATCAAAGATTGTGGGTGCTCCGCTCTAACGCCCAAGGCAAAAGGCTTAGCTTCTATAAAAACTTTCTTTCTATCCAATAATTCAAAGATGTCACGGGCAGAATGACCCGTTGCCAAAATTATTTTACTGGCAAGAATCGTATCTCCTTTTTGAGTAACGATTCCCTGAACTTCATTATTTTTTATTAAAATATCAGTCAATCGAGTTTCAAACAAAACTTGTCCACCACATTCGATAATTTTCTCTCTGATATCCTGAATGATTTGCGGTAATTTGTTAGTCCCAATATGAGGATGTGCTTCGATCATTATATCTTCTGAAGCTCCAAAAGCGACAAATAATTCGAGAATTCTAGTAACATCACCACGCTTTTTAGACCGCGTGTACAATTTCCCATCAGAATAGGTTCCTGCACCCCCTTCGCCAAAACAATAATTAGAATCTTCATTCACAAGATGATCGACATTAATGGCTTTCAAATCACGACGACGGCCACGAACCTCTTTTCCGCGTTCAATCACTATGGGTTTCAATCCCAACTCTATTAACTGCAATGCAGCAAAAAGACCTGCTGGCCCTGCCCCTATTACGATTACTTCTTGTGCGCTTGCCACATTTTTGTAATCAGGTAGTTGGATTTTGGTTTCCTGAAAAGGCTCTCCTCTTAAATATATTGTAACTTTCAAATTGATTTTAATCGCTTTCTGCCGCGCATCAATGGAGCGTTTTAATATAGAAACATGCTGAATCTCGGCTACCGAAACTTTGATTTGTTTCGACAAATAGTCTTTCAGCAACAATTCGTTTGTAGCTATTTCTGGAGTAACCTGTAATAAAAGTTCTTGAGGCATTGTCTTGGATTGTTCGATTTTTAGATTATCAGACGTTTAAAAGTGTCATACATAATTCTGATACAAAAGTAGTATTTTGAACTGACTTCTTCTTACTGAAAGAATAATCCGTTCTCAATTTTTTAAAATTGACCTCTTTTCGAGTTAGACTTTGTAACTTTGCCTCTTCGCAACAGTTAAACCGCTAACCGATTAATCATAGAAAAAATGTCTAGAAAAATAAAATTGATTTGGGATTTTCGTGGACCGGCTTCCGCAAAAACGGCAGAACATCACGAAATTCATTTGAAGGAATACATCGCAATTGAAAAACTTGCTTTAAACATTACCGGTTTTCAAATTCAAGGCGAAATGCAAGCCATTGCTTTTATGGTGGTAACCGATGAAAAGATGATTGGCGTTCGCGATGCTTTGAAACCGCATAGAGGAGAAATATATACTGAGTAAAACTTTGAAATCCCAATATCTTAAAAAACTAAAATAAAATCTTCAAAATATTGGGAATTAGTGGAATTAAGTAGCACATTTCAAACTTGAATCACTTTAAATCAAGTTTATAATCACTAAATATATAGGTCTCGTTGTTTTCCCCAGATAGCCTTATACTCTTAAACTCAACGACCTCATCATTTTTAACTTCATAATTATAAATATCAATATCTTTAGTGCTTTCTGACGATTCGTAAAATTTACCATCTTCAGTCCACCATTTCCCTTTTTCAGTAAATGTCTCGACTTCACAGTCTTCTTTTGTGGTAAACATTATCACATAAGTGCCATCTCCAAATCTTTGCTGTATCCAATGCTTCTCAACTCCTTCTATCTGTCGATCTTTTTCAAAACCTTTCCAAATACCGATCAACTTATCGTCTTGCTCTTTTTTATCGATTGTAAAACTAAAAACTAAAAGTGAAAATACTGCCAAAGCAACTGTTCTAAAAAATAGAGGTAATTTTTTCATAAATTAATTCGTTGGGATTTCTATTGTTTTCATATAATCATTTAAAAAAGCAAACATAAAAGAATCGACTTGCTTGTCCGCTTTAAACTCTGCTTCTTTTGCCTTCAGCGATTCGTTTTTTCTTCCTATACCTGGATTTTCCGAAAGATATAAGCCGTTAGAAAGATCTGACTGAATCGTCTCTTTAAAATCTTTAGCTTTTCTTTTATATTCTTCGGTACGCTTAAAATATTTAAAATAATCTCTTTTAAATTTGTGAAACTCTTCTGCATTGAATTTTTTGGATTTAAGATTGACTCCATTTTTTATTTCCATAAGGCTGTAGCTTTCATAAATAGAACTGTAACTCATATGAACATATTGTAATATTTTACCTGAAGGACATATTAATAAACCCGAATAATAATTGCATTCGAAATTAGAGTTCGTTCCAAAAACATCTTCATAAATAGAGATTAATAAATAATCAGCCTTGCCGTTGTTGTTTTCTTTATAAATTTCTTTGTAAATATTTTCAACAACAAGTTTTCCATCTAAAAATTTAAAATAAGCGATATAACCTCTCCAATTGGCACTGGAAATACTAGTTAT
>JACMPM010000111.1 GCA_014377485.1 Bacteriovorax sp. | reverse complement strand
TTGATGGCCCGTCATGAAAATGAAATAGGAGGAACAACCGATGTCGCTGATAAATTTCCTACAAGAAAAACAAAAAAGAAAGTTGATGGAGAGGAAATAACCGGATGGTTCATTGAAGATTTTACTCTAAAAGAGATGAAAACTTTAAAGGCCCGTGAAAGGTTAGCCTTTCGTGATCATTCATACGACGGAAAATTTGATGTTCCAACTTTTAGCGAAATCTTAGACCTAATAAAAAAACAAAAGCGGAGTGTTGGAGTTTATCCAGAAACAAAGCACCCAACTTATTTTCAAAGTGTCGGACTTCCATTAGAAGAGGCACTTATTAAAGAGCTAACAGCTCATGGAATGAATAAAAAAAAATCTCTCGTTTTTATTCAATCTTTTGAATTGCAAAGTCTCGAAAAACTTAAAAAACTTACAACTCTTCCACTTATTTACCTGATTGATGATCCAGAAAAAATTCCTTTTGATCATGTGGCTAAAGGGGATAAGAGGACATACCTGGACATGGTACAACCAAAAAATCTTAAAGAAATAAGTGCCATCGTTTCAGGTATTGGTCCCTATAAACGTTATATTGTTCCGGCCAATGAAAAAAATGAGGCACTACCACCAACAACTTTGATTCAAGACGCCCATGCTGTTGGATTAAAAGTCCATTCATACACTTTTAGAAAAGAAGCTCAGTATTTACTTAAAGATTATCAGGGAGATCTTCAGAAAGAACTTCTGCAATTTTTTGAATTGGGTGTTGATGCCGTATTTACGGATTTTGCCGATCAAGGAATTCTTGCCAAAAATACCTTTTTAAAAAATAAAAAAATTGGAGCTAAAAAATAAAAAAACCAGAATTTTGTTGTTAGATGAGCCTCTTTCGTTTTGTTAAGTCAGGTGAGTAAAATTTTTCTAGTTCACCTGGCTTACAACGTAAACAGCACTGCCGTTAGGACCCAGGTTTATTCCAAATCCTTTCTGAGTCAGATCAGCGCCTGTTAAAATTAATGTTTTCTTCGACAACAGATCCTTCACACTATATCGAATTGATTTCTTCAAGGAACTAAGAAGTAATTCTGCACTCACTTTTAGATCGATTGCTTGAGACTTTTGAGTTCCGGTTTTAACGGTAATCCATAGAACTTTTTGTTCTGGATCATGGCGAGCAAATGCAACGACTCGCTCAGCATTTTTTGAAAGTTGAAGCTTCGTAAGCACACCTGCCTCGTCAATAAGTCCTTTCATGAAAAGCTTGCGCTCTAATGGTTGGGTCATTTTTGCATAGTCACTAGAATTGTAATCTTCAAAAATTAGAGCACCGATTTGTACAATCGATCCATTAGTTCTCTTGCAACGATATCCGACAATCTTGTCTTGCCAATACAAAATACCTACGCAGTCTTTGCCCTGTGAAGAATTCAAATCATACGAATAAACTGGGTTCGACGATTGTATTTTGTAGGCTTTTGTATTTGGTTTACCAGCTGATTGCAATTGTCCTTTTGCATTCAAATAAAAAGTTAGTTCTGCCGGATTTGTTGACTGGCCACGTTCAAATAAAACAATTGAGGGTAGATCGATTCCTTGAGATTTCGGAACTTCGCTTGCCAGAAAATTAATAACTGTCTTACCTGCAAATAATGAATTCTCAATCATTTTTAAAGTTCTAGGAGCATTGAGACCTGTATCTAAATGAACTAGAACTTTTGCTTCTAAAAAGCTGGACTCATTCGAGAGATCGCCATGTATTATACGAGGATTAATATCGGCATTCATCATGTATCCCAAGAGACCACCCGTCCAGTCAGCTGTTGCCTGCACAGAAGGAATATTTGCATCAGGTCCAGGTTGATGACTAGTACTATCCATAATGAGCGCTACGTCGTCATGCACTTCGAGAGAGCGTGCAAGAAAATCTTGGTGAGGAGCTATAACTTGTTCGCCAATTTCTTTTAGATTAAAAAAATGATTGCGTGGATTGGCCAGACCATCTAAGGGTGAATCGAAAAAAAGTTCATCATCGTTATGAGCGCCGAGTTTCATAATGCGTCTTACATCAAAGCCCACAAGAATTTTTCTATCCGATCTGGCTTGAAGTTCATTCCAAAAATCTTCAGGTAATTTCGTGACTTCAATATTATCCAAACGACGTTCGCGAATCAATCCATCATACAATGGCTTTACCTGTTCATGCGTCCACTCCACGTCCCAATTTTGGCCCTCGTTAAAATAATAAATAAAGAAAGCTTTAAGACCATGACCGATTACACTCAAATAAGTTTGTTGGCGCGACTCTTTAGTGACATCAATTCCTTTCCACCAGCCGCCTTGAATTTCCGGGCCCATAACCCATTCCTGGCGTGAGCCAAAATAAGTATCGTTGGCTT
Source organism: Bacteriovorax sp. (assembly GCA_014377485.1). Taxonomy (GTDB): domain Bacteria; phylum Bdellovibrionota; class Bacteriovoracia; order Bacteriovoracales; family Bacteriovoracaceae; genus Bacteriovorax. The sequence goes on along the minus strand of JACMPM010000111.1, from coordinate 9,750 downwards.
CATCGGCCGCTTTCACATCAAGGTCTGCTTTAAATGGAAAGTTGAGTAGAGGATGATCAGCTTTTTCTTCAGTCTTAGGATAGAGATTCACAGTCTGCAAACCCGTAACTCCACGAGCATTTCGTAAAACAAAATTAGGTAGAAGACCATTCACTGGTGCATTGTAACTTTCTGCTAATGTGAAAAGTACTTGTGGTTCACGTACACCAACTTGCGACCAAATATTTCGAATATTAGAAAGAAAATTATAAATTGTAGTATCAGCGAATCGGTACCATGCTTGATCCTCTGGAATATTTCTTCCTTGGTAAGATGGAGGCTGAACCTGGTTCCAGCGATCCCATTGGCGGTCGTGAGATTCATTTAGTTTACCAATATCGCCGTACTCGTTAGATAGAAATTTTTGGTAACGAGAAATGGTACTTGCACTATAATCATGTGCGTATAGCGGTTGCCATTGATAATTTGTTTCGTTGTCGAGTTGTAAAAAAATAATCGGTTTTCCCGGGCCCATCTGCTCGTTCAAAACTTGTTCATGAAGAGCTTTGAACCAAAGCGCACTATAACGAAGTAGATCTGGATTGGCATAATCGTAGAGACGGCTTCTTTGTCCGTAAGGAGTTCTCATATGGCTATTAGGAAATTTATCATGAAACCATTTCGGAACAGCTCCAAAACCTAAAAATCCCCACTCAGCATTTATATATGGACCTGGGCGAACCATGATTCGAGTGATTCCATGGGCCTTTACTAATTTGAAAAATGTTACAAGATCCCGTGCTGGATAATCTGGATTTCCATCACCGTCAGTGTCTGCTGTTCCGGTAAAATCAAATTTTCCTTCGGCGTATTCATGAAAGTCCCAAGGAATATAAAAGCTGATAGCATTCATCTTTGCTTCTACTAATCGATCGAGCGCTTTATTCCAAAGAGCAATAACTTTTGCCCTTGGAACGTTCATTCCGTAACCACCACGCAATCGAAAATATTGCAATTCAGCACCGAAGAGTTGAGGTTGTTTTGTACCATCAACGACTAGTTGATTTTCACGAACTTCAACCTGTGAGAAGGCCGTAGATGAAAACAATAAAAGATAGCTAAGACTTAGTATCGAAAATATTTTAGAAATCATAGTTGGCCTCATTCTTGACATAAAATCTGACCTAGAACTTCAATACTTGCAATGCTGCTCTCACTCACACATCCATCACGGTTTCCTGAAAAATGAGCAACGCCGGTCAGACTGTTTCCCTCGCAAGCATTATTTAAACGAAAACCCATTCCACGAGAGTGAACGACTGATAAATTTTGAAATTCATTGCTGAGTGGACACGTAGCTTCATCATCATCAGCGTCGGCCATAAAAACTCCGTGACTTCCACTATCAATGATAGAAACATTTTCAAAAATATTTGAACTTGAATCGCGCATAAATATTCCGACATCACCATTACTTTCGATTTTTACATTTTTAAAAATATTTCCGTTAAAGCGAATATCGAGTGAAATTCCAGCAGCTCTGTTATGGGAAAGTGTTAGATTAGTTAACCTTGCACCATTTGTTTCGTAGCCGGCAAATCCGTCAAACTCGTTATCAACGGCCGTTAAATTATCAACTTCTAAATCGTAGCAACCTTTTTCAGTAACGATTCCACCAGAACGTGCACTGGTAATATAGACATCCTGAATTCGGGCTTTAGTGACTGCGCGAACTGTGATTCCATTATTGCGAATAACTGAAGTGCCGCCGCCATCACATTTTCCACCCCAACATTCTGATTTTTGGTTCCATCTATTGCCATCGATTTTCAAATGACTTACTTGAACGTTGCGAATCGCTTTTGGCGGAGTGACGATATCACCCATGATAATGACTGGAGTGTTGATGTTATTTCCAAGGCGAATTGTTACATCGCCATCACCTGCTAAACTTGTATTGCTTCGATCTAATACAATAGGGGCCGCGCAAGTATAAATCCCAGCCGGCACAAGGACTTCACCACCAATTGCAGGTAGGTTTTGCAGTTTTTCGCGAATGAAGGAGCACTCATCTTGGACTGGAGCAGCGGCCATGGTTGAAAGAGGCATGATCGCAACAAAAGCAGTCAGCAGACTTAGGATTATTTCCGTATTCGTTGGCTTCATTTGGACACCTCTAGTAACAACAATTGCTTGGTTTTAGTACCAAGTACAATGAGAGGTCAGAGATTGCAAGACGCATGAGAGTTGAGTGTAAAACTTCTATGGCATTGTTTGTAATGAAAGAATCCAATGTTAAGTTAAACGTATGAAAGCAGATTCTATAGATGATTTTTGATGTGTGGAGACGGCAAAAATGTCAAATTTAAGGAACTAATCAACAGCTTTATTCTCTCGATCTTTTGTGAAGTTTCCAACTGAAAGTTTCAATACATCAAGTATTTTTGGCAAGAGAGTGGGGGCAAACTGTTTCCCCTCATCACACTGGCAGGAATTCTAAATTTTCCATAATCGTGAAAAGCGCACCCAAGTATAAATTTTCTAATACAATTGGATTGTTCTGCAATTGTATTATTCATGTTTGAAAGTTTTTAGGAATAGATCAGCAACTTGGTTTTTTAAGATCTCTACTGTTTTATTTCTTCTAGTGCCTCTTGAAAAGCAGTTTTAAAGGTGTTCAATACAAACAATTCTTTTACACCTATTTTAATAAACACATCTGCTTGCAGCTTATCATTGCAAGCAATTTTACGAAGTGGAATGGAGGAAAAAACTTTAGTTTTTTGGCTTACGTTTGTCATCATATATCCCATCTTAAACACTTGGGGAAAATTCCAACTGATGATCTCTCTGAGATATCAGACAAGATTAGTGATGATCTATAAGAACTTTATAAAAAGTCCCATTAAAAATCGTCCTTTATTCTTTTTCGATTAAATAAAGATAAATTTTGGTTGTCGTAAGGATCATTAATATTGAAAAGATTGCTTCGGGGACTGACACAATAAGCGCCAATGAAAATTTAAGTAAGGAATTATTTATTAAAATAATGAGAGAAAAAAATCCAGGAATAAGAAGAGAACAAAGATGATTTATAATGACCAGAAAGATATTTTTACTGGTGAGCTTTTTACTTTGAGAAAAAACATTCAAAATATTTTCATCATCAAAAACTGCGATAAACGGTGACATTGAATAGAAAATCATAATGTAAACTAATGGCACTAATAGAAACAATGTCATTAAAAAGCCAGATCTCATAGTTATGATCGTTGAAGCAATCATTGCTGGAATAAAATACAAAGCAGCTGCCAGTAAAACAAGAACAAAATAATAAAAGTTATAAAGTAAGAAACGCAATACTATTTTTCTATATTCACCCACGCCAAAATTTCGAATTTTGATAACATAAAGAATTTTACTTAAAATTAAAATTGGAACTATTGAAAAAAGGACCTTGGAGATAATTCTTAAAATTAATTCATTTTTTGAAAATATTAGATCCAGGCCATTCTGGACTACTGAAGCCAGGCAAAGACTGAAAATATAGATGAGATAAATTTTAAAATTATTTTTAATTTCTTTGATAGATTCATTTAGATAATAAAAAAATAAATTTAAACTGTTAATCATGGGTTAGACGCACACGCAGTAAAAGTTGCCGGATGATTAAGTGCTCCCGTGCATATTTTTCCATCAGTCATGACACTTGGTTGAAAAATACCGGTAAATTTTCCATTTTCATATTTACCAATTGCTACAGCTTGAATCATTTCACTTCCGCATGGATTTTGGATTGTTCCACACCAGACTGTTGCTCTTTCTTTTGAATCGTAACTGCTGTCGCAGTCTATAATAGTGCTTTTATCTTCTGAGCGATTTGTGGAAAAATTTATATTTATGGATTGTTCAATATCGGGTAGGGTGCTTTTGAATTTGGTTTTTACCAAACTAATTTTCAACACTGCTGCCGTATTTTGAATATCGTTGACATTTTGACTGGGGATTATTGGATCAATTTGTAGGCTTACATTTTCAATTTGCAGATTCCCGAACTTTTCATCTTTAGCAAACCTTTTTTTCAGTCGTGCCAAGCCTTTCGAATCTACTGACCATAATTCTAAATTTTTTATTGGCTGCGAACTTGTTGAAGTTTGGAAACGTGTCCCAGCTAAACTGACCTTGCACGATTTTATATTGGATATAAGAAAATGAGTTTCGCGGACAAGATCATTATATTCGTTTGCTACAATCGTCTCGTTCTGAATATTCATTGAATCTTTACCAAGTTTGGTCACTAGTAAGGCAACCCCCCCGAGCAAAGCTAATACAACCATCAGTTCTACTAGAGTGAAGCCTTTATTTTTTAACATTACTTAGCCTTTGGCATTTATCATATTTTATAATTCAAAGTTTACTTGAGCGCGACTTTGATTAACAGAAGTTTCTTGAACTGAAGTTTCAATGGTTGGCCCGGTAATGGTTAAACGATAATCTCCCGGATTGAGAATTAAGTTATACGTACCATCCGCATTTCCACGATAGCTCATATAATCAGAATACGATTCTCCGTTTTTCTTTTGGACTTTAACATTAAAGTCACTGACAACTTTGTTGTTACTAGAAACGCTTCCATGGATTCCCGAACCATCTAGACGCTCAAGTATTAACTGCCATGCCTTGCGGTTTAATTCTACTGTAGGCTTGCGCTTAGAAAAATTTGGTTGGAAGCCTTCATTACGAGAATTGACTTCAATTACGTAAGGAATAACCTGATACTCAGCATACATCCAATCGATATCGCCTCCATCAACAGAATATAAAGTTTCCCATGCTGTTCCTGCGGTGTAACCTAATTGGCTTCCCATTTCTTTTCCAATTTTTTCGACCACGTCAGCATTTTGAGTGTGAACACCAGAGCATCCCATCGGATAAATAACTAATTCTGAATAAGAGTGGTAAGAGATATCGAAGACCGGACGAATTTCTTTTACAAAATTCATCATTACTTGAGTTTCAGGTTCAGATCCTGCACTTGCTCCACGATAATCTTGAGCAGATTTATTGCCGCTTGATCCATTACAAGATCCCCATGCATATGGATAATTGCGATTGATATCGACCCCATAGTTTTCGCGAGCATTTTTTCTCCACATATTATCATTGGTCCAAACGATATTATTTCCATCGACGTTAAACATTGGCAGAACCCAAATTTCACTTGAGTTTACCCAATGAGTAATTTTTGAATCTTTTCCATAATTCGTAAGAAGTGTTTCAATAATGTCGAGTGCAACTTCAGGTCCCATTACTTCGCGGGCGTGGTGCATTCCATTGAAAAGTACTGCTGGTTTAGCGGGATTGTGAGCGATTGCCTGTTCTGAAATTTTAATTGCCCATATCGATCTTCCCTGAAGTGATTTTCCAACTACTTTTAATTGAGTGAGGTCTGGGTAGCGACTATGAAAATCTTGGAGGATATGCTCGATTTTATCAGGATTTTTATACTGAGAGTCAGGTGCTCTCATTAGGGAAGTACTCATGGTGACACTGACATTAAACCCTAGGTTTTCTAATTTACTTAATTCTGCTTGGTTGATAACTACATCTGCCGATTTATTTTTAATATCAACACCGGCCACATCAAGGTGGAGTTTATTGAGTTTCCACATTCCTAATTTATAATTAGTAAACTGGATTTTTGCGATCATTGTAGATGGCATTTGAAATTGAGCGAATGGCGAATATTGATGAGCATAAGCTGAAAGAGAAAATAATGAAAATAGGCAAGCCACTTTAATAAGCACATTCTGAGAACGAATCATAATTCCTCCATGAATAAAGATTCTAAAATAGATAATCTATTCTCGAGGAGAACTGTGAATTCTCCTACAAGTGTAATAAATTATGAGATTTTTGTTAGAAATATTTTTGGAAATAAAAAAGGTTTGGTCAGGAATTATTTCTTAGGAAATAAAGGGAGCTGTTATGCCCCCCGGAAATATCATTAAGTTGTAAAAGTTAGACAATTTATTTTTTGTTTCGAAAAACCAACAACTATGCTTTCAGCAGTGCACTCAAAATCAATATTGTGTTTGCAGGTGTTAACCTTGCATGCTCCGACTCCTGCAATACGTTTATTCTCTTTATTGTGCTCATTGGTTTCAAAGAAGGTGTCGCATCCAGGATTGAAGTTGTCGCCGACGGTTATGGCTTTTGCATGGCAAGTATGATTGACGTTAAACCCACAACGACTGACATCACAGCTTGATACAAGTGGCATTTCAATAGTTACTTTTTCCATAATTTACTCCTCTATTTTTAACAAATAAGCCTGCATCCCTTCAAGTAATTATTAAGCAATATCAATGCCGTTTTTGCGTATACTTTTTTTTCTTAGAGACGTAGGCTAGCTTATGGATAAAAAACTTTCCCCTTTAGAACTTTCTAAATATTGGCTTGAAGAAGTAGTGATCGGGCTTAATTTATGTCCTTTTGCAAGAATCCCTTATCAAAATGGGCTGGTTCGTTTAATTGAAAATGAAACAACCTTAGAAAGTGATCAACTTTCTTTTTTTCTCGATGAACTCGAATACCTTCAACAAACACCAGCTGCTTCGTTATCTACCACGCTTATAGTTTTTTCAAATGATACAAACGACTTTGAAGATTTTAATGATTTTGTAGGTCTTTGCGAAGACATGCTAATAGAGTCTGACCTCGAAGAACATTTTCAATTAGTCGCTTTTCATCCTCATTTTGTTTTTGAAGATAAGGATTCTTTGCATCGCTCTAACTGGGTAGGGCGCTCGCCTTTTCCCACGATTCATATTTTAAGAAATGCAGAAATTGAAATTGCACTAGCAAGCTATACAGATTTAATTGGCATATCTGCTCGCAATGAAGGAAATCTTTTAAGTCTAAGTGATCAAGAATTTAATAAAATATTTTATTATTTAAAATAATAAAATATTTTAAAATCTTCTAAGTTTACATATTAGTTAATACTTCTTTTTTTCGGGTTCTTCCTTTTCCTTATCCATCATACCTTTATCCATATCGTGCATTTTTCCCTTATGGTCCATCATGGGACAACCATCTGCGCCCATCATGTCCTTACAGGATTGCATCATATCCTTATGGCAGTCTTCAATCGCTTTATCCGATCGAAGGCAGGCGGCCATTTTTTCATGAACAGTCGCCATGCTTTGTCTTTGTTCAGGCGTCATCGACATCATTTTCATTTTTTTCTTATCAGCACCAAATGAATTTGTAGCAAATGCCATGAGAATCATTATGGTTGCAATTGTAATTTTCATATACGTACTCCTTCTGTTTAAGACCTTCCATTTTTAATGAGCAACATCCATGCCAGATAGTTGCGATAGTCTTTTAAAAGGGGATAAAATAATACAAAGAGGTTTTTATTATGGCATTTTTTTTATCTACAAAAGGACAATTGCATCCCTATCGCTTTAAGTATCTCGAAGGAGAGTTTGAAAAGGCTCGGATGGAGAGAACTGAAATACACACCGAGTTAACAAAAAAAATTCCTAGAACTCTTCCTTTAGAACAAAATGAATTTTTTGCGATTGATATAATGAATAAACCAGTTTTTTCACGGCCGTTTGATTCGTTTTTAGGGACTATTCGCGACGAAATGAAAAAACATAACATTCGCCATGTACCATTAATCAAAGATCATATGATTATCGGAATGATTTCAGATCGCGATCTCTTAAGGGTTGAATCAGGTGGAACGTTTTTGTATTTAAAAGCGGAAGATATTATGACAACTATATTAGTTGTTGCCGAAGAGGAAACTCCGCTTGCACATATCGCTCGTGTTTTATTGGAAGAAAAAATAAGCGCGCTGCCCATTATTGATAAATCACATAAACTTGTTGGCATGATTTCTAGAACCGATATTTTAAAAGCCGTTGTCTACAATCGTTTAGTTTTAAAATAAATCCTTTTCTTCTTTTTTATGCTTATTTTATGATTATTAGATTTAATTTAGCTGATCCAAATCAGTTAATTGTCCAAGAAGCGGACCGATAATTTAAATAAGGAATGATAAAGAGTTAATCTTCAAGGAGGAATTATGAAGAAACTATCAAAAGTTCTATTTTTAATGAGTCTATTTTCTTTTAGGGCCATGGCACAAGACAAAAAACCTTGGGTTTATTTTGATCTTGGGGACACTGTCGTGAGTACTAAGGATATGAAGCATTTAAAATACATGAAAGGCGCGCGGGAGTATATGGATATGCTTAAGCGCGAAGGAATAAAAATTGGAATCATTTCTAATATCCCTGAGAACTGGGGAATGGATTATGACGAGAAACTTCAAAGCTTAAAAAAAGTTATTCAAGATGGGTGGGATGAAGAGCGTCCATTTGATTGGACAGTATTTGATGAAGTTATATTACCTTTAAAAAATACTGAGATGAAGCCTGCACCGACTTTGTTTTTAAAAGCCATTAGTAAAGCGGAGTCGTGTCCATCAGTTTATATTGGAGAAAGTTCAAAAGAAATTCAAGCGGCAAAAGACGTAGGAATGGCCGCTAAACTGTATAATGAGAACGATGTGGAAATTTATATTCCAATCGCAAATGTAAAATCATTTATCGCTGAAAATTATCACAGAGATTATGATAAGGATTGCCTGGCGATGACGAATTTTTTGTAATCTAAAAGACCTTAGAAAAAATAAACTCATCGCTTGAACTACCTTTAAAAAAATCGGCATCCTTAATAACTTCAACTTGTATCATACCAAGTTTTTTTGCGAGCTTATGAGACGCAATATTTCTAGTATCGCTACACGCTCTCGCTTCTCGAACACCAAGCTGATCTTTTAAGTAAGCAAAAACTTCTAAGAGCCCCTCGTAGGCAAAACCTTGACCATGAAATTTTTTAGCTAACAGATATCCAATCGAAGCTTCTCCGTCTTCTTTGACTCCGGCCTGGAAGTGGCCGATGACTGTATTGGTTTCTTTGTCTCTGCCAAGCCAGTTGAGCCATAGCTCTTTTTCATCAGGAGATTTCCTCGAGGCCCATCGTGCACATCGCTCACGCCATTGCTCGATCGGTATCGGTTCAAATGGAACAAAGTGATGGAGTTCAGTGTCTGAATATAACTCGAAAAGCTCTGGCGTATGACTTTCATCAATGGGCACAAGATTGAGTCTTTTTGAATTTAGATTTGGTTGGTGTGTGTATTTAGTTATATTCATTTTTTAATCTTCTGATATTTTCTCTATGATAAATGATTATTGACCGCAGGCAATAGCAATCTTAGAGATTTAACCTTTAGTAGCTCTCTCCAACCCGTCACATATCTTTTTTATTTGTGAACTTGTTTTATATACCAAGACTCTTTATTCACTCCATAGGCCGCAACTTTAACGGTCTAATGGCCCTCACGATAATTGATTCTATCCATAACTTTCATCAGTTCTAAATCGTCACTGGAGTCATTCTCGCCAAATAAAGAATTCTGATGTTCGCAGTCATACTGGATATATGTCGCAAGTGGGGCAATCTACTCAAAAGACACTCACGAGGAGACTAGGGTCGATAAAGATATAAATAAAGAGTTATCTATCGAGCTTCATCACTGACTTAATTTCACTATCCGGAACACGCAAACCGCTTCGGTAATCCATCACTTTTCTTCTCAATGGATTTGTAAAATACTGCAAATGAATAATGGTACCAAACATATCTGAGAGCTCTACTTTTGAAAAAATAAAACCCAATTTTAAT
>JACMPM010000001.1 GCA_014377485.1 Bacteriovorax sp. | reverse complement strand
TCAGTTTTCGTTTGACCTGATTGCTTATCGGCCTATTCAAGCTGAAAAGATTAAACTCATACTCAGAGCTATTGAGATTGCTGAAAAACTTAAAGATGCTGAAAAAAGTAAAATCTACCTTGATCGATTAAAAGAAATTTCTCCGCGATATAACACAGAAATTAATGAACAAAACATATACGCCATTGCTAAAGACTTCGAAGCCAGCCGAAAATTCGATACAGCTCGTACATTGTACAAGCAAATAATCGATGGCGAGTATAGCATCGAAGATAAAGTTAAAGCTTATAATGCCTACAGGACTTCATATAAAATAAGCCGCGATTTAAAAACTTTCTTACTTAAAACTTATGAAATGGAAAAATTTTTAAAAGGCGAAATGGGAAAAAATCCTGACGATAAAAAACTTACTGAGTTTTGGGTTGATTCAAAAATAGCTTTGACAAAAGCAGTATGGACAGATCAGAAAAACAAAGAAGCCCGTAAAATTCTCAATGAGCTCATTGCTTCAAAGCTAGGAAGTGTAAATCAGCAGGCCTATTCTCAGTTGATTTATGGCTCTCTCCAACAAGAAAGCAAAGAAAATACGGAGGCTTTGAATAGTTTTGAAAATGCCGGAACATTTAAAGTGACGGATGCGGCACTCGGAGAAAATATACAATGGGCCATTGTCTGGAATAATTATCTTTTAAAACGAGATAAAAAAGTCGTAAGCTTTGCCGATTTATTTGTTAAAAAATCAAGTAATCAAAACTTTATAGCTAAGTTAAATTACTGGAAAGCCAAAGCACTTCAGCGTTTAGATAAAACATTGGAAGCAAATGAGACATTTGCCATTGTAAATGCAGCAGATCCATTTGGATATTATGGTATTATTTCAACAATTGATTTAAATATTCCGCTTACTCCAATTCCTCCCACAGTTATTAATACAGACTTAACGGGATTCCAAATCCTGGACTGGTTAATTGCAATGGAAGAAAAAATATTTTCGCAAAAATATATGAAAGAAATAGATTCTCAGTTCAAAACTCCAGCAGAGCGCGAAAGAGCAATGTCCCTCTACTCACAAACCCAGTGGTACCAAGGGGGTATGAGACAGATTTATAATTTTAGAATGAGCTCTAGAAATGCTATGACTGAAAAATACATAAACGTTGTCTTCCCTACTCCTTATCTTGCTTCAATTGAAAAGCTTGGCAGTCAATACAATGTTCCCAAAGAATTAGTTTTCGGAATTACCAGACAGGAGTCCGCGTTTGTACCGAGTGAGCGTTCATGGGCCGATGCTTTTGGACTAATGCAATTGATTCCAGAGAAAGCAATGGAGCTTTCTAAAAAATTTGATATTCCTTATCGCGATCATAATGATCTCTATAACCCGGATACTAATTTAGAATTGGGTACGGCCCTATTAAAAGATTTAAGAGCAAAATTTAATACTAAATTTGTCCAAACAGTAGCATCGTATAATGCCAGCGAAAATGTCATCATGGTATGGGAAAAAGAAAGATTCAATGGCAACTATATTGAATTTATCGAAATGATTCCGTATGAAGAAACCAGGAATTATATCAAATTAGTTTTTAGAAATTATATGACTTACAAAAGAATCACCGGCAAAGAAGAATTCATGATCGACAAAGACTTCTTCGCCAAGCCCTTTTAAATTATTTTATTAATTTGTTTTTTTAGTTTTTGGTGGAGCTACAAAATTAAATTTTTGGGCATCAAAATTGGGATTTACTTTTAAATCCATAAATCTCAGCGTTGATTTTTTTCCATCGGGAAATAAAAGGTCTATTTTTTTTAATTCAGAAAAATCTTTATCTTTGGCTGAATTGAAAGTCAAAATAGCTTCTTTAATTCCAAACTCTTTTGCCGTTTTAGCCTTAAAAATAATAACATGCATGCCATCTCCCGCACTTTTAACATCGTAAAGTGAATTGGCCGACAAACCATTTTTTAACGAATCAAAAAATTTAATATAAACACTGCTTCCGTCTTTCGCAGGAGATTCAGAAACTTCTCCATCTTCACCTTCAATAAAGGGTGCACGGTAATACCAAGACTTCACTCCGTTGCTGACAAATATTATTTGGCTTGGAGTAGACGTTTCAAAACGGATATTGCTTGGATATTTATAATCGATTGCACCTTGTCCTTTTTTGACATTGCCTTTTAGAATACTGATATATTCCTGTTCAAATTTTGCTGAAAAACTTTGCGGTAAAAACTCTGCTTTAGCAACTTGCAGACTTAAACTAAAAAAAACAATCCAAACTAGTTTCACTAAAGACTCCTTAATATTCAATAAAGTTCTTGAATGTATATTGCCGTATATGTGATGAAAGCTCAATTCGTTAAAGGTCAAAATGACACTAAAGTTTTTTATCGCTCTGTAAGATAGCACGAAATCCTGACAAGATCCTCGAATAGTTGACTTGAAGTCTTTCTCTTTAATATGGTCAAAATAAGACTAATACTTATTACCAGGAACTTTCCGATGAAAAGTTTAATTATTTTTTTAGCATTGTCTGCAACAAGTGCAATGGCTTCATCAATTGATAGCCACTCATTTCCAATTTTAGGCACCGAAGCCGAAGAAAATTTTCTTCTTAATTCAACCCAAACTAGAACGGTTTATCGTCAAGAAACAATGGCTCACAGTTGCATGCGCTCTGAACTTGCTGGTTATAGAAATGCATGTGATTACTATCTTGAAGTTCAATGTTTTGAAACAAGAGACTCTGCACGCGTGTGTAATCCTGTTCCGGTTTACAGATGCCAACAGCTTCCTCAATACAAAGAAGTGTCATACACATGTTACCAAACCGTAACAACTCCTTATCAAGTTGTGGATCATCAGGTTGTAGCCAATTTCAACGTGAAAATAACCCGCAAGCCAAAAGAGCCAACGGATCCAACAAGCTGCTTGGTTGGATTTACAATGGAAGGTGAAGTTATTAAATCACATGCTGATTGCACAAAATATTTAATCCTTTCTACTGAGCAAAAAACAACAGAAGTAGATCGTACTGGAACTGTTATTCATAACTATAATGTTGCACTAAAACTTTTAGATGCTGTAGAAACTCTTGCTCCATTAGATGGTGGGATCGCTGAAATGCATTTGGACGGACATGTGCTTATTTTTAGAACAGGTGATCTTTCAAAAAATCCAAATTTCAACCTAAAGCTAAATGTTGAAAGAAGACATTTGTTAAAAGGAGATGAAACTATCATCAACCGCAGTATCACTCCAGCCGAATATACGTTTGAAAAAATCAACGAACGTTTTGGAATTGTAAAAGTTAATTTTGATAAACTTTTGGGTGGAATGAATGACAATAAAAAACATGTCATCAAGGTAAACTTGGATGTTAATATGGAAGCTGGAACTCTTCTAAACCAAACGCCAGACTTAAATCGATCTGGATCTATTACAGTAAATAATTAATTTTCTAGAGCGGACCTGAATCTATAGGTCCGCCTGTTTTAATACAAAATCACTCAAGTTTCCTTTCATTGACGAGAACACAGCTAGCCCCTAAAATTTAGTCATGGATTCAACTTTTAAATATTTCATTGGCGTTGACGGTGGTGGTAGTGGAACACGCGTAATTGTGGCCGGTCCAGATATGTTGCCGCTTGCGAGTGCGGATGGTGCACCATCAGCACTCGGGCAAGGAATAGAAAAAGCCTGGCGTTCTATACTCGATACCATTGCACTCGCTTTTGCCAATGGAAAAATACCTGCTCCAATGCTTTCAGAGTGTGCTATTGGTTTAGGGCTTTCTGGTGCAAACAATATTATCTGGAAAAATGAATTCTATTTTCGAAATCCTGGTTTTAAAAAAATCATTATCGATACAGATGGATTTACAACTTTACTTGGTGCTCATCTTGGAGCCCCTGGAGTTATTGTTGCTGTTGGAACTGGAAGTGTTGGAATGGTTTTAAAACATTCCGGCGAACGTGAAAATGTTTCTGGCTGGGGGTTTCCTTCAGGAGATGAAGCAAGTGGAGCGTGGTTGGGCTTAAAGGCCTGTGCTCTTACTCAAAAAGCAATCGATGGAAGAAGACCTCATTCTCCCTTGAGTCTTGCCGTCCAAAACTTTTGCGGTAAAACTCCTAACGCTTTTTTAGCGTGGCTTGGAAATGCTCATCAAAACGCTTTTGCCAAATTAGCTCCTCTTGTTTTTCAAAGTGCTGATACTGATAATGAAGCACTTGAACTCTTAAAAAAAGCAGGCCTTGAAATCGCACAGATGATTAAAACCCTCGATCCAAAATCAGAACTTCCAATGTCCATATGTGGTCGTCTGGGAGAAGCTCTTATTCCCTATTTGCCTGAAGATATCAAAAAAAGAAATCAAAAAGCCAAGGGAGATTCTACGCTTGGAGCACTACAGTTAATAACTACAACCTCGACAACTCAAAAAATAAAATGAAAAATAAACTTCATGGAAATATATTAATTAATGATTCTTTCATCGAAGCCGAGATTGAATTTAGCGATAAAATTCATTCAATTAAAAAAATAGGGCCGGGCAATTTTAAGCTTCCCAAAATTATTCCTGGTTTTATTGATCTCCATGTTCATGGCGGCGGTGGAGCTGATATCATGGAAAGCGGAAATGCAGCTGAAACAATTGCTCGTACCCATGCCCGTTTTGGGACGACTAGTTTTTTAGCAACTACTATGACCGCTCCTTTTGAAGACCTGGAAAAATCATTTCTGGCCATGAAAAATAATTTTGTTAGTCGAGGTAAAAAAGAAGCTCGCCTCCTGGGTGTACACTTGGAAGGTCCGTTTATTAGCTCACAAAAACTTGGCGCTCAACCGGATTTTGCAAGAGCTGCCACAATATATGAAATAGAAAAATTAAATGAAATTGTTCCTATTAAAACGCTCACTTTAGCTCCTGAAGTTTTTAAGAATTTGGAAATCATAAGCAACCTGATTGCCATGAATATCATGGTTCAAATAGGGCATACGAATGGAAGTTATGAAGATGGAGTAAAGGCCATAAATCTTGGTGCAAAAAGTTTTACTCATCTCTTTAATGCCATGTCTTCATTTCATCATCGCGAACCAGGAATGGTTGGCGCAGCTTTGGCTCACGCCAATCATGCAGAACTTATTCCTGATCTTTTGCATGTACACCCAGGAGCTATCAAAGCTGCGCTTAGGTCAATCCCTAATCTTTATTTTGTGACGGATGCAACTTCGGCCACAGGGATGCCAGATGGTGATTATAAATTGGGAACTCAAACAGTTCACAAATGTTTGGGTGGTGTGCGCCTCAAAGATGGAACACTTGCAGGTAGTGCTCTTACTATGGATCAAGCCCTTCGCAATTTAGTAAGTATAGGACTTAGTATTGCTGAAGCAAGCAAGAGACTCTCGCAAATACCTGCAGAATTAATTGGCGCAACTGATCGGGGAATAATCAAAGAACAAAATTATTCTGATCTACTGGTAATGAATGATGATCTCACGTTAAAAGAAATTTACATTGAAGGGGAAAAGATATGACAACACTGATGAAAACAGAGGCACTTGAAGCTCCTCGTGTTGTAGAAGAACAATTCAGTGAAAATCAGCAGCTCCTGGATGAAGTAGCTCAATATTTAAATCAAAAAAATCCATACTCTGTCGTAAGTATTGCTCGTGGCAGTTCTGATCATGCTGCTCAATATTTAAATTATCTTATAACTGCTAAGATGGGAAAACTCACAACATCATTATCTATGTCAGCTCTTACACTTTATCAAAGTGAGCTTGATGTAAGTAAATCAGTGGGAGTGGCAATTTCACAATCAGGACAAAGTCCCGATGTCATCAAGCCTATTGAATATATGAGATCACGTAATGCACCGACATTCGCATTAGTTAATGATATTCATTCACCATTGGCAAAAGCTGCTGAGTGGACCATTCCCCTACATGCTGGGCCAGAAAAAGCTGTCGCTGCAACTAAAAGCTTTATCGCTTCACTTACTGCCAGTGCTGGTTTAATTGCAGCATGGAAAAATGATTTAGAACTCACTCGAGGTCTACATCACTTACCCGACGATTTACTGAAGGCACAAAATCTCGACTGGACTTCGCCAATTAACACTTTGAAAGAAGCAAAAAGAATAATGATAGTTGGCCGCGGTTATGGATTGGCCTTAGCACTCGAAGCTGCTTTAAAATTAAAAGAAACATGTTCTATTCAAGCGGAAGCGTTTAGTGCGGCTGAAATTAAACACGGCCCTCAAGCTTTAATTGAAGAAGGCTACCCACTTCTGATTTTTGCCAATCGTGGTCCCGCCCTACTCAGCATGCTTGACCTGGCTGCCGACATGAAAGCTCGTGGAGCAAATGTTATTTTAGCGGCACCTCCTTTTGTAAAAGACAAGCAACTTGAAATTCAGACAACTCACGCAGAAGAGTTAGATATAATCACTGCTGTTCAATCGTTTTATCTTATGGCAGAAGAGCTTTCTAGAAGTTTAGGATTAAATCCTGATCTACAGAAGCATCTGTCAAAAGTTACAAAGACAAACTGAGATAAGAATCAACGAGTGACTCTTAAGAGTTCATCTAATAAATTCGTTTTGAAATTTTCAATCGTATCTTTTTCAGTAAGATCTTTTAGATACTCAATTGTCAGTGTCTCAGCTCCAGCTACTCCCGTAAAAATGACTCCCACTCCAGGTGATTTAAGCATTGTTCCTCTGGCCCATACACTGATATCACTCCAGCCTTCTGGGAAAGTATAAGACCTAGGAACTCTCCCTGCACTGATAAGCAATGAACTTGAAATTGATTTTGGATCTCGGTCAAATTTCTGATAAATATTTTTCAACATTTTTGGTTTTAATACAGAAGACGCCCAAAGTGTTCCAAAAATAAATTTAGCTGCTTTATCCATCTTGTGTGAATTAATGATGTGTTTTACTTTACCAAGAAATTTTAATTCGTGAATTTCATCCCTTTTTCCTACTATCCATACTGTTGTTAATATATTTTGTAGAGAATAACGAATCTTTAAAAGAGGTCGTAATGTTTTTGGAAGATAAACCATGATAGGAGTTTTATGATCTCCTCGTTTCTTTAAACTGGTATCCAGGGCTTTGAAACAGCAATAGGTTAAATACTCTGTGATTGAAATATCAAACTTCTTGCATGTCACCCTTATTTTATCCTGTTCAGAAAATGATAATTGCATTGTTGTTGAAGTCACAAATCGTTGCGGTTTGTTGTGATGATCAATTAAGGTCGCCATTTGGTATTGGCGTTGTTTACTTAAAGGACGAAGCTGAGAATAAATATGCCCGAAGAACCATTTCCACCCCATGTGCTTCCATAAAGTACGGTAGCGAAAAACTTTATCAGTTTTTGCTCCTTCACGAATTTCCATTCCATTCATTGCTCTAAATACTTCTTCCAATAAATGAAACTGTCCGGCAGCATCGCAAAGAGTATGATGAACATTGAATAACAAAATGTTTTTTTTTGCAGATGTCTTCCCAATTAAGAATTTAAACGCTGGTGACTTCGATAGATCAAATTTTTTCTGGCAAAATTGATCTATTGTATCTTGATCTAGTACTTCATCGCGAAGTTCAACAACTTGCTTTGAATTAAAATCAGCTTCCGTTTTATAAAATCGTTTAAAATTGAATGCTGTTTCTTCTATGTGAGACCTAAGCAGCGGTATCTCTCTAATGGCCTTATCAATTGCAGCTCTCATATCTTCTTGGCGTACATCGCCCTTGAACTCTACAATAATCTGACTATTGTATGAAACGTATTCCGATTCATGCGCAAGCATGAATTTCTCAAGAGAATTCAAAGGAATTGAACGTTTTTTTCTACTAAAAATTAACATGTAAAAATGCTAACATAGAACCAAATCTTCAGAGTTTAGTATGTAATATTTCTACAGAAATGGCCCTGCCTCATATATACTTAAGACTATGACTAACGTACTTGAAAAGCGTAGCAGTGCCTTAATAAAGGTTCTTAAGTTTGCCCTGTGGCCGATAATACGCCGTATATTTCAATTAAAAACCGAAGGACTTGAAAATGTTCCCTCAATTGGTCCCCTACTTTTTGTTTCCAATCATAATATTGGAGCCCTCTTAGAAAGCCATTCTTCACTATTCATACTTCAAGAGAAGTTAGGTCCAAATTCAATTGTCTATGGATTTACCCACCCAAGTATTTTTAAATTGCCAGGTATAAAGCATTATTTCGAATGGATTGGTGCTGTACCTGCGACTTATGAAGTGGCCGATGAAGTCTTTAAAAATGGCCACTCATTAATGATTTTTCCTGGAGGAAATCGTCAAGCCTTGCGATCAATCTGGAACTATCGTGATAATCACTTTAGATGGAGTCATGGCTGGGCCAAAATAGCCTTTGAACATAATGTACCAGTCATTCCTATATCTTTTAGTGGATCGCACTTTGTGAACCCAGTGCTTCTGAGCGGTGAATGGGTTTCAAAAATTTTAATATTGCCATGGATGCTTGGTCTTAAGTGGACTTCTATTTCAATAGGACAAATTCTTTCTGCGCTTGTGAGTTTTTATCTTCTTAAATTATTGCATACACCAATTCTTTTAAACATCATAATCGCTTATCTGGTATTTGTTCTTACTCCGCTTTCACTAATATTTCCTTGTCCAATTAAAATGAAAATTCATCAGCCATTAAAACCAAAAAACTTTAAGGATCAGGCCAGTCTAGAAGAAGCTGTAGGTGAAATTATGGACAATATTTACTCATAAACCTAATTCTTGCAGCAGTAGTTCTTTAAATCGTTTTATTGTTTCAGGTTTAAAGGATTCTCTTAAATACTCAATACAAATAAAATCTTTCTGCTTAAAACTAGTGACTAACAATCCGATTCCAGGGGATCTGTGCATGCTACCTTTGGCATAGAGCTTAGTGATTTTCCATTCTTCTGGAAATTGCATATCAGGTGGAGTTCTTCCACTGCTTACTAGTAGAGTACAGTCGTGAATTTTTTCTTCTTTAAACTTTAACATCTTCCTTAAGTTTGAAAATGATTTAAGTTTTACGATAATTCCAGCAAGCAGAAGCGTTTTTTTAACTTCATCTTCCCCGCTTCTAAATTTGTAAGTGTCACGGAATTTTAAAGCAAAATTATCTTTCGAAATATCATCACGATTAATTTTCATCCAGATAAAACCCAACAAGTTCTGATAGGCTCTCATAATTTTTAATTCGAACCGCATGCTCTTGGTTATATAGATAACAATTGGTTTTTCACTCTCGCCTCGTTCCAACAATATTTTATGCATGACTCTGGCGCCTATTAAAGAAATAAAAGCACTGCTTGAGAGAGCAAGCTTTCTTGCCTGAGTATCCATAACACTACGATCGAGTTCAACCAGCTCCATATCAACTTTTCGGTTAACAGGTTCAAAGTCAAATAAGCGAGCGATCTTTACTCTATTTTTCTTTTTATTAATTTTAATAAATTCTGCAACCTGTTTTATAAACCACACTGGAGAAGTTTTAACAAAATATTTTCTGAATTTATAGACATCATTAAGAGTTCTAGGTTGGTAATCCTTACCATTATAAATATCTGATAAATCTTTCAGGAAATTAAACTGTGCGTGTCCATCATAAAGAGCATGATGAAAGACGATAACGATTTTAGTGAATATATTATTTTTTTTAACCAGGGCCATGCGAACAGCAATGTCTTCAGGAAATTTAAATTTTTTATCCCAATAATTTTCAAGTTCCACTTCGTTTAAAATATTTATTTGATTTTCAAACAAAATTGAATCAAAAGATTTTTGGTGAAATCGTCCCGTCCTTATATCTGGAATTATCCATGTAAGGGGCTCAACCGAAATTAACTGCTTAAAAGCTGAAATTATTTTTGATTCATCAATATCACCTTCAATCTCCAAAACAAGACTGCTGTTAAAATTGATTGTTTCACTTTCAAAAGCCAAAATATATCGGTCTTGAAAAGAGAGTTCTATAGGTTTTGAAATTTGACGATTGTACATGCTCCACTATAGCATTAGACCATGAAATTGACCACGTCTCCAATTATCGAACCCCCATTAATAAAAGGTAATTTTTTTTTAGGGCATCTCATAGATGCAAAAAAAGAAGGAGTCTATTTTTATACAAGAATGAGCAAAGATCATGGGGACGCTTTAAGGATTAAATTTGGACACCAAACCGTTTATCTATTCTTTAATCCGGAACATAATAAAGAAGTTTTAGTTGATAAGCCTGATCAATTTATTAAGGGCGCTCAGTACGAACCACTTCGACTGTTACTGGGAAATGGACTTCTAACTTCGACAGGACAAAATTGGAGCAAACAAAGAAGAATGCTTAGTCCTCTTTTTGGAAAAGAAGGAATGGATATTCTTTTGACTCATATTGACCGCATTTCAGAAAAATACAGTACACCAAAAATTAATGAAGAGATTAATTGGACCAAGTATATGTTTGAGTACACCTTGGAAGTAGCCTTTGCTTCTTTTTTTGGCGCTAGTTCTTCTCCCGATCAAAAAGAAGAATTACTCAAAGCCTCTTCGGCTTGCATTCGGCTTATCTCTAAAAGAATGTCCAATGTCATCAATCCTCCAATGTATTTCCCTTTAAAAGAGCACCGCCAATTTAGAAAATCATTTCTTTATCTGAAAAATACAGTGGAAGAAATTTACAATTCCAGATTAAAAATCTCTGATTCTCCAGCAAATGACATGCTTGATCTTTTGATGAAAGCTCAGGACACGGAAGGTGGAAATAAAAAATTAACTCGAGATGAAGTCTGGGATCAAATTTTATCTTTTCTCATTGCCGGCCATGAAACCACAGCACTTACTATGAGTTGGTTTTTTTATCTCCTTGCACAAAATCCTGAAATCCAGGAAAAGATCGCAGAAGAATGTGTAAAAAATAATTTTCAATTTGAAAACTCTCTGGCCCTATCTCAATATACCTATCTAATGGCCACTATAAATGAAACCATGAGACTTTATCCTTCAGGTTGGATCCTGGCCCGAAGTGCAGCGGAAGAAGCAACAGTTGGTGGTTTTAGAGTAAAAAAAGGGAGCACTGTTGCAGTTTCTCCTCTGATTACCCAAAGAGATCCTAGGTGGTGGAGTAATCCAGATGAATTTATTCCGGAAAGATTTTTGGAAGGACATGCTCTTTTTCATCAAGCTCCGAAAAATGCATTTATTCCTTTTAGTATCGGGAGAAGAAATTGCATTGGCTCTCGATTTGCCCTTCTGGAAATTGCGATGTTTGCTATTCACTTCTTTAAAAATAATCGAGTAAGCACTACACAAACAAATGTTAAAATGAAAGGCTTTGTGACTTTAAAGTCGGACAAACATATTCAAATAAAGGTTAGTAATAAAAATTTGCAAGCTAATCAGTTCTGCAATAGCTTACAACGATAATATTTCAGTATAAAATTTCTCAGCACGATCATAACTCGAACATTATAATAAAAATCTCGAATTCTAGTGATCATAAATTCTATTAAGGCTGATAAGGATCGTAAGTATTTTCGACTGTATTAGGCCAATAGGCTTTCTCACAGTAATGAGGAGCAAAGACAACTTCCAATTTTATACGATCTGGATCTTCAAAATAAACTGAATAATAATTACTATCTCCACTTGGACACTTTTCATAAAGTACGGGGATATTGTTGGCCAATAGAATTTCTTTGTGAAACTGATCAACAAGTTCTTTTGTCTTGGTATAAAAAGCCAGGTGGTTAAGGCCTATGCGTTTTCGGTGATACCCATCTTTCAAATATTCTTCTTCCACCGGACATAAAACAATTTTTAAAGTTCCATCCGAATAAGTGGTATGTTCAGTTCGAGTAACTAAACGTTCCCACCCTAATGAAAGTAGAATGAGATCATAAAAAATAATGCTTTCACGATAATTTGAAACAGAAAGTTCGATATGAGAAAGTTTTGTTGTCTTAATTCCCCATTGCCATCTTGGTTTCTCTCCATAACGAAGACAAACAAAAACCAGAGCAACGACAACTAATGGAAGTGTCGCAAATACAAAAAAGTTTTGTTCATTCTTGGATAATTCCAAAGACTTTGTAATTAATTTTATACTTAAAGGAATGACCAGGCACAAAGCAGTAACTGCCCAGCCTTGCCAAGTGATTGGAGTCCAGCCCCAACCATAAGTTTTTCTTCTAAACCATAAATGACTTTTCATAGATTACTTTTGTATAAGATTTTCAGTAATACCAAGGAAAAACAATCTTCTGGTATTGTAAGAGGAAAGGTAAACTTGATTTCTTTGAATTGAAAGATAAGCACTGTCGATGAAATAACGATTTAGCCTGGTGGCAGTATTACCTGTTGCTTTAAAAACCATTTCATTATCGATTTTTTGAAATAAGTTATACGGCATCAAGATTGTACATTCTCCGATAATATCTTCTGTTTGATTAGTGAAAGCATTGCAATTAATTTTCAATTCTTTTTCATTAATCATTTTCAGCTGCTCATTTCCCTTCAAGATTTTCCACAACTCTCCAGCTTCAAACGGAGGAATAAGATGATCATCAGACAAATGAATTAATAGATAGGTTCCATTTTTAATGAGGGTTGCAGAAAAAGTGGTTTGAGCACTTATTGACCAAGAAGTTAAAAGCATAACTAAGAGTAATATTTTTTTCATCTATAATTCTCCTCAAGAAACAAAAAAAGGCTCCCGAAGGAGCCTTTTTTAAATTTATTTTAGTGTAATTGAACTGATACTGCTTTAGAAACACCCGGCTCTTGCATAGTAACGCCGTACAGAGTGTCGTTGAGCTCCATGGTCTTTTTATTATGAGTGATAAGAATAAACTGAGAATCTGAACTCATCTCTCTTAAAAGCTCATTAAAGCGTCCAACGTTGGCATCATCAAGGGGTGCATCTACCTCATCTAATAAACAAAAAGGCGAAGGCTTAACTAGGAAGATTGAGAAAATTAAACTTACGGCAGTCATGGCTTTTTCACCACCTGACATCAAGTTTATATTTTGCATTTTCTTTCCAGGTGGTTGAGCAACAATATCAATTCCGCATTCAGCATCGTTAATATCCCCAACAATTTTAAGATCGGCACTTCCACCGCCAAAAATAATTGGAAACACTTTCTGGAAGCGCATATTTACTTCATCGTAAGCTGCCTGAAAGCGAGCTTTAGATTTTTCGTCGATATGAGCAATCGCTTTTTGAAGATCTTCAAGTGAAGATTTGAGTTCAATTTCTTGAACGCGAAGGAAGTCAGCACGTAATTTTTGACGATCGTAATCTTCAATCGCTTGCCAGTTAATATCGCCAAGGCGACCAAATTCAAGCTTATAATTTTTTAGTTTATCGTTACATTCTTTTAGGTCTTGGCCATAACGACGAACGAATTCAAAATCTTTCTTATCAATTTCTTTTAAACCAACTTCAGACTCCATCCAGAACATTGAATTAACATCTTTAAGTTCCTGGTAATCAGATTCGCTGTAAGATAAAAATCCTCCAAGAGTATTACGAAGATCAATTTGATATTTTTCAAAAATATTGCGAACGTTCTGCTCTTCTTCAATAACATATTGAGATAGCTTAACTTCAAGTTCAACGATTTCTCTTTGATTTTTATTAATCGAAGCAGTAATCGTTTTAACTTCGTCTTCACGATCTTTCATTGAAAGTAGAAGTTGTCCAAGGCTGTCTTTGAGTAGGTTCAAGACATCTTCTTTATCACTTAAAACAATAGACGTTTCTTTGTTAGAAGCTTCAAGTTCTTCCAGCTCAATTATGATCTGATCTATTTCAGTATTGTAGTTGGCCACCAAAGCAATATTAGATTCAAGACGTTGATTTAGACGCTCAATCTGGCCGTTTAAATCTTCAATTTGAGAGTTTAAACTCTTAAGTGTTGATTCAAATGAGCGAGCTTCAACTTGTTTTTGTAAAAGTTCAGCTCTTTCGTCTTCGAATGACGATTTTTGGATTTCAACTTCTTCTTGAATCTCATCAAAACGAGAAGACTTATCAGACAGGGTAGAAGTCAATTCTTCTTTTTTACGAGATAATGTTTCTTCTGACTCAATCATGTCCAGGCGAGATTTTGAAATTTCTTGCTTTCTATTTTTTAAGATTTCCAGACGTGTAAATCCAGATTCAAAGTTAGAAAGTTTTGCGTCTAATGCAGATTTCTTGGCAGAGAATGTTGCGCGTGCCTCTGCAACTTGATCACGTAACACATCAAACTCTGCTTTTTTGGCTTCTAGCGAAGCACGTTCAGCTGTTGAGTTAGTTTCAAGAATTTGCACTTCAGCTGTAAGCAAAGTTGTTGTTGCTTTTAATTCTTCAATTAAATTATTACGGGCAACAAATCCTTGAGCTTCATCAGTTGATGCCTGAATAGAAATAAGCTTGGCGCCATTGAGGTTAGTTATTTTACGAGTCCCGTTTAAGCTTGCAACCGCTTTAAAACGGATTTCAGCAGATAATGAAGTCATCACGTCACCATTTAATTCTGATGCTACAAAATAACCATCTAAGAAAGAAGCCATTTTGTTTTTAAGTTCTGAATTCATTTCAAGAATATCAGTTAATGATACGAGATCATCACCAAGAGACATTTTCATGCGTGCCACTGTCTCGCTAGAAAGTTTTTCCGTGTTTACCATTTTCAGATAATCAAGATTCTTTTCGTTTTTTTCAATCCAAGAAAACAAATCGCTATCTGCATCCGCTGTCGCTACTAATGTTTCTAAAAATTCAGCCAACAAAAACTGAACTGCTTTTGTGTATTTTTCATCACACTTTACAAGATTTCCTAAAAGAGAAAATCCCTCTGCGTTTTCTTTCAAGAACGCTGAGATCCCTTCTTTTTTTCCTTCAAGCGACTTATTCACTTCAATCAATGACTGAAGTTTAGAATCCGACTGAATAAGTGTTTTTGATTTTATGGCAAAACTTTGTTCTTGCTCTCTAACTTTAATAGTCGCTTCTTCGATGTGACCACGTAAAATCATTTCTTTTTCTTTTAATTCAGTAGACACTTTTTCAGCAGAAGTAACTGCGTCTCTCTCACTTACGATCTGAGTATTAACTCCAGAATATTGAGCTTCTAGCGCTTCAATTTCTTTTGTTAAATCTTGTAACTGAGCTGCATATTCTTCCAAGCGTGAAGTGTTTCTGAAAAGATCTAGATCGATCTTATTGAAAGCTTCTTTCTCTTTTTCAATTTCTTCTTTGAGGTCATTGAAGCTTTGAGTTTTAAAATCCAATTCTTCTTTTAGGTGTTCAACTCTTTCTTCTAATAAAGCAAAGTCGTTGTCTTCTTCACCTTTGCGCTCCCAAGTATCTAGTTCCGTTTGTAATCCTTCTAACTTTTCTAAGCGCCCAGTTAGTTCAAGATTAACTGATACGATTTCAGCTTCGCGAGTTTCAATCAATTTTTCTTTTTCTGATTGAGTTTTACATAAGTAAACTAAACGCTCTTCACTTGCTGCTAGCTCTTTTGAAATAATATTGAATTCTTTTTGAAGTTCATCAATTCGTGAAGTTTCGTCATCTTTACGAAAGCGCTCTTCTTCAAGACCAATTTCAATAACATTTTTGCGACTAAAAAAGTTTTCATTTTCTTCTGATCTAGCATCGACAATGCTCTTTCCGTCTTTGAAAGTTTTAAGAAGATCAAATTCTTTATGAGCATGGACGACAAGATCGTATCTTTGAACTTTTTCTTTTAAATCACGCGCCCGTTCAGCTTTCTCGGCTTGCTTCTCAAGTGCTTTTAAATTTTTCTCGATTTCTTGCTGAAGATCATTCAAGCGTGCAAGGTTTTGCTCCGTCTGCTCAATTTTTTTAAGCGACTCTCTTTTTCTCACTTTAAATTTTGTGATCCCGGCAACTTCTTCGATCATTACTCGGCGCTCTTCTGGTTTAGCTTGCACTAAACGGTTGATCTCACCTTGGGCAATAATAGAATAAGATTTTGCACCGGCACCGGTATCCATGAAAACTTCCTGGATATCGCGAAGACGACAAGGTACATCGTTAATTCGGTATTCAGTTTCACCATTGCGATAAAGTTTTCTTGTTAATTGAATTTCGGTTGGAGAACTAACTTGATGACCAATGTGGATATGTTTTCCCTCATCGTTTTCAAGCACTAAAGAAACTTCAGCGAATGCCGCTGGAGTGTATTTTGAAGAACCAGCAAAGATTAAATCTTTCATGTTTGCACCACGTAAGTGCTTTGCTGACTGCTCGCCCATTACCCAAAAAAGGGCATCAACGACGTTGGATTTACCACAACCGTTCGGGCCTACGATCCCAGTGATTCCTTCATCGAAATGAATTATCGTGCGATCTTTAAAAGATTTAAAACCATGGAGAATAAGTCTTTTTAACTTCACAAGCGCGTCCTTTGCTGTGTGTTGTTTATATTGTGTGTCTCTGTGAAAGCCTCATAAATTTGACATAAATGATTCGAAGAGTACACGACAAAAGTAGTGAGTTAAGAGAATGTAAGAGAGCCATTTTCAGAGGGAAAAGTCTGATTTTTGAAGAGTTATTGTTAAAGAGGTTCGAAGGATTGAAACAGAATGGTCACTATTAAGAATTTCAGGCGGAGAGATTTAATTTTTACGATTTTAGAATGGTGTATTTGAATTGATTACTGAAGCTGGAGATCAAAATGATTCTTAAATGGTCGGAGCGAGAGGATTCGAACCTCCGACCCTCTGCTCCCAAAGCAGATGCGCTACCAAACTGCGCTACGCTCCGACAAAAAAGAAATCAAAAAGATAGTTCACTTTTATAGTTTAAAAATGATCGATTGGCAACGGATTTTAACTTCTCTGTGAGAAAAACTTTTGGGCCAGTCCCGTGGCCATGGCCCGGTGTGAGTTCTTGTTTTTCCATTCACTAAGCTCGGCAACTGTCAGTTCTCCTCCTCCATCAGTAGGAATGAAAGCTGGATCGTAACCAAATCCACCTTCGCCACGATATGTATAACCCACTTGGCCATTCATTCGTCCTTCAAAATAAAAAATCTCTTTTTCATTTAAATACACACATAAAACGCATGTAAAATAAGCTTCGCGATCACTTTTACCTTCCATTTTTTTTAGTAAAAGAAGTGCACGCTCTTTATCGGTTAAACCGTCTCCACCAAAACGAGCAGAGTGTATGCCTAGCTCCTCTGAGAGGGCTTGGACATTTAAACCTGAGTCATCAGCGAGGACTGGAGTTTTGAATTCTTTATAATAAGCCTGGGCCTTAAGCAGAGCATTTTCGAAATAGCTTAGCCCATCTTCTACTACATCAAGCTTCTTCGTAGCTGGCCGCACTATTACTATTTTTGAATCAAAAAGTTCTGAAAATTCTTCTGCTTTATGAGTATTGCTAGAAGCTAAAATGAGTTCGATCATTGAAGCGCTTCTGTTTGTTTTGCAAAAACCGTATCCATGCAAGTTTTAGCACAATCAAGTAACGCCATTAATTCTTCATGGGAAAAAGGATGACCTTCAGCTGTTCCTTGAACTTCAACAAATTTTCCTGATTTTGTCATAACGATATTCATATCAGTTGCACAACTCGAGTCTTCTTCGTAGTTAAGATCTGCAATAATTTTTCCATCTTTAGTCACACCAACACTGATGGCCGCTAGTTGTTCGCTAAGCGGATTTTCTTTGATCGCCCCTTCGTTCATTAATTTTTTCATCGCTATTGCCAGCGCTACATAAGCACCAGAAATAGATGTAGTACGAGTTCCGCCATCAGCTACCATAACATCGCAGTCAATTTGAACTGTGCGTTCACCGATTTTTTTTAAATCGATAATTGAGCGAAGTGAACGACCAATTAAACGTTGGATCTCTTGAGTCCTCCCGCTAGGTCCATTTCTTTCGCGTTTATTGCGTGAATGAGTGGCAGAAGGAAGCATCGAGTATTCAGCAGTTAGCCAGCCTTCCCCTTTGCCTTTTAGAAATGGAGGAACGCCGTCATCGACTGTAACTGTTACATAAACTTTTGTATTTCCACATTCAACAATGACAGAGCCTTTCGCGTAAGGATTTGGGTTTATTGTGTATTTTATGGTTCTTGGATTGCTTCTTACTATAAGACTTGAAGTTAATGACATTGTTTTTCCTATGCGCTAAGGTTCGTTTTAATAATTTTTATGTATTGAATAATAAACTGTATAGCGATTAAAAACAATGTATCACCAACATTTTAATATCATTCCCTCCACTCAAATTTATCTGAAAGATAATTTAGAAACGCTAAAATCTAAACAGAAAAACGTACTTATTTCCTGTTCTGAGCAAACTCAAGGGATCGGGAGAAGAGGAAATTGCTGGGATACATATCCCAATAGTTTAGCGATGTCTTTTACTTTGAAACCTAATGAGAATGCTACTCTCACTCCGCTTGAAATCGGTCTCATCACCATTAACTATTTTAAAAAGAAATTTAATAAAGATTTATTTTTGAAATGGCCTAATGATTTACTTACTAGCGATGGAAAAAAATGTGGTGGAATACTTTGCCAGTACGTTGATCAAGAGACGGTAGTTGTCGGACTCGGAATCAATCTCGGTAAAATTGAAGCTCCAGAAAAAAGTAGTTACCGCCACGGTCTTGGAAGTGTTGATCAGACGCTTGAACTTAAAACATTTGATCAAGAAAAAATTTCAAATGAACTTTATAACAATCTTCTTCTTGAACGATTTGAAAGTCCAAAGGATCTAAAAGAATCATTTAATAAGCATTGTTTTCATATGAATAAGGATGTTTTCATCTTCGAAGATGAAAAAGATCATATCGGCAAATTTATTGGAATTGGGGATAACGGAGAAGCTTTAGTTGATATAGATTCAACAATTCATTCTTTTCTTTCAAGTTCGCTCACTATTTTAAACTAGTGTTGAACTGAATCTGAAATTTCTTTAATTTCTTTGCGAATAAGATTTTCTGCTAAATCAGGAATCACTTCCCAAGCTACTTTCTCAGCGCTTTGACGGCAAAATTCTTTTACCATTTCTTCAATCATCGGTCTCAAAGCAACTTTGAGTTTTTCTACAAGTTCGTCTTGATTGATACTCTTGTCTATTTGGATACTATTGGAAGACTCTTTTTCTTTAAAAGTTTGTAAAGTTTCTGTTAAATCAGCAGTCACTTCATCAAGATTAGTATCACCTATATCATCTTCTTCTTCAGATTTTACAGGAACCACTTCATCGACTGCCCAAAAAGCTTCGGCTGAAATTTCATCTTCAATTTCGTTTAAGAGATTGCGGTTTAAATCTTCAGGTACTTCAAATGACGGATCAGTTGCATCCAGGTCTTCGTCATCTTTATTAAAATCATCATTAACAAATTGTGAAGATGATTGAAGTCTGTCAATTATACTCACATCAGAAGCTTCTTCAATAACTGGAGGAAAAACTTTTTGAAATTTTTCTTCCAAAGAATTGCTGGGAGTAAATCCCCATCCTTCAATTTCACTACTCAAGGGATCGAGAGCGCTGTCCATAGAATGATCTTTCAGGAACTCTTCCTCTTCTTCAGAATGAGATTCGCTAGACAGCATTTGAGGAGCATCCACTTGCCAAAGATCGAGGTCATCGGATTTGCTATATTTATCTTCAGTTGAATTTTCTTGAGATTCTTCTTCTGTATTTTCTTTTTTAAGAGCAATTGAAGGACGGGCCCCCTCAAGCAAATCACGGCATTTTTTAATAAACTTAGTACTCTCGAAAGGCTTAACGATTTTATCAGAGATGCCACAAGCTTCAAATTGTAATTCATCAACTGTATCAAAGGTTCCGAGCATCACAATAATTGCGGCTTCAGGCATTGCGTGATGTATTTGCTTTGAGAGTTCATAACCTGAATGTGAATCTGAGAGATTGAAATCTAGTAGAATCAGATCAAATTGATTTGACTGAATTTTTCTGAACAGTTCAGCTTCATTTAAACATTCGATAAGTTCATATCCACTATTTGCTAGTGTTATACCAATTACTTTCTGAATGGTTAAACTATCGTCAGCTACTAAAACTCTTGAAGTCATTTGCAATCCTCTTGGAACTATTCTCAACTAAAAGTAGGTCTTAATCAATGCTATTTTTACAGAGAAGCCATACTAAATTACTCGATTATTAAAACTGAAGTATTAAAGCGGTCTGATTATCCAGATTACCCCGGTCGTTGGCGAGTTTAAAAAGTTCTTTTATAATTTCCAATTCACTCTCTAGATTCTTTTCAACTGTATATTTTATTTCACTCTCTTCTAGCCTGGCATAGACCCCATCGGTTAAGAGAATGACTATATCCCCGCCAGAAATTTTTAATTCTTTGACTTGATAATGGAGGTCCTCAAACAACCCAACTCCGCTCATCGGGACAGTATGTAGATAAGAAGTAAAACGATCTCTGCTCAGGCTTCTTAGAGAATCTGGCAAGATTTCGCAGGTCAAATGTCCTTTGCGGTAAAGATAAGCTCCACAATTTCCAGTTGAAACTAAGGTCAGAATATTTTCGGCCATTGCTGCAGAAAGAACTGATCCTCCACCGCGACTGTTTATAGACTTGCTTTCGTTTTCTCTGGATATATTTTGGTGTGCAACATGAAGGGCATTTATGAGAGCGTTACCTTCAATTAAATATTTATGGCTGAAAAAAAAAGGCAAAGTAGAATCTGGGTCGTTGGCAATTTTAGTATAAGAACGCTTAAGAGTATCTCGAATCATCAAAGCTGCCTTGTCCCCAATATTGGATCCGCCGAAGCCGTCAATAACCATAAAAAGATTATTCACCAAATCAACTTCCACATAATCCTCATTCAAATTGAGATGAGGGCCCTGATGAGAATTCATTCCATAACTTTTAAGTTCAATCATATTTTATTCCAAATAATCTTTAAGTTTATCAGAGGCTTTTTTGTAATAATCGCTATCAACTGGAGAGACTTGCTGAACTTCCTGGAATTTCTCTTTGGCGTCTTGAAATAAACTTAACGACTCAGAAATAATGGCTTCTCGATAAATTTTGCGAGCTTTATTTGAAAGCTGCTCTTTAATTTCTCCCGTTGAATTTAGGGATTCTGCATTTGAAGGCTCTATCTTTAAAATTTGTTGGTAGACTTCGTAGGCACCTTTTAAATCTTGCCCTTCCATCAACGATTTTGCTTTTCCGATAAGAGGGGCTACGGCAGCACTGATTTCATCCCGTGATGTTTTCAACATTTCTGAAGCCTCTTTGGTCAAGTCTTCGTCCATATCTTTTATTTTTAAAAAATCATCCAATTTACCAATAGTTTTAAACCATTCTTTTTGAATGAATAATGCTTTTCCGGGTTTTAGTTTTTCAACTTTATCTTCTCTAGCTTTCTTTTTAGATGCTTCTTCCAATTCTTTTTTAGCTTTTTCTTTTTGCCAATCTTCAAGCTCCAGCTTCATTTTGGTAACATCAATATTTTCTGGGTCTATTTTGGCAATTTCATTAAATACATCTTGAGCCAATTCGACTCTTCGGTCTTTAACAAAGCCAGTAGCTCTTTCCACCAGTTCTTTGACTTTAATTTTTTTCTCTGCTGCAGTCTGCTCAGCAATTCTTTTCTTTTCTTGTTCTTCAAGTTTGCTCAATCCTTCTTTTGAAAGAGCCATGAGAGACTGCAGTGAAGAGTTAAAATTGGGATCAGTCGCTGAAATTTTTTGGAACTCATCTAGAGCTTCACGGTAACGACCGTTATAATAATGATTTTTTCCAATTTCATATCGGGCAGATAAAGCTCGCCTCTCATCTTCATTTAATTTTTTTCCAGTAAACTTATTAATTGAAGTTTCAGTTTTGACGATTGCTTTTTTAGGTTTATTTGTTGTTGTTACTGGTGGCTTGGTAGAACTATCATCTCCAAACATAACCCATGCACCAACTAAAATTACAGCTCCATAAATAAGTTTTTTTCTCTTCTCTTCATCTTTCCAGATTCTTTTAAGAATAGATTTCTCTAGAGGCCCATCGCTGATCATTCCACCCAAAGCATCGAGATTTTCACCTTCTTCTGCCTGAACTTCGACAACTTCTTCAACTTCGACTGTTTGATTTTCATCAACCGCCATTAAAGTTGAACTTTCTTCTTTCAAGAAATCTGAACGGACTTTTACGGTAAAAGTAACTCCGCCAATAACGAATTCATCATTATGATTAAGAGTAGCCTTATTAATTCGGTCACCATTTAAAATAGTTCCATTGGAAGAATTCAAATCTTCAAGAGTGATCATTATATTATTTTTTGTAATAACAGCATGAATAGATGAAACTTCTGAATCGTTTAAGACAATCTGACATTTGGAAGCATCTCGACCAATATAGGTCTTTTCACTTTCAATAAGATATTTATCGTAAGGAGCAGTCTCACCAAAAAGCTCTAACTGGACTTTGGAAAAAGATTGAATAACTTTAGTGCTTTCATCATCATTTCCGCTGTCGATATTTTCAAGGGAATACGACAAGTTTTCATCGCTTTCCATCATAGAATTTTGTTCTTCGGCTTGAGAGTCTGAATTTAATCCAAGTGCAACTTCTGCTTCATGTTCAGTATTTTCTTCATAGTTAAATTCATCGTTTTCATTTTTCGAAGACTGATCCGAAGATTCAAAATCTGACGGAAGCTCAATATCAGAAGTGGCTTCACCGGAAGAAGCTAATAATGGATTTGGAATTTCATTAGTTAATTCTGTCGGATCAATTTCTCTCGTCGCATCTGAATCCTGTCTGGTCGCGGGAACAGCGCTAGATGTAACGACAGTTGCAGTTGCAATATTTGTAGTTACAGCACTCTGTGCTTCAACAATAGGATTAATCACTGGAACCGGAGTTGTAGCCGCAGAAAATTCAACTGTATTTTCAGAGGAGTTTTCGATATTGATTGTAAAACTTCCAATCGTTAATGAATCTCCATCGTCCAATTCGGCACGATTAAATTCTTCACCATTATGAAGACAGGCATTATGTTCAGCTGTTTTTTCAGCTAACCATTTACCATTTTTGTGAATGATGCGCACGTGTTCTCTCGAGACTTGTTTGTCATCAAGAACAACATGACAGTCTTTTGATCTTCCGATCAAAAATACTGTTTCTGAATAATCAAATGCGAGAACGTCTTTGCCTAAATCAATTTTTTGAATCGGCTGGTTTCTCTTCAAAACACTTAACTTCACCTTTCTCCAAACCCAATTCTGATTCAATGGCGCTTATTTTCAGCATTGCATTTTTATAGCGCTCATCATTTGGGTAATTTTGTATTAATTGTACAACTCCACAATAAGAAACAATAGATGCCTGGAGTTTTTTTGATTCGTATTCCTGCTTACCTTTTAAAAAGTTCTTCTCGATATCTTCATCAAGTCTTTGTTTTGCTTTCGCAAGATAAAAACTGGCATGCCCATTATTGGGACTCAATAACAAGGCTAACCTAAAGTCTTCCATCGCACGAAAATAATTTCCTTCGCCAAATTCACGACGGCCACTATGTATATAATTTTCTAATTTCTTTTTAATTTCTGCATCATCCTGACTGGCTTTTTTAGGAGTAGTGTCTGGAGCATCAAAATCAGACACGGCGTTCACATTGCGTGTTTTGGTTTGTTTTGCAGGTTCATTACTTCCCATTAAAACGTACAACACAATTCCCACCACACCGGCCATCACCAGTACTTTGGAGTTACTTTTTTTCTCAGTAATATTTGTTTTTTTATTAGAGAACGAGTCTCCACTGCCAATATTTGCTTTAAGCTGAACTTTCGCTTTACTGGATTTTGAATCTTTTAATAAAGCAACTCCATTGTCTTCGTCGAGGACTGCCAGATCTGTATTGGTAACTTCGATAATATTATATTTAAAGACGGTTTGGCCGATGACAACTTTTTCACCTTCAGCTAATTTTTTCTGCTTAATTTTAGTGTCATTAACAATAATACCGTTTTCAGCGCCAAGATCTGTAATAGTGTAGCCATTGTCTGAAAAAGATAGCTCGGCATGCTCTCTTGAGATTTTTACATCTACAATTTGAATGTCTGCATTTTCCCCACGCCCAATGATTACTCTTTTCCCAATTAAGTAATAAACTCTTCCCTTGTTCGGACCAGTCATGCAAAGAAAACGATAGTGAGTTCCCGGCGACGACGGATTCTTTAGTTCGTTGGTAATTTTTACGTTTTCACCTTTACTCATTTAATTTATGCGTCCTGAACGAAAGTTATATAAAAACCTTTCGCAAATCCATCTTTACCCATTAAAGAAGTTACAAAAATACCGTATTGCTTTCCTTGCAGTTCATAATGTCCCTGTTGTGATGTGCCTGAATTATTAGCCGAATTGTCGCACAATTCGATTAGAGTCGCTGCAAATCCTCTTTCCTTGGTAATATCCAGAATGTTCATTCCCTCAGCCATTGATAAACGAATTCCACAGATATCTTCAGCTTGGTTGTTAAGCTTTATTAAATTTTTATTAGAGTTAAGAACAATCACCGGACCTTGAGCACCTATCATAAATTCCACGAGTGTAGTGACGTAAGCATCATCACTTTCGATGTCATTTGGATCTATTGCAGATTCATCTCGCTGCAATTCACGTATTCGCTGAAGACCAGTATTGATCGCATTCCTGACAGGATTAAGTTCTTCAAACAAGAGCTTACTTTCAATGTTTCTTCTTTTACCTCTTAGAGCTTCTTCCGTTTGGTAACGAATTTCTTCAATAGGTTTCAGTGTTAAGTAATAAACAACTCCGAAATAAAGAATCGCCACTAAAAAGGAGGTGATGAGGGATTCGAAATACAGCTTGGAACTCTTCGTTGCTTCAACAGCTAAGGTTCGGGGAGCAAATCGAATAGCAATAATCCCAACAGGCTCTGGTGTTCCCGTTCGAGTGTTATAGGCTAAAATAATCTTTCCAATTCCAATTTGACTATTTTCTAAGAGCTGTTTTTTAACTTTGCTATTTTTATTGACCGAAAACCACTCTCTCGTCTGAACAGAAAATGGATCGTTGGTGTATTCATTTAAACGAGAAATCGGTCTAACAATTCGTCCATCCAGGTCAAACAATTCGTACGAAACTACGCCCTCTTCACTGTCGAGAAAAGTCGTGTCAATTCTTTCTAGATTTTTTTGTTCCAGAGCTGCTGCGTTCATTCGCCCGATTTCTTCAGCGTAATGTGCTCCCCTATTGGCAATTTCCGTAACCAGAACTTCCTTTGAATCTTGAAGGACTGGAAAAATAGTTAAGGTAATAGTAATAAGAGCAAAGGCTGCTGTGAAAATAGCTAACAGAACTTTCCATTCGTATTCTTGATTAATCCCGTGAAGTGCAGGCATAAATTTATATTTAAAAAGCCAAAAAACTTTTCCGACTAAACTCTCTGGAAGTGCTCCACCGCTTAAAATATCATCGATTGATTCTTCACGCTCTCTAAGGTTTCCAACTTTCTTTTTAATAACAACTTTTTTCTCTTGAACATGAACCAACTGCAAAATGGCATTGGGAAGACCAATTTTATCTCCACCCTTAACTGTTGCCCGTTTAATTATTTTTCCATTGAGAAATGTTCCATTGGCACTGCCCATATCCTGAAGGTAGACAACATCATCTGTTACAGTCATGGTAAGATGCTTTTTTGAAACTCCTTCGACTTGAAAATGGATATCACAGGAACTATCGCGCCCAAGAGTATTATCCCCTGTTTTTAACACGAACTCTTGACCTCTTGATTTACCACCGACAACAACTAATTTATACATATCGCCTCTAACTTATCTCCAACTTTTATATCTTTCTTCATGGTTCCGGCCTGCATTTCTAATACCTGATGAGCTTTGAAATACATCCAGGTTATTCTCCATGGCGAAAGGTCATATATAGCTTTTACAACCGTAAAGTTCTTATCGAGAAATAAGATGTCCAGGCTATAAAGCATAAAAAATGTGTGAATTGAATTACATGGCAAAGCACCAGTAATTAAAAAACCGTCGCAATCTGGCATTTCAGATGAAAACATCAACCCCTTCATGCGGTCAAAAGACTGATTGACGACAATCATTTTTTTGCAAATGATATTCGCGGCTTGGTCTTTCAAAATATAAATTTTATTTTGCACCAATCATCTCCAGGACAATTGGTGCAAAGACAATCAACAAAACAGAAGGAATAATAAGAAACATCATCGGAAATAAAATCTTGGTTGCGGCAGTAGCCCCTGCTTTTTCTACTTCAGCAGATTTTTTTTGGCGAATTTCTACGGCCAGCGATTTTAAGATAGGACCAATCGATGCCCCTACAGAATCCGCCGCTATTAGAGTTGCACAAAATGAAGAAATTTGAATTAGATCAACTCTCCATGCAAAATTTCTAAGAGCATCGGCTCTGCTTGAACCTATTTTAATTTCTCGAATTACAGTATCAAACTCTTCCGTCAAGGCATTCACTTTTGCTTTTTCTATAACTTTTGCCATAGCAGCGACAAAATCCAACCCTGCTTCAACCGACAACGCCAACATATCTACACAAAAAGGCATGCTCATGATTACATCTTTTTGTCGTTGTTGAATTTTTCCACTTATCCAAAGATCCGGATAAAAGAATCCAACTAAAGCTAAAACAGGAATAAGCATTAAACTCCAATCCGCTTCTAGAAAAGTTTTCATAATAATAAAAATAATGGGAAATCCTAAAATTAAAAATAACTTGAAAGCAAAAAAATCTTCGGGAGTTAAAATGCTGGTTAAACCGGCAGCCGCTAAAGTTCTTCGATATTTTTCTTTAAGTCCTTTTTTATTCTTCATTCCCGAAACAATTGGACTGAAGTAACGTTTAAAAAATGGACGGGAGTAACGCAATATAATTCCGTGTTTTGCGATCTCATCAAGCTTATTATTTTCGTCGAGTTTTTCTTGTGCCTGAAATGTGTCTTCGTCTTGGAAAATAGTTTTAGCAATGAGAAAAACAGCTAAACCAATTAACAACAGTGAGGTGTAATAAAGAAGACCCGATCCGGTGTTATCATTTTTTCCTTCTTTTTCATTACAAGCAGCCGTCTCTCCCCCTTTACAAGCAGAGTCTCTAAGAGTGATGTATCTTGATTGCGCAATTCGTTTTTGCTCTTCTTCACCAAGTGAAGTCGCCGCAATTTTTAAATTAGTCGAATCGTCTTCTTCTAATTCTGCAGTGGGATTATCTTTTCTTAATTCTTTCCGCTTAGCCTTTAAACTTTCAAGCGTTGAGCGAAATTTATTAGCTTCATTAGTATCTAATCTTTGATTTTTTTTATACCAGATTGCTTCTTGATAACAATTGGCCATCTGACCTTGATCACAAGACTCTTTATAAATTTCAAATTTATTGTCGGCCGACAATTCTTCAAATTCAATCGCTTTCAGGATTCCTGAATTAAAAATGAATAAAAAAAGAGACAAGCTTAAAAAGACTTTTTTCACTCTATCACCATCATAACTTTATGATATCAGATAAAAGCAAAATTTAATGAGCTGCGTATTATAAGGAAATATTATCCCGTCTAGGATTTCTGAGCAATTTTATCAGCAATTTTTCTTCGAAGGTCTTCAACGAAGGTCTGACTAGCTTTTCGATTAAATTTCTTTTCGATGTCTGGTGCATAAATAAGTTTGTAGTCTGTGAAATAATTTTTCTTAGTCTCTTCGATTCGGCTTAAGCGGTCTGTAAACTCATGGGCCTTGATAGTCTTATCTTTTTGAGCTTTCTTTAGCCCTTCTAATCCAAGCACCGCTTCTTCCATATCACGATACTCTACTAAATCACTTCCTGCTCTTATCGCCATCATCGCAGCTTCGCCAGTCCCATAATGGTCAGTAATGGCTTTCATTTGCATATCATCTGAAAGAATCAAACCTTTAAATTTTAATTCATTTCGCAATATATCGTGAGCTTTGGCTGATAGTGAACATGGTAGTTCTGAATCAATTTCTTCAACAATTATATGAGCCATCATGATGATATCAACACGAGCTTTGATCGCTTTAATAAAAGGCTGAAACTCTTCTTCACGAATTTTATCTAAAGGCTTTTTTACAATTGGAAGATCGTAGTGAGAATCTTTAACAGTGTTCCCATGACCCGGAAAATGTTTAGCGCAAGAGAGTATTCCATTAGTTTGAAAGCCCCGAATCATAGAAGATATAAATTTTGAAACAGTTTCGTGATCCGAACCAAAAGCACGATCCCAAATAACTTTATTTTGTTCGTTATTCCAAATATCACACACTGGTGCCAGGTTTAGGTTTACTCCGCAAGCTAAAAGTTCTTCCGACATAATAGTCGCTACATCAAAAAATAATTTTGGTGAATCTAGTCTGGCGATATCTAACATTGGAGGAAATTGAGTGAAATGAGTTTTAAATCTCACGACCCTCCCTCCTTCATGATCAGTACAAATAAAAAGAGGATATTCTTTACGAAGCATTTGAATATTATTAACCAACTCTGCTAGTTGAGCTGGAGATTCGAAATTTTTTGAAAAAAGAATTACTCCGCCAATATCTTCTTTTTCAATAAACTTTTTTTCTTCTTCAGTAAGAGTTAATCCGCTAACACCGGTAAAAACAAGTTGTCCTAATTGAGTCATAAATTTCCTTCATATATTACTATTTTTTAATTTTCATTTGGGTCGAGGTAATCTCTAAGTCCATCACCTAATAGGTTTAATCCTATAATTAGTCCCGCCATCGTAAGACTTAAAATCATTGCGATATGTGGTGCTTCTAATAAAACTGTTTTTGCAGCACCAAGCATAGCTCCCCAAGAGTAGGGACTTGCTCCAAGTCCTAAAAAACCCAAAGAGGCTTCACTGATGATAACTCCACTTATTCCTAAAACCATATTAACAATCATTACAGGTAATATAGCAGGAATGATAATTCTAAAAAACAATCTAATCTCTCCAATTCCAATTGCACGTGCACCTTCAACATAAGTAAGTGCCAAAACGCGTTTAGATTCTCCCCGTGCAATTTTTGCATATCCAGTCCAGCCAGTAACGATTAATGCAAAAATTAACCCCTTCATCGACTGTCCAGTGACGGCCATAATCATGATCGCAATGAGGATACTTGGAAAAATAAATATTAAATTAATTAAAAGATCAAAGCCTAGCTTAACCCAATTTGGTCCTTTTACTGCCATGTAGCCCATAAAAATTCCAATCGATGCAGTTGCAAATGTTACTATGATTGAGATTGTTAAAGAGTAAGTTAATCCTGCCGATAAAACTTCCAGCAGCGACCTTCCTAATAAATCAGCTCCTAAAAAAAGACCTTTTGAAAAAGGCAATGCTAATTCTGTTTGCATATCCAATGTCGGAACGTAAGGTTGGCCAATAGATCCTTTAAGAAAATATCTGTACACAAACCAGCACAGCGCCCAAATAGCATATAAAGAGAGAATTCCTCCTCCCCATTTCATTTCTTTAGTTAGTTTTCTACTCATATAATCATCCTAGCTCTGTGTCCGTGGATCTATCCATTCATTGACGTAATCAATAATAAAATAAATCAACATATAGGTTACAGTTGAGTAAATAATTACTCCTTGAACGATTGGATAATCTCTATTTTGAATGCCATCAAATAATAACGACCCCATTCCAGGTATATCAAAAATTGTTTCAGTAATCATTGTTCCAGCAATAACCACAGAAAGCTGTATTGAAACAATATTTAAAATTGTCGGTAAACAAACTTTTAAAATTCTTAGTAGAATTGAGACTTCGCCCATTCCTTTAGCCTTAACGACCATTACCCATTGCGAGTTGGCTTCTTCAAGATATTTGTTGCGAGTCACGCGCATGATTATGGCACTAAGTGGGATGACCAAAGAAAGAATTGGTAAAAAAAGATGCTTTAAATCTCCCCATTCTGAAACGGGAAAAAGATTTAATTTAATAGAAAATAATAAGACTAGTAATGGAGCTAATGAAAAGATGGGAAATGAGAGCGCAAAGAGCGAAATTATCCTTGAAAATTTATCAAAGCCTTTATTTTTTTTATAACCGGCCAAAACCCCCAGGAACATTCCTATTGAAGCTGAAAGAGTTACAGAAACAGCAGCTAAGACTATCGTAGGTTTCATTCTTTCTTTTAAAAGCCCTTTAACGTCCTTTGCACCAAAAATAGTTTTCCCTAAGTCTCCTTTGGCAAGACCGGTGAGAAACACTTTATACTGAGACATTAGAGGAAGATTTAAACCCAACTGAGTTTTAAGTTTAATAATTTCTTCTTGGGTTGCTCTTTGTCCCAAGACTGTTTCAACTGGATCTCCTGGAGAAAGGCGAATAACAAAAAAGATAGCAGTTAAGGCCATAAATATTGTGAGAACAGCGTAAAGAAATTTATTAAAAAACTTACTCAAGACTTCCTCCGGACTCTTTTAGGTCCCCATCATCAGTTTTTTCGGATTTTTTTGCAAGCCTACTAACCATGGATATTCCCTGTGAGACCCAGAACATTTTTTTCATTTGTTCATTTTTGTCGACAATATAAAAAATTGATTGACCGCCCACTTTTAAATTAAACCTTCTTTCATCTTCTTTTGTTTTCCCGTCATATTCTAATTGAGCTTTCGATAAAAGCTCTGACGGAAAATCAGAAAATGTTTCATTTAAATAAGGATAGCCTTCCCAGATGACATAGAAGTTCATACTGCCCGTTTCTTTTTTAATAGCTTCACTTAAAAAGCCAATGGTCTTAGCACATTCTACAACTTGAGAAAAAAAACAATAAAGTGCCTTTGTGTTTGGTAACTTTATTTGTTTTGTCCCATTCCATTGAGTTTCAGGACTGACCATTTTTACATCAATAGATTTTTTTAGGGAATTGATTTTAAGTTCTGAAAAATATTTTTTGCCTTCAAACCAAACATTGTATTGAGAAAGTTTTGGACGCAAAATAGTTTTTTTCTTTTTAATAGTTCCAATATCAGATAAGGCTACACTCTGCTCTAAAACATTATCCGTTTCTTTGTTGGGAACTTCTAAAATCCGTTTTGTAAAAAAAGTATTTTCTTTTTTATTAAATCCTGAAGAAAGTTTTACTAAAAACTGACCATTTTTATCTGTATATGAAAAACGTTCTTCACCGCGAACCAATTCTTTTTTGAGATGAGTATTCCTGTTGCTTGCACAAGAGGTTGCGAGAAAACATAAAATGAGGAGTAGAACACCTTTATTCATTCTTTATAAACTCTTCAAATTCTTTCTGATAATCAACCAGGTCAATTGTAATGCCGGAAACATCTTCAATTTTTCTTTTTAGATTTGGGCTGTGTTTAAAATTTATTCCTATTTTATACATAGGCACGCCTGAGAACTGAGCATTGATATAGTTCATCTTATAAACTATTACTGCTTCTTCAAGATTAAAGACCTGCATTTCAAAGTTGAGTACTAATGAAAATGAAACTTTTTGTAGCTCATCAAGAACTAATTCTTTTTCTTTTGCGCTGGCAAAAAAACTTAATCCGTTTGAAGAGAGATCTTCAACTCTAAAACCAATCAAATCTTCTTCATCGCCGGCATAAAGGTCTTGTGACATTACAGCTATTTTATTTTTTTGGAGATTATCTATTTCTGAAAAAAAATCTCTGGTCTTCTGTTCACCTTTGTTAAAAAAGATTACGTTCGGATTATTTGCTTTTTGAAATTTCAAATAGGCATACACTTCATACACCGGATACGTAAGAAGACGTTCACGTGATCTTTTTTCTACACGGAAGCAATGCTCTTCAAGTTCTATTTTTATTTTTGGATCATCATCAGTTTGATCAACAACTTTCCCTCGTAAATAATAATCGATCTCGTTCAAAGTAAAATTTAAACAGATCGTTTCATTCATTACACGAATGGGTATACCAACTCTTTCAAGAGTTAAATAGATATGATTTTTCACTTCGAAAGAAGAAGCTTGTCCCTCAAAATAACGTGGGGAGCTTTTCCAAAAAATCACTCGGTCGTGATTAGAAACTAAAAGAGCTATCTTGGACGATAGCTCTTGTGAAGTGAGTTTTGTGAAATTAATTTTTGCTCGTGAGCTTTCCACCATGAAAGCCTGCCTTTTATCTAGTTACCCTAATCAGGTAATAGTTACTTGTCGTAGTAAATCGATAGACTCGAGAACTTTCCCGCATCCTCTCACTACACATGTTAGTGGATCTTCTGCAATTGAAACCGGCAAACCTGTTTTTTCTTTAATAAGAACGTCTAAGTTAGCAAGTAAAGCTCCACCACCAGCTAGAATGATTCCGTTATCCACGATATCAGCAGCGAGTTCAGGAGGAGTTTTTTCTAAAGAAATTTTAATCGCTTCAACAACTTCTGAAACTGGATCTGCAAGAGCGTCACGAATTTCATCTGAAGTAACTTCGATAATTTTAGGAGCACCTGCAATTAGGTCGCGTCCCTTAACTTCATAAGTCTTAACTTCATCATCAAATGGATAAGCATTCCCGATCGCAATCTTAATTGCTTCAGCAGTTCTTTCTCCAATTAGAAGTGAATATTTTTTCTTAATATATGAAGCGATAGCTTCATCAAATTTGTCACCGGCAACTCTAACTGATTTAGAGTAAACAATTCCACCTAGAGAGATGACTGCAACTTCGGTAGTACCACCGCCGATATCAACAATCATGTTTCCAGATGGCTCAGTAATTGGAAGACCTGCTCCAATCGCTGCTGCCATTGGTTCTTCAATCAAATAAACTTCGCGAGCTCCAGCTTGTTCAGCTGATTCTTTTACTGCACGTTTTTCAACTTGAGTAATTCCAAAAGGAATACAGATTACGATTCTTGGCTTGATTAACTTCGAGCCAGTTAATGATTTTTGAATGAAGTATCTTATCATCGCTTGTGTGACTTCAAAGTCAGCGATAACTCCGTCTTTTACAGGCCTGATAGCTTTGATTGAACCAGGAGTTCTTCCTAGCATATCCTTAGCTTCCTTACCTACGGCAAGAACGCGGTTTTGTCCTTTAGGGCCTTGGTGAACTGCAACCACTGAAGGCTCGTTAACTATTATTCCTCTGTCTTTCGCGTAAACCAGGCAATTCGCAGTACCGAGGTCGATTGCCAAATCATTTGAAAACCAGTCTAAGACTCTTTTAAACATTGTTCATATTCCTTACTTAGTTTTTACCATTGATAGTGCCGTATCGCTTCCCCTCTTTCCGCAATATCGGCCATAGCTTCAATACCTAATTCAATATGAATGTCGGTAAATTTTCTAAAGACCGCTTTTGCCGACTTCTTCGTTTTAATGCCACCACGTTTTAATGGATGATCAGAAATCAGAAGTAGAGCTCCAATATTTACTTTACTCACAAAACACGAAACGAAAAGTGCTGCCGTTTCCATTTCTACAGCCAGAACTCTTTGCTCTAATAAATTTAACTTAAAACGATCATCAAACTCCCAAAAACGGTAATCCGTTGAGTGAATTGTTCCTGTTCTATACTCTAACCCATGCTCTACTAAAATTTGCGAGACAAATTTTTGTACCTTAAAGGTTGGAAGAGCCGGTACCTGCTCTGGCAGGAAGTGTTGGGTTACTCCTTCACCTCTAATAGATGCGATAGGAAGAACAAAATCACCTACTTCGAGAGAAGGATGCACTCCGCCCGCCAAACCTAAGAACAATACTGCCTTGGGTTCAACTACTGCCAATAACTCTCCAATTAGAGCGGCCATAGCAGATCCTACCCCAAATTCTATGATGGTTACTTGGGCCTTCGCAGAAGAAGATGCTTTAAACGCTGAGCCTTGCGTATAGTGGCTATCAGGTAGAAGAGCGTTAAAGCGCTCTACGTAATAGTGAAAATTTGTCAAAATAATTTGTTTTTGGAAGTCTTTGATGTCGTGGCCGGTGTATCGCTCAAGCATATCGCGAGCGATCTTTTTCTTATCTTCATTGCCGTGAATTCTACGTGCACGTAATTTTTCTTTAAGATCTTCGATTTCTTTTAGCACTTCAATACGTTTTTTCGCACTATGACTCGCAATTGTCTTATCACGAGACTTTTTTGCCACTACTTTTTTTAACGCGACTTTTTTTAACGCAACTTTCTTCGCGACTTTTTTTACAACACTCATTGTCAGATCCATTACTTTCTACAAACTAAATCGTTTATAGTAAAATTTATCATTTCAGTCGGTTGGATACAACAATTAAATACTAGATTTCCCCTGATGATTTGAATACTATGTGGGTTCAATAATAACTGACCAAAAAGGATAAAGAGACCATGGGCCAAGGTAGAAAACAACTTGAACTAAAAATGAAAAGAAAAACTGC
Source organism: Bacteriovorax sp. (assembly GCA_014377485.1). Classification (GTDB taxonomy): domain Bacteria; phylum Bdellovibrionota; class Bacteriovoracia; order Bacteriovoracales; family Bacteriovoracaceae; genus Bacteriovorax. Next base: position 12,905 of record JACMPM010000001.1, on the reverse strand, counting down.
ACAATTAAAGAAAAAACTTCGTATCAAAAAGAAAATTGCTGCTGCAAAAAAATAGTCTTTTTCGAATAAATTTAACTTCCATTGCCTATTATTACTTGATTAAAAAAGTAAGACAATGGAAGTAAATACTTAATTATAAAGCTTCAACACCATCGCGTTTGATTTTAAAAGTCGCCATATCCTTCATCCAGATATCTTCGTCTAATTTCCACAGACCACTTTCACCTTGAATGCTCGTCTTCTTTGCCAATGCCAAGTCGAGATCCTGGCGTGTACTCATCGATGGTTCTGCTTCAATAATAGTCGAAACTATTTTCAAAGAATCGTAGGAAATGGTTTCAACAAACTTAGGTTGCTTATTAAATTTTGCGGAAAATTTTTGTGTGAATGCAGTTTCATTAGTACCAAGAGATTCATCCATGAAGAAAACATTTCCGTACCGATAACCTTCATTGGTCATTAATTCCGATCTCCAACTTGGCACTCCGACATAGTTCAAATTGAAAGCATCGAAGTAATTAAAGTTTGGCAGAATTTGTACAACTTCTTTTGGAAGTGCCGGAACAAATACCCAGTCAAAATCAATTTGTGGTTGAAGATTTTGAATTCGTTTTATACTTTTATTTTTTTCAAGATTAGCAATGTCATTAACGATAGCTAATTCTTCCTCGCGCTCACGAGTGAATTTTATTCCCAAAATATTTTTAACAGGTTCTCTAAAATCAGTGGCGTTGCGGTCATAAGAAATCAATCCGGTGACATCGAGATTTTGTTTTTTAGAACGTCTCCAAAACTCATTGGCATAAGCTTCACCAAGTTCATTTTTAGGATAAATAATGGCCGGGCGACTTCCTAATTTTGCGATCATTTTTGGTGAAAAAAGATGATTTACCTGTGATTCAATAGAAGCTGGCACCTCAATTAGTAAATGATTTTTTTCTTCTTTAGGCAAAAATACCGGAGAAAGTGAAATGAAAAGGACTCCGTGTTTTTTTGCTTCTAAATACTCTTTAGTCGCTGAATTGGGAGTTAAGCCACCGATGACAGCAGAAACATTATTCACTTCGATTAAATCCTTCACGGCGAAGGCTGCAGTTGCTGCCGAGCCTTGAGTGTCTTTCATCTCCACTCGATATTTTTTTGTCGGATCCTGTGCCAATTCTTCTAAAGCAACATCTATTCCTGAAAGCGCTCTCTCACCTAAAGATTTTCTGTCACCGCTTAATGGTAGTGCGATACCGATATATCGAAGATCTATTTTTACATTGTCATTTTCACTTCTTATACCAAGATTCTTCATCAAATTCATTATTTCACTGTTGTCGCCGTATCGTTTTTCAATCCAAGTAGAGTAGTCTTGAACTTTTTGTTTATTGTTTTCTTTAAAAGCAATTTCTGCCTCTTTATAAGCTAAGTAAGGAACTGCCAGGTTTTTTTCAGAATCAAAATCCTCTAATAAGCGGCTTCTCTCCGTAAGAGTTAATTTAAAAAACAATTCTTCGGCTTGAGTATATCGGGCTTCACTTTTTAAATCGCCAATAGATTTTTTATCTTCTAAGGAACGAATAAGTGCTGTTAAACTTTGTTCTTTTTTTCCAAGTTGTTGAGAAAGTAGAGCGTATAGCTGATGGTATTTCTTTGCTTCGTTGTCTTGTAGATTATGGTATTCGGCCATTGATAATGTAGCCAGGGCTTTTTCGTTTTGATTCATTTTATAATAAGCACTACCAAGATTTAAATAAACTTGGGATTCAAGACCAGGGTCTTCTTTTGACAGGGCGAGTGCTTCTTCAAAATTCTTAGATGCACTCTCGTAATTTTTTTTAGAAAAATTAATTACACCGATGAGATTTTTCCTGGTACTTCGCTCCGCTGTACTTAAGCCTTCTTCTTTCATCGAAGTTAATTCTTTCAAGGCGACGTCAGCTCTACCTTGTCGAAATTTTTCTTTCACTTCATTCATTTTTTGAAGAAAAGGTTGTTTGTATAATTTTGAAGTATCTACTTTCTCAGCTAATTTTCTATTCGGAGTAATCATTTTGACTCCCGAACAAGAAGTAGAAATCATTAAAAAGAGGACTGTTATGGCAACATTTTTCATTCTCGTTTTCCTAAAGAATAGATGAATTAATTGTGATTGATTCTAACAAGCAAGGCCGCTTAATCAAAGAAGTTAATATCAGAGCAAAATGATCAATAATTTAAGCCTAATTGAATTGCTAAATTTAGCTTGCTTCGTTATGATTTTTCCATGGTTATAAAGTTAATAATAATGCTAATTTCTTTTACTTTATTATTGGCAGAAAACAATTTTTTATATCTTAATTCAAGCTCTAATTATCTGGTTTCTCATTGCGTAGTTTTTAATTTGTCGGGTGAGCCAATCCGTAACTTTAATGGGCATATTTGTCATTTTTTTCCTGATGGCTCTTACTTTGTTGCTCATAAATCCGACCTAATAAAAAGAAATGAAAGAAATCGAGAGATTTTAAAATTAGTTAAAATTTATCCACATCATCAGATCAATCTCAGCAATAATATGAATTTGTTAATTATGGGGTCTGATACCGTTCAAATTAAACAAAAGTTAGTTCGGATGGATGTCTTATATATTATTTCACCAAAAGGTGAAATTCTTAAAAAATTTTCTTTCCAGCAGTCACTAGATTTTTTAATCAAAAATAATATCCTTTCAGAGGATACTTTTGATCAAATTCCTGAGAATTCAAGCTATACTGAAAACCATTTAGAGTTGTTACATGTAAATTCTTTTTATCAAATCCCAAAACAAAATAAAATAAACTCAAATAAATTCTTCAAAGAAAACAACTATGTGGTCAATTCCAGTAACGCATCTCATGTCTTCGTTTTAAATGAATCTTTAGATAAAATTGTAGCCCTAATTCCCAAAGTTAAAGACAAAAATAGAATTAAATTTTTTTCAATAATACATGACGTTCAGCCAACGCCGAATGGAGAACTAATTGTCTATAATAATTATAATGTTCACGATAAAAATCCTCTTTCTAAAATTGAAATTTATGATTCTAATTTTGAAAAAACTTTATTCAGCTACACCCGGGAAAATCCAGAAAGATTTTTATCTAAGATCGCCGGTGGGGTTCAGTTTTTTAGCGACGGAACTTTTTTATATTCTGAAATTATAAACGATCATTCAAAAGTTCATTATATTAACAAAAAGGGTGAACTTATAAAAACTTTTAATATAAAATGGCCATCACTCCTGAAGGGAGTCCAGGAAATGAAAGCTTATGACCTTGCTTCTTTTATAAAATTCAATATTCCATATTAATTTTCCGAACAAATCTTTTCTGGTGTTTTATATTTTAAATTTTCATATAAAAACTTATATCTTTTATTAATAACTTTAAATCCACAAAGTTCAAATTCATAAATCACATAGTGATCATTGTTTTCTTTCAAACAATCTCCGATAACATCATATTTATTTGCCAACATTCTAAGATAGAAAAATTCGTTTTCACCAAATGACTTGATTTCAGCCTTATTGTCTATATTGTTGTCGCATAATTGCTGTGTAGGAGTTCCAAAATAGGGTTCCGAAGTTAATTCATACATGCGAACATATTCTAATCTTTTACTAAGAAAAAAATCTTTTGCTTCTTCTCGTCTTGTAAATTCTTCTCTAATTATTTTTTTGTCGTAAAAATTTTCTATTTTTGAATTGGATGAAGAAGAACATGACAGAAGACTTAGATTAATAAGTGTAACAATAATGAAGAGTTTTATTTTCATTTTTAGAGTTTAGCTGAGAATAAATTGATTTCATATAGATTCCATTTTTTAGTCCATCCTGGCAACGAGAACCAAGATTTTCTGGAACGACAATACTATACATATCTTTTCTCTCATTGAGTAATAGGGCCGGCATTTTAGATTTTAAAACTTCGAGTGATAAAAATGGTCGAACTTCTTCCAAGGTTCCTTCAAAAGCATATTTTGCCATTTTTTCATCTAATAACTTTAAAAATTTAAAAACAGGTGGAATGAGTTCTTGAATATTTTTAGGCAATGATTCCCTTTCAATCAGTTTAAAATTTAATTTCGTTATGCCATGATTTTTTTTTAAATCCAGATTATCCATTAATTGAGAAAAGACAAAACCTCGAGACTCAGCTGCTTCGTGGCAAGCAGAACATGCTTGGACTTGTTCCTGAGGATTGCCTGGAAAGGTTTTTCCATTTTCGTCAAATAAACCGTATCCCCATCCATGTTCATTTTTAAATTTATTATTTTTAATCATCAATTGATATCTTCGAGCACCACTAGGCACCACCGAACTTTCAAACAACGGGTCTGGATTTGTCTTTACCCCTATCTTCCCGAAAGCCGAGCCTTCTGGAAAATGAACTGAATTAGCCAACAACGTTTTATAGGCAAGCGGATTGGCGTAAGTAAAACGCAATTCTTCTGTGTCCTTACGATAGCGCACAACTACCAATTTCCATTTTTTATTGAAATTTTTGTAATTTTTAAATGAAATTCCATTCATTGAATTTTTACCGGCAAAATCTTCTGCAAATAAACTAAGTGCAATAAATGGAAGCATTAGCGCAATAAATTTCACTGAAGTCCTTGGACTATTGAAATAAATCTTTAACTTTATCAAAAAAACCACGACTCATTGGGTTGGAATTATGATCCACTTCCGAGAGACGTTTGAATAATTCTTTTTGCTCGCTTGATAATTTAGTCGGTGTTTCTACGTGAACAGTAACAATTTGATCGCCTAAACCGTATCCACCCAAACGCTGAATCCCCTTCCCTTTGAGTCTCATCTTAACTCCCGACTGAGTTCCAGCAGGAATTTTCAATGCAACTTTTCCAGAAAGCGTCGGCACTTCCATCTCGGCCCCAAGAGCGGCCTGGGAGAAACTTATCGGCACCATGCAATGAACATCAAATTCATCGCGTTCAAAAATATCATGAGCCTTTATATTAATCACTACATAAAGATCTCCATTAGGTCCACCACTCGTTCCGGCGTCCCCTTCGTTAGAAAGTTTTAAACGCTGACCTTGGTCAATACCTGCAGGAATTTTTACTTGAAGATCGACTTTCTTTTTCTTTTTTCCAGCTCCATTACATGTCAGACACGGATCTTTAATCATCTGACCTGTACCGCTGCATTTTGGACAAGTAGACGAAACAGTAAAAAATCCTTGCTGGCGACGAACTTCACCATGGCCATTACAATAATCACAGGTCGTAGGAGCTGATCCAGTTTTTGCACCTGATCCACTACATATTTCACATTTTACATTTTTAGTAAGAGAAATGGTTTTTTCGCATCCAAATGCTGCTTCAGCAAATGTTATATCAATACCCATTTGAAGATCGTCACCAGGACGACCACGAGAGCGTCCGCCACCGCCGCCACGACGTTTTCCGCCTCCGAGCATATCGCCGAAAATATCACCGAAGATATCTCCGAAATCTCCAAAGTCACCACTGCCTTGAAATCCTCCGCCTTGAGCTCCACTTACACCAGCATGACCAAATTGATCGTAACGACCTTTTTTCTCATCATCTAATAAGACGTCGGCAGCTTCCGAAGCTTCTTTGAATTTAGCTTCAGCCTCTGGATTGTTTGGATTTCTGTCTGGATGGAATTGCATCGCAAGTTTGCGATAGGCTTTTTTGATATCATCCTTAGCAGCCCCTTTCTGAACCCCAAGAACTTCGTAGTAGTCACGTTTAGTACTCATAAATAATAAATCCGTCCTAAAATAATTCTTATAAAAAAGTCTCCCACGAAGGAGAGACTTTTATATTCTTAAATGTCTTCGTTTAGTTAGACTTCTTTATAATCTGCATCAACTACATCGTCATCTTTTTTCGCTGACCCTGCATCAGCTCCACTTTGAGCTTCTCCATGACCATTGCCACCTGGATGTGCTTGTTGCTCAGCGTCCGGAGCGCCACCGGCCTGGTACATTTCAGTCGCAACTTTATGAGAAACATTTTGAAGTCTTTCAACTGCAGCTTTTAACTCATCAAGGTTTTCGATGTTCAATTTAGTTTTTGCTTCAACAACTGCAGCTTCTAGCTCTGCTTTTGATTGACCAGAAATTTTCCCTTCGCCATCTTTAATCATTTTTTCTGTCGCGAAGATTAGTCCATCAAGGCTGTTTTTAGTATCTACAATCTGGCGTCTTTCAACGTCAGCAGTTCTGTTTAATTCTGCATCTTGAACCATTCTTTTAATTTCTTCTTCAGTTAATCCAGACCCACCAGTGATTTTAATTTCCTGAGATTTTCCAGTTGCTTTGTCAGTAGCTGATACGTGCACGATACCGTTTGCATCAATATCAAAAGTTACTTCAACTTGTGGAACACCACGTGGAGCTGGAGCAATTCCTGAAAGATCGAACTTACCTAGAGTTTTATTGTCTTTAGCAAATTCTCTTTCCCCTTGAAGTACATGAATCGAAACTGCTGGTTGATTGTCTTGAGCAGTTGAGAAGACTTGAGATTTTTTAGTTGGAATAGTTGTATTTTTCTCGATGATTTTTGTAGATACGCCACCAAGAGTTTCAATTCCAAGAGACAATGGAGTTACATCTAAAAGAAGAACGTCTTTTACGTCTCCAGATAAAACTCCCCCTTGAATAGCTGCACCAGCAGCAACAACTTCATCCGGGTTAACGCCTTTTGAAGGCTCTTTCCCGAAAATTTCTTTAACTTTTTGTTGAACAAGTGGGATTCTGATTGATCCCCCAACAAGCACTACCTCGTGAATATCTTTTAGAGAAAGACCAGAATCTTTAATACAAGTTGTGCATGGAACGATTAGTTTTTCAATTAAATCACCAATCAATTGTTCAAATTTTGCTCTCGTAATATTTACATTTAAATGTTTCGGTCCAGTTGCGTCAGCAGTAATGAATGGAAGGTTTACTTCGGTCTGGCTCACGTTAGAGAGTTCATGTTTTGCTTTTTCAGCAGCTTCTTTCAGACGTTGAAGTGCCATAGTATCGTTCTTTAATTCGATACCAGTTTCTTTTTTAAATTCTTCAGCAAGATAGTTGATGATTCTATAGTCGAAGTCTTCCCCGCCTAAGAATGTATCGCCGTTAGTTGCTTTTACTTCGAAAACACCGTCAGATGTAATTTCAAGAATTGAGATATCGAAAGTACCACCACCTAAGTCGAAAACTGCGATGTTTTGGTCTTTCTTAGAATCAAGTCCGTAAGCAAGAGCTGCTGCTGTTGGCTCGTTGATAATTCTTTTTACATCAAGTCCCGCGATTCGTCCTGCATCTTTAGTTGCTTGTCTTTGAGCATCGTTAAAATAAGCCGGAACTGTAATAACAGCTTCAGTTACCGGTTGCCCAAGATAGTCTTCTGCTGCTTTTTTTAATTTCTCTAGAATTCTTGCCGAAACTTCTTGAGGTGACATTTCTTTTGTATCAACTTTTACCCAAGCGTCACCGTTTTTATTTGCAATGATTTCAAATGGAGCAACTTCTTTAAATTTTCTAACTTCTGGTGCGTCAGCTTTTCTACCAATCAATCTCTTGATACCAAAAAGTGTTTTCTTTGGATTTGTAACAGATTGTCTTTTTGCAACCTGACCAACTAGAATTTCACCATTGTTGGCAAAACCAACGATTGATGGAGTTGTGTTGTGTCCTTCAGCGTTTGCTATAACTTTGTAAGTTCCGTTTTCTAAAACTGCTACACATGAGTTAGTTGTTCCTAAGTCGATACCGATAATTTTTCCCATACAATTCTCCTTAATATGATTCTAAAATCTGCTTACGTTTTAATTATTATTTGCAACTACTACTTTTGGTGCTCGAAGCAATCGACCATTCAAAAGATACCCACGTTGATACTCAGTGATAATTTCTTGATCAGCTTTTCCTGGAGCTGGTGCTTGTGCCACGGCTTCATGGAAATTTGGATCAAAAATTTTTCCAACAGTTTCGACTTGTGTAAGCCCACTCTGTTTTAAAACATCCAAAAATTGAGAACGGATCATATCGATACCTTTAACTATATTTTGAACTTTATCATCGTTATCATTTTTTAGAGCGTTAACTGTTAAGTCAAAGTTATCCATTACATTAACTAGTGATGAAAGAACTTTCTCATTACCATATTTAAGAAGGTTTTCTTTTTCGCGCTCAGAACGTTTTCTCATATTTTCGACTTCAGCAGCTAGGTAGTAATACTTTGCCTTGAAATCATCGTTGCCTTCTTTAAGAGTTTCATGATGTTTAATTTCTTCTTCAACCACATCTATTACTTCGCCATCTACCCTTAATGCCTCTTCTTGGTCAGTTTGTTCAGTCATGCTCATATCCTTTACTTAATTAAATCTTCTTACTGAAGGTGGGAATAAACGGATAAGTGTCAATATTATACAGAAAATTTTCCTCTGGATTTTTTTAAAACGATGTAATGTCAATCACTTGGATGAGTGACTTAGATTGTTTTGTAGAACTTATTCAGCAAAACATCTGCGACAATTAAGTATGACTCTTTGCCCTTCCTCCGTGGCCATAAATGCTGGCAAGTTCATTTGAACCAAAAGCTCGATAGACTCTCCCCATTTTGCTTTATTTAAATCGATTCTTTGCTGTAAATAATCGCGATCTATACTATGCATAGGAAAAAAACTTTCAGGCCCTTTGATTGACAAGGTTTCCAGTCCAATATTTTCAAACAAACTCTTTGCAAATTTTTTAGCTTTCTGACTGATAGCCCTTATTTTTTCGTGCGAGTGACCAATAAGATCAACTTGATAATGCCGTACATTTTCACCTCTAACATCTCTAAGTCCTCCCCATTTGGGAATTATAAGGGATCTTCCAATATTTTGAAGTTGAGCTGCTACTACTGAAAAATCCTCACTGATTAAATTCGAAGCAGAAAGAAATATCCCCTTAGTTGGAATCTCTTGCAACCACTCCTCCTCATTTAAACCATGTACGAATTTTGGAGGCTCTCCTGCCCAAGGTAAACTTTCAATCAAATTAAATATTTTTTGGGAATAATCTATAAAATGACAACCTAAAATGTCTTTGTGATATTCATTATCGAAATCACCAAAAAGTGTAAGTTTAATATCAGCTGAATAAAGAATTTGTATGTGAAAAATTGTTAAAATAATAAATTCAATATTTTTTTGCGGTGAAATTCGTCCGGCATAATAAAGATGTGAATCTTTTAGAACTTCATATTTCTCTTCAAGTAACACCGATTTTGGGAAAATTTGATAACGAGATAAACATCCTACAACTTCAGAATCAAAGCCAAACACCTCTATCAATATTTTTTTTACTTGAGGAGAGAGACAGTACATATTGAACTTTTGGTTTGGCCAGAAACGGAGTTGAAATATTCTTTCAAAATAACTACCCATTATAAAAACATTAACAGTGTGATTATTTTCAACATCAAAAGAGTCACCCCAGTCTGGAACCCAAACATCTTGCTTGAGTTGACTCGCAAATCTTTTTTGAAGCATCCCAATACTTTTATAACTAACGTCTCTTTTATTCATTTTTTTATTATTGTCTCTATGAGATTTCAAGCTATCATTATTATAAAGGGAATATGACAAAAAAAATTAAAAAAATAGCTATTATTACCACTCACCAAAACTATAAGTGGATCAGTATGCAAGAGGTTCTCCCATCCATTGAAAAATGCTGGGAACAAACAGCATTCGAAATCAAAGCAGAATCAAAAATTATTAACGTAGACGTTGAGCCTTTGAGAAATTTTATCAATTATCTGTTTCAATGTGATGCTATAATTATCATAGCCTTCAACGAAACAATCGCACGCTTTATGAGAGAAGTCAGAGCTACGCTCAATCTTCCTATGCCTTTTGTACTGCATCTTTATGGACACGCCTCGCTTGGCCTTTGGCCTCAAAACCGATTTAATGTTTTATCAATAATGACTTCGGGAGATGCTTTCATAGGTACATGTCCAGGCGACATAAAATGCATGAAATTGACAGGCGAAAACTTTTTAACTTTTGATATACCATATCCTTATTTCCCGATCGAAATTGATTCCTCAAAACTCATTGATGACAAAATAAAATTTGCTTATATCGGACGAATTTCGGATCAAAAAAATATAGATATTTTAATTGAAGCCTATTACTTACTAAGCCTAGAAAATGAGAATCTTCCAGCTTTTTTGATTTATGGAAAAGAAGATTATTTCGGAAGTCCCAATATGGGAATCCCATCCACCGATTACTTGAAATATTTAAAAGAGCAAATCCAAAAATATAATCTTACTGAAAAAATAATTTTCAAAGGGTTTCAATCACGTGAAGTAATATACGGTGAACTTGGCAGCAAGCATATTTTCTTATCTGCCAGTACTCATTCTGACGAAAATTTTGGAATGGCGCTTTTACGATCACTTTCGATGGGTGCTATCGCACTTGTTTCTCATTGGGGTGGGCATATACCATTTAAAGAAAAGTGTCCTCATAAGGTATGGACAGTGCCGGTGGCATTTAAAACCTCACGCCCAAGGCCCGATTCCTTAATTTTTAAAGATCAAATGCAAAAAGTGCTTAAGCATTCCCGAATTATTTTTGATAAATTAGACCTGCATCCCATACCGCAATATTTTTTACCAGAACACATTACAAAAGAATTTGCTATCGTCCTCGAAAGAATTTCCACCAATGCAGAACCCATTAATATAAGTGAAATAGCTCGCGAAATTTACAAACAGCAATTGAAATTTGAATCTTTAGGCGACATGCAAAGAGTATTTACTTCCTACGACGATTATAAGGCTCAATTATTTTTAAACGCATATTGTGAATAAATTATTGCTGCTTAACTAAAATTTCCTGCAATTGAGTAAGATAATTTGCACGATCAATGAGTGGCAAACTATCAATAATTGGCATCATTATTCTCTTTAAATGAACAGCTTGAATTAAACTCATTTCAGAAAAATAATATTCTAAAACTGTTATTTTGCTCTCAGTAGATTCAGTTAAAATTGAAAATTCGACAGGCTCGTATAAAAACGTAAGAAAAGGTCTTATTTCTTTTTTGTAACAAAAATCAATAGCCTTAAAAACTTCTTGCCAATTATCTTTTTGAACCAGGAAGTTTAAATGAATTTCAAATGTTTTTTTTGTTTTCCGATAATTCAAAATTTCATCAAGGGCAGTCAATGCAGTACTTAGTTTTCCAGGGTATCTTATTTTGGCATAGACCCCCGGGATTAAACTATCGATACTTACTATAAGCGTTTTTAATTTTATTTTATCGAAGCTATCAGATATTTTTTTATTAAATTTCCAATGAACATTGGTTGTTATAGTCCATTCACATTCTGGATTTACAGCAGTGACTTCATCAAATAATCGATAAGTATCGGGTTGAATAAGAGGCTCCCCTGAAAGCATGTCAATTTCTTTCAAGTGAGGGAAAATTTCTTTCTTGGCTGGTTCCCAAAAATTAATTTCGTCATATAGTCCGTTGGGGAGCTTCCAGACATCACACATCTGACATTGCAGATTACAGCGTCCGTTAAAATTTGCCGTTAATTTTAAAATAGGGCCATGTTGAATTTCACTAAATTCGACATGGGGCAACAGTTTGTTATTATCAGGACAACGGTTGCACTGTTCATGCTTTATATCGACTTTGCAAGTTGTGGGCTTCCCTTCCAGGAACTCTCTTCGCCAGCTTCTTATCAAATCATTATTCCAAATTTCGACAATGGTATTTTCTTTAATATTTCCAATTGAAAACTTATTTCCTTTTTGACGGCAGACCCCTACCGATCCATTTGGCTCGAGAATAATATTGGTAAAAGGAACAATGCAAAAGGATTTTGGAAGAAAGCCTTGCGACTTAATATGTTCATCCGCAATCACTACACTTTCTTTAATCTTTTTTAAGTCTTTAAACATTTAATACCTAATGAGTTTTATTTTTCCGATATACATGGAGTCTACATTCGTCTTTTCAAAAAAATTAACTGCATCTTCCATCGTCTCAACAATGGGTTCACCCATAATATTTAAACTTGTATTAAGTAAGCAATAAAGATTTGAAGATTTTCCGAATCGGGAAATCAGTTCATAAAATAATGGATTCTGACTCTCTCGAACTGTTTGCATTCGTGAAGTTCCATCAGTGTGACTTACTTCGTTCAGAAGTTCTTTAAACTGAGAACGAACTCTAAGAGCATAAGACATATATGGATTATCAAATCCTGAATCAATTTCAAAATATTCAGAAGCTTTTTCATGGGTCACCGAACACCCATAGGGTCTGAAATTTTCTCTAAATTTTATGTTAGTGTTTAGATAATCTTTGAGTCCATTACGATCTGGACGTGCCAAGATACTTCTATTGCCAAGCGCTCGAGGCCCAGACTCACTTCGTCCTTGAAACCACCCTATAATCTTGCCAGTAATCAAATCATCTATAGCATTTGAAATTATATCTTCAGAAAAAATAAATTTTATTTTTTTCGTTTCCAAAATAGAAACCAGTTTCTCTTCATTTGGCATCGATGAAATTGGTCCTAAGTATGCCACCTGTTTCTCAAAGCTCAAAGGTTCCCATATTTGAAAATTATCTTGATAGTACATCTGAGACGCTAACCCCAAACTGATTGACTCATCCCCCGGAAAAGGAAGTACATAAATTTTATTAAACATTTTACTGTCTAAAATCTTGGCGTTATTAGTGCAGTTGAGGGCGCAACCGCCTGTTAAAATAATATTCTCATAAGCAGGAAACTTTTGCTTCATACTTATCAGCAGAGAATGATAATCTTTTTCAAGCTCTTGTTGAACGGTAGCGGCTAAATTGCAATATCCATTAAAATGAATTGATTCTTCCCATTCTTTT
>JACMPM010000110.1 GCA_014377485.1 Bacteriovorax sp. | reverse complement strand
AGTTGGAGTTTACGCCAAAGATGCTCCACCCGGTCAGATGCTAGTGCGCGCCTGCTCATTTAATAAATTATGAAGAAAGCTATTTAAAACGGAGTGTTTAAAAAAGGGCCACAGGTAATACTGCGGCCCTTTTTTGTTGTGGTCTCTGATCGTATTTTCTTTTTCACTCGCGCCAACTTTTGAAGCATCCTCCATAAAAATATCATAAACAAACTCTAGTCACTTGCGTGGCCAAGCTTAATTTATTTGAAAATCCGATAAGATTTATCAAGATTGCCCTAGTATCTACCGTTATATGTCCATAATAATGAAAAAAGGAATATGAGGGATGAGTACGCTGATAGCACTTTAAGAAGAAGTTCCAGCATACCTATCGGGGAGCTTGGCATTGATTGAGTTGCACTGGCATGTTGAAAACAGCTTGGAACCGATTTTACAGATCTATGTGCTAAATGGAGATAGACATTAGAAAAATAATTTTAATACTAACTTTGTTATTAACCCAATCCTGCTCGGCGCTTGAATCAGATTACGACAAGCTTATGAATCCGATCAAAAAAATAGAAGAAGTTCCAGCATACCTATCGGGGAGCTTGGCATTGATTGAGTTGCACTGGCATGTTGAAAGCAGCTTTACTTTTACGAGTGATGATTAACCTTTTTTTTAAAGTGAGCTTGCAAATTGTAGTTTTTAAAGAGTATGAAATGGAAAAATTAAAAATTAGCTACGCCAAAATGTTGCCGATTATTTATTTAATATCTTGGATATGGTGTCTAGCTTCTTCGGAAAATTTTTCTTCCTGGGATTCAGTATTTTCATTAGTTATTCTTATTCCTTTCATGTTGATATCCGATTTCATTTCGAATTCCATGAAGAGAGGCTTTTATTTTAGCCCAAATGGTCTTACTCTCATTCATGATAAGAAAACATTCAAGGAATGGAATGATCTTGTTGTAACGGTAAGATGGAATTTTAAATATTTTAAAATGATAAATTCAAATTTTAAAAGTTTTAATATTCCTTTATGCTATGTAACTTCAAAAAACTTTATATATTTAACGAAAAAATATGTTCCTAAAGACCATGATCTCTATAAGATTGCAGATGATTATGAAAATAAAAAATAATAAACTTAGATAATTTAAAAATGTTTTACTAATTTCAGAAGTAGCTCCAGTAGATTTGTTAATGGATACTTAGCTGGATGTCGGCCATTGATCGAATTGCAACACGAGTGATGTTTATGAAACACTGCTAAGATGGTTTCACTAGACTTTTGGTGTGTACAGAGCGCTTGTGAAGTGTCGCCACCATAAATCTAATAGAACCTTTTTTAAGGGATAAAATGGAAAGAATAAAGTTTAGTCAGTTAAGAGTTCAATTTTTAGTTTTCATAATGGCATTTCTTTGGGTAGTCATTGAAAAGTTTGATAATCAAGATCAAGTGTTTACTCTAAAAGATTTTTTTACGAGCTTCAAGCTTTATTGCTTTGTTGGAGTTGTAGGTGGTGGCCTATTAGTTTTATGGTATAATAAAATTTCGAATCTTTTTGTGAAGTTTTCTCCTGACGGATTTGTTTTACCTAGTAAAAATAAGATAAAATGGGAAAATATCCTAATACCTAATTGCGATAATCTACATCTCCGATTCGGTGACAGTTATTGTAAAATTTTAATTGAAAGTCACGAATTTAAATCACAACTGTATATTAATAAATTTAATGAAGAATCCATAATTGATTTAACAAAAAAATATGTTCCTACTGAAAATCAGTTTTACAGAGCGATTAAAAATTATTCAAAAAAAAGAAATATTAAATTTTAATTTTTTCTCAAAAGTTGTTTTTGGGTAAATTCATGTTTATAGATAGAGTGGGAAAGATGAATTATAAATTTTTAATAATTATTTGTGTTTTAAGTTTATTGAATGTTGCAAATTGCTCAACTTCAAGTATTAATGATTATAAGATTGATCAAGTGCATATTGCCTTGCATACTCCGACTTCTCCTAAAAGTGGGCTTTTAAAAGAACCTTTAAAGATCTTCGATAATATTTCTTTAAAAGGGGATCCTGTTTTTATTGTAGATAATGAGCAGGTTAAATCTAATCTTATAAAGAGTCTCACTTTCAAATACGATGATTATTTTAAATTTAATTCTGGGGGAAACTCCGTTGTAAAAGTTATCCCAATAGATTTTATAACATTGCTTCCAACTGGGTTTGCATTAACCATTGAAAATTATTCTTCAGGGGTCGCAACTCTCAGAGATAAAAATAAAAAATATTATGCAAGAATTGATCAATCGAGTTTTGTTTTGAATGGATGGCCTATTGATTCATTGTGGCCGAGAGATGAGAATAGATCTTCTGCTCGAAAATATATTTCAGAATTGATGTTGAAAGATAAAAAATTTAATAAATTAATTACTCAAATTCGTTTGTGTATTGAAAAAAAATCTGAGGAATGTCTCGCGAGTATCTTAAATAATTCCACTGACCGCTTTCGAGGCGATATAACTCAATTGAGTATTGCAAAGAATGATGTTTTATGTACAAAAATGAAAAGTGGAATTGAGATTTCGGAATTAACCAATCAACTTGAAACTAGAGAAGTTTCATGGGGACTATACCAAAAAGCTTTTAGTTTTAAGGATTATGACACCAAATATTCTATTTTAAATTCTGAGTTTGGGAAAAAAATTACTATAAATCTCGATTTAGAAGGTGAGTCTTATTGTGATGGGAAGGTAAAAGAAAATTTTGTATCATCTTTCGCTTTTAGTAATGGTGATTGGGATTTTTATATTTCTCAAGCTTTAAAAGAAGATTAGTTTCAAAAACGTAAGAGGTTCTATGCTGGATTTTCATAAATAGGTTCCAAAACGCTTATCTGGTCGCTCAACATTGATTCAATTGCAACACGAAAAATGTGTTAAACTTAGAGTAGAGTGGGAAAGATGAATTATAAAGTTTTAATAATTATTTGTATTTTAAATTTTCTGAATATTGCAAATTGCTCAACTGCAAGTATTAATGATTATAAGTTTGATCAAGTGCATATTGCCTTGCATACTCCTACTTCTCCTAAAAGTGGGCTTTTAAAAGAACCTTTAAAGATCTTCGATAATATTTCTTTAAAAGGGGATCCTGTATTTATCGTAGATAATGAACAGGTTAAATCTAATCTTATAAAGAGTGTTGCTTTCAAATACGATGATTATTTTAAATATAATTCTGGGGGAAACTCAATTATAAAAATTATCCCAATAGATTTTATAACATTGCTTCCAACTGGGTTTGCATTATCTATTGAGTCCTATTCTTCGGGGGTCGCTATACTTAAAGATAAAAAGAATAAATATTTTATAAAGATTAGTCCATCCAGCTTTGTTTTGAATAACTGGCCTGAGCATTCATGGTGGCCTAAAACTGATAACAGCACTTCTACTCGAAAATATCTTTCAGATACTTTGTTAAAGGATAAAAAATTTGAAAAACTTATTTTAAGTATTCGTCAGTGTGTAGAGGACAAATCAAGTGATTGTCTTGCTGGCACACTTGCTACAGGAAGAGATATTTTCAAAGAAGATGTTTTGAAATTAAATGTTGCGAAGAATGAGGTACTGTGTACTAAATGGAAAAGTGGAAGTGATACTTCTGACTTAAGTAGCCAGGTTAAAATAAAAGATGTTGCATGGGATTTATACCAAAAGGCTTTTAGTTTTAAAGATTATGATACAAAATATTCAATGACGACTTTCGGATTTGGACAAATAATTACAATTGATATTTTCCGAGAGGGAAATACTTATTGTGATGGAAAATTGAAAGAAATGTTAATGGTTTCTTTAGTTTTTTCTAAGGATCAAGGAAGCTGGGATTTTTATAGTTCTCAAGTCATAAGTGAAGATTGAATAAAGAATCCTGCAACTCATTCTAATTATCTCGCTTCGCTGAAAAAAATTCAACTAAGAAGAAGTTTCAGCTTACCTATCGGGGAGCAAGGCATTGATTGAGTTGCACTGGCATGTTGAAAACAGCTTGGAGCCGAATTTATATCTATCTTAGGGTCTCTAATGATATTTATATATGACTTTTAAGGTCTGCGTCCCGATGAGTATGCTGGAACCGATTTTGTACATCAACAGAAATTAGAAGCAAAGCTTGGTCAGTAGTTCAAGGAAGCTTGGGCGGCTACTCAAGTGTTGTTCCGGCAGCGGATCAAATCACACGATTGCTTTCATGCGAGGGACTATAGGTGAAAAATAAAATTAATTTCAAAACACTTAGCGGCTTTTTATTTTTATTGTTTTTTTTCGTATCCTGCAACGAATACGAAAAATTGATGAGCCCTGCGCTAAAAGTGAAACTAGCTGATAAGAATTCAAATCCTGTATTTGATGGCGAAGTTGAACCGCCCATTCCTAATCGATCTGAAAATGACAAAACGGTTTTAGGAATTGATTCAAATAAAAATGGAATAAGAGACGATATTGATATTTGGATTAATCGAACGGGTATTGATTACAACGAGCGGATGGCGATGAGACAGTATGCGAGGGCGAAGCAGTTTTGGTTAAAAGTCTGTAGTGAAAATTTAGTTGCTGATGTTATGAAAGCTGAAAATGACATGCTCAACTCAGGAACTTGTCTTAATGCTCTGAGTGATTATCACCACGGAAAATGGGGCTACCTTGGAAAAAAGGTCGATCTGGCAACATTAAATATAAATATTAGAAGTTGCGATGATTTCTACAACAAACACAGTACGGTTGTGTCAATCATAAATGGAAGCAATCCGCATCTTAATTGTAAATTTAGAATTGAAACCCTAGAGGAAGTTATAAAATCTTATCGTAAAGCATGGGAAAGTATAAAATGAAAAATATATTATTACTGATTTTTATTTTTTTGTTTTCAAATAACTCAATGGCGGATCTTTCCTGCTCAGCAAGTGGGTTAAACGTTTTGTATATAAATGGTGTCAATGTTGAGAAGGATGGAAACTCGACCACAGCAGCAAATGTAAATAAGGCCCTTACTCTTATAAGCTCCCAACTTGACAAAAAAACGTAAGAAGAAGTTCCAGCATACCTATCGGGGAGCTTGGCATTGATTGAGTTGCACTGGCATGTTGAAAACAGCTTGGAACCAAATCTATATCTATCTTACGTTCTCTAATGATATTTATATATGACTTTTAAGGTCTGCGTCCCGATGAGTATGCAGGAACCGATTTAGAATGATCCAATGATTCGTGGTAGTTTTCCATTGGCCAAAGTATGCCAGCAAGGACTACCACCGGGGTCTTCTGTTGGAGGATTTTCTGGCTTTAATAGTAACGAAAAATGGTCGGATCAATATTAAGGAATTATTATGGAAAGAGTAAAAGATAGCTTATTATTTTGGTCGCTCACTCTTGGAGTATGGGGAGCGATAATATTTTATTTACTTTATCATAATCTCTTAGGCAATTCATCGACTCGAGGTATTTTTTATTCTTTTATACTGTTTTTAACTCCTATGTATTCATTCAATTTAGTTAATAAATCTAAAACAGATGGAATTTTTCTATCTGAAAAAAAAATTGTTTTTACTGGTGAAAATTTTGAAGTTGAATGGAAAAATCTAAATTCTAAAGTAGTGAGAAAAAGATTCTTTAAAAGGTATGTTCTTCTGCAGCTACAATGTATCTCGACAAATAAGCATATTGAATTTGCATTGTTTTATGATAGCGGAAAATCATTTTGTGATTTAGTTGAAAAATATGCTCCAAGGGATCATCAACTTTTGTCGATCGTGCGAGATTACAGAAATGGTACTTTAAAATAAAATACAAATAAGTTGAAACACAGATGACTCATCTATGATTTTTTACTAGTAGAGAATAAGTTTCAGCATACCTATCGGGGAGCTTGGCATTGATAAAGATAGTTTGAAACTTAAATTTATGGAAATGTTATGGAAAAAGTCAAAGATAGTACCTACCAATATCTTGTTATAAATACTTTCGCTTGCATCGGCGCATTTGTGTTTCTGCATGTATTATTGAGATTTAGTCTAGTTGTAACATCTATAATTGTATCGTTATCTTTTATAACATCTTTTTTATTCTTTTTTTTGGCGAATAAATCAACAGAGCATGGTGTTTTTTTGTCGTCAGAATTTATATTTTTCCCGGATGAAAACATTAAGATTGAATGGGCAGATTTAAGCGTTGAAACAGTTAAAGTACATTCATTAACTCATTATGCTCGAATTAATTTTAAATCGATAAAAAATTCTACAAGTACGACAGCAGATGTTTTTATTAATAACCGTAAATCATTTATTAAGTTAGTTGAGAAGTATGCCCCATCAAATCACAAACTACATCTATTGTTAAAATAACAAATAAAGAAAATATTTCTGCAAGAGATTCCCTCAGGCAAATTTACACATCTCCTTAATCAATTGGTAATATTTGAATAGTGTGAGACACTAACATTTAGAAATAAGAATAATTTCTACCCGTAAGGCCAGTAGAGAAGAGGGAGAAATATATGAAGAAAAAAATAGTTAAAAATACAGACGCAGCAATGTATAAAAAAATTGAGTTCGATAAAAAAAGTGCTCAATCAGCTAGAAAGCTTCTCAAATCAAAAAAGAAACCGACAAGTATTGCTCTGGAAGAAGAAACGATTGAAGAACTAAAAGAGCTTGCAGCTCTTAAAGGAATTCCATATCAAGTTTTAATGAGAAGTTTTATTTTAGATGGTTTAAGAAAATCTAAAAAAGCAGCCTAAAAAGGCTGCTTAAAATTATTTAACTTGTGCTCTGATTTTAATATGCCCCATGCTCGCAAGCGACGCCGACGTCATCTTGTAAAGCAATCTCATCGCAACGTTCGCATCCCATTCATCAGTTTTGTTTTTCACTGAAGGCGCAACCTCGACCAGGTCGAAGCCTACCAGTTGTCTTCCTGATCTCACCACCTCATTGATCATATAAATCACTTCAGGATAGTCCAGGCCGCCTGGGACAGGTGTTCCTGTGTTCGGGCAGAAGCGTGGGTCAAGGCCGTCGATATCGAAAGAGATATAAACTTGCTTTGGAAGTTTCGAGACAATTTCCTGAGCGATTTTCATGAACGATTCGCCGTTAAGTTTTCTCTGAGTTAAATGCTGGTCGAAATAGATATCAATTTTTTTATTGTCACGTGTGTATTCAAATTCCTGTTCACAGAAATCACGGATTCCGACTTGAACTAGTTTTCCAACTTGAGGAATTTTTTCCATCACATTGTGCATGATTGTGGCGTGAGAGTTTGTGAAGCCCATGTAAGCGATTCGTGTATCAGAGTGGGCGTCGAAGTGAAGCACTCCCAGGCCCGGGTATTTTTCTGCGTATGCTTTAATTGCTCCGAACGGAGTTGCGTGGTCACCACCGACAACAACAGAAATCTGGTCATTGTCTAAATGGGCTTTTGTCTGCGCGTACACTTCATCATTTAATTGTTCGCAAAGTGCGTTTACTTTTTTGAGGCTTGCTTGAAGCACTTTGCTTTTTGCCATCGTTGCATCGTCAGCGTCGATAATTTTTTTTGCAAGAGCGCGGCCTTCAGTGTTTAGTTTTCTGATTTTTGCACTTTCTTTTTTCATGAAGAGTCCGGCCTGGTAAGCGTCGACATAATCAAGATCGAAAAAATCGATTTGTTCTGAGGCCTGTAAAATGGCACCGGGGCCCATTGAAGTTCCGGCCTGGTATGAAGTTGTCACGTCCCATGGGATAGGAAGGAATACGACTTTTGCTTCTGCTTCTTTAAAAGGCAATCCGTAAATTCCGTCAGCAGAGGTTGCTTTGGCGTTGGGATCGATAATTGTTCTTGGTGCAGGTGCTGCCGCTTTTTTGGGAGTTGTTTTTTTCGTCACTTTTTTTGTCATAAGATTCTCTTTCTTTTTTTAAATATTCTCGCCATAATTCTGGAGAGTTTGATTACTTCATTCCAAGGGAGAATATCTATGCGAAAGCTTTTTGTCTTATTATTTTTAACAGGATCACTAAATGTTTTTGCGGCGGATGTTCGCCTTATCACCGTGACAGGTTCCGCTGAAAAAAGTTTTAAACCTGATATCGTACGAGTTTACCTGACAGCGTGGGGAAGAGGGACTTCGGGGAAAGCGGCGCAGAGTAATTCTGCCCAGGAAAATGAAATCATTAAAAGAAGTCTCGATACCTATAAAGTCAAAAAAGAGGATGTGAAAACCACTTCTTATAATTTAAATCCTGACTATGCTTACGATCAAAAAACAGGGAAGAGTACCATTACCGGATATAATGCCTCTCAGGAAATGGTGGTCGTTCTTCGCAACATCGATGATGCCGGTGCGTTCATTGATTCTCTGACGACAGATGCGAAAGTTAAAAACAGCGGAGTAAATGTAAATTCATTTAAGTTTGATCTCGATAAAAGAAGTGACGAGCAGAGTGCATTATTAGGTGATGCTGTGCGAGCTTCTGAAGCTCAGGCAGAAGTTTTAGCGAAGGCCGCTAAAGTAAAATTGAAAGGCGTGTATAGATTGTCGCCGGCAAATAATGGAAATGGCGGCGGGATGATGTATGACATGGCCGCTGAAAGTGCGCCGAGAGCTAAGGGAGCAGCGCCAACAACTTTTGCTTCGGGTGAAATTAAAATCACTTCGGAAGTGGCCGCAGAATACATCATTGAATAGAATCACGTAGATTCCTGAGAGATCTTTTCATGAGATGTTAGAAAGTTTGGGTGGTCAAACTTTCTAACTCTGTTTAGACTTTTGGCCATGTCATACAAGCAAATTTTATTTTTAAGTTTTATACTTTCGTTTAACGTTCATGCAGTTTCTGTTGATGAGTATCTTCATCAGCAGCTGGATTTTTTCGGCGTGAAAAAATATGAATCACTGCCTGTGAATAACAGCGATGAATATCAATCAAAAATAAATTTAGGGCGCAAACTTTTTATCGATACTAATTTGTCGGGCAACAGAAATATAAGTTGTCTCACTTGCCACAATCCTGCCAAGGGTTTGAGTGACGGACATGGCCTTTCTCAGACAGAAGACGGGAAGGGAGTCTTAAAAAGAAATTCCAGCAGTCTTTTTAATATCGGCGATAAATTTAATACATTCATGTTCTGGGACGGGAGAGTTCATTACACTCCTTCGAAAAAAACTTTTGAAACTCCGGAAGCAGCACTGAACGGTGT
>JACMPM010000109.1 GCA_014377485.1 Bacteriovorax sp. | reverse complement strand
TTTTGATGATTTTTTAGACTTTTTAAAAGATGCTCCTTTAGTTTTAAAGCCGGTTTCTGTAGATCAATTAATTGCTGATTGTAAACAAGCTACCGAAGAAATTGCCAAAGTGAAAATGATTACTTTCAACGAGAGCATAACTTCGGGTTTATTAATTGTCGGTGATCATACTAAACTCAAAAGAGTACTCGTCAATATTATCAATAATGGGATGGATGCCTTGTCAGACTATAAGGTTCTAAATCCAAGCATTGATATTCTAGTTCAAAAGGCAGATAAATTTGTAAAAATAACTATAAAAGACAATGGCCCTGGAATTCCTGAGAAAATCATAAATAATTTGTTTGACGCATTTATTACTTCCAATAAAAGTGGTGGTACGGGCTTAGGCTTGGCGATTGCGAAACAATTTATTGTTGCCCATCAAGGTAGCATTTCTGTAAAAAATATTAATGGGGCTGAATTTACTATTTTATTGCCCCTATCCAACTAGTACATGCTTACTGCGTGGAATATTAAAAGACTATTACTGGATTTAGCTTTAAAAGTAAGCGAACAGCCATTTTTAGGAAATAGAGATAACTACCATACTGAAAATTTAAGCTGGAAAAACGACATCGCCCTTGATTCTTTGGAGATGCTGAATTTTGCCGCCATTACTAATTCATTTTTTAATTTATTGGAATTAGACAGTCCTCCATATTTATTGCAGCATGACAAAGTTGATGATTGGGTAGAACTTATTTTAAAGGCTCATCAAACCAATATTAAAAGCCTGAATTTTTTCTCTTCCGGCACTTCAGGAAACGTAAAAACCGTCAATCACACTAAATCCATTTTAACCAGAGAGGTTGATTTTCTGGCAGCCCTTTTTAGTGATGCTTCACAGATTGTTTCCTACGTTCCCTCGTGTAATATTTACGGTTTTATGTTTACGGTTGCCCTTCCCGAAAAATTAAATATTCCGGTTATATATCCATCAGAAATCAATTTAAGGCAAATACCGGTAAGCACACTGATAGTAGCCACTCCTTTCCATTGGCCATTATTACTGCAAAACGAGGTCTCTCCTTGTTTTGCAGTTTCTGCGGGATCTCAATTATTTGATACCTTATACGAGAACCTCAGAGAAAATGGTCTTTCATTAACAGAAATATATGGTTCTACTGAAAACGGTGGAATTGCCTTTAGAAAAAATCCTAAAGACCTGTTTAGCTTATTTCCTTATTGGGAATTAAGCTTATTACACGATCAAGTAATGCTGAAAGATAAAGGCAGTGAGGCATTGACTCCATTGATGGATCATGTAGAAATAATGAATCCAAACACTTTTAAATTATTATCCAGAAAAGATCAAAAGATTAACATCGCCGGTCAACTTACCGATCTTAATCATATAAAAGAAGTGATAAGTCAACTGCCAAACGTCAAAGAATGCCTTTTAAGTGCTAAGTCTGCAAGTAATCAAACGATGATACAAGCCGACTTAAGGCTAGTGATCCATAATGAGGTAAGTAGAATGGAAATAAAAAAGCTCATTAAAAAATCACTAAAGTCACATGAAATACCCAGAAGTATTATTTTTAGTGAGGATATTGAATAAAGATAAAATTCTCCATTTAACACCCCTGTCTGATTTAAGCCCAAAGCTTCTGACCTGATGTCTTCTTCCGGGGCGATCATCTTTGATTCCATTTTTGATAACATAGGCTTGACAACGGTTACTCAGCAAATACGAATTTTCAGTATTTCTGTCCGCCATCCTTCGTGTTCCGAAGAGGAACATATCACAGGATCGCCCTATCAGGCTTTACTCCAGTGACCTTCGTTCAGTCGCTTTCGGTCGCGTTAATGAAAATTATCATGCTTTTAATTACACGGCTCAATATTTGAAGTATAGATCAGGTCGGAACGTGGCTGACTTATGATAGTTTTTGTCGAACTTTAATAAATCCACATATATGAACCCACAACAAATGCTTCTTTAGACAAAAATAGGTAGGAGATATTAACTTGATGAAAAAAAATCAATATAGGGACCTTTTACTGGACCAATCCAATGACCTTATTTGGGCGGTTGATTATAATTTACTTTTGGTTTATGCCAATAAAGCTTACCTAAATCTAATAAAGGAAGTAACCGGAGTGGAAAAAGAACTCAACACTCCAATTTTAGTAGAGGGTTTTGAAGAGAAATTTATTGAAAAATGGAAATCTTATTACCAACGTGCGCTTTCCGGAGAGAATTTTGATATTGAGGAAGATCACTATAACTCCAAAACCAAAGAGATCCAGTATAAACATATTTCCTTTTTCCCCCTCCGAGATCAAAATGGTGAAATTCAGACTGTGGCATGCCGTTCTACTGATATCACTCAAGTCATTAGGCAAAAAAATCACGCAAGTCGATTAATGGATGCTTCGTTGGATGTTTTCTGTACCATTGATGAAGGCGGAAAATTTGTATTTGTGAGTGCTGTTTCCGCTGATCATTGGGGATATTATCCTGAAGAACTGATAGGCAAGCCTTACAGAGATTTGATTATTGAGGAAGATCTCGAAAAGACTGATCTGGTAGTTTCTGAGATTATGTCGGGTAGAGAATTCAAATCTATTTCAAATCGATTCCGCAAAAAAAATGGGGATGTCGCTTATAATTTGTGGTCAGTTCGTTGGGATAATGAGTCCAAACTAATGTACTGCGTAGCCAGAGATTCGAAGGACAAAATCGAAGAAGAACACCGGTTAAGGTTGCTCGAAAGGGTGCTAAACAGCACTTCGGATGCGATTTTGATTACCGAAGCAGAACCCCTGGGCGAACCAGGGCCAAGAATTATATATGTAAATGAAGCCTTCAATAAAATGACGGGATACACGGCTGAAGAAGTCATAGGAAAAAATCCAAGATTGCTCCAAGGCCCAGACTCAAGTTATGAAGAATTAAAGGAGTTAGGGAAAAAACTGAGACGTTGGGAATCTTCAGAGATCACCGTTTTAAATTATTCTAAAACAGGAGTACCATTTTGGGTGCATTTTGCCGTGAGTCCGGTAGCGAATGAAAAGGGTTGGTTTACGCATTGGATTTCCGTACAACGTGATGTAACCGAGTTGAAAAAACAAGAAGAGGAAAAGGAATTGCTCATTCAAATCAGCCTAAGTTTCAAAGAAGAGGAATTGATTTCGGCTGCCAACTGCCTTTGCGAAAATTTATATGCCTTCGGTAAGTTTGATTTGATAGAGCTTTGGTGCCCCAATATGGAGCAAACTCAACTAAAACTAATAGGTCACAGCACGCAGAATCAAGATTTCTATGAATTTGA
>JACMPM010000108.1 GCA_014377485.1 Bacteriovorax sp. | reverse complement strand
TACTTTCCTGTAGACCTTGATTCGGATGGCGTATTTGAAATTTGGGAGAATGGTCTTGCTGATGAACTGCCTAGTTTGGAAAAAAATAAAGCACTTTATCAAGAACGATCTAAGTTTCTCAAGCCGACTCCTGAGTCCGTGGACTTTTTATATTTAGCTGGGAGACAGTTTTATAAAAATTACGATTGTGAAAATGTTAAGACAAATGAACTTAAAAAACTATGCCAAATACTTTTCTTAAAATATCAGGCAGTAGAATCCAATAACAAAGATATTTGCCTTCAAATAAAGCCAATCTCATTTAGAGCGACTTGTGTTAGAGAGTATGAAGACAAGGTGAACAAGGCATCATCTTCTTATGGAGGAGGGCGATTTGATCCTGAAAAATATCCAAAACAATTGGAAACAAATGTTGTATTGAAGAAAACAAAAAATGGTTTTTATGAAAACGTAGCCCCTGAAAATCTTCTTTACCTTGGTTGGGGATGGGCGGCTTATCCATTTGACATAAATAATGATGGTCTTATTGATATGTACTTAACTACGGGCTTTGGATCATATAGTCATAATACTAATAAATTACTTTTGAATACTTCAAAGAATCATATGATTTCATTTGATGAAGTGGGCGGGCAATATAAGGTAGATTTTGAAGAAGAATCAAGAGGTGTTATCATTTCAGATTTTACCAATAGTGGTGTTGGGGATATTGTTATTAACAATTTTGGATCTCACCCTATGTACTTGGCAAACAACCTTCCTGGTGATTCGATTGAATTCGAACTTCGGTCAAAAACTAACTACTACGCTCTCGGAGCTAAGATTTATTTAAAAACAAATTTGCATAAACAAGTACGTGAAGTGACGACAGGTGGAACTTGGAATTCTTCCATGCCATCAAGGGTTCATTTTGGGCTGCCCGCGAAAGAAAAAATTGAACAAATTACTATTGAATGGCCTAATGGAGAAAAGGAAATAAGGACTGATTTGATGAAAAATAAACTTTATTATATTTATCAATAAAATGATTATTAAAAAATATTTAAATGTGAAGTTTATACTGAATTTACTTATCGCTTACACCTTTTTGATAATAGGTTTGAATTTGCATATCCATGTTTCAGAGCCATATGAATCAGGAGCTTATGTTGGTTACATGAAAAGTATTGTTCACGATGGCGATTTAAATATCATTAATAATATTGATCCAAACTTAGGTTGGATAACAAGTGTTAAGTATAATTTCCCCGATATGCATGATCATGGTTCTTCCTTGTTATGGGCGCCACTTTTTGCAATAGCATCTTTATTTAATAAACTTATTGGACTATCACCAATAGTACTTCAGGGTAGTTCAAATCCTGTTCACTATGACATGGTTGTAATTTTTATAATGAATGTCTTCTTTGGATTAATCGGACTTAAGATTATTCGTCATATTGTTACAAGGGTTTTTTCTATAACACCGCCTTTGTGGTCGATTTTTTTGGTAGTTTTTACCACCGGTTTCTTTAATTTCTTAATGTATCAATTTTCCTCAGCTGACATTACATTATTTTTCTACGCAACTTTAGTGACGTACTATATGTCTTTTATTAATGAAGAGTGGAGCAGGTTGGATTTTTTACTGCTGGGTTGTTTATTTGCCTTCGGGTCTGTTATAAAACTTACGTTTCCATTACTTATACCCATTTACTTTTTCTTTTACTTCACAAATATTAAATTTTCTTTTTTTGATTTTATCAAAAGGAATTTATTTTTTATTTTCGGCTTAGTTGTTATTTATTTTCTTAATGAAACAAATAACATGCTCAAATTTGGTTTCGTAAATCTTGATCAAGGTTATTCTTACTCTTATAATTTAAATAACCTATTTAGTCCTATTCCACATTTTAGACCCTTCTTTGGTCCAGCAGGCTTATTTATAGTTTCACCTATTTCACTTTTTGCAACCTTGGCTCTATTCTTTTTATTTTTTCTTCTAATTAATAGAAAATTTAAAATGGAGAAAGATATTTATTTTTTTCTAGTTGTTGGGATTAGCTTTATTGCTAAACACTGTTTAAATTTAACAGCGATCTTTGATGGATACGCTGGATTTGGATCTAGGCAATATATGATAGATACTATTGTGATCTATATGCTGATTGTTGTTATTTATAAAAATAGATTCGATTATAAAAAATTCTATAAGTTTTCAATCGCAGTCTTTATACTTTGCATGGTTTGGACTTGTGTTGAAAATTTATGGTGGTTATCTGTAACAACGCTACCTAAGGCCAGCTTTAATGCTTATTATATACAGGATTATTTAGTCTTGTTAAATCAGTTAAGTAAAATGTTGGTAAATCTTTTTTTGCTTTTAAAAAATCTCCCATTTCATTACGTTAAGAATATCAATTATATGTTTCTATTAATTATACCTGTTTGGGTCTGGACAAAATTTAAGTCATTTCTTTTTCATCGCGAAGTCGAAAAGGTTAAGCTAACTTTTCAATATACAGGTACTATAATTGTATTATTTTATACATATGTAACATTTTCGAATCTTTATTTTAACCCTAGAAATGTGGCCATAATGAAAAAGCAAAACTATTTTTCAAAAAAAGTAGTCGGCAATGGTAAAGAGATTTTTCTCTACGATGAATATACCTCTTCAATTGTTTATGCCATGGAGATTGCCAAGTTAAATAAAAACCGCGAGTGGTTTGATTATCAAAAAAGTGTTTTAGGGAAATTGCTTGAGAGAACTAAGAAGCAAATTGTTTTTGACCCTATAGATTTTAAATCCCAGCTAGATTTTGGGAAACTAAAGACTCTAGAGGTTGATTTTCATAACGATGATTTCAATGAAGTTCTAGATTATAATTCTCCAGTCACTTTTAAGGTTTGGAAGTAATCGGGCATGAAAATAACCAAAATTTCAAAAGCAATTCCCAGAGCGATTTATTACCTTTCACCTAAGACTGCCTTGAAATCTTTTTTTCAAGTGATGACTACACGGTTTACATTTAAGCAAGTTTCACAATTTGAAGAATCTTTTGCAGCGTTTGTCGGTAGTAAAAAAGCAATTGCTACTTCTCACGCAAGAGTAGCTCTATATCTTGTTTTAAAGACTCTAGAGTTGGATTCAGAAGCTGAAGTTCTTATGTCCGGTGTTAATTTGCCTGACATGGTAAATATGATTAGATTAAACGGGTTAGTGCCAAGAGTATTTGACTATGAAGAGCGAAGTTTTAATTTTTCATTAGTAGATTTAAAAGAAAAAATGACAACTAAGACTAAAGTATTATTTATTACGATTCTTGCCGGTATCGATTCAAATATTGAAGAAGTTATTCAGCTAGGAGAAGAGCATCGGTTAATTATTATCATTGATCAGACTCAATCAATGGGGCTCAAAGTTGGAAATACTTTGTTAGCCTCAAAATGTGATTTTTCTATTTATTCTCTCTGTGACTTAAAGGATATACATGCTCATCGTGGCGGTGTTGTTGCGTTTAATGATCCTATTTACGAACTCAAGCTAAGAAGTACGCTTGAATTTATTTCATCAGATCCACAACGAAAATATTTTCTAAAATTTATTTTTGAGGATTTTGTTAGCTCTGTCTTATTGCGAAGAAATTTTTTTCATTTTTTTATTTCTCCATTTCTTTTCTTACTTCATTGTTTTGGGAAAGCCCACGTGCTGGAAGATCTTACGAAGGGAAAAGGGATAAAATTTGGGCGAATCAATTTTGGTCGAGGATTTTGGGGGGGGGATGGTGATCTTGTTCGCACCTCAATACCTTCAACTCTTTTATATCGCTTTACTGCTCTTCAGGCTCGATTAGGAATTAAGCAACTTTTAAAAGTTCATCATATTCAAAATGAAAGAATTCTACGTGCTGAATTAATGGTCACATTGATAAAGGAAAATAATTCAGTTATTGATGGTACGAAAATGAAGACTCATTTGTTTTGGAAGTTCCCTTTGTGGGTTAATGAACCAAAAAAAATTCAAAGGCTATTACAATTAAGGGGAATCGATTGTGCGCCTACAAATTTACCGAGTATTTGCTCGATAGAAGCTTTTAATTCGATCTTAATAGATAAAACTCCTCAGACGGAAAAGCTGATATCTAATATTTTGTTTATTCCTGTTCATTATTATCTAACACTGAATGAAATAGGCCTGATAGCCAATATTATTAACGAGGTCCTGGATGAAAAATAAAAACAAAGTTATTATTGTTATTATAGCGAGCAGTGCTTTTTTCATTTTATTGCTATTATCTATAATCCAAAATCCAATTCATCGATTGGAGGATTACAGTGAAATCGAACATTCACTCTTTGGCCAGCTCGATCCAATTCTTGGATATGCTCACAATGAAAAATATAAAAGAAAAGATACCGATAAAGAGTTAAAAATTTCATTTAATAATAATGAATACACACATTATTCAAATGGTTTTGTTGGACTTACTTATAAAGCTAATGAAAATCCTAAACGAATTGTCATACTTGGATCTTCTTCAACGGATCCTTATTTATTTGCAGGTAATTGGGCGCTAAGATTTCATGATTTATTGATAAAAATAAATATCCCTCATATTATCTATAACGGAGCTGTCAGCGGGTATAATTCCACTCAGATTCTAAACAAGCTTGAAAGAGATGTTTTTTCTTTGGGCAAAATTGATTTAGTTATTTCTTATTTAGGCGGAAATGATTTTATTGGTAATGAAGATATTTTGGAAAATCATCCTGGAATTCATCCATATCAAAAAAGGCTATTCGAAAATATAAAAATTTCACTACCTGCAGATATTAGTGAATGGAATAAATTGAAATTTGCGATTCAACAGTTTATAAAAAAGCCTGCTAAGGATATGCAGCTAGGTGTAATTAATCCTGATAATAGTCAAAATTTAGTAAAAAATATCCAGTATATGAAGGCCGTTTGTGATGTGAATGAGGTTGCCTATATGCACGTAATGGAAGTAGTAATTTCAAATGAATCTCAGCGAATAAATGGGACCAAACTCTCTAGTGTTAATCAAGGCCTAGAAAAAAATATGTCCAATTTCTTGGGTGATGTTTATCTACATCTTAAAAAGAAAAATTATGTTTATTCAATTCAAGAAAAAATACCATCAAATCAAAAAATTTTTTATGATTCTGTACACCTTTCTGAAGAAGGAAATGCTATTTTAGCAGCTCAAATTTTTAATTTAGCACTTAATCTAACTAGCAACCCGCTGATCTCTAGGTAGAGTAACAAGTGGTTCCTCCATACTTTCCAGTTTATCAAGACGTCGCATTTTTAGTATCCGATATGGATATCTAATCATTGAATAGAGAGCAATTTCAAAAACACCAATTGGTTTTCCAACTGCCACTTTCCAAAAAAGTTCAGGTATACGTATAGGTTTTCTTATTAAGCCAATGCAGTAACACGTTAACATAACGGCCAGGTTAAGAACATGAATTGGGTAGTCATGCCTGACATCGGATTTTTTAGGAGCAACAAATGAATATTCCGATAATTGAAGATTGTAGCTCTCATATTCTTCACGCGTATTGATGCTCAATTGCCCCGTCTTTAAAAGTTGATTGTGCATCTCTGTTCCCGGATAAGGAACGTAAGAGTAAATAACTACATCATCAGATCCTATAAAGGCATATTTTAAAGCAAGCAAATAAGTTAGATTAATTTCTTTGATTGATTGACCTTCAAGGCCTGTAATAAAATTAGTTTTCACTCTTATGCCAACACGCGAGCAGTCTTTTACTACTTGGGCAAAATGCTTTAAATCTACACCTTTTTTAATTTTTTTAAGTGTTTCTTCGGAACCAGATTCTGGCGAAAGTGAGAGATGAATATTTCCTGATCGTTTAGTAATAACTAAATTTTCGTAACTTAGTAATTCTGAACGTGTTCCAGAAGACATTTCCCAAGTAATACCAAGATTAGCATCAATAAGTTGTTGGCAAAGATCTAGAAACCACTTCCCGTTAACTGTAGAGGCTAAATCTACTAAGCAAATATGGTCGATTTTATATTTATCTCGATACATTCGCATTTCTTCGATAACTTCTTCGGGTGAGCGGACAACTTGTGTTGTACCCCATTTATTTGGACTGTTGCAAAAAGTGCATTGATATGGACAACCACGAGAGGCGATCATTGGCATGGTTGTTTTTCCGTAGGAACGAACAGCCGTTTTGTTTCGAAAATAATTCTCTAGAGGAAATTGTTCCCAATCTGGTTTTAAGTCTGAAAGATCTTTAATCCTTGCGGGTTTTTGATTTTTTACAATCTCACCACTTCCATCCTTAAATATAATTCCTTCGATTGCTCTTGGGCTTTGTCCTTTTTCCAAAGTGTCGATGAGTTTAATTATTATTTCATCGGCTTCACCTGTTACACAAAAATTTACAGTATCTTCATATTTAAGAATTTTATCCCAATATGAAGTTGCATGTTCTCCCCCAAGAATGACAATGCTGTCTGGGTATAGGACTTTAATTTTTTTTAAAAAATCAGCCAGGTAGAGCCAGTCGGTCGCATAGGAAGCAGCAATACATAGATAGCGTGGATTCTTAGGAAAACGTTCCACGATTTGTTTGAATGAAAGTCCTCTTATCATTAATATTTTATTTTTATTGAACGAGCGAAAGGCGTTTGTATCTTCACCGATGGCGTCTATTAATTTAAATGGCATTCCATGCTTTTTTAAAGCTCCTGCTATATAAGCTAATCCTAAATGTGGGATTCCATGATGGACGACAAGTTTTGCATTTTTAGAGACAGAGCCAGGGGGATTCAGTAAAACAATTTTTGCATTTTCCATAAATAAAATCCTAACATATGAGAGATTGGGAATTGAATTAATTTTTAAATATTACTTATAATCTTAAATACCTGAGTAATTTTCTATTTGCTTTATTTCAACAGAAGTATGATCCCACTGTTGATGTCGATTATTTTTAATTTTTACATCACAAGGATTACAATTTCCAAAACGTTCACATGGTTTAAACGAATCGTTTATTGCAAAAGATTTATCTAGAAGATTACCCTGATGATTAAACTTATTATAAAGATCATGATGACAGCGATATGTATTGCCATCGACTCCAATTAGTAGTTCTGAAGTTTTACAAAGACATTTAGAAATATCTTTATTGAATACCGCCCCCTGAAAGCGATAACTGCCGTAAATTTGGCCTTCGTATTCTCCTAAGAATTCTTTGGTTTTAAACTCGACACCTAAAGCTTGAGCTGAAGCTTGTGCTCGCAAAATTTCAACCTGATCTCTAGGATGCAGAATTCCGTAGATGGTAATGGCGTATCCTTTTTCTTTCATCCATATAACTTTTTCAAGAAGGGAGCCCCAGGCCATAGTCTCTGGATGATAAGTCGCTCGAATAGAGGCATATTGTGAATCGCGTTTCAAGCGAGCTGGAGAAATAATTTTGGAAAACTCTATAGGATTAAATTGTAGATTTGTTAAAAGATCGATGGCGATATCTTCTCTTAATCCTTTTACGATTTGATAAAAATGAGGGTGTACTGTAGGTTCTCCACCTTGGAGTGTTATCGGCAAATCAGTTGGTAATTCTAGTCTATTTAGCGCTTGAATCCATTCTTCGCCTTTTAAAAATCCTTTTTTTTGAGCAGGACCACTTAGGTGATTTATGCAGTATGAGCATTTTAAATTACAGGCAAGAGTTAAAAATGCTGCAACATAATTGTAGTGTGAGGGAACGGCAATCGCTGGACTCATTTAAGCAGCTCCTTTATGCTCTTTTGCAATTCTTCAAGGGAGATTTCATTGGCATTATCGTACTCCTCGGTAGGATAAAATTGCAAGAAAGATACAGATTGATGGTGATCAATCTCTTCTAAACTCGTTACACTGAAGTAGGCGATAACCGGAATTCCTAGAGCAATAGCCAGATGCAGCCCTAGAGAGTCTGTTGTAATAATAAGTCGGCATGAAGCAATCCAATTGACGTATGCTTCTAAATTGTCCATTCCTTGTTGCCAGCATAAGTGATATTTGGGTGCCAAGGTCTGATCTATTAATTTCCAATTTTTTAGCGGAAGCTGTTTAGCTTTCCACTTAGAACCTACTTGCCAGTTAAGGCCAATATCATAAGCCTTATTGGCTTTTTGTTTTTGCTTAATGACCCCATATTTTTTTTCAATGTTAATGCCTGTAAGAGATAGTAATTGTTCTCCCCAGGTTTTAATTTTAAGCTCTCGAGTGAATTTTTTCCATTCATTTAATGGCCGTAAAACTTGTTTCCAATCTTTTAAGAGCCATGTTTCATTCTCGAAAACGAATCCTAAAAATCTATTTTCTTTCGAATCTATATGGAAACTAGAAGCTAATTTTTTTTCTAAATTAATAATAAGTGTATTGGAATTGCTTAGGACATCTTGGTAATTATTAATATTATTAAAATCATGGGTAAATATGTTTTTAGAGGTTTCGATCAAAGGCATTGCCTGTAGACTCGTAAACCAGAAAATCTTTGTAAACTCATTGTCTAATCTTAAAAATAAAGTTGTTCGAAACACATCACCTAAACTTATAGATGTATTAAAATCATCACGAAATGTTTCACTTTCGCCAGTCTTAATAATTACTAAATTTTTATATACAGTTGTGATTGTTAAGTTCCAGGTTGTTCTAGAATATTTTTAATCGTCTTGATGTTTTGAAATTCAGCGTCGGTCCAAGTTAATTTATTTCGAGAGAAGAAATCAAACATGTCTTCGATTGCATCTTTAAGGGAGTGTGTTAATTCAAAACCGCGATCTTGTTTTATTTTGTCTGAATTTAAACGGTATGACCTAGTATCTAAAACATTGTTCACTATTAAATCTACCGAGTGAGGACAAAGTTTTTTTGTCAATTGAGCTAACTCGAGCACTGTGTAATTATTTTCACCGACATTATAGATTTCACCATGGAAATCATTTTTGTCTGAAATACACATCTGGTAAACTCGGATCATATCCTTAATATTGAGTTGAGGTCGAAATTGTTGTCCACCATCTATGGTCAGTTTGCGATCAAAAAAAGCTTGAGCTGAAAAAATATTCCCAATAATATCTAAACGCAAACGAGGAGAAGGCCCGCAAAGTGTTGCTGGTCTTAATATGACAAAATCAAAATTATCCTTTGCTGCTATAGCGAGCTCCACTTCAATTTGTAATTTAAAGTAAGAATATGGGGTGAGAGGAGTGGGAGTTAAATCCTCTGTAACATTTTCCTCATCTTTTATTCCATAGACGCTCGAGCTACTAGCAAAAATAAATCGCGCAATAGACGAATGTCTACAGGCATTTAATAAATTGAGCGATCCTTGATAGTTGATCTCTTTTGAAAAATATGGATTGAGTTCGTAAGTTGGATCATTTGAGAGACAAGCTAAGTGAATAACTGTATTTACGTTATGAAGTGTGTTCGTAAAATCGTAAAAACGAAGATCGTTTTTTATAATTGTAAGGTTTTCGTGCTCAGGTAAAAAATTACCGAACCAAAACGTGTCAAAAGCAACAACACTGTAGCCTTGAAAAAGCAAATGGTGAGTAAGAAGACTTCCTACATATCCACCCGCCCCGGTAATTAATATTTTATTTTTCATTTTTACTTTTTCGTTAATATTGAGCCTTAAAAATATCAATTAATTTACTAAAAAGGAATAAAATCAGTCAAAAACTCCAGCGGGAGACTAAAGAGCGCCAGATAAGTAATTTGACATGCGCTCTTCTCGCGAAGATAATTTTGTAAAGTCAAAAAAATCCGTGATCTTACCCAATTTTGAGGGGCCCATGCTACTGACAGAAACAGTGAGAGCTTTGAATAACGATCCAACATATTTATTTTTTACAGTAACTTCTCGTTGCAATGCTTTTTGTGATTTTTGTTGGAACTGGAAAAATGTTCTGGATGCTGGAAAGCTCCATAGGCCGGGTGATCCAATACTTCGTCCCGAACTCTCACTGGCTGAAATTGAAAGTATTACAATAAAACTTCCACCGATGTTAGTTGTTAATTTATTCGGGGGCGAGCCCTTTGTTCGCGATGATCTTTATGAGATCATGGAACTTTTTGTAAAAAATTGCGATACGAAATATATATCAATTCCAACAAATGCCTTTTTAACTGAAAAAGTAATTGATGATGTAACTCGAGTGACAAAAGCTTTTCCTCAAACTTTTTTTAAGATTTATATTTCACTGGATGGACCAGCAATAGAGCACGATAAACTTAGAAAAGTAAAAGATGGCTATCAGAAATTAATAAATACAACTAAAGCTTTGGTTGAGCTGAGAAAAGATAGAATTAATTTATCACTCTCTTGTAATATTAATTTTAATAATCGAACTCAATTCTATATGAAAGACTTTGTTCAAGAAGTGATGAATTGGAAATTTTTTGATTCAATCTCGGTAGATCTTGTTCGTGGCGAACTTTTTGATCCATCAATGTTGGATACAGATCAAGAGTTATACAAAGAAGTTCAAGAAATTGTAAAAAATTACAAACTTTTTTCAGAACAGCCATTTTCTCCATTGCATAAAGCGATTGAACAAAAAACAGCTGAGACAATCCGCAAGGCCCTAAAACGTCCAGGCGAGAGAGTCTTTAATTGTTTTGCCGGAAAGAAAATTTTAATACTATCAGATACGGGTGAAGTTTCGGCGTGCGAGCACATGCTTGAGAAGGTAATGGGAAATGTTCGCAACTTTGATTATGACTTAATAAAATTACTTGAATCTGAAGATGCAAAAAAAATCAGACAAGACATCGTAGATAAGAAATGCAACTGCCGTTGGGAGTGCGCAATTAATACAAGCAATATCTTTGATCTCAGAAACTATCCAGATTTACTTTTTAAAACTGCAACCAATATGTTTTTAAAAAAATCATGAACTTAATAGAGTTAAAAAAAAAATGGCTTCATCAAATGGCCACAATTCGTTTCTTTGAAGAAAATCTCGCTTCAATATATTCGAGCCAAATAGTTCGCTGCCCAGTTCATTTAGCCATTGGTCATGAAGCTTCAGCAGTAGGAGTTTGCACTAATCTTAATAGAGATGATCGAATATTAAGTTATCATCGTTGTCATCATCATTTTCTTGCAAAGGGCGGCAGTCCAAAAAGTTTGCTCTATGAACTTTTGGGTAATGAAAAAGGCTGTTCAGGTGGAAATGGTGGGTCTACCCATCTTTACGATTTTGCAAATGGTTTCCTAGGAAGCTCTGCCATTATTTCCGGTATTCTACCCGTAGGAACTGGAGCAGCTCATGCTTTGAAGCTCAAAAAGAAAAACGCAATAGTTGTTTGCTTCTGTGGTGATGCTTCAATTGAAGAAGGTGTTTTTTTTGAAAGTTTAAATATTGCAACTCTTTGGAAGTTACCTTTGTTGATTGTAATCGAAGATAATGACTTGTCTTGTTATACAGATAAAAAAACGAGACAAGCTTTTAGAGATTTTCCCTCAATTGCGAAACTTTTTGATATTCCATTTTTATCAGCGGATGGATCAAATATAAATGATGTCTTTAGCAAATCAAATTCACTTATTGAAAAAATAAAACTTAATTCATGCCCCGCGATTCTTCATGTAAATGTTTTTAGAGCGCATGAACATTGTGGGCCTGACAGAGATGATCATCTTACTTATCGAACAATGGATAAGGTTTGGTTGGAGAATGATCCCTTGGAAAAACTTAAAAAAAGTATTGGTGATGATATTTCCGGAGAAATTATTAAGAGTGCTGATTATGAAATGAAAAATCTTTATCAAAACATTTTAGAGGAGCTAGGTTTTGCAATTAACGTTTAATCAAGCAATTCGCGATACAATTGACCGGTTAATGAGTAACAATCCAAAAGTATTGTTGATGGGATTAGGAATTACTGATCCTAAAAGATTTTTTGGAACCACTGAATGTCTCATTGAAAAATATGGTTCAGAAAGAGTGCTCGAGTGTCCAACTTCAGAGAATGCTTATCTCGGTCATGCATTAGGTTTATCTATTGAGGGATTTACTCCGATTGTTCATTATCAGAGAATGGATTTTATGCTTTATGCTTTTGATCAGCTTGTGAACAATATCGCAAAATGGCGAGATATGTTTAACACTGATATTCCTCTTCCTCTGGTGATTAGATCTTTGGTTGGCATGGGGTGGGGGCAAGGAGCTCAACATTCGCAAAATTTAGCGCCATTACTGGCACAAATTCCTGGTTTAAAAGTCGTTGCGCCATCATGCCCCACTAGCGCAGCTCAACTGCTTCATCACAGCTTGTCAGATAATAATCCCATAATTTTTACTGAACATCGTTGGTTGCAATATTTAAAACAAGAAATAAATGAGAACGACATTCAAAAACAATCTATTGATTGGAAAATCGGAAAGGCAAAAATTAGACGTGTTGGAAACTTGTTAACGATTGTGACATGGTCCTATGGTGTCGTAGAAGCCTTGCGATTATGTTCACTCTTTCCCGAATATGATTTTGAAATAATAGATCTTCTAACACTTTCTCCTTTGGATACTGATACCGTTTTAAGTTCGCTTCTTAAAAACAAGAAAATGATGATTCTTGAACCCGCATGGTCATTTGGTGGTATTGGGGCAGAGCTGATTGCGCAGCTTTCTCCTTTTGCTGATACTGGAAAAATAATACGTCTTGGCTATAACTTTTTAAATCTGCCAGCATCTCCTTTAAGAATTAATACTGTTTATCCTGACTTGGAAAAAATACTACTTACTTTAAATACAAATTTTAATTTAAATCTTTCAGCAAAGAGTGAAGATTTAAACCGCTGGCCAATTGATCAAGACAATCAAAGTTGGAATCCCTGGATTCTGTAGTTCGTTTACATTTGCCGATTCTCATGCTCAAATAATTTTCATGATAGATCAGCATAAAGAAAACATTTTGAAAGATGGATTTACTATAATTGAGCTAGGAAACGCTTCATTTATTGAAAGTATGCAAAATGATTTGCTCTTATTTACCAATAATTTTCTTGGCTCTAGTTTAAAAGTAAAAAAACTAGAAAATCTTCACCATGAACTTCCTATTGAATCTTTGAACGAATTTCGGTTGAAGGTAATAAAATTAATTAATCAAAATCAAGATTTTCGCAAAAACTTAACAGATACAATCTTGCCTCATTTTCAGCATTTACTTGGACCTGATCTAGCTATTCAGAAAAATATTAATTTAGTAATTTCACTTCCCGGTGATGTAACTTCACAAATACCTATGCATTCAGATATGTGGACTGGTCACTCGCCTTTTGAATTAAATCTATGGGTCCCATTTACAAAAACATATAAGACACAAAGTATGTTCATTATGCCATTGGATAAATGGATATTGCGAAAGGAAGAATTTAAAAATTCAAAAAACACTTTGCAAGAACTTACAAAGTTGTGGGAAAAAGATTTTGTTTTTGTTGAAGTTGACCCCGGACAAGCTTTGATTTTTTGGCATAATTTACCTCATGGAAATTGCACCAATCAAGAAACGATCTCCAGATTAGCTGTAAATGTTCGAATCAAAAATCTTTATACCCCTTATGGGGACAAAGGACTTGGTGATTACTTTATTCCCTTAACCTATGGCCCAATGACCGAGCTTATCTTTAAGGCCAAAACACAATGGGATTAAAAATAGTTGGCTATATCACAAGCGACTCATTGAATTCAGGTTTTATTCCCCATCAAATGCAAAATGCCAATATTAAACAGTTTACCGAGGAAGAAGGTCATCAATTTCTTTTATCGTGGACAGAATATATAGGCAAAGCACCCATGGTTTTTAAAAGTTTATTGCAAGAAAATTTTTATGAAGGAATATGTTTTTATTCAATTGAGCAATTAAACCATATTGAAAATGCGAGTGATCTTTTAAAGTTCTTATCACAACAGAATTATTGGATAGGATTTTCTAGGGAAAAAATATTTTTCCATGGTGAGGAAGGATTAAGTGATGTTTCAAAGTTAAGGTGGCTTAAGACTAAAGTTGAAAGCTCAAAAAGAGATTTGGAAAATTTATGGGACAAATAAAAGATTTTCTCACGAGCAATCATCTAAAGACTAAAAGGGATTATCACGCTCGTTCAGTTAACGAAAAGCCTGTCTTTGCAACACTTGCAAAGAAATTTGACCAAGATTACTGGGATGGTCCTCGTGAAATTGGTTACGGAGGTTATAAAGATGACGGACGCTGGTCTGGAGTAGCTGAAAAGTTTTTATCTTTTTATAATCTTTCCGAGAATGCCTCAATCCTCGATATTGGTTGCGGGAAAGGATTTCTCTTAAACCAACTTCATATAAAGAGACCTGATTTAAAAATTAAAGGTATAGATGTCTCTTCATATGCCTTAAATAATGCGCCTTCTTCCGTAAGACCATTTTTAGAAATAGGTTCGGCCGAAAATGCTAATTTTGAAAAAAACTCTTTCGACCTCGTTGTATCCCTAAATACACTTCATAATCTTGAGCTTCCTGATTTAGTTTCAGCTTTAAAAAAAATTGAATCTTTTTCAAATGGTAAATCTTATATTTGTGTAGAATCCTATAGCAGTGAGCAAGAGAAATGGAATCTAATGAGATGGCAACTAACTTGTGAAGCCTTTTATACTCCGAGAGAATGGGAGTGGATTTTTTCTTTGGCAAATTACACAGGCGATTATGAATTTATTTTCTTCGAGTGATATATGGATAAAATGATTTTAAAACCCACATTGAAATCTTTAATATTCAATACACCTTCACTGGAAGTATGGACTAATTTATTTCGTTACGGTGTGAGTCGCTTCAGGCCATCTGTTCAAGTTTCACATACACCAATTTCAATGGTCATTTATGTGAGTAAACGTTGTAATTTTAAGTGCAGCTTTTGTTTTACCTATAGCGATCTCAATAAAGCGGATTGGCAAGATTACGAATTGTCTCCCGATGGTTTTGAACAATTAATGAATTCGGAATTTGGAAGAAAAGTACTTCGCGTTGGTTTTTTGGGGGGGGAGCCCTTCATGAATCCGTATCTTTTTGATTTTTTGGAGAGTGCTCATCGCAAAGGTAAAATTACAACCATAGTAACCAACGCTAGTTTGGTTGATGAAGAAAAAAAGCAAAAATTAAAAAAGATCAGTCCTACGATGCTGGGAATTAGTCTTTACGATAATAATTTAAATGATGTCGCTCAGCTAAGTGAATGGATGGCCTCTCAATCCAAGGATTTTTGGGTTCAGAGTGTAGTTGAGTCTACAGGCCTTGAAAAAATTAAAGAAAAGATTTTATTTGCCAATAAACACGGAGTAAAAAACTTAATCCTTAGTAACTATCATCCTTCGTATTCTCACGAAAAAGAAAAAGTTATTTTTGCTGACAATAATGAATTTAAGAAAATTTCTAAGGAAGCCCGCACGCTTGCTTCTCAGCTAGGAATGCAGTTAACTTTGCCTAACCCAATTCAACGTGAATATAAAATCAGGTCATGTACCATGGCATTTAATTATGTGCATGTTGATGCTAAAGGAGTGTTGGGCCCTTGTTGCTTTCGAGCTCCAAAAGAAGAATATGGTAGTATTTATGAATCAAATTCTTGGAATAATGAACCACACTTAAAACTCAGAGAAACATTCTTAAATTCAAAGCTAGAGCCGTTAAGTGAGTGTGCATACTGCGAAAACTTCAGTCGCGACTTATACAGTTTGTAACTTACTCCATTTCGATTACGACTTTTCCAGAGAGAGAGGTGTCGAGTGCAGTTATAAATGCATCATCTAATTTTTCAGAAGAGTAAGTGTGACTGATTATTTTGCCAGAGAGCTCGTTTAACTTTCCAGACCATTTATCAATTGTCATTTTTAGAGTATCAAGGGGAACTCCGCGCATGAAGATAAGCCTAGCCGCTAATCGGCTAAAAAGATCAGGTGTGACTTCTACTTTTTTGGTATATTTTCCAATCATTATGGCTAAAAAATTCTTTTGACCAAACAGATGAAGATAGTTCCAGCCGCCAGCATTTCCATCTCGATCACTAGTCGCATCGAATAGAATATCAAAAGAATGATGTTCTTTTTCATCAATCAAAATTTGATTAAGCGGCTTTGCGTTGAGACCAATATTCCGAGCTCTTTCTATTCTTGATTTTTTGATGTCTACAATCGTCGTATTAATATTTTCTTCTTTTAATAAATGTGCAATTAAAAGTCCGACTGTTCCGCATCCTAAAATTAATGCCTTTTCAGGCAAGCCGTTATTATTTTCTTTCATAAGCCTTATAGCCTCAACAGCTACGGCCAATACTTCAATAAGTACTTCAGATTTGTCATGAGATTTTAACTTTAGTGCATTAAAACTTTTAAACTTTAGTGATCCTCTTAGGCTTCCTAATTGATCAGACCCAAGATAGACGGCTTGATTGCACAGGTTCACTTTTTGATTTAGACAATAGTCACATTCCCCACACCCAATTGCAGCTGAAGTTGTAACCCAATCTCCAATGTTAAGGTTTGAGACTGATGCGCCCTTTCCGGTAATAACTCCAATCCATTCATGTCCTAAGCGCAGTTGTTCACCATTAAAAGTAGTGTAATGGTATAGATCAGAACCACAAATCCCAACGTAAGCTGGCTCAACTATAACTTCATCTAAAGCCAGCACAGATTTACTGTTTAGCTCTTGGCGTTCAAATTTTTTATTGCGGGTAAAAACGTATTCGTAATTTTTCAATTAAATCCTCAGACCATTAATTTTTGCACGTATGTTATTTTTATCATTTACTGACTAAAAGGGAATGAATTTCTTGTGTAAAAAAATTAACTTTACGAAAAAGAAAAGAGATAGCAAGATAAGATTACCCTAGGAGCATTTATGAAATTTACAGCAGTTAACAATATTGAAGTCAGAGAAGAAGTCGTTTTTAGATCTAATAAAGACGGGTCTATTGTTGTAATGAAGATGAATGACGATGATATGTTTTATAAAATTAATGGTGTTGCTGCCGAAATGTGGCAGAAATTTTCAGAGAAACAAAGTAACCTTGGTGAAGTTGCTAATGATCTTTCGAAAAATTATTCCATTCCTTCAGAAAAAATAATTTCAGACGCTCAAATTTTCTTAGATAAAGTTCTTGAACTAGAACTTATTCGAGTGGCTTAATTATTTTTTTAATTTTTCAATTTCCTTTTCAAGCCTAGAAATTCTTTCATTTGATTTTTCAAGAAGTGAGCCTAGTTCTTTTACGGCTTGAAGTGCAATCGTGCTAAGTTGAGAATAATTGACTTGAAGGTCGCCATCCTTGTCATTTCTAACCAATTCTGGAAATACTAATTGAATTTCCTGTGCCACAACTCCCAATTGTCTAGATTCTG
Organism: Bacteriovorax sp.; assembly: GCA_014377485.1. Taxonomy (GTDB): domain Bacteria; phylum Bdellovibrionota; class Bacteriovoracia; order Bacteriovoracales; family Bacteriovoracaceae; genus Bacteriovorax. Next base: position 2,547 of record JACMPM010000108.1, on the reverse strand, counting down.
GAAAATCTTTGTTTGAATATTTTTCAATATTATAGTCGTAAGTAATGCAGTTAAGATTGGCAATTGATGAAAGCACATTTTCAAGCGGACGAATATTATCTTTGAAGGCGATATCAGATCCAGCAAAAACATCTAGGTAAATACTTTCTTCTAGAATACCTTCTTCGATTTTTTCTAAGCTAAATTCTTGAATCCCGCCAAAGTCATATTCCTTTTTTGGATGAGCTATTTCAGTATTAGAAGAATCGGCAGATTTTTTTTTGTTGGATGCATCTTGCATGTTTCATTTCCTAGCTTAAATAATAACTATTTTAAGTATTCAACAGATTGATACAATAAGCAAATTCTAAATTGCTAGGGAGACATTATTCCTCTTTGGTTTCAAGTGGTTAGTTGTTTACTTAAAAGAGTATTTAGTAAATGAGGCCCTAGTGTTCGCCCTATAATCTGGCCAATTTTAGAATCGGAGATTGTCATCCCCCTTTAAAAATTAAATAATTTTGAAATGTATATAACCGATGAAAATGACATTGAAATTCTCAGAGATTTGATTCTTTCAAAAAAATATTTTCGAAATAGAGGTAAAAACATAACAGGTTTTTGCAATCAATTTGAAAGTTCATTTGCTGAAAAAATAGGTGTGAAGCACTCTTTAATGGTAACGAGTGGAACTAATGCTCTTATTTGCGCTTTGTCTTCGCTTGATTTGTCAGAAGGCGACGAAGTAATAATTCCGAGTTTTACTTTTTTTGCTACAGCCGCTGCTGTTATACATTCGAAGGCTACACCGGTTATTGTAAATATTGATTATTCTCTGATGATAGATCCCATTGAAGTTGAAAAAGCAGTCACAAAAAAAACAAAGGCCATTATTGCAGTTCACATGGACGGTCACCCATGCGATATGAATGCTTTAAAAAAAATCGCAGCGGTTCACAATTTAGTTTTAATTGAAGATGTGGCCCAGGCTTGCGGAGGAAGTTATCAAGGAGCTAGGCTTGGTTCTATCGGTGAGCTCGGTTGTTTTTCGTTTAATGTTGATAAAATAATTTCCTGTGGTGAGGGTGGTGCCCTGGTTACAAATAATCGAAAATATTTTGAAAAAAGTTTATGCATACAAGATGCTTGCTGTTCGTTTGGTCCAACATTTAAAGAATCTTTTATCGAGATTCAACCCTTTGTTGGTCAATCAATGAGAGTGTCTGAAATATCTGGTGCGTTGATGTCCGTTCAGTTAACTCGATTAGATTTTATACTTAATGGCTTGAGAGAGCGTAAAGAAATTTTTATTGATGTATTAAAGCGAAATAGAATCGACACCGTTCCATCTCACGACGAAACTGGAGATTGTGCAACTTCGATTTATCTTTCATTTCCTTCAGTTCAAGACGCTAAAGAAAATTTGTTAAAATTGGTAAAAGAACAAATTGTGGCCATCCCAATAACAATCAGACCTGCACATGCTTGTTGGCAGTGGATGCATTTATTAGAAAAAGAACGCCCGAATGGCAATTACAAAAAGACTTCTTTTTTAAGTTCAATCGATCTCCTAATGAGCACTCTAAAAATAAATATACCATATGAAATGGGGCTAAATGAAGTTGAAGAATATGCAAAAAAGATCTCTCAAGTAATAAACAGATAATCTATGAATGAAGAAAATAATTATTTAGGAATAGGTAAGACGAAATTTAATTCGTCAGTATGCTTAATCCCTTTTAATGATTTAAGTCAAATACAAATTTGGCAAACAGAGAGACTGACACGTAAGAAAGATTCTGGAGCATGGCCTTCTGTTGCTCTAAATGAAATGGACTTGTATAAAACCCAAAAAAATATAAGTGAATTTAAGATTGCTGAAAACCGAGATGTGGAAACACCTTCTTTCTTTGAAGATTTTTATAACGAAAGTTTTCCTTTTTATGATTTTATTGGCAAAAAAAAATTAGAAAAATATTCTAAAAAGTTTAACCCTCAAATTAAATTTATTACACATCATGAAGCTCATGCTTATGCAGCTTTGACTATGTCTCCTTATGAGAAATCAATTATCGTCGTGATGGACGGGGCTGGGAATAGAGCCCAAGAGTTTGATTCGCTGTCTAGAGGTACTTCTGACGATGAAGATCTAGAAGAATGTACAGTCTATTTACAAAATGGCCCTCGTCTTGAGTTGGTCCTTAAAAGATGGATTAAGTTTGTCAAAAACCCAAGTCAGGCTAATCATATTTTCTCAAATGGCATTGGATATTTTTATGAAAAAGTATCTGAATATATTTTTAATAGTCCTACTTCTGCCGGGAAGGTGATGGGATTAGCGCCTTTTGGTTTTCCAGAAACAGTTTCGAATCGTTTAGTTTTTCAGACAAAAATAAATTGGGAAAATAGTTTTTTAGGAAAAAATAAAAAAGAATGGGAAGAATCAATTCATTTTAATGGATATTGCAATTTAGCCGCTACCGTTCAACAAGAGCTTGAAAAAGATTATCATTCTCTGCTGATAAGTATGAAGCAAAAGTTTCCTGCTTATGAGAATATTATTTTAAC
>JACMPM010000107.1 GCA_014377485.1 Bacteriovorax sp. | reverse complement strand
CTTAGCTTCTTCCCATGGATTAGCTTGAACTTGTTTTAGACCAAGAGAAACTCTCTCTTTATCTGTATCAAATTTAAGAATCTTAACTTCGATTTCGTCACCGATGTTTAGGATGTTGCTTGGATGTTTAACTCTTCCCCAAGACATATCTGTGATGTGTAGAAGACCGTCGATACCACCAAGGTCAATGAATGCACCGTAGTCAGTAATGTTTTTAACGATCCCTTTAACAACCATTCCTTCTTCAATTTGAGAAAGAATTTCACCGCGCATTTTTCCACGCTCTTCAGCAAGGATTGCACGACGTGAAAGAACAATGTTCCCACGTTTTTTGTTAAATTTAATAACTTTGAATTCCATTGTTTTACCAATGTATTTATCAAGGTATCTAGTTGGACGGATGTCAATTTGCGATCCTGGAAGGAAAGCTTTAACTCCGATATCAACAGAAAGACCACCCTTAACTTTTGCGATAACTGTACCAGTTAATGGTTCTCCAGATTCGCAAGCAAGAGAGATTCTATCCCATGCTTTTAGGATTTCAGCCTTATCTTTCGATAGGATTAAATTCCCCATGTTTGATTCTAATTTTTCCAAGTAAACTTCGATAACGTCACCTGATTTAATTTTCAGAGTACCATCGTAGTTTTGGAATTCTTTTACAGAAACCAATCCTTCTTGTTTGTAGCCAATGTCCACAGTTACGTAGTCTTGACCGATGCTGATGATTGTTCCCATGAACACTTCACCTTCTTCAAAATTCTTAGAAATAGACGAGTGCAGTAATTCGCTAAAATCAGTTGTGATGACAGTTTCAACGTCTTCTCCAATGACGACGTCGTAACCTTTCATCCAGTTCTGTTTTAGTTCTTGTTTTTGAGCCATAAATACCTCGAGAGATTTTTTTTACCAACTTATACAGACGAATCCAGATAGATCGGCCCCAGCTTCTGCTTTAAAAAAGAGTTACTAGATTTGAGAGTGGAATATACTAATTTTCTGGAATTTTGTACAGGGAAAAGGCTAAATCTTCCGAAACAAACGGGCCCTTCTTTGAACGGTGCGGGTATAGAGGTTTAAGAGCTGGGTCTTATAAGTTTTATAAGAGTGCTCTTTCTCGATAAAATACTTGTAAAGTACGGTTTTCTCTTTAAAAACTGCATTTCCAAGGATTATTTTTTCCCATTTATCACGAAGTTCGCGGGCATCATAAAGTTTGTAAGTTTCCCCTACGCCTTCATACTCTTCAAGCAGATCCTTCGTACAAAAGTTTCTGGCGAAAATGGCAGGCACTTCCTGCATGAGGGCCGAAATGGCGAAATCCTCTATTAATTCCTGAGATCCATTGCTAATCCAAACGTTCAAATATGTTATGACTCTGACGATATCCTGAGTAGTCACGAAGAGCACATCTTCCTGGAGTTCTTGCTCCTGAACTTGGCGCATTATCTCAGGCAAAATTGAAATTGATTGAAATTCAACGGCTGAAATAAAAACAAGTTTGCTCTTTTTACCACCGGGCATTTTTTCGTTTAAAACTTTGAGCGCAGACAATAGTGGTGTGAGAGCTGCGATCTCAGAAATTTCTGGTGAGACATATGTACCAGCTAAAAAATAATCTTTATACAATTCAAAATTAATAGCAATTCTTTCTGGATTAACCGGTGGATCAACCTTTAATCCCATTCCAAAATATTCTATTTTTTTAACTGGTAAACCTAAATTTCCAATTGCATCTTGCTTTAAATTCTTATTCACCATGATCAACGAATCGATACGGGAAATCAGCGGGCGGTACCAAAAACGTTGAAGTGGTTTATCAATCACATGGTCTTGAGTAATAACCAATACTGTGAAATTTTCTGTTTTTAATTGAACGCTTAATGAAAAGAGCAAATTAAAATCGTAGCAATGAACGATATCAATTTTTGCTAATTTATTAATTTGAGAGAGAGGGAAATGCTTATGAAAAACCGTCAAGCGGTTTAAAAAATTCTCTTTAAAGGGAATAATTTCTATGTCTAGATTGCTAACAATTTTTGCCAAAAAGGAGTCTTCGTAAGTGCAAAGATAAATATTATAACCTTGTTTCTTGGCGAGAATAATATCGCGCAAAGCAAAGCGCTCTTTGGTGCTCCAGTCCCTCGTGGGTAAAAGATAGAGAATGTTTCGAGCGTACTTATTGACCAATGAAGTCCTATTCCTTATCTCTAACTTTTAACTCTTATTTAATTAGAACACCCGGCTTGTATTCAACAAGCTCGCCGTAGATGGAGCCAATTTTAACTTTGGCCTGAAATTTTACAAGTTTTCTTGTTTCATCAGCTGAGTACCAAAAGTTGATATCTCCACTTTTTTGAAGAACACCAGGAAAATGAGTTTCAGCTTTCAATCTAAAAGCTTTTATATCAGTCCCGTTTACTGAAATAGTCTCTTCTCCCATCACTTCAATTTTTAACAACCACGGCTCTCCGCGAGTAACAACCGGGAAATCATAAAGATCTCCTTTTTGAAGTGGCAAACCTCTTACAAATTGAAGAGCTGAAAAAGAATCCTGAGTAAAACGAGAAATATAATTTTCAATTTTTTGGTCTTTGTTATTTCCTTCTTTTACTCTTTTATACCAGTGAAAAGTTTTTAATTTTTTAAAATCAAAAAGTTCTAAGTCGTCTACATTTTGTTTTTTCTCTCTTTGAATAAGCGAGTATTTCACAGGCAGAAATTGATTTTTTTCGACAAACGTTTCAATTGTATCGTCTAGCCAATAAAAATAGCGGTAGGCATCTTTTGATTTAAAACGCGCAAAATAATGAAAGGTTGTTTTGTCTCCGAGCTTCACAATGTCTTTAGAAGAGATGGTGATATATCCGGCAGTGACTCCCAAATAAGAGATGGCCATGATTGACTGCTCGCCCGGGAAAAACATTGGTTTGAATTTGTCCCAAATACTTTTTGAGACATTATCATAATCTTTTAAAATTTGAGGATAGTCGGCTGGATAGTTAAATCCTGCAGTCGCAGAATGAGTGGCCTGGATACTTTTAGTTGCAGCAGCTGCTGTTGCAGATTTTGCATCTTCAATTTTTGAACCCTTTTTATTTTTAGATTTTTTAGATGTTTTTACTTCTGTTGCTTTTACCTCAGCTGTCTTTGCAGTTTCAGTATTGATTTCTTTTTCTTTAAAAAGATCTGCTTGGTCCTTATTGATGTCAAAAACATTTACTAAGTCTTTGTGCTCAGTCTTAGTTAGCAAACTGCCTTTCTCTTTCTCAAAACTCCCACAAGAGCTGAGAAGAGTTAATATTAGCAAAGTGAATAAGGTTTTTGAGTTCATAATTTATCCATAAGTAATTTCTAGTAAATATTTTTCAAACATGAATCTATAATTTCTTTTGTTTCAATTTCACCCGACAAAAAATGAATATCAACTTCTAAAAAAACAATGCTTTCATCGTTTACAATTTTCTTAATTCGAACAATATCTTTTTCTGTCGTTACGATAAGAGCATCTTCGCTTTTAGCATAAGAAAGAAGTGAGTTGATTTCATCAGGCTTAAAAAAGTGGTGATCGGGAAAAGATTCGGTTACCAAAATATCTGCGCCTAAATCTTCCAGTAATTTAAAAAAAGACTTGGGGTTTGCAACTCCGGCCACACAAATAACTTTACGATTTCTAATCTGATCGAGAGTGTACACCATGTCATAGGCAGAATTATAAAAACCATTGGGACGAAAGCCAACTTCTGCAAATTGTATTCCGCGAGGCAGATGCGGGATCAATAAATCTTTCAAGGCCAAAACTTTAGCTGGCGTTACTAAGTCGGCACGTCCAATAACAACGAGGTCAGCATCTTTTAGCGCTTGAAAACCTTCGCGCATATATCCTAAAGGTGCAACTTTGTAAGAGGATAAAGGCATAAGAGCATCGAATAAAACGATATTGAGTTTTCGCTTAATTTTTATGTGTTGATGTCCATCTTCTAAGAGCACGACATCAGGTTCTACTTTTGGAAAATAAAAACTTAAATTTTCACTGCGTTTTTTTCCGACAACAACCGTGGCGTCTTCCAGACGTCTGGCAAATAACAAAGCTTCATCGCCGTAGTCAGTAGCATCGGGATTTATCTTTTTACCTGAATAAAGAAGGCCGCTCGAATGCTCCAGACGCCCTTTATAACCTCTCATTAAAATCATTACTCTTTTATTTTTAGTGTGAAGGTATTGTGAGAGCCAAAGAGTAAAGGGAGTTTTTCCCGTGCCGCCGAAAGTGAGGTTGCCAACTGAGATGATGGGAACTTGAAAAGAGCGTTGTCTTAGTATTCCATAGTCATAACAAATACGACGAAAATAATAAATGAATCCCCACACCCAGGATAAGGGCGTAAAAAAAATCTTCTTAAGAAAAGGTGTCGAGTTTTTTTCCATATGAATAATTGATTACGTTCGCCAAGTACTGAGGAACATCAATGCCCTCACCTCTGACCAATTTTTTTGTCAGTTTCAACTGCTCTTTAAGCTCGCGATAATCTCTTTCATTATTACACCAAAACTTTAAATGAGACACGATATTATAGCTACTCACCTCATCTTGAAGAAGCTCGGGAAAGACCGTGCGATTCTGTACGATATTCGCCAGGCTTATGAACCATTTATATCTGACAACTGCCTCGAAAATAAATTGATTTAAGAGCGATGTCTTATAACAAACCACAGTAGGTACTTCAAAAAGAGCGCATGTGAGCGTCACAGTTCCACTGGAAGCGAGAGCGAAATCAGTGGACTTGAGAGCAATAACCAAATCTTCATTGGTATATATTTTATCAAAATATTGATTATAAGATTCGTATAGATTCTCAGAAACACCTGAAGACTTAACAATTGAAACTTCCAATGGAAATTCTTTCTGTAAAAGGAGAATACTTTTGATAAATTCCGGCAGAAGTAGGGCCACTTCAAATTGACGTGAACCGGGAAGCAGCAGCAAGCGCATTGGCTTTTTATTGCCTGGGACAAAGAAAGTGGAAGAAAAACTCTTCAGTTCTTTTTCATAAGTAGTCCAGAGCGGGTGATCAATACTGACGACTTTTTTAACTCCGCGATTATGAAACCATTTTTTTTCAAATGGAATAATGGTGAAAAGAGTATTCACATACGCGCTTAATTTTTTTACCCGGTACTCTTTCCAAGCCCAGGCCTGAGGAGCAACGTAATAGAGAACTTCAACTCCACGAGCTTTTAATTTACCGGCCAATTTTAAATTAAATGATTGGTAATCTACCAGGATGGCCACCTTACAATTTCTTTTTTCTACTTCATCCAGAATATGATTCATGGCTTTTATATAAAAAGGAATTTTGAAGATCACTTCACTGTAACCCCAAGAGGAAAAATCTTTTAAGTTGTAGAGAAGTTCAAGGCCGGCCGATTTCAAATCCTCACCGCCAACACCGAAGAATTTGGTGTCGGGTGAATTAAATCTTAGTTCTTTAAAAAAACTAAGTGCATGCTCTTCACCCGATTTCTCACCGGTTATTATCAAGCAAGATTTTCCAACTGGATTCATTAGATCATAACCTCACGGCCACTTTCGACGCTTTCAATAACTTTATCGATTAATCGTACGGCCAAGAGTCCATCTTCCAGTGAAACAATAGGCTTTTTATGCTGACTGATTGATTCATAAAAATGTTTGTGCTCGAGCATTAGATGGTCGCGTTTTTCATATTTATCGAGACTGACAAACTCAGGACCAGGATCACTCCCCAATGCTTCCTGAATTTCGTTTCTCATCAAATCGACTAAAAGTGTTCCGGACTTATTAGAAATTTCAAGCTCTCTAACCTCTTTAGTTTGATTGCGACCTACAGTGATAGTCGCCTTATGACCTGACTTAAATTTAAAATTAGAAGAAACATAATCATAGCGGTTAGTTCTCATCTTAAATCCAACTGATTCAACACTAATCGGTGTTTCTCCAAAGAGATATACTAGTAGATCTAAATCGTGAATCATTAGATCCTGAACCACATCAACGTCGGTTGCGCGTCCTTTAAAAGGAGCAACTCTTTTTAAAGTGATATGAGCGGGTGAATTAAAAAATTGTTTGTAATTTTCTTTTCTCTCCCAGGCCTGGTGAAATCGCTCGGAGTGACCAACTTGTAAAACCAGGTCACGACCAACTAACAAATCTTTTAGCTTAAGAGCCTGAGCCGTCGTTTCGGTTAATGGTTTTTCACAAAAAACATGCTTATTATTTTTTAATAGAAACTCTACTAGTTCAAAGTGAAATGATGTGGGCGTTACGACAAAAGCTGCATCGATATCGTGAATCGCTTTTGAAATATCATCGACCACCTGAACATTGGGATGAGCAATTTTTGCAGCCTCTATAGCAGACGGAAATTTTTCAACAATGTATTTTAACTCCGCTAACTCTGGAAAGGCTTCGGCTTTTTGTGCATGCCATTTTCCGAGGTGACCATAACCTATAACTGCAATTTTTATTTTTCCCACAACCACTCCATCCTGAATTAATTCCTATGAATTGAAAGGTGCAATTCCAATTTCAGTTTTCTTAATTTGCTCTACCATCTCCTGAACTACGCGGTTGTCTTTAAACTCCGCCATAAATTCAGCATGGTCGACGAATGTGCGTGGAGAAAGTGCCGAAGCTTCCATTGTGCGGTAGAAATCCACGACTTCAGAAATTTCTTGCTTAGAGTATCCCTGGCGACGAAGACCGATGATATTTATTCCTTTCAAGTAAACTCTATTTCCCATTGCTGTACAAAAAACTGGAATATCGCGATCAATAGCTGAAGCTCCACCAATATAAGCTCCTCTTCCAATTGTTACGAATTGAGAAATATTTGTTCCACCACCGATTGTTACACGGTCGCCGATTTTTACATGGCCTGCGAAATTTGTAGAGTTTGCAATGACAACATTATTTCCGATTCCAACATCGTGACCTGCGTGAACGTAGGCCATGAAGAAGCAGTTATTTCCAATTTGAGTAATTCTATTTTCTTTAAGAGTCCCGCGGTGAATTGAAACATATTCACGGAAAGTATTATTATTTCCAATCACAGTCTGAGTTGGTTCACCCTTATAAGATGTATCTTGAGGAGGTGCTCCAATCGAGCATCCTTGAAAAAAAATATTACCTTCACCAATAGTCGTATGACCATCTACAACGATGTGAGAGTGTAAAACACAATTGGCACCAATTTCTACATTCGGACCAACAATACAAAATGGTCCAATTTTTACTGTTTCATGAACTTTAGCTTGAGGATCAATAAGAGAACTTGGATGTATCATAAACTATTCCTTGTTAATTGCTTTTTTTATTGCATCTTAAGCGAGGCCATAACCGTAGCCTCACTCATCAATTGATCATTGTGATAAAGTTTGCATTCGCTGGTTATTATCGTTCCTCTCAATTTTATAATTCGAGTGACTAATTTCAAATCCATTTCAGGCAAAACAGGTTTTCTAAATTTAGCTTCAGTAATAGATAAAAGCGCGACATCCATTTTCATTTTCATAGGTTCTTTATGAATCAAAAAAACTACGAAGCTTGTTGCCTGGGCCATCATTTCAACTTGAACTACACCGGGAAGAATTGGAAAATCTGGAAAGTGACCTTTAAAGATAGCGTGATCTTTTTTTGTTCTATAATGAGCCACTACTTCAGAGTCTACAATTTCTTTCATGTCTACGACTTCACCTGGAACTAAAGTGCGTCCTGGAATTGACACTGATTCAACTGAATCAATAAAAAGAAAAGGATCGCGATGAGGAAGAATCTTCATTACCTGCTCAGTATTTAAAAACATAAAAACTCCTGCTTATCAATTATTTTACTGTATTTGCTGAAGAAAGCTTGCGTATCAGCGCAACTTCTTTTCTCCACTCTTTAATTTCCCGCGCAGGAAACCCACCAACTATTTCACCATCGCCAACATTGCTTACGACTCCGGCATTGCCTGCAATTTGCACAGCTTTACCGATTGTCACTCCAGGAGCAATCGCGGCCCTACCGCCCATTACAGTGTAGTCACCAACAATACAGCTTCCGGCGAGCCCAGCTTGACCACAAATAACAACACCGATCCCCAAACGACAATTGTGCCCAATCTGAACAAGATTATCTATTTTTGAACCGGCACCAATTATAGTTGGAGAAAAAGTTCCACCATCAATACTTGTATTGGCACCGATTTCAACTTTATCGCCAATGATTGCACTACCCATATGCCAAACTTTTAAGTGTTCGCCATTTTTAAAATTATATCCAAATCCATCCGAACCAATTGAGCAGTTAGCGTGGATGCGAACATTTTTTCCAATTTTTACATTTCGGTAAATAACTGTATTTGGATAGATTTCACTTCCTATCCCAACTTCAACTCCTGACATAATCACCACTCCAGGGTGAATTTTTACATCAGCGTGAATCGATACGCTTTCTCCAATGAAAACGCCTTGTGCAATCCATGCACTAGAATCCACTATCGCCGATCCCATTTGTCGACCATCAACCATGTCATTTACATTTTTTATTTTTTCTTCAAAAAAAGGTTTTGAAAGATAAGACATAGCAAGATTCACATCGTCTACTATCGCTGTAAAATAAGCGAAGTCTTGAACTTGTGATTTAATTTCTTCATTCATTAGATCAAAGAATTTTTTTTCAAAAATTACACCGGTACTTTTTGGTGTTTTATTTTTTTCCAACCAATCATTTAAAAAATTCTTATTTTTAATAAAAACAAAATGATGATGTGCCAGTTGAAAGCTGTCGGTGATACCGACAACTGTAAACTCTTCCTCACCTATGATGATTGCGAGAGTTGAATCGAAGTTTTTTAGGTTTCCTAGTTTCATAGGAACATCCTCTTAAAAAATTATGGGATCCGATAAGCTTTTCGCTCAACGGATCCCGTATTTGAAATTCTAAATTTACTTAAAATGTTATTTAGGAAATTTTTTATTGAACATTTTTATTACGTCATCAGTAAGGTCTTTTTCTTCTTTTGCGTAAAGGATTGGAGCTGTTGCTGCTTCATAAACAAGATCAACGTCTGCACTTTTTGCAACTTCATCAACAACTGCTTTTACTTTTTCCAGGATTGGAGTTTTAAGTTTTTGCTCCATATCTTGAATATCTTTTTGGTAAGTAGCAGTCTTTTGTTGAATCGCTACGATTTTTTCCTGGATTTCTCTTTCTTTTTTACCTTTTTCTTTGTCATTTAAAACTGACGCTTTCTTTTGGTAATCGTCTTGAAGTTTTCTGATTTTATCTTCTTCTTCTTTTAGAAGTTTTTGTTTTTCATCGAATGCTTTTTTCAATTGGTCGCGAACGGCCTGACCTTGAGTCACAGTGATAAGTACTTTTTGCACATCAACTTTACCAACAGCTACTTTAGCGAATGCCGAGCACGTAAATAGAAGAGATGCCATAACAGCGATTAAAGATTTCATTGTAGTCTCCCTTTGAGAAATATCTTAAAATAATTGTCCTATATCAAAATGGAATTGAGAACCCTGATTTTTATATACACCAGTTAATGGGTAACCAAATTCGAACCGAAGCGTTCCAATCGGAGAAAACCATCTAAAACCAAAACCATAATCAGTATATATTCTTACATCGTTAAATGTACCAGCGTGTCCAGCGTCAAAAAAGACAACCCACTTTAGTCCAGCTTCTCTTGATAGTGGATGTTGGAACTCAAGATTGGTGAAAGTAGAAAATATACCACCAGTATTGAAAGTTAAAGTTTGTCCTGCATTATTTACGCCCTGTCTTTTTGGCCCAATTGCTTCGTATGCATATCCGCGAAGATTTCTCGATCCACCTAAGGTGAATTTTTCAGTACGAGGAATTTTTTGACCGTTAACTTCGTCCAAGCGACCAGCATAAAAACGCGAACGCAATATCAAATCACCCCATACAGGGTAAAATCCACGGGCTTCAGTTTCGTTTTTAATCCACTTCTTATCGCCACCTATCCCAGTATACTCAGTTGAGTAACTCAGGAAAATACCTTTTCTGGCATCAGAGCGATCGTCTCTGCGGTCGTGAACAATAGAAGTTTGAATTGAAGAGGCTAAACCATTTTCTAAATTCACATCAATTGTAGGGTCATCAACCGTTTTGATTCTAGTGTCTTCTAACTTATAAGTTGTATAAAGATTAGTGAAAGTAAAAACTGGATAACCAACTCTCACGTTCATACCTTTTTTCTTTTCACTGTATGATGATGAAGTGTCATCGTTACTCATGAAAACGCCACCACCCAGTGACCATTTTGAATCTAAGAAATAAGGTTCAGTAAAATCTATGCTGAAAGTATTTGAAGTCTTAGCTATATTTAAACTGAAAGTTAAATTCTGTCCCAATCCTCTAAAGTTCGATTGAGAAACAGAGGCTTGGAAAAATCCACCAGTCGCAGTTGAATAACCTGCACCAAGAGAAATTTGTCCTGTATTTTTTTCTTTGACAGCAATTTCAACATCCAGAATGTCTTCTTTGTCTTTTGGTGAAACGGTGTTGAAGATAATCGATTCAGGTTCAAAGAACCCTAAGCGTTGAACGTTTTCTTTAGATTGACGTAAAGCCGTTCCGTTAAATTTCTGTCCTTCACGGATAAGAAGTTCTCTGCGAATAACTTTATCGCGAGATTTAGAATTTCCTTTAACCTTGATGCGTCCAAAATAAGCAATCTTCCCTTTTTCAAAAGAAAATTCCACATCAACTTTATTTTCCCCTGGAACTACATTCAGGTTACGAATAACGTTGGCGAAAGCATAACCTTCGTCCTGGTACATTTCAGTTAAAAGTTGAATGTCTTTTCTGAGAGACTCTTCAGAATAAGTTTCATTTTCTTTCAAAGTAAGTTTTTCACGCACCTCACTTTCTGGGAAAAGCATTTCACCCTGGAAAGTAATTTTATTAATTGAGAACTGAGGACCCTCTGTGAGTTTCATCGTAATGAAAACCCATTTTTTATCTTCAGAAACTGTGATTTCAGGAGTTCCAATATTAATTTGGAGGTAACCTTTCATGCGATAGAAATATTTCAAACGCTCAATATCGTTTTGAAAATTAATCTCTTTGAAATTTCCTGAACCTGAAAGACCAGAGAAAAGACTATCCTCTTGAGTTTGAAGAATACTTTTTATCTCTTCGTCTTTGAAAGCTTTGTTTCCGAGAAAACTTACTTTCTTAACTTTAACTTTATCAAATTCTTTAATATTAAAAATGAGTTCGATATTTTCGTCATTGATTTTTTTTTCTTTATAATCAACTGAAGCCAGAAAGTAGCCTTTTTCTTCATAGTGCTTAAGCAGGGCCTGAATATCATTTTTTACAGAAGTGGCATCAAGGATTGAAAAAACTTTGGTTTTAACAATTCCTTTTAAGTCGTCATCACTTAAACCATCGTTTCCTTCGAAAGAGATTTTTGTAACGATAGGCTTTTCTTTCATCTTTAGAATTAAAACGTTTTTCCCACCAATAATCTCAAGTTCAGCGGAAACTTCTTCAAAATACTTCATGGAATAAATTTTTTCGAGATCTTTTTTAAGAAGGTAGTTATCGAGAACCATATCGATTTTTGCACCGATTTTTTCCAGGACAGCTTCCTTTTCAACTTTCTTGAGACCTTTTACGACAATCTGGTCTATTTTAAAAAGATCAACTCGTGGACCTAAGTCTTCGGCTGCAAATAGACTTCCCGCAAGACTCAAACTCAGGGCTGCCCAAAAAAATAAAGAGATCAATCTCAAAGACATAGATCTTACACTCGATTAAAAAACTAAGGTATTAAAAAGTAGCAAGAACAATACGATGTGCAAAGAAATATCTAGGCTCTAACAATCATTCCATCTTTCATTAAAATCTGATTGCTAAAGCTCTCTGCAATCACTGGATCGTGAGTGACAACCACTAAGGTTGATTTGAATTCTGCTGACAAAGTACGAAGCAGTTGAATGACTTTTTTTGAGTTCTCCGAATCTAAGTTTCCAGTTGGCTCATCGCAAAGTAAAAGCTTGGGCTTTAATGAAAGAGCACGAATAATATTTATTCTTTGCTGCTCTCCACCTGAGAGCTCAAATGGAAATTTTTCAAGGCATTGTGTCACGCCCAAAGTTTTAGCAAGACCCAAAACGCGCTCTTGAACTTCCAACGTTTCTTCACTCGAGAGCCCAGCTAGACGGGCCGGCAGTAATAAATTGTTCAGACAATTCATTGAAGGAAGAAGAAAATGAAATTGAAAAACAAAACCAATATAGCGATTGCGATAGACTGCCAATTCTTCGTCGCTAAGTTCAACTAAATTTTTTTGATTAACAATGACTTGTCCTTCGGTAGGGCGATCAAGTCCTCCGAGCAAATATAGCAGAGTTGATTTACCAGAGCCCGAAGCTCCTCTAATAAGATACTCATCGCCTTCATTCATTGTGAGGTTCACACCGTTTAATGCGTGAGATTGTTTATAGAATTTTTTTACATTCTCGATTTTAATTATAGGACTCATGCGAATTCCTGTCTTAAGCCTGCGAGCAGGCTTTTTTGTTTTAATCTTCTTAATAAATAAAAAGTGATGATTAAGATCCAAACCAATGTAAGACTCCAAACAAAAAGATAATCAGTCCAGGATAAATAAAGCTCAATTCTTGGCATTGAATAAATTTCGGAAGGAAGTTCAAAAAGAGATAATTTTAGCAGTAAAAACTTAAAAATTTGCACTAGCACCAATGAGAGAAGACACGAGAGTCCCCAAATTAAAAAAACTAATTTCATCCAAAGATCGCTCATTGCTTTTTTTGAAAGCCCCAGAGCCTTAAATAAAAACAGTTCTTTGGATTTTTTTTCATTGATAAAAATAATGAAAGCTAAAATATTAAAAATAGAGATAACCACTACCATTTGCAGAATCAAACTAATCATCACCTTTTCAACTTTAACAGCTTCCAAGAGCGGTGCGAACTCGCGCCAATAAGGTTTGAAATAAAATTCTGCATTAAATTTCTTTCTCAGAATGGGGATATTGCTTTCAATCTTTTCAATATCGTCTTTGTATTTTGAGTCCTGAGGCAAATTCAGAGAAATCATATTAATATAATGACCTAATTCGAGAATTCGCTGCAGAGTTTCCAGTTTGATATAAACTATTTTGGAATCTTTTTGATAAACACCGTGATTTATAATTCGACTCACTTTAAAGCGCTCAAGAGAGGGCATCGACTTGAGACTAATATTTCCTTTAGCAAAGGCAAGGACAATTTCATCGCCGATTTTAATTTTATTTATTTTTGCAATCTCAGATCCAATCGCCACTTCGTTGTCTTTGAGTAGTAAAGGAAGTTTAACAACTTCTGCATAAGAGTCATCTATTCCTCTCACCGCAACACCACGAGAGTCTTCATCAAAAATTAAAAAACTTTCAGTTTGAACCAGTGCTGAATAGTGATCAATGTTTTGAGATTTAAATTTTTCAAAGATAGAATTATTGAGTTTAAAAAATCCTCCGCCTTGAGAATTCATAACCACTTCACCGACAGATTTCTTAAGACCAATTTTTAAGGCCCGTTGAAATCCGTCCATAATTCCAATGGTAGACAGAATAACAGCAATAGAAAAGGCCATACCGACGAGAACGCCAACGGCAAACTTTACAGTAGTAGAATTATCTAAAAAAAGAGTGAGGAAAAGTTTAAACCTCTGACCTTTCATTGATTAATGATCTCCATGAGCAGTGTTCTTTTCAACTGTCCAGCGAAGATAGGCATCGATAAAACCATCAAGATCTCCCTCTAAGGTTTTTTCCGCTTGAGAGGATTCGAAACCAGTCCGGTGATCTTTCACTAATTTATAAGGGTGAAGAACGTAAGAGCGAATTTGAGCGCCAAAAGCGATGTCTTTTTTATTGGCCTCGACTTCAGCAATTTTTGCTCTACGTTTATCCATTTCTAATTCGTAGAGTCTCGATCTTAAAACTTTCATTGCTTGCGCTTTATTTTGAAGCTGAGAGCGCTCATTCTGGCATATGACAACCAAGTTGGTTGGCAAATGAGTTAAGCGGACAGCAGAGTCAGTCGTGTTTACGCCCTGTCCTCCAGAACCACCAGCGCGGTAAACATCAATACGCAAATCTTTATCGAGTATTTCAATTTCAATCGTGTCATCAATTTCAGCTGAAACATAAATCGAGGCAAATGAAGTATGGCGTCTTCCAGCAGAGTCAAATGGAGAAAGCCTGACCAGGCGATGAACGCCAGATTCTGATTTCAATAATCCGTATGCATAATTCCCTGTAATCGTAATAGTTGCCGATTTAATTCCAGCTGAATCCCCTTCTTGGGTATCGAGAACCTGAACTTTGAATTTTTTTGTTTCTGCCCATCTCATGACCATTCGAAGAATCATAAAGGCCCAGTCACAGGATTCTGTTCCGCCTGCTCCGGCGTTTACCGTAACAATTGCATTATTGGGATCTAACTCACCAGAGAGCAAAACTTTTTGTTCTGCCAATGAAAATTCAGATAAAAAGTTTTTATAAACGCCGATTGCTTCTTCTGCTGAGGCTTCGTCGTTTTCAGTCAGTGCAAAGTCCAATAAAACATCGAAGTCGTCATACAATTGCTTTAGGTGAGTATAGGTATTTACAATTTCGTCAATTACAGATTTTTCTTTTTGAATTTTTGAAGCATTAGTGGAGTCATCCCAAAATCCTTCCATGCCTTCAATTCGCTTAATTTCATCTAAGCGATTTTGTTTTTTCTCAATCTCAAAGCGACCTCCGAAGAAGATCGAGCTTCTCTTGGTAATTTCTTATATCGAGTTTTTTTTCATTGAGTTCAATTTTTATTTGTTCGTTCATATCTTGTTGCCTTATTAGTTTGCTTATAGTTTTTTATAAATTTTATTCACCAGTTCAGCTTCGTACTTCTCCATGATTTTTTCTTCTTTTAAAGAAGTTTCATGATCAAAACCCAAGAGATGTAAAAAACCGTGAACTGCAAGATGAATCACCTCTTGTTCGTAGCTGATTTTAAACTCTAGCGCTTGAGATTTTGCAATTTCCTTACAAATTACCAGATCACCGAGTTCGACTTGAGGAAGATTTTTTTCAGTTACTAATTTATCCGGACGAAGATTCTCAAACACCGGAAAAGATAAAACATCAGTAGCCTTGTCAATTTGGCGGTATTTCTGATTCATGGATTGAATCTTTCTCTTTCCACAAAGAGTCATTGAAATTGACACTTCTTTGACCCCCTTAAAATGTGGGTTCTTTGTTAAGAACAGAGCAAAGCTCTTTTCCAAAGGAGAAATCAGACCCGATATCTCGCTGGACACTTTACTAGTTTTCTTTTTTATTCCACTATCATAAAGGGTTATGGTTAATTTCATTCCTAAAAAGGTAACAAAATTTAATAGGTGCCGCAAATGAATAAAAGTCCTGAAAAGAGTAATTTTGAAATACTAAAAGATGTTATCGCCGAGCTTCGCCATCCTGAGCATGGATGCCCTTGGGATTTAAAGCAAACTCATCAGTCTTTGCTAAAATATTTACTGGAAGAGTCTTACGAATTCATTGAAGCTGTCGAAGAAAAAGACCCAAAACATATGGAAGAGGAAATTGGCGATGTTTTGATGCAAGTGTTGCTACACGCTCAAATAGCTTCTGAAAAAGGAGAATTTGATATTGAATCAGTTGCAGCAAAGCTGACTGAAAAGCTAATTCGCCGCCATCCTCATGTTTTCATAGACAACCAAAGTAAAATTGATGCTGATCAAGTTCTAGTGAATTGGGAAATAATAAAAAAAGAAGAAAAGGAACGTCTTGATAGCCTCGCAACTCATCACCGCATAAGCTCCTCGGTTCTTAATGCACCTCCGCTTATGGCCGCCATGAAAATCGGAAAGAAGACTAATGAATTAAAATTCGATTGGGAAGATTACAAACAAGTTGTTTATAAAGTTGAAGAAGAATGGCAAGAATTAAAAGAAGAGCTAACACCCAATCGAGCAGTAAATCGTGATGCCGTTTTTGAAGAATTGGGAGATTTACTTTTTTCTATCGCCCAATTAGCTCGTCACCTAAACCTTGATGCCCATGATGCACTTAGGGCCGGAAATAAAAAATTTCTTAGAAGATTTCACGCCATGGAAGACTTGATGTTATCCAATGGTAAAAAAATCGAAGAAATGAATCAAGAGCAGATGGATGTTTACTGGAATAAAGCGAAAGTTGATGAAAAATCTAAAAACTAAATGGATTACTAAAACTCCAGAGAATCGACTCTACCACATCCCCGTTCCAATTATCGGACTTACCGGTGGAATTGGGACCGGTAAAAGTACTGTGGCTGAAATCCTCCGTGAACATAATATCCCAGTGATTGATGCCGACAAACTTATAAAAAATATTTATCAAAAAAATGAAACACTAAATTTTATAATTAGTCATTTTCCTCAAGCAATATCCGACGGGAAGATTGTGTTTCCTAAATTGCGCGAAATGGTCTTTATTGACCCGCATGTAAAAAAAATGCTTGAAGATTTTCTCTACGTCTTTATGCCGGAAGAATTTCAAAAGGCATACGCAACATTGAGCAATCCTTTTTTTATTGTTTACGATGTTCCATTATTATTTGAAAAAAAACTTAACAAACATGTCGATCTTTCTGTCTGTGTCTATGCTCCAAAAAAAGTACAAATAGAGCGCATCGTTCTTCGCGATAAATCATCGATAAAAATGGCCACAAAAATTCTTGAAAACCAAATGGACATTGATGACAAAAAAAGATTATCAGATCTGGTGATAATGAACACAAACAAAATCGAAGACTTAAAACTTTCAATCAAACAATTCTTAAGTGATATTACAATCTAATATTAATAAAATTCAATATTTCCGATAAGTTACAGGCATATAATTTGTTCAAACTTTTCAGAATTTCCCTAGACGCACACTGCACTATAAAGTAAATTCGCCCAAACTTAAAAATGCAGAGTAAGGGTATTAGTTTTCAAGATGAATATTGAATTTGATAATAATAAAAAATTTGATCTCATGATCCCTTCAAGTCTTTCTTGGATAAGACTGGTTGCTGTTATTCTAGTTTTTGCCGGACATAGTAAAATTCACCTAGGTGGAGGCCAAGGAGCTATTTTTTTCTTGGTAATTTCAGGTTATACGTTTACCCGTTATTTTTTAAAAGAATGGGAGCAATCAGCAATAATTAATTTTGCTCGTTTCTATAATAAACGTTTTTGGAAAATTATTCCCGCACTCTACGCTGTTGTGTTGTTCAATGTTTTAATTAAATATTATTTCGATAAGCCAATAGATTTTCATCACGTTCTTTCAGTGATTACTTTTTCATCCAATTATTACAATGCTCTTCACGGACATCCCAATACTGGTTTTGCACATTTTTGGACTACGTCGATGTTGATACAATTTTATCTGCTATGGCCTGTTGTTTTTCAATACTTTATGCGAAAATTTTCTACTCGTAACGGTTTGTCTTGGTTTTTGATTTCTGTTGTTATTATGGTAATTGTTTATCGTACGATCTTGTCTATTTTCCATTTAAGCAGTGAAAGTTATATTTATAATTCTTTTGAAACAAGACTTGATGCCTTGGCCATAGGTGCATTATTGGCTCTCAATATAGATCTCGATTTTTTTAAAAAAAAATTATCTTTTTTTGAGCATTTTAAATTTCTGCAATTAAGTTTCACACTTTTACTTATTGCTTTAGTAGGTTTTTTTCCAATTGCTCTTCGTGACTCAATTGGATTTAGTCTACACGCTTTTCTCATTTGTATATTTATTATTCAACTGACAAAGCTCACTGACACCCCATATAGAACCAACTTATTGAGCAACGTCTACTTGAGTTCAATTTCATATTGGTTTTATCTAATTCACCCTTGGGGAATAGCCATTGGTGAACATTTTCACACTAATAAAATAAATCAAGTGATCATTGGTGGATTAATTATTTTGATATTTACTTCATTCATTTTTCTTATAAAGGAACGATTTAGTCATAAATTTAATTGGGTTTTAAATCAACCATCATTTCGCAAATTTTATCTGAAGAATCAATTTTAGAATATACATAATTTGTTGCGCTTTTTTTGACCAATATGGATCAGGATGGAAATTTCTCAATCCTTAATAATTTATACCCTATAATTTTTGTCACAAGTGTTTCAGCAGTAAGCCTCCAATGCAAGCTTGTTGCCTTTGGTTTTTTATTTGGCAAATCAAAGAAGAATTTAGAAGAGAATGCTCGGAAAGAATCATATAATTAAATTTACCTCTATGAAAAAATCCGGAAGATGTGATTATTACTAACTATAAATACAACACGATCGACTTAAATACCGACAACTGTGAACCAAGACTACCAAAGATGACTCCAACGACCCATTCGCATTATTCATCCAAGATATATTTTACAATTAAAAAGATTGCGACCAAAACTAATTGATTTCGATATGATCGCAGGGTCTTCATTTGCGGGTGGAATAAGAAAAAATATTCTTTTGATGAAGAAGAAATGGTTTATGATATTTCTCAAATCCAATTTTTTCAAGTCGAGCTTATTCTTGGATACGATAAAATGGAGTGGTTGAATTGGCTGTTGCTAGTTCGATGGCAGCTTTTATTCCTGAAGGAAAAGCTCATCGATCTACCTGAGCCTACTAATAAGTCTGAGGAATTAAGAAAGCTGATCCGCAACTGGAAGAAGCTTAAATAATAAAACTAAATTTTGCATCTGCGTTTAATTAAGCCTGAAGTCATATGAATGAGAAATTTCATCAGCTTAAGAAGATGTTAGATATTTTATTATTAATTCAACTGACAATACTTGGAAGCTTTGGCACCCTTTCTCCTACAAATAAATACTGTCGGAGAATATCGTGGAAATAAGAAAGCTTATTGATCTTAAAGCAACAAATCCTTATTTGAGGTTTGGTACAGATGTATTAGAGCTGGAAAAATCTATCCAAACATTGGGGCTTATCGCACCGATAGTTATCTCTCCTGATAATGTAATTTTAGCGGGAGCAAGGCGCTTTAAGGCCCTATTGAACCTAGGTTACACCGAAGCTCCAGTGATGATTGTGGACAAGGGTGCATTGGAAAGTGAACTTGTTTCTATTGATGAAAACTTAGTGAGAAAAGACTTATCAAAAATAGAAATCGAAGGGCATTTAAGACGTGCAAAAGAAATTTATCAAAAACTAAATCCTCACGAGGAAGTTGAACTAAAAACTTCAAATTCTCCTGCAGTTGATTCAAGCGAAGAAATAGAAATCCAAAAAAAGAAAATAGTACTTCCATCCGAAAAATTTTTAAATCTTGTAGCTGAAAAAACAGGACTTTCTCCAAAGCAAATCCATGAAGCTATTAACCGAGACGAAATGGCTTCAGCTGGTGTTAAAGAAGCTCGCAAAAATGGACAGCTTTCTCTCAGTCAAACAAATGAAATAGTTAAACTTAAAAAAGATGAACAACAAAAGTCCTTATCCCATATAAAATCTCTACCTGTTCGCGAGATCAAAAAATTCGTTAAGATTGCTAAAGCAAAAGGTGTAGATATAGCAATTAAAGAAACTCCAAACGATCCCAACGCTCGCGAGTTTTTAGAAATCGAAATAACTTTAAAAAAACTTCTTAAAAAATTTAAACAATTAAAAATTGAAGGAATATCTCTGAGCGACCTTCCAGGTGATACTCAAAAACTTTTTAAAGCTGTGATGAATTTTTCTGGTGACGATGCTTACTATCCAACTATAGGAAATGAAGATTACAAAGAGGAATCTCTCCAATAGTTTTAGCACTGCACTTCTGGGGTCACCTGGAACCAAAAAAAGCCAAGCAATATGCCTGGCTTTTTTTATAATTAATAATTTTTAAATTATTATTTCTGTTTGTATAATTCACAGTTGGGAAGATTTAAATCAATTCTAAAATCCGGAGTTAAACAAGTAGCAATTCTATATGTTTGTTGTCCGTAAGAAGCGTGTGCTTTAACAACAATATTTCCTTGTTCATCTACTTCACATGGATTGTTCATCGTACATTTTTCACCATCTTCATTTCCAGTATTGTTGATACCAACGACTGTTCTTGTTCCAGTTTGAATAATAGGAGATCCAGAAGTTCCACCGATTGTGTCACAACCTGTTTCCGTATAACGAATTGAATCTTTCATTGTCCAATCAGCTTCGCGTAGTACATAAATAAATGCGTCAATATTGCATCTGTATCCTCGATCCCAGTAACCAGAAACAACATCAATAGATGTTCCAAGTGAAGGGTGATTTCCATCTAGATCAAATGAGTCCACACCTTTTGCAGTTAAGTCTTTATATGTTTCTTTTAGTTCATACAAAGTTACATCAGTGTTTGTCATCGTCGAGTACAAGACCTTAGTAGCAGTGATACCGACTAATTTTTGAGATTTACTATAAACTTTCATCGAGCGGCTTACAGTTTTTCCAATTACAACTTCACCGGGGTTAGGCATTCCACTTGATAAACAGTGTCCGTTTGTCATTGCGATTGCTTTAGAAGATTCAGGCATTCCGGAAAAACGAATAATTGAACCTGAACAATTTGATAGTTTAACTATTCCATTAAAATCATAATTAGGATCAAGTGCATTTAAATTTTTACTTACTACTTTTAATGCATCAAAAGAACCAACGGGCATCGCATGAACTTGAGTTGAAAGAATCGTAAGAAATGCGAGAGAGATAAGTTTCATAATGATCGTCCTTGATTGATAATTTTTTAGAAATCCATTTTCCAATGGAATTAGGATATCTAGGATGAAAAAGCTCTAGCAAGCAATATGCTCAAATGTAAAATGATGTTGGAAAATAAAACCCAATAAAGCATTTTGCTCAACAATCTTCGTAATACGTATGCAATAAAACTCTTTTTTTGAGAACTCTTTGCTTCCAAACTTGGTAAGAGATATATTGTTAGAAAGTTTTTTAAAAGGAGCAGTATGAAGTCGACATTAATTTTTTTATCTTTGTTTCTAGTCGGCCTTCTTAATGCTGCAGAAAAAAACGAAACTCTGATTATTGCTAAAGGCATTCAGTGCACTTACCTTCGTGAAAAATCATTTTTGGATGTTTATGAACAGTACTCAGCAGAAAAACCTAATCAGGAATATATTAAAAAAGTATCGGATAGTATTTATGCTCAGGCATTCAAAATTTGCGATCCTGAAAATACGGCAAATGCTGATAAAGAAATTCTTTCGGTCTGTGCTACAGGTTGCGATCAATTTATCACAAAAGGTTTACTTGGATTAGGTGGGCCTTCTACGAGCGATGTCGAAAAATGTAAAAAAATGTGTTTAAATTATAGTGATCTATTAAGTCATAACTATACTGGTGCGACTAAAGCATTAAAAAAATATATAGATATGACACCTGCTTGTCCTAAGAAGATCGAGCCAGTTGAGAGTCCTGCTGCAATACAAATTGCACCGTCTATTCCTGCTACAACGATTCTAGAAAAAGAAGACAAAAAGAAAGAATAGTTAACTACAGAATGGATTTCACCAAGTCGGCTGGCGTGGCAATGACCACTTTTTTTAGGTTAAACTGGATTTGCGCTGGCTAAAAAATCTCGAACCATACCTATAGCCATTGAAACAATTGATGGCCCAAGAAATAATCCAACAGGTCCCATTAACTGCATTCCGCCTATCATTGAGATAAGTATAATTACCGAGTTGATTTTTACTTTTTTACTAATCATTTGTGGTTTGATTATATTTTCAAATACAAACCAAACAATTACCAAATCGACCGCTCCGATAGCAGCCCAAAGGGTATTACCCATCATGTAGATATAAATAAGGCAGGGTATAATTAAAAAAGGCATTAATAGCGGAATCACACCTAAGAGACCTGCGGCTAGTCCGATTAAAAAACCTGAATTAAGTCCACCTGCAATCAACGGAACAGATAAGAGAATGCCTTCCAGTACGCCGATTAACACAACACCGTTTATCGTTCCACGCAAAGAGGAAATTCCATTTTCAATATGTGACAATCCACGTGCCGACAACCAATAGGAAAAAACATTTTTATAATTTTTTTTAATGATGTCGCCATTTTTAAGCATAAAATAAAATGAAACAATCATCACAACAGTTGTTACAACACGATCTAAAACCTGAGACCATAATGAAGAGAAAAGTAAAACTAATTTACCGCTACTCAAACGATCTATAGCTTCGATTAGGCCAGTGCTAGTTGCAATATTTGTATTCCAAAAATCAATCACCTTTTCTTTCATTGGCAAAGATTCAAACCATGAAGGATAATTTAACACACCATGCTCTGTATTGGTGGCAATGTAATGGCTACTTGTCTTGTAAAGCTCGCCTAATTCATAAATTCCATACAAAAGCGGAATAAGAAAAAGTAGGCAAAAAAGAATGGCAAAACTCAATGCACGATTATTTGTTCGCTTACCAACAAAAAATATATTCTTACCGGAAATTTTCTCATAGATTGGCCATACAGAAAGAGCCGTTACAGCTCCCCACAAAATTCCAAATATAAAAGATTGAACAATGAAAAAAGACATAATGATAAAAAGCAATGCAAAGATAAAATAGTTCTTAATACTGCTAGTGTTATCTTGCATCGAAATCCTTTTGATCAAAAAAAAGGCTCCACTAATCTGGAGCCTTTTTTATTTTAATTTATTTATTAGATAAAGACTAATTCACTTTTAAGCCTGATTCTCTAATGGTGCAATGACTTTTAGGTGCTCAGACGTTAACCCTGTCAATCTGCACATTTCATCTATACGCTTCATTTCAGTTTTCAAGTTTACAATAAGTCCTTTTAACACACCGACCATTTCATCATCTTTTGAATGGGCATTTTGTGATATTTTTGAAGCTGAGAATTGTGCATTCTCTAGATTATTTTTAACGGCATCCAGACGTAGCCTAACACCTTCCAAATCCATTTTCTCACGAGATTCAACCATCATGTCTAATTTAGTAACAGTTATGTCCAATTGCGTGACTACCTGACTAAATCCATTTAGTACTTTTTCAAATCCTTTCATTTCCAGTTTAACTTTGCCAAGAAACTGATCAACTCTTAAAGCACCATCTTCATGGTTTTGGAATATTAGTAATTGATCTAGTACTTGAGTAATTCTTGATTTAAATTCTTCAACATTGCCTTTGAGATCTTTGAAATCAGTTTTTAGAACAGTGATTGTTTTCAAGCTCTTCACGTACTCATCAACTGTTTTATCAGCTTTTTCTGCACTGCTTAGAATTTTATTTTGATCCTTATAAAACTCTCTAGATGAACTTAGAGCATATTTAAATTGCTCTTCGAGCTGGTCTCTCGCATCTAGAACTGCTGTAACAGAAGACTTGAATTGGTTATACCTGTCAATTGAAGCTCTTTGGGTTTCAAAAGAAGCTACGACAGTTTTTCTAATTTCACCTACGACGTTTCTTTGAGTCTGAAGTTCATTTTCAAGTCTTTCTATCTCTCCGGTATGTTCATCATGAATAGTTTCATTCTTTTCAACATATTGCAAAAATCTAGAAAATAGTTCGGGAATTCCAGCTTTTTCGGACTCATTTCTCAAAGTGAATTTTAGCTCGGTAGTCATTGTTTCATTTAAATGAGCATCCATAGCTTTCAACATAGGCGCAATGATCGAAGCCTTTTGACTATCAAGGCGAATTTCAGTTTCAGACATTGGGTAAAAAATAATCATTATTCGTTTTTGTGCAGAATACTCAACTGGTGAAACATGCATTTCATAGGGCAAAGGTTTGGCCATAGAAGCATTTTTTACTTGAATCTTATAAACTCCTGAAGCACTCATGCGAAGAGCATTAAGAATAGAACTATTGTCTTCAAGATTTGTGAATCTTTGTAAAAAATCCCAAGTCAGTGAATCATCTCCATCTTGATTAAAATTTTGCAATTGCCACTGATCATAAAAATGTGAATTACCCCAAACTAAATTGAGATTTGAATCAAGAAGAATAGAAGCAAAAGGCATAGCCTCTTGAAAAATACTGCCAAAACTCATTCTTTTATGTACATAATCCCGATATTTTTCTAATTCATTACGGAACTCAGGAGAAAATTTTTCACTTCCCTTTGCTTCCGTAGGAAGAAGTCCTTCTTTAATAGTGTCTAAGATTAATTTTTCAGTTTTCTTAGATCCACGTTTTGTAGAATAATTATAAATTACAAAACCAAGTGCTAATGAAGCTATCATGCCGGAAAAAATAATAATCAAAGAATAAAGAATTGTTTGTGAACTTTTTTCGAATTGAATTTTCTTTAAAGCGATTTCTGGTTCAACAAATTTAAACCATGCATGGTAATCATTGGCGAAGTCTTTATAAACACGATTGAATTTCTTGTGGTCATCTACGTATGTTTCTAAGTTGGCAACTTCTGTTTTAATCGTTTGAATGCGATTTATTATTGCTGTCTTAATATCAGAAGGAAGTCCTGACGACTCAGTGAAATTTGTCATTGCTTCTATATCGTTATTTACTGATTGAGTAAGTGTTTGAGTCTTTTCAAAATTATAAAGACCTCCTTGCATTAAACGACCGGGAGAGGTTTTAATTCGCAAGTTGACTGCCATTTTACTTAGTGTTGGCCATTTCTTTTCTGTAACAAAATTTTCAAAACTCGTGACTTTTGCAGTGATATTATTAAGAATGGTTGTTAGTTCAGGAGCTGTTTGGAAATTATTTAATGCAACTTTTACTTTTTTAGTATTTTCATCAAAAGTATTTTTATCACCCGGCTTAATAGATTTTAAATCACGAATATCTTGCTCAAGTCTATTAAAAATTCGATTTGCATCTTTTATGCGATCACCATCCGCGAATTTTTTTATTTCTTCAACATCTGCACGTTCTTTTACAGCGTGTACTTTACTTGTTCCATCGTAAAGATTGCTGACGTAATCAATATTTAAAAGACCAGCTTCCCAATAGTGTTTTGCTCCATATGCAAAAAGCCCAGTCATCGCAACTAGTACAATAACGTAATAAAAATGCACAACTCGTCCTAGAGTAAATCGCATAATAGCACCTCAGAAAATAAGAATTTAGATATTGAATAAGGAGAAGAAATCGATTGTTCGATAATATGTAGAAACATTCTGTTCCCTCTTTTGTTCGTCATCATGACTACTAGATAAACTACGTGTAAATGAATCTGTAGAAAGATTCCCTTTCATTGGTAGTATGATAGAAACGGGGCGAAATAAAAAGGGAAAGTGTAAAATTTCTTTGTTTGCTGATTCCAGACGGCTTAAGTCCGGTACTCCCAGCGAATGCTTCACACTTAGGTCACTAGAAATTTCAATAATATTGTGTTCACCAACTGTCTTAACGTCTTCGAGAAGCGCACGGTAATGACAAAAAATATTTGAAAAACCGACCAAATAATTTTCTTTTGGGTTAGTTTTAAAATTTACCTTATAAACCAGAGAATCATCATGAGAAATATCGACTTTTAAATCCAACTTAAATAGTCCGGTCCTTGCTGTCTTTTCCAAGTTAAAAGTAATTAGAACTTTTTGTTTTAAAAGCTTTCTGGTTACTACATAGATAAATTTGCGATTCATCTGAAGATGTCCATCTTCCAGAATCATGCCCGAAACAAGAAGCCTGCTCTCGTCAAGTCTAGTTTCAATTGTCCCGTGATAATTAAACATGGAAACGATTGAGAGAACTTCTGGAATAATTTCCAGAATGAGATTCCATTTTTTCAGGTCAATCTTTGCAGTTGATTTGTAATAATCAAAATTTTTGAACTTTGATTTATTGCTAAAAAAATCTGTAAAAATAGATTCAAATTTCTCATCGAGAACTTTTGCCACCTGATCGTAGTGAGCGACATGACCTAAGCTTGAGGCATCGGCTTTTCTCTTTATCTCTGACAAGTGGAAATAAGCTCGTCCTATCAAGGGAGACATTGAGAACTCAGAAAGGAGTTGGATGTCCTCTAGAGTACTCAAACTCATCTCATAATCTGAATGATAATTTCTTTTTTCCATTTAGCTCGCAAGATCCTCTACTGAGTCAAACAATGTTCTAAGTTTTGTTTTAAGTTTCAAGATTGCTTGGGTGTGTAACTGAGAGACTCTTGACTCTGTAACGTCAAGAACTTGTCCGATTTCTTTTAAGTTCAAATCTTCATAATAGTATAAAGAAAGTACGAGTCTTTGCTTTTCAGGCAAAGTCATAATTCCTTCTTTTATTTTTTCGCGTGAATCTTTCTGACTTACAGTTGTATATGGATTAAGAGCACGATGATCTTCCATAACTTCAGAAATTAGCTTTTTATCGCCTTTATTAAAACTAGCAGAATCATCAATGTTTAATAACGAAATTGATTTCGCTTTGTTTAATAAATCATGGAATTCTTCTTGATTCATATTAAGCTCAACGCACATTTCTTCGTCAGTTGCCGGACGACCTAAATTAGCTTCAAGTTTTGAATAAGCTCTTTCCACAGTCTTTGTTTTTTCACGAATTGAACGGGGAACCCAGTCTTGCGCGCGAAGTTCATCAAGGATGGCCCCTCGAATTCTGAATTCAGCATAGGTCTTAAATTTATTGTCGCGAGTCGGATCAAATTTTTCAATTGCATCCATCAGACCGATTACACCACATGAAATTAAATCATCTAATTCAATATTCGATGGAAGGCGTGACGCTATCTTTTGCGCTATGTACTTTACCAAAGGTGCGTACTCGATGATTATGTCATCTTTTACCTTTGGCCCTACTGTAGAGCGATAGTCTTTTAGGTTCTTTAATTTCTTAGATAGAGTCGACATACGGGTCCTCCCTTAAACTGTAAAACGAACATCGTGTCCGAGGCGAGTTGTGAATTTTGGTACAAATTTAGATTCTGCACTCAAAGCTGCGCCCTCTATCTCTTCGGTAAATTTCTTTACAATTTTCACGAAATTTTTATGCAGGGAAGAATTTTCCTGATTGAGCAAAAGTGTATCGAATTGATCTACTGGAGCATCAACATTTTCAATTCCTCCCAGGATGTGAAGTCGGCATTTTAGGAATGTTTCGACTGTTTCACTCAAGGTTTTTACCATTCTTTGGTATTGTGGTTCTGAGGATATTTTATTGATCAGTAAATGATTGTCATTCACTCCAAATTCTTTATTCAAAATTTTAATCAGAGAATATGAGTCTGTGACAGACGATTTATCAGGTGTCACGATCACAAAGCGGTAGTCGCTGTAAGCATTTAAGGTAAGTGTTTCTTTGGTGATTCCGGCCGGGCAATCGAGAATTATATAATCATAATCACGCTCGTGATTAACAAGAATATCAATGATGATTCGATCAACTTCTAAATTTTTATTAAAAAGATCAATGCTTCCATTACAACCGGAAAGTAAATGGAGGTTGCCGTCTTTATGGAGACAGTCTTCAAAATCTCTCTGAGCTGAAATAAGCTCATAGAAATAATTATTGATAGGAAGCCCAAGCTTCACTACCGTATTCGATAAATTAGTATCGCAATCGAGCAATAAAACTTTATAACCAGTATTGGCTAAAATTTTAGCCATCTTCACTGCAACTGAAGTTTTTCCTACTCCGCCTTTACCTGCGGTAACAGAAATTGTTTTTGCTTTAAGACTTGTTTTTTTGGACTGGTACTTATTCTGAGATACTAGCCAATCACCTGGATTGGGCTTTTTTAAACTAAGCATGGACTTCCTGTCTCCTCTTAGAGCTTTGCTACTGTGAAATGAGTTCCATCATGGTACTCATTTAAAAATGTCTTTTAATTTACGAAAACTTAAAAATCCCTGCCATTATTCTCTCTGATGTTGCAGCTTCTAAATCATCTGGAATAACTTCTCCAGTTCCAAAAAACTTGTATGGAAGATCTTTGATATCTTGAGTGATATTAAAAAGTGATCCAAAGTTCAAGCATGCATCTAAATGCGATACGACCACACCGTCCGATAGTCTTCGATAAGTGCCAAGAACCTTTCTATTATATAATTCTGTATGAATTGCTGAAAGAGTGATCAATACTTCCACTTTTGAAAAAGCGCGTCTTAGTCCGTCAATAAATTTCTTAGTATCATTGCTTTCTGTCTCGTTGCATTTGTAATCAATGAAAACACATTTCCCGCTCTCAATTGCTTTACGGCATTCAGAAACAATTTCAGCGATGCTAGCAACTTTTGTAATACTCATTCCAAAAAGTTTTTCTGCGAAATTTGATTTAGGTTCATTGACTGAAGTGATATTTCTGATAATAACTGAATCTTTTTTCATAGTTCCAATTTTTTGAACCATTGAACTCTGTCCGCATGATGCTTCTGAAAGAAAAACAGTGATAACAGGATTTTTTTGAGCTTCTTTTCCATTAACTGACATTGAGAAAAGTGGCATTGCTGTACTTACAGTTGTCATCATTTCGCGAAGTGCGAATTCAAAAACAATATCTGCATTTTCAACATCTGATTCTGTTAATTCAAATAATCCTTTCTTGATTAAGTGTTGAATATAAGATTCATTGATGTCTAAACTTCTAAGAGTTGTGCGAAGCTGGTAAACACCGATTGGTTCTTTTTTATGGATGCGTTCAAAACTGCGAGTAAGTTCAAAAAGTTTTTTCTCTAATTCATCAATTTTAGTTTTTTGTTTTTCGTACATTTCTTCACCAATTAAACGAGACCCGGACGAGTTGACCTGTTGTTGCTGAACAGGTGCTGATTGCATTTCTTTTCTAGTTTGAGCTTGAGGCACTTCTCTTTGCATTTCTCTCGAGGCTTCTTTACGTGGAGCCTGAGTAATTGGACGACTTGCTTCCACTTCATCATCAAAATTAAAATCGTTTTTATTTGATCGAGTGTGTCTGTCCTCTTTTTCACCAAGACTTAAAAAATCATCAAGTCCTGCACTTATTCCTGATTTAATTTGCGAAGCTATGCCTTTGGTAGATGCAACCGGACGATTAAGTCCCATTGAGCCGTATCCTGCTCCACTTCGAGGGGACTCTGAATTGCCTCGTCTATTATCTCTTGATTGGTCATGTTGATCTATCATATTGGCTATATACCCAGAGCTAGAGTTATAAAATTCTTCTTTTTGATCTTCATTCAAGACAGTATCGACTTGTGCTTTTCTCACATAGTTCTTTTCAGAAATAGCCGCTGTAATTTCGATTTTCTTTTTTTTGAATGCGCCCTTCAATCCTTTGTTGGTTATTGTTTTTAAAATAACCGCATCAGGACCAAGCTCGCGTTTGATGTCTCTAAGTGCTTCTTCAATAGTGTCAGATTCAAATTTTCTTACATACATTTATTACAACCTCACCGTTCCAAGGGACCTGATATTAGCATCTGGCGAAAGCTCATTGTGGCTTACTACCACAAGGTTTGGAATAAATTTTTCAGTTAAACGCTTAAAGTGTGAGCGGATAACCGGAGAGCAAAGAACAACCATCTTCTCACCCATGTTTGTCGCTTCTTCAATTTTTTCATTGAGTGAAGCCAGGATGATCTGAGTAACTTTTGGATCAAGAGAAAGCTGTTGTCCCTGATCTGTCTGTATAATATTTTGAGCAATCGACTCTTCAATATTACGATCTAAAGTAAACAATGGAATATCTCCAGATTCACTTTTTATCTTCTCAGTAATAGTTCTAAAAAGAGCTTGACGAGCGAACTCGGTAAGCGCTTCAGTGTCTTTAATTGTAGAGCCATACTCCGATAATGTCTCTAAAATTGTGCGTAGATCACGAACTGAAACACCTTCTCTTAGTAAATTTTTCATGACCTTTAAAACTATTCCAAGATTTAAAATATCTGGAATTAAATCATTGACCAATTTTGGATTTGTCTCTTTAAAATTGTCCACAACACGGACTAATTCCTGACGTCCAAATAGTTCATGAAGGTTTGATTTTAAAAGTTCTGTTAAGTGAGTGGCGACAATTGTCGAGCAATCTACTACGGTATATCCATTGTATTGAGCATCTTCTTTTTGATCTTCAGAAATCCAAACTGCACGCAATCCAAAAACTGGTTCAGTAGTTTCAACTCCATCCATTTTTTCAATGACTGTCCCTGGATCCATCGCCAGGAAATAATCAGACATCAACTCGCCTTTCGCGATTTGAATGCCTTTAATTTTAACAGAGTATCCACCCGGCTTTAGTTCCAGATTGTCTTTGATCTTGACTGAAGGAATGATAACCCCCCAATCCAATGCAAATATTTTTCTCATATGAGTAATACGCTCAAGGAGATCACCGTTTTGTTCCGTATCAACCAAGTGAACTAAACCGTAACCAACTTCCAGTTCAACAAGTTCCATGTTGAGAAGTTCTTCCAGATTTTGTGGATTAGATTTTTTGGTAACTTCAACTGATTTTTGTTTTTCAGCAAGTTCGTCTTTTGAATTATTTTGTTCAATTTTATAAGCAACGAATCCCAACATTCCTCCCATCATAAAAAATGGAAGTTTTGGCAGTCCTGGAATTAAACCAAAGAAAACTAAAACGGCGCCTGCAATGTATATGGCCTTTGGATGAACCTTAAATTGTTTCGAAACCTGAGTCCCGATATTGTCATCGTTAGTATTTCTTGTAACAAGAATACCGGCGGCAGTAGAAATAATTAGAGCTGGAATTTGCGTAACAAGACCATCCCCTACTGTAAGAAGAGTAAAAGTTTCAGCAGCCTTTCCGATATCCATACCATTTTGGGCCACACCAATAATAATACCGCCAATAATGTTGATCGCTGTAATTAAAATACCCGCGATTGCATCTCCTCTAACGAACTTCGAAGCACCGTCCATCGACCCGTAAAAATCTGCTTCTTCTGCAACTTCCTTTCTTCGTCTTTTCGCTTCAACATCATTGATTAATCCGGCATTCAAATCGGCGTCGATCGCCATTTGCTTCCCGGGCATTGCATCTAATGTAAATCGAGCTGCAACTTCAGCGACCCTTCCAGCACCTTTAGTTACAACCATGAAGTTGATGATGACTAAAATAATAAAAATAACGATACCGACAACAAAATTTCCTTCGACAACGAATTCACCAAAAGATTTGATGATTGATCCCGCCGCCTCAGTACCGTCACTTGGTCCGTGAATCAAAATATTTCTAGTTGATGCAACGTTTAGGGCCAGTCGAAAAAGTGTCGAGATTAAAAGCACAGAAGGAAATGTAGAGAAATCCAATGGTCTTTTTGTATAGAGAGCAACAAGCATGATCATTACTGAAAATGCCAGTGAAAGAGCTAATAGCAAATCCAGCAGGAAGGGATGAATCGGAACGATCATCACCAC
The DNA here is from genome assembly GCA_014377485.1 of Bacteriovorax sp. Lineage (GTDB taxonomy): Bacteria > Bdellovibrionota > Bacteriovoracia > Bacteriovoracales > Bacteriovoracaceae > Bacteriovorax. The sequence continues at coordinate 13,727 of JACMPM010000107.1, read as the reverse complement.
TAAAATCATCAAAATACCAACAGCGGCCAGAACATCTGGTCCCTGTGTGAAGATTTTCATTTTTTTCAACATATCGTTCATAAATTAACCTTCTCTCTTAAACTCACGCTAGAGCTTTTTTCTTTTTCTTAAGTTTGTAAACAAACGCCAAAACTTCTGCAACAGCTTTATATAAATTGCGGGGTACAGGGGATCCCACTTTTACTGTCTTATAAAGTGTTCTTGCGAGAAGAACATTTTCTACGATGGGAATATTATGAAGTTTAGCGATCTCTCTAATTTTCATCGCCATATGATCCTGCCCTTTTCCGATAATCATCGGAGACACCATATTCAATTGGTCATATTTTAAAACAATACTTATATGAGTTGGATTTGTGATAATTACATCAGCCGTCTGCACATCTTTAATCATCCGTTTTCGAGACATCTCTCTTTGCATCTGACGGATTCTTTGCTTAATTTCAGGATTCCCGTCTTGCTCTTTACTTTCTTGCTTTAATTGTTGCTTCGTTTGTCTAAGTTTCTTTTGGTATGTAATTTTTTGATAAGTAAAATCCAACATTGCAACTACCCCTAGGGCCATAATCATTGCAAAAGCTAATTTCATAAGAAGTTCTTTTCCATAGAGAAATGATTGAAAGAACTCAAGATGCATAAATCCGTTATAACGAGAAATATCATCTTTTAAATAAATATAGACGACTGATAAAATCACCGCGAATTTGATGACCCCTTTAACAGCTTCAAAAATTGATTGCATTGAAAAAAGTTTTTTAATGCCGTTTAATGGATTGATTCTATCAAAATTAAGTTCAAGAACATCTGGAGAATAGAGAAAACCAATTTGTGCGACTTGAGCAAATATACCAGCACAAAGAGCTGTGCACATTACCGGTGCTCCACATTTTAGGGCCACCATAAAAGTTCTAGTTGTAATAGTGTTAAGTGATTTTTCAGTATAAGCAGAAGCAATATCGAGAGTGTAGAGCCACTCAATATATTTTGCCATTTCTTCATAGACATAAACTAGTGACATCGACAAAGTCAGCAAACAAGCGGCCAATACAAGAACAGACGTGAGTTCTTTCGAAGACGCTACGTCCCCTTTTTTCCTAAACTCATCAATCCTGTGTTGGGACGGTTCTTCGGTCTTTTCCCCGTCGTCCTGTTCGTCGGCCATCCTAGCCTTCTCCTAAAAAATCATGTCACATTCTATGACATGAACTGAAACCACTGTCCTAATTTCTCTGTATAAATTTTAAAGCAAGTTTGAAAAAATTCATCTGAACCCGCGACAAAAACTAAAAGTCCAAGTCCGATATTTATGGCAAAACTCACAGCGATAACATTCATCTGCGGAACTGCACGAGAGACAATCCCCATAACAGAATTGATTACGATGTTAATAAAAATCATCGGAGTTGAAAGCATCAAAGCCGAGACAAAAAATGCTTTAAACATCATGATAAAAAATTCTGGCGAGTGGGCCATTTTTCCAAGGTTATAAATATGAACCGATGAAAATGAATGAACCACACCTTTGAACATTGGAATAAGTGCGCCCGAAGTAAGCACCATCATTAACACTGTCCATTCAATTAATTTTTCAAAAGGTCCGACTTGTCCACCGGCACTTGGATCAAAATAGTGGAGAGCATTGAAGCCCACTTGTTGAGTAATGATCGCACCTGCTGATACAAAAATACTCATTATCGATTTTACAAAAAATCCGATCGCAAGACCAATAATCGTTTCAAAAATTGTTAGATACCAAAAGCTGTCAACACCAACATATTTAATGTCCATCATGATTTGAGCTTGAACCATTGGAAAAAAAGCGAAAGTAATCATTAAGGCAGTAAGAACTTTTACAATTATAGGAATTGCCACATTATCAAACAATGGCAATTGAAACATAACCGCGAACCAGCGCGAGAACGCTAGCCAAAAGGCTACGATAACGGTCATGTCTGTAATTTGTATATTTAACATTTTCTCTAAGTCCCTAACGTTCCATAACTATTTTTGGAATACTTAAAAACAAATCTTTCGTAAAAGTTGTCATTGTGTCTGACATCCATGGAGCAAAAAATACTAGAGCTGCAACGATAACTAAAATTTTTGGAATAAAACTTAATGTTTGTTCGTTGATTTGAGTGACCGCTTGAAAAAGTGAAACCAAGATCCCCATGATCAGGGCCCCAATCAACATTGGCGCAGAAACCATCAAAGCGACTTTGATCGCTTGGTGAGATATGTCTGCGTAAGAATCAAATTGCATATTTACTACCTGGTTAAAAAAACTTACGGATTAAACGATCTCAGTATCGATCCTGTTACCAACTGCCATCCATCAACTAATACAAAAAGTAATAATTTAAACGGTAAGGACACTACGACAGGCGGTAACATCATCATCCCCATTGCCATGAGAACTGAGGCCACAACCATATCCAGAATCAAGAACGGAATATAAAGTAAAAATCCTATCTGGAAGGATGTTTTAAGTTCCGAAATAATAAACGCAGGAATTAAATAATGAATAGGCACATCATCAATAGTTTGAGGTGCAGCTTTACCAGTTACATCATAGAACAATCCGATATCGGCTTTTCTAACTTGTTTTTGCATGAATGAACGAAGCGCAAGAGTAATTTCATCAATCGCAACTGTTGTTGCAATAGTCTTAGCCATATATGGCTGTATGGCCTTGTTGTAAATTCTCTCACCGGTTGGTTGCATAACAAACATTGATAAGAATAATGAAAATCCAACCAGAACCTGGTTAGGCGGCATGTTCTGAGTCCCAATTGCTTGTCTCATAAATGAGAGAACGATTAGGATTCTTGTGAAACTTGTGCATAAAATTAAAATCGATGGAGCAAGAGTAATAATTGTAAATAGAAGTAGGACCTCTATTGAATCAACTAAATTCACACCTTGACCAAAGTTAATCGCCATTCCTGGTAAATTTAATCCATTAGGAGTTGCTGCCTGTGGAAACGCCAAAGCTGGCAACATTAAGAGTGCCAGCACTGATAGGATTTTAGTTAATTTTAAAAGCTTTAAAGACTTTAGAGCGGACATGGCCACCATTCCTATTTTTTATTGTATCTGTTTCATGTTTTTCAGTTTCGTTTTAATTTGATCTGAAAATCTCACCTGATCTTTAACAGGATTTTTAGCTATAGATTTTAGTGCATGGGTCTCTGTCTTATCTACACCCACTCCTTCATTGTCATTCAACATGTCATCTAGTGAGTAGTCATTTGCAACTGAGTCTTCTTTTAATTTAAATTCTTTTTCTTTTCTAGATGCTTTAAATAGATTTGTATCAAAGTTTGATCCTGTAAGCTCTTCTTCACCAGTTTTAATCAATCCAGTTACATCATTTATTTCTGAAATTAATTGCATTCCAGTTTCAGAGTTTGAGATTAAGAAAATTTGCTTATGAGCTTTTACCATCATCAATGTTCTCTTAGGTGCCACATGAGTTGTGCTTAATACCTCAACTAATTTTGTACTGTGAAGAAATCCAAGTTTGCCTTTTTTAATAACTCCTTTTTTAAACAGAGTTAGGACTCCGTAAAATCCAAGAACCATTAAGCTTAGAAATGCAACGAACTTGCCGATATATGACGTCAGCGAAAAAGAAGATTTTACGGGCTCTTCTTTATTAAATACAGACTTAGCTGAGTCTTTTTGAATTCCCGATTGAGCCAAATTGACTCGATCTCCAGCTTGAGCGGTATCAGCTTGGGTATCTTTTTTGAGCATGTTGGCTTTTGTGGCTTCTGGGTGTTGAGTGGCCGCTAGTTTTTCATTCTCTTTTACTAGAGATGATAAATAATTTTCATCCAATTTTTCTGCTTCTGCATTATTAGCTTCAATCGCTTTTGCATTAGCTGCAGGAGCTACTAAACCAGGAGAACGGCTTACTTTGCTAGCGGCAACTCTAGGAAAACTAACATCGACTGAACCATCTTTAAGAGTGATATTAACTAAAGACTCTTTTCCCTGAAGTGAGTAAGGAAGTACTGCTCTAATACTTACTGAATCTCTATCCGCTTGAGTAGCTGTTACAGTTGTTTCGTGAAACTTCCGCTCTATTTTTGTATTCACATGAGCATTTGGAATTATGATCTGAAGAGTTTTATCATTCACTGAAATAAGAGGATTATCATTAAGATTTCCTACAAGTTTGATTGAAAGACGGCTCGTCAAAGCTTTGTCGCTCGTCAGTTCAACTCCTTTAATATTTACTTCGGAAGCTATTGCTCCAAACGATGTAAGTAATAGAAGAAAGGCCAGTTGACGAAGTGTTAATTTTTTCACTAGAAGCTCCATGGAAAATCCAAAATATTACTTAAGAGTTTCAATTCTTTCAATTGGGCTAATAATATCTGTTAAGCGAATTCCAAATTTTTCGTTAACAACAACTACTTCTCCTTTTGCAACTAGCTTGCCGTTTACCAGGATCTCTAGAGGTTCACCAGCCAGCTTATCAAGTTCTAAAACCGAACCTTGACCAAGTTGTAGTAAGTCTTTCACGATTATTTGTGTTCTTCCTAATTCAACTGAAACTTTTAGAGGAATATCCAGGATAAAGTCGAGGTTCTGAACCTTTAGTTTGTTGAGGGAATCGTCCCCTGCTTTTACTTCATCGGCCATTCTTTCTACATTAACTTTATTCATATCTCTCTCCCTCTTGAACCATTATTTTACTTAAATCTAATTTCTCTATTCTTCTTCTTTTGCCTCGTAAATTATTCCAGAATTTACTTTAGTGATTTGAACTGCACGATTTCCTTTATAAGTTCCCATTAAACATTTCATTTTCTCAACTCCTTCAATCGCTAAGCTCACTTCACCTGAAGCATCCTGATTGAGAGGGATAATATCTCCCGGCTCAAGAGTTAAGAGATCCCCTAGAGTCATTTCAGCTTCACCCAGACGAACAACCACTGTCGCTTTAGTATTCTTGATGTGCTCGTTCATCGCCTGTGTCCAGATCGAATCGGCCATCTCGTTATCAGTTTGGAAGCTTGAAGAAAGTTTTTGCTTAATTGGTTCGATTGTTGAGTAAGGAACAACAATCATGATTGTTCCTGAAGCAGATTCAAATTCAACTTCAAGAGTTGTCGCGATAATAACGTCTGAAGGAGGAACAACGCCTACGAACTGAGGGTTAATTTCTGTTCTTAAATACTGAGCATCGATTCTATGAACTGGTGCCCAAGCTTCTTCCAGATCGTTGATGGCCATATCCATAATCTTTCTCATGAATGAGAGTTCGATCATGGTAAATTCTTTTCCTTCAATCTTAGTGAATGGTCTGTCTGTTCCACCAAAATATGAATCTATTATTGCGTAAGCTAATTTTGATTCAAAAACTAAAAGAGCAGGACCTCTGAGTTCGTTAAAACGCATAATACACATACACGATGGAATCGGTAACGTGTTTACGAATTCACCAAACTTTAAAAGGTCAGTAGAGATAATTGATATAGTTGAAATTTTACGAAGGGAGTTTGATAAAGAAACACGAAAGCTTCTGATAAATCTTTCATAGATGATTTCAAGAATTGGCATTCTTCCACGGATAACCCTGTCTTGATTGGTTAGGTCGTAGGTCTGAATATTTTCATCTGAATCGTCAGCTGACCCGCCGCCGCCATTATCACCGCCAGAAAACGAATCGCCACCGCCATCGTTTACCGCATTTAATAGTGCATCTACTTCATCTTGACTTAAAACTTGCGCCATAATCTTCCCCTCCTGGGATTCTTAAAGCTTTGAGCACTAACATCATGTCGGAGCCCTGGAAATACTTGCGGGATTTCAGTTGATTTGAAATCCTACATAGTAAATATCAGTAATCTGTCCATCAACTAAAAAGTTGTTGATAGATGTTTTCACTTCCTCTTTCAAATACTCTTTGCCTTCTTTCTTCAAAAGCTCTTCGGGCTTTTTAGCGTTCAGCATACTAATGATGGTGTCGCTGATTTGAGGTTTACGAGCATCTACTTCTTCTTTTTTTGTTTCTTTACTAAATTTCAGCACCAGACTGATACGAATGAATCTTCTAGGGCCATCGCCTTGAGCAAGGTTCGCAGTAAAGGGCTCAAGTGGATAGAGAAGACCATCAGCTTTCACGCCTTCAACTTCGGCCTTAGCCTCAGCACCACCGTGTCCACCACCGTGACCTTCTGCTTTCTTTTCGCCATGTCCGCCTTCAGCAGCAGCAGCGTGCTCGCCACCACCTTCCAGATCTTGTTTCATGACGTCTGCAGCAGTCGTAACTGAATTTAATTTTTTATGATTTTGGAATTGAAAAAACCCAATAGCTCCAACGGCGATTGTGTTTACTAATACTAATATTACTAAGAGGGGATTCTTTCCGGAAGGTGCTGCTCCTGCATCATCCTTCTCGTGTTTTTCTTCGGCCATTTTTTTTTACCATCCATGGAATTAAAGCGTACCTGTCAAAAATTATACATAGGAAGGCAATTTGGTTCAAGTGATCTTATTAAAAAATGGCAAATTGTGCCCAAACTTATGAGTTTGGGCTAGTTAATGATGGTTGTTTGACAGTTGAAGTTTTGACAGTGGAAAAATTTACCCGATCAGAATGCTTATAAACTTTCTTTCCAAGGTTTTCCTGGTTTGAATTTTGGAACAACTCTTGCTCGAATTCTAATTCGCTCACCTGTGGATGGATTCACACCCATCCGGGAAGCTTTTCTGGATTTAGTAAAAGTACCAAATCCGACTAAAGTAACATCCTCGCCTCTCTTTACCGTTTTTTTAATTGTTTCAAGCATGACTTCAATAAATTGATTTGCCTGTTTTTTTGTCATGGTGGATAGATCGCGATCCTTCAATAGAGCTTCAATGAGTTCTTTGCGGTTCATACAATGTCCTAAATTTTTAGATTAAATCTTCTAGTTGATAAAGTTCTTCTTCAAGAGCGATTCGAAGAGATTCTTTTATTGATTGCAGTATAAGGGAAGCATTGTCTGGAGCTTGCGAATTTTCCAGCAGCGATCTCATCAGGACGGGCGAGAGGTTTTTGTAAAACTCGTCAAAGTTCAAAATACTGACTTCGAATTCTACTTGATCGAGTACATGGTTAAGATCGCTTTCAAGTTCAAAAAATCCATTTATCAGATCAAAAAGGTTTTCTTTTTGTAATACAACTTTAAGATCGCGGGCAAATGTTCTTTTCAATTCTTCGTTGCTGTTCAAAGTCCATTTGTGTTCTAGAAAATCTTTAAGCGTAAAAACTTCTTCGTCACGTTTCTCTTGATACGTGCGGTTCATTTTTAATCCAAGATTGCTGTAAACTGATCCTTCCATAATATTCTCATCAAATAAAATTCATAAAAAAGAAAGAGCCGCAATTAAGCGGCTCTCTTTAAATTCATTATAATTATTATTCTTGAAAATACAAACTTGCTCTCTAATCTTAAGATTAAATTTTAGACTTATACTTTTCTTAAAGTTTAATTTTTCCACGTTTTTGTAATTCATCAACGATAGTTACGAAATATTCCGGTGGATAAGCTCCTCTTACAGGTACGCCGTTAAGTAGAAACCCTGGAGTTCCTTGCATTCCAAAAGATCCAGCTTCTTTCATATCAGCTTCAATTCTTTTTGTTATTGCTTCTGAGCTTAAGTCTTTTTTAAGTTTTGCCATATCTGCACCAACTTGTTTTGCTGTTGCATCAAGGAAAGCTACACCATTTTTAAGTTTTCTTTGATTCTTGAAAACTTCATCATGAAAAGCAAAAGCTTTTTTCTCGTCTTGCATTCTTATTGCTTCATAATATCTTGCAGAGATCATTGCTTGTTCATGGAAGCTCAAAGGAAGGTGTTTATAAATAAAACGGATATTACCGTCATATTTTTTTAACAATGCGACAACTGTATCATATCCTCTTGAACAAAATGGGCATTCAAAGTCAGAGTATTCAACAAGTGTAATTTGAGCATTTTTTGGACCGCGAATAGATTCATCATTTCTAATTTGTGCAACTAATGGCTTATCAAAAGATTCTTCCATCTTTTTCTTGTCATCATCTTCACGTTTTTTACCCATTTCTTCTTGAGCATTTTTCGCAGCTTTTTGAAGTGCTTCAATAAACTCAGCCGGGTGTTTTTCGATCGCTTCAGTTAAAACCTTTGGATCGTCTTTTAAGATCTTGGTGATCTGTTGTTTCATTTTCTCGTCTGACGTACAGCTCACCAGGAGTGCTGCACTCATAAATACAACTAGTAATTTTGCAAATTTCATATCCATCCTTTTGTTGGGGAAAACTTTTTGTTCATTTTTTTGCTTTATCATTTTCTCAAATTTTTAATTTTTTTCAAAGGTTTTAAACAAGACAATTCTAATCAAGTACTCTCAGGTTAGGTTTTTTTGTATATGATCGAGATATTTATTAATCTTGCGACAATCATCACGAAGATAATAATGCCCGATTAAGTGAACTCGATTGTGATAATTTCCTCTGAGAAATGATCTCATTGTAGCAAAAACAGCAAAGGCAGGACCTGAGATTTTACCATAAAGATGCACTCCTAAAAGACAGTACATCAGGATATGCATTGAAAGAAAAAAGTAAACAGCTATATCGGCAACGGAAAATTGTTCTTCTAGAAAATAACGAATTCCCTTACTACCTGCGATTGTGTTGCTAGACAGAAACTTCTGAGTAAGTTGAAATATTTGCTCACGAAGAATATTGTTGACTACAAAAATACCGACAGAAGCCAGTAAGGCAAAAATGACAATAATAAAAATATAGTTAAAAAAGAAGTTTTTTTCAAAAACAGGTTTATGAATCCGTGTGTAGTCTTGCGGCACTTCAACTTTCTCTAGTTTTCCTCTAGTTTTCGCTTCATCGATATGAGAGAAAAAAAAGACTGAAAAAGAGGTGAGAAGTTTCAAATCCGAAATATAATCTGGTGAATAATAATGGGTTTTATTTGACAAGCGCTCCTCACAATATTTACCTATTACTTTGAAAGGGCGAATCATGATGGAAGACAAGTAAAACCCCAGACAAAAGATAAACAGGATAGCTATCACCATATATGGGATTTCATCTATAATTGCCGAATAGATAAAATCATAAAAAGCATCTTGAAATTCTGTAGCACCAGGATAACCATGTGCCACAAAATAAATAAGATCTATCTTCATGAATAGATAAGTAAAAAGTAAGACAGAAAAAGTGAAACCTAATGAGATAAAAACGAACTTAAGCCCGGTGGTGAGCTTAAACATAAATTCTTCATCATTATATCGATTCATAAAAACGGCTTTGATTTTCATATTTCCTACAAGTATAAAGTAAGTCCATCCTATCGTCTAAATAATTAAAATTCTTCATTAAATCTTATAATACCTGAGCGTTTTAGACTGTACTTCAGAAAGTATTAAAGTGAATTGATATTTTATCCGATGCGGTCTTTAGACATCAATCCTCTCGTGGAGTAATGAGATGAAATTGCGATTTAAATATTCCCTTCAAATAACCTTAACGGCATCCCTGCTATTGCTAGGTTCATGTGGGAAAAAGAATACGGTAAATTCAAGTGTAGGAGCCTCAGGCACTTCGCCTTTTTATGTTGGTAACTCAGCAGTAAGTTCTACAATAGTCAACCAAGTGCAAAGTGTACGCTCTTCAGTAACCTGTCTTAGCGGAAGAAACAGACTTGCGAATGATGTCAGCTTTTATATCAATAGCGGGTCAATCAGCGGAACAACAATTGGTGGTAACTGGCAACTCGGATTCATGAACACAGGAACTATCAGCAATCTTTATATTGGTGTAAGCGCTTATCGCGACCTAATGTTTGTCACTAAAGTTACAAACGGTGGTTCACAAGTAATTGGATACAACGTTACGCTTTCATTCTGTGAAGTGCCGAATGCTTACGTTAACTACCCAGCACTGGTTTCAAATGACAGAGCTCTAGTTAATTTCCAGGCTGGTAACGGAATTGTTCTTGATACGAATACTTATTGTGGATACGGAGTTGTCGATGCAGCGATTAATACTTTAATCGTCTCTCAAAAAAGTACAACTAATCCTTATACTTCAGATTATCCGGTTTATACTTCATTCACTAAACCATCTTGTAACGGTCAATTTTAATTTAATAAATAATCCAAAAGGCATTAGAAGTTTACACTTCTAATGCCTTTTTTTTGTTTTGATTCTTGGTTTATGCTGCTGTCTACTTTTTAAAAAGCTTTCAATCCCACGAACTACCGCACTCGCATAATCATCTTGAAATTTAGGATCCATCATTCGCACCCTTTCTTTTTGTGTAGAAATAAATCCTACTTCCAATAAAACCCCAGGCCGCTTGGAAAGTGCAAGGACAAAAAAGAGCCCGGGCTTTATTCCACGGCTTGGAATTCCATATTTTCTTCCTACGGAATTTTTAATTTCAGAGTGGATGTTTTGGGCCAGCGGCTTGGAGGTGCTCACAGTTTGCTCGACCACCAGATCAACTAGAATTTGTTGAACCACAACTTCGTCACCTTTCATCTGAACGTTTTCAGTTTTTTCGACTTTCTTAATGGCAACATCATTGTGGTTGTCCAAATAGTAAGTTTCGAAACCAACGGCTCCAGACTCCGGGCTGGAATTGATATGTACTGAAATAAAAAGATCTGCTTTTGTTTTTTCGGCAATTGCCGCTCGCTCCGGAAGACTTACAGTTCGATCAAAGCTTCTGGTTAAAAAAACGGTGTAATTTTTAGCTTGAAGTTTGTCATAGATTTTTTTAGAAATTGAGAGGGCAATATCTTTTTCTCTGATCAATTCTTCTGGAACTCTGCCGATTGTTTTTGCTTTGGCGCCGTCATCTTCTCCGCCGTGGCCAGGATCAATTAAAATAGTTAGAGCCTGAGCGTTTGATAGTGCAATTAAGCTCGTAAAAAAAAATATCAGCAAGTATTTCATGAATAATAGTTTAATACATCTTTTTCAGAACGTGACCAGGAAAGTAATGGGCAAGGATTTTTTTATAAGACCAGCCTTGCATTGCCATGGCATAAGCACCCATCTGACAAAGACCTACTCCATGACCAAGACCTTCACCCAACACCATAATTCCCTCTCCTTGCTTTTTTACAGAAAAAGTATTTGAAGGAAAAATGACTCTACCAAAAAATTTTCTTAACACTGTTTTCTCAATGATAAATGGTCTATCGTTAATATAGAAATTGACAGTAAACTTATCGAGTTCGTCGGGTACTAAAACAATTGAACTCAAGTCCCCTGAGAGCTTCTCTTTAATATATTTTTGTTCGCTGGCCCACAAGAAAAAACTTTTTAAGCGCTCCCGTGAAATTATACTATTCCACGATTTTGGTCCGATATCGTGACAAAAAGGACAATTCACTGATTGATAACTTTCTTCTTTATTATGCCAAACCTGATCAGGACGAAGAGTTCTTCCTCCGCACTTAGCATGGAAAAAAATTGGATGAATCTGACCAGACTCAGTAGTCAAGACTTCACCTTTAGTATCATAGCTTGCAGTATTGGTTGATTCAGTTGCATCGAAAAAATTCCCCCCCACTTGGTGCTTCTCAGAACTCTCCAGATCGTAATAAGCTTCTGATCCCAATTCTTTGGTCACCTGCTGAGTTCTCATTTTATGAAGAGCATATGTTCGGGCTGCAACTGCTTGCGCCTTTAGCGCCTCTATAGGCCACTTGGAATTCATTTCTTTGGTCAAGAGTGAACTGATATAAGCTTCCATCGGAATTTCATTGACGATATCGCAGCTATCACCTTTAGAAGAAGTAATAACTTTAAACATTCCCTGATATTTATCGTTGGCATACGACAAGAGGCCTGTTGGAGACTCAAGCGTAGCTAAAAGGATCGGTGTATTTCTTCGTTTGTTTAAAGTCGTGAATGTTTCGCAATTAAACTTCACTGTTTTTTTTCCGTTATATGTCCGGAAGTCATTGTTGAATATGAGATGTCTTTTGAGATCAAACCCTGTCACTAAAATATTTTTCAGGGACTTGCCAATGCGAACGCTGACAATTGGCACTTCACTACCAAATGCAGATTGAAGATTGAGTAACAATATAAAGGTTAGAAGTATCTCTCGCATCCTGCAGTCGATATCCATGAATCAAAGTTTCGAGCCTCATCATGAAACTCATAGACTATTCTAGCTAGGATATGGAATTACCCACAAGATCGATCAAATTTTCCCTATACGTTCCATTACTTTTTGGAGATCAGTCCAAGCAGTTCTTTTCATATTGGGGTTTATGATTAGAAAATCAGGATGAAAAATAGGCATCAAGCTGTAAACACATTCACCTATTCGTTTTTCAAAAAATTGACCATGGATAGTTGACAGTTTTTCTCTTTTTCCAAGAAGAATATTAGTGACAGTGGCCCCTAAGCTCACTACTACTTTAGGACGTTTTTCAGCGATTATTTCGAAGAGTTTTTGAGTGGCGCTTGTAGGCTCTTCAAGATTTTTTGCCAAATCAACAACATTATCCAGTTCTTCTTCCATCGGGTATCGGTGAAATTCAATTCCGCTTAATTTCATCGCAGCGATCATTTTGCCGAGTAAATCATCCCCCTCGTCAGCAAACGTATCCCCGACAAATAAAACTTCGCTTAAGAAGGTCAAACCAGTTTTAGCGATAACAATTACCACTTCATCAAGCACCTTAACAACTTTAGAATTTGGTGCAATTATCATTGGAGAATGAGCACTTTCTATAAGCGGTATTGCATTGTCTTGAAATTGAAAAAACCAAGCTGAGTTCTGAAAAAGCGCCCCTTCAAAAGATTTGAAAAGAGGATCTTTTTGCTCCTTTTGAGCTTTAGTTTTTTGAAGAAGTTTTTTAAATTGTTGTTCCATAAGCAAATATATCCTCAAACTCTCATTTTGACGACCGTGTGTAAAGACCATTGAAAGTTCTTCCGAAAAAGAATTTGTAACTTAAAAGGAGTACCTGCATGTCAATGGAAACCGACTATAAATTTGAGAACTTTCAAGAATATTACGGCGATATCAAAAACGTAAAAAAAATAATTAATGAATGCCATATCTGTGGATCTAAACTAGTTATTACTCATCTTTCAGATTATAAAAATCTTTTGATGCAAGAATCAGCCAGATGTCCAGATTGCGGTCAAGGTAATAGAAAAATTATTCATGTGATTAATTAATGGCCAATATTTAATAGCCGTTAACAATATTTGTTAACGGCTATATCCACTTCCAAGTCAATTATTCACTCTGTCCCTCATTCAGCCTTTTAAAATTAAATTGTTACATATTCCTAAAATCATTCCTAATTTGTACTTACATCTTGTAGATTGACAATTATGTCATTTTGACATAAGGTGAGAAAAAATGAATAAAGTCATTTTTGATAAAGCCAAAAAAGATATTGATAAACTCCCAAGCTACATTTCTCGTAAATTATTGAAGTGGGCTGAAGAAGTAGAGATGTTCGGCATTATGGAATTACGTAAGTATTCTGGCTATCACGATGAGCCTCTTAAAGGCTTTCGAAAAGGCCAAAGATCAATAAGGTTATCTTCTGCTTATCGGGCTATTTATACAGAAAGACCTAGTGGCGAAATAGATTTCATCATTGTTATTGAAGTCAACAAACATAAATATTAATTTCGAGAAAAATATGAAAAAAAAATTGG
>JACMPM010000106.1 GCA_014377485.1 Bacteriovorax sp. | reverse complement strand
GATATTGGCGTTCCATTTTTCGTGAACCGTTGGTTTTCCACGACGAAGCGGAGCATTATCCATAATATCATCGTGCATCAAGGTAAAATTATGAAAAACCTCCACCGCAGAGGCAGGTTTAACGGCTTTTTGCCAATCGTCAGTGAATAAAGCAGTTGCCATTAAGGTCATCAGCGGACGCATTCTTTTTCCCCCAAGTGCCATTAAATAGCGGATGGGTTCGTATAATTCAACTGGATTTTCGCCGTAAGTTTGTTGAGAAAATTCTTCGTTTAGTGCTTGTTGGAAGTTTTGTAATTTCATTGCAAGTTTTAAAATTCGTAATGTTTGTTTAACGCACGAGTGGTTATATTGTTATTTTGTTTTTAATCTTTGAGGGATGGTTGAAATTGGAGTTGGAGTGGGAGGTTGAGTTGAGTTTATTTTGTATTCATCCATTGAAGTTTCAGCTGGAATTGAAGTTGGAGTCAGATTTAAGTTTACTCTGGATTTAATTGATATTTCAAATGGAGCTGAACTTCTGGAAGAAATCTCAAATAAAAATCCATATTTAGAGAAATCAAATACATGTCCGTTGTAACTATCACAAAAGTCTGAAAATTTCTTTATTGATCTTGGTTCTTCTGGTCTTCCATCATGATTTATCCACGAATATTCCCCATTTTCGTTAGTTTTTAATCTCAAATAAAATTTTACTTCTGTCTCAGTTCGTAAAGATTTAAATGTTGCTATTCTTTTTGGTTGATAAAGATTAACAGAATCAAAAGGATTTATTGAAATTAAATATTTAGGATCTTCAAATTTTTCAGTACAATATTTTGAAATATCATCAACTATCATTAGAAATTTTGATTTATTTAATTCTGAAAATGACAAAGTTTTCATTTCAGATAATTTAAATAAAGCATTACCTATACCAGAAGATATATCGTTCAATTTTTTATAATCATTTTGCATAATATCTTTAAGCTCACTGACCTTTTCTAATTTGTTTTTCCATTCCCAAACCTGCTTTAATCTTTCTTCTGAGGAATAAATTTTCAATTTGGCATTGTCAATTTGTATTGGCAAAATTCTATCAGAGAAAGAATCATTATTTAAAATAGATACAAATTCATGCATACAATTTTCTGATTCAAAATACTCATTACTCAAAAGCAGAATTATATGACTACTTTTAGCCAATTCACTCATAAAGTTGCTAAAAGAATCTTTATATATCGTTTCCTTTCTATCTCTCCTTAATATTATGCCCCATTTTTCAAATAACTCTTGTTCAAGCAGGTTGGCTTCACTTGTTTGCTTCCAAGAATAAGAAAGATAAATATCTAAATCGCTATACTTCATATTTTTTAAAATTTAATTCAATCCCAACTTTCCACCAAATTTAGAAAGAAGAATTTAAACCCCTTACTCGTTTCAGATTTATTTTGGCTAACTTTGCGATTGATGGAATTTTACATCACATTTCCCAACCGCAAACAAGATTTAATGCTCACTCATCAGCTAAAACTCCGTAAGCCTCTCGCAGTTTTCGATTTAGAAACTACGGGAATCAACATGATTAAAGACCGTATCGTTGAAATCAGTATTGCTAAAGCAAATAT
>JACMPM010000105.1 GCA_014377485.1 Bacteriovorax sp. | reverse complement strand
GGTCTGCCTTGCCCAAATATCTTTGCGGGTGAACACGCTTTTCATGGAAAACACGAATGGGTATCGGTGCAGGATATGGAAAAAGCCGTAGAAACGATTGTGAATTTGTGTATGGTTTGGGAGGAAATGAGTGTGTAAAACGATTTTCCAAAATCGTAAAACTGGCTCAAAATCAATTTTGAGCCAGTTTTTATTTTACGCTAACTTCATAACAAAATTTTTCACCCGATTATGAAATTCCCTAAAACTCTCTGAACGGCTTTCCAAATAGTCAAAATCTATTTGCCTTGAATATTCCTCAACAATGGGAATTGACTTTTTATTTGATATTTTTGGGCTTCCATAGATAGCTTTTTTAGCTTTTGGATTTGGCTCTGATTCTATGGATATATTTTTGGTTGAATTTGGATTGTCTAACTTAATCTTAATATACCAAAGCCAATGTTCAATGCATTGAACGGGTATCATTAAGAAGGTTTTTCCTTTATTTTTCTCATCTAATTCACTCTGCATTAAAGCAATCTTACTCTTTAATTTTTTTTCACTATGGCTGTCTAAATCCCTTCCGACAAAAAACACATCTTGTTGATATTTAATAAAGCCAACTCGAACAGCTTCAGCAAAATCTTGGTCAACGATTGTACTATTCTTCTCTCCTTTATAAAGATATGAGAACTCCTTATCATACCTAAAGTAAATTTCTTTTGATTTAACCAAATAATCAACTAACTGAATAAGATAATTTTCTAAAAATATTCGTTGAGCTTCGTCCTCGCCAAAGTATCCATATTTCAATTCCCTCATCTTGGTACACCTCCCATAAAACCAGTTACCCAGTGAGAACTCAACGATTTTGTGAATTTTATTTTTGGTAAATTGTTTTCCTCCATTAGTTTGTCAGAGGGCTCAATAACTTCTCTGAGGAGATTTTTTACTTGTGTCGCTCCTTCTTCGTCTTTATCAAAAATAAAAACTGCCTCTGGAATATCCTCAAATTCATCTAAAACTCGCTCGCTGTGCGTTGTCATAATTACTTGAATGTCTTTATCCTCCACTAACTGAAAAATAAAATCTATCACCTCTTTTATTCGTCTTGGATGAATTCCTTTTTCTGGTTCTTCTAACAATAATAATTTTGGCGGGTTAGGTTGGTGAACGATACAGAGAAGAGCAAGGAAGTATAAAGTTCCCTCTGAAAGTTCATCTGCCCAATATGTTAGTTTGTTATTTTTATCATAAAGACCTAATCTTTTAAAGGTTTTATCTCTGTAGATTTTAAATAAATCATCATCTTTTGTTATTTCTACAGGGTCAAGTTCTATTCTTGAAAATTCTGGAATACATTTGTTCAAATCATTTTCAATTGCTACAAAATTATCTCTATATCTACCTTGTAAAATATCAAGAAAAGCTACCAGATTTGAAGCATCGCTGTTTACAATAGATTGATTGGGCAATATTGGAAATGGATTTTGTAATTTATTTGGGTCTGGTTTATAAATACTTAAATTATTAAAAAAGTCTTTAAAAAAATATTGAATTGGAAATCCATCCATAGTTATCAATCTTGGAGGATTATTAATTACCTTATCTTCCGACCAGAATGCATGCTTATTAGCATCAGAATGGTGAATTCCAAATAAAGTCTCATATCTTTCACCATTAAATGCTTCATATTTTCCATCTTCAATGCTAATTAACATATTATATTCTTCTTCTTCGGCCAATGTACAACCAAATGACATTTTGCTTGTTTTACTCTTACCAAAAAAATCGTCAATTTTTGTTATTGTTTGAAAATAATTAGTGGTAGGAGGTTCATTTAAACTTAAAAGTTTCAAAAACTCCAACGCCTTCAAAAAATTACTCTTCCCAGAATTGTTCGGACCGATGAGAAGATTTACTTTTTGAAGTTCGAGCGTTACATCTTTAAGGCTCTTAAAATTCTGGATACTAACTTTTTGCAACATTTTTCTGTGATTTATCTACGTAAACTTAACCATTTTCTTCCAATTACTTCTTTCCACGATACGCCCGAAGCGTTTCCCAAAAACGATTAAACATAGCTTCTTTATCAATTTTCACATAAACATTCACCTTATGT
>JACMPM010000104.1 GCA_014377485.1 Bacteriovorax sp. | reverse complement strand
TTCTAGACGATTCTCAAAGCTTTATGCCATAATTTAACTACGGATTGAAGAATGCACAAAGAGGTCTTTTTTATGGAACACAATTACGAATGGGGACTTGAAAAAAAACCTGCAAACTATACTTCATTAACTCCGCTCGAATTTATTAATCGAGCGGCAGATGTTTATCCAAACAAATTAGCTATCGTTCATGGAAACATAAGAAGAACCTGGAAAGAAACATATTTGAGATCTCTCAAGCTAGCTTCTGCTTTTAAAAAGCATGGAGTCAACAAAGGAGATACGGTCGCCGTTATGTTACCAAATATTCCGGCAATGATAGAAGTTCACTTTGCTATTCCTTTCTGCGGTGCCGTTTTAAATGCACTCAATATTCGACTTGATCCAGATAGTATTTCGTTCATGCTTCAGCATGGAGAAGCAAAAGTTATTTTAGTTGATAGAGAATTTTCTAGCGTAATCGCTCAAGCAATTTTGAGAATGGAACATCCTCCGCTAGTGGTGGATGTAGATGACACTCAATACACTGGACCTGGAAATCCAATTGGATCTATTGAATATGAAGCTTTTATAAATAAAGGTGACGAAAGTTTTACGGGTGATCAACCTCTTATGAATGGGATGCGATATCTTTAAGTTATACGTCTGGTACAACTGGAAATCCTAAGGGCGTAGTCTATTCTCACCGAGGAGCCTACTTAGCTGCCATTTCTAATATTTTAGAATGGGATATGCCAAAGCATCCAACTTATCTTTGGACCCTGCCGATGTTTCATTGTAACGGTTGGACTTTTCCTTGGGTGATTGCGGCCCGAGCAGGTATCAATATTTGTCTCAGAAAAATTGATGCAAAAATTATTTTCGATCTTATACGAGAACACAAAGTCACACATTATTGTGGAGCCCCCATCATTCACAATCTCCTCATTAATTCGCCAGAGGAATACAAAATTGGAATTGAGCACAACGTAGAAGCTCTAGTTGCCGGTGCCGCTCCTCCGGCAGCCATGATCGAAGGCATGAGTAAACTTGGATTCAATATCACTCATGTTTATGGTTTAACTGAAACATATGGACCGGCGAGTGTTTGTGCCAAACAAAGTGCATGGGGGCTATTACCGATTGGAGAACAAGCAATACTTAATGCTCGTCAAGGCATGCGCTATCATCTTCAAAGTGGAACAACAGTACTTGATTCAGAAACAATGAACCAAGTTCCCGCCGACGGAGAAACTATGGGTGAAGTTATGTTTCGAGGAAATATAACGATGAAAGGTTATTTAAAAAATCCCAAAGCTACAAAAGAAGCTTTTAAGGGAGGATGGTTTCACACGGGAGATCTTGCTGTCATTAATCCCGACGGCTATATAAAAATAAAAGATCGAAGTAAGGATATTATTATCTCAGGTGGAGAAAATATTTCAAGTATTGAAGTCGAAGATGTTCTTTATCAACATCCTGCGGTTCTTCTGGCGGCAGTTGTTGCAAAACCTGATGAAAAATGGGGTGAAGTTGTTTGTGCTTTTATTGAAATAAAAAATGGATCAAAAGTAACGGCCGAAGAAATCATCAAACATTGTAAAAATCATTTACCAGGTTTTAAAGTTCCTAAAGCAGTTGAGTTTTGCGATCTCCCAAAAACATCAACTGGAAAAATCCAAAAATTTGAACTCCGAAAATTAGTTGGTGCGATGAAAGCGATTGACGTCTAAAAAATTAAAGTAATTTAACTAGATTCGGATCGAGATATTCGTCTTTATAACCAACATAAGCTTTATAATGATTTCCAAACAACTCACGTTCTTCCGACGTGAGTTGTCTCTTAAGAACTGCCGGATTTCCCATGATCATGCTTCCAGCAGGAAATTTTTTTCCAGGAGACACAAGGCTCCCTGCTGCGACGACACTGTTGGCGCCGATATGCGCCCCATCCATAATCACTGCGCCCATTCCAATCAAGCAATGGTCTTCTATAGTGCAACCGTGAAGAGTGACAGAGTGACCAATGCTCACTTCTGAACCGATAGTTAGAGCAAAATCTTTTGTCACATGAAGCATAGTTAAATCTTGAATGTTAGTATTTTTTCCTACGCGAATCCAATTGACGTCACCGCGAGCAACACATTGATGCCATATATTTGCATTTTCTTCGAGGATTACTTTTCCGATGATATCTGCACTTGGAGCAACATAAACTCCAACTGCAAATTCTGGTTTAATTCCTTTGTAGGAATAAAGAGGCATGATTATTTCTTAGCTGGTTGTTGAGCTGCTAAGTATTTTTCTTTGCTCCATGGAAGTTTTGTTACATAAGCTGCAACATCTTTCATGTCTTGTGGAGAAAGACCTTTTAAAATTGTATTCATCGCTACGTTTATACGAGCACCAGCTTTCATATCTGTTAACTGTTTTTCGATATACCAATCATATTGACCACCGATATGTGGAGCTTTTTGAGAAGCTTTCCCTTCTCCACCTTTTCCATGACAAGCAATGCATTGTCCGAAAATTTTATTCCCAGCAACCAATTGAGGTGTATTTAAATCAACAACTGGAGCGTATTCAACTTCGACTACTTCACCAGCAGCTTCAACTTCTTTTGGCGCAGTCACTTCTAAAACTTTTGCAGCGTGAGTATTGTAAGTAGTTTCAGTTTTCTTCAGATCAAATTTATCATTTGAAACTGGGAACGTTTTAAAAGTGTAAAGAACCAGAATTAAAATAAACCCAGTTAGAACACTTAAAAAAACTATTAGTCTTGTCATGGACTCTCCCGCCCTGAAGAAATATTATTAAATAATCGGTATTTGAGTCTCAAATTATAGTGGATTTCTAAAACCTTGGCAATTTATAAGCTATTTACCAAGCTCAAAAGTCCGGGCTCATCTTTAATTACCTCGAGCATCGAGAGGTGTTGGGTCTTAATAAATCCTTCTTTATGAGAATGATCCAAGTAAGCGAGCAATGAGTCATAGAAGCCAAAAAAATTATAAATAAAACATCGTTTACTATGAAGTTTTAATTGTGACCACGTCAGGATTTCAAACATTTCGTCCAACGTCCCCATTCCACCTGGCAAACTTAGAAAAGCATCAGACTTGTCATACATTAATTTTTTTCGTTGGTGCATATCTTCTACGATATGAAGTTCAGTTAAGCCTTTGTGAGCAATTTCGTAATCCACTAAAGTTTTTGGGATTACTCCAATAACCAAACCACCGTGCGCCAACACCGAGTCGGCGATAGCACCCATTACTCCAATCGATGCTCCTCCATAAACGAGAGCAATTTCTTTTTGAGCCATCAACTTACCAAGTTTATTCGCCATCTCTAGATAAGCGGGAGATAATCCATCAGCTGATCCACAAAAAACACAAAGTCTTTTCATAAAATATCCCTACAGTGATTGCTTTTTATCAAAATAAAAAAAGTATTCTTTATTGCCATTTTTACCAAGAATTGGTGATTCACATTGGTCAATCACATGCATTCTTTCTTTCTTGCACCATTCTTTTAATTCAGAAAGCATTATCAAACGGTGCCCTTCACTCTTCACAATTCCATTTCCATCAAGACCATCACGTCCAACTTCAAACTGCGGCTTTACTAAAGCGACAATCACGCCATCTGGCTTAACTAAATCAAAAATATTTTTCAAGACCAGTTTTAATGAAATAAAAGAAAGATCCACAACTGCGACATCAACTAGTTCAGAAAGCTTAAAGGGAAATTTTATATTTACCCCTTCATGATTCTCAACTCTGTCATCTTCGCGGATAGAAGGAGCTAGTTGATCGTGCCCCACGTCGACACAATAAACTTTTTTGGCACCTGCTCGTAAGACAAAATCCGTAAAGCCCCCGGTTGAAGCACCAACATCAGCAATGATTTTGCCCGATACAGCCACGTTAAAGCGACTTAAGGCTTTTTCAATTTTATGGGCACCACGAGAAACATATAGAACGTCTTTTCTCACTTCAAGTCCTTCGGCAGTTACTTGCTGGGAAGCTTTTTCAATTTTTTGATTTTTGTAGAAAACGACGCCTTCGTCAATTAAAAGCAAAGCTTGGGAACGCGTTGAAACCAGGCCCGCTTCAACCAAAATTTTATCAGCGCGGTCCTTATTCATAAAGAAACAGGAGTAATGATTAAATCGATCTCTTCTTCGTTGCGCTCTTGATGGACGATTTTTTTACTCTCACCTAAGTAGATATCCAAATTAGGTTCATTTAAAGTTTTAACAACTTTCCCTGCTTGGTTGTAAATCTCGCCTTTAATACGAACAAAGCCCGACGGCCCATATTCATGTATGCTCTGTACATAGTAAGCTGACAATTCCGCTTTTATGCCGTTTTTCATCTGGACCATTACTTGCTCGCGCTCATCGACCTGTTCGATGGAATGCTGCTCAGTAGATAAGAAAAACCCTTTTCCGATCCCCTTTTTATAGATGAGGCTGACATTGAGACCAATTTTCGCTTGAGCTTCAAACGAGAGTAATAGGGCCGCAATAAGGAAAAGGTGAAATTTATGCATGGAAAAAGTGTAAGATAGATTAGTCTTTGCTTCAATAATTACTTTTTATGATTGATAAAAAAGCTTTCAAGCGATATAAACTATCTCTAAACCAAATTTTAAGTATTGGGTCAATAGCTCAGTTGGTTAGAGCTCCCGGCTCATAACCGGGTGGTCACAAGTTCAAGTCTTGTTTGACCCACCATTATAAAAACCTCGCTTAATGCGAGGTTTTTTTTATTTATAATCATTTTGCCGAAATATAATTTGAAGCTTTGTAATTCTTAACCCCAAAATTAAAAAAGAGTATGCTTAAAATAAAACATAAAGTTGTGACCGAAATCATAATAAGAAAATCAGACCAATTAGCGCTTTCGATCCAGGCCATTGGTAGAGTTGCCGTAAGGGCTGCAGGAATTAGATAAAGGATCATTCTTGAATTTCCTTCAAGAATTTTAGTGACAGGATACATAGTAAAAGAAAGTGTGCTCTCAATAATAAAAATACTTAAAGAAGCACCACGATTCATAAAAAAAGCGAGAGTTCCGGCCGCTATGAAAATAGCGGCGAAAGCAATAATAACAATCACACTTGAAAATGTTGCTCTTAGTGCCCAACCATAACCTGTATACCAATAGAGAAAGCCTAACGTAAAAAGTCCTTGTAAAAAATCTCCTAGAGCTGTGACACTAGATCTACTAATCGCCACCAGAAATAGTGGATGCCTTGGAGTTCCAAGCATAGGCTCAAGTTTTCCATCATCGATAATATCACCAAGTTCTTTCAGTCCACCAACAAAAAAATTAAGTGTGCCCCAGCCGATATAAGCGAGCACAGTAAGGGTTAGGTAAAAAGGAAAAATCAATTGATTTTGAGATTTTCCCGCAAAGAGCATCAACCACATGCCATAAAGGAATAAAACATTATTAACGATCATAGTAATTAAACCAGACCAAAGATTCACTGGATTAGAAGCCTGTGCACTCCAATTATGTTTGATCGCTTTCCAAAATAATGAAAGCATTTATCCTCCAAAACTTTGATGATGTCGACGCGAAGATTTAAAAAACCAAATATTAATAATTAATAAAATTATTAATTGAATGGTTAAACGACTCGCCCATTGGGCGAAAGTCAAATGATAAAACGTCCCTTTAATTGTATAATAGGCCGGCTGAAAAAATAAATCAGAAGGCGGAAGTTTCAAAAGAAGATTTCGTGCTGGTTCTGAAAAATCTGAAATAGGAGCAAAAACTCCCCCAAAAATCAGGAAAAGTTTTCCAAATGGAAGTGTTAAGTAATTCGTTACTTCGAAACGCACATGAGCGCAGGAAAATATAAGTGAGTAAAGCGCTTGAAAAATCCCCAAAGGAATAAGAAAAAGAAGAAGTCTAAAAATAACATTTAGTGAAAAATGAAATTCCAAACCAAAGAGTATAAGAAGAGGTAAAAGCAAAGTGGTAAGTACGAGACGAGAGCCTAAAGTTTTTCCGTAAAGCGCAGAGTATTGAGTCGCAAGCCATGAACGAGGTCTCGCAAGGCTTATAGAAAAATCACTGCTAGCTGCTTGAACATTCCCTGTGCGCAGAAAGGTCATGAAGAGAATTTCAGTAACTCCAATATAAGCGAGCATTTCTTTATAAGTATAATTTCCCATGTAGCCGTTAAATTTTTGCCACATTTTGGAAAGAACAAACATAAAAACCGGAAAGAGCATAAAACCTACAATACTATTGGCAAGGTTAGTCCATGATTCTTTAAAAGAAAAAAGAGCATTCTTTAAATGAAAGTTTATAGAGGGAGAAAAAATCATTTAATTTCTCTCTTGGCAAAGCGAGCTCCTAAAACTTCTTCCAGACTAACTTCAAAGATTTGTAGATCTTGAAGACTTTCTCCATAGTGACGGGATAATTTGGAAATAGTCTCGGCCATGGGAATATGCTGAGTATCCATTTCGTATTTATGAATATATTCATTGCCTGTTTGAATTGGCTTTATGAGTGTTACATCATTCATTAAACTTTTATCTTTATCGGCCGTAATGATTTGAATTCTTCGCACACCTGCCAAATTTCCCTTTAGTCCTGAAAGAGTTCCGTCGTATTGTTTTTGGCCATGATCAATTAAAATACAACGATGGCACAGAGCTTCGACATCAGAGAGATCATGGCTGGTGAGAAGTAGCGTTGCTTTTTCTTCGATCTGCCA
Source organism: Bacteriovorax sp. (assembly GCA_014377485.1). Classification (GTDB taxonomy): domain Bacteria; phylum Bdellovibrionota; class Bacteriovoracia; order Bacteriovoracales; family Bacteriovoracaceae; genus Bacteriovorax. Next base: position 22,739 of record JACMPM010000104.1, on the reverse strand, counting down.
AGATTTAATAACTTCACGTAGTTTATTTTTCGCAACGACATCCAGACCGATCGTTGGTTCATCTGCCAGAAGGACTCTGGGCTTATGAATGAGAGCGGCTACAATTTCACATCGCATCCTCTCGCCTAAGGAAAGTGTGCGAGCACGAGATTTTAAATGATGCCCTATTTGAAAAAGTTCAGTTAAATACTGTATGCGCTTTTTCTTTTCTTCGCCGGTCACATAATAAATTTCAGAAATCAAATCGAGATTTTCATAAATCGTCATGTGCATATAGAGTTGACTTCTTGTTCCAAAAACTAAACCAAGTTTTAAATTGGCTTCTTTGGTCCCTGATTTTTTTCCCACAATTTCAGATGATCCAGAAGTTGGAGTGAGGATTCCACAAAGCATTTTAATCGTTGTGCTTTTGCCGGCGCCATTAGGACCCAGGAACGCCACAACTTCACCCTCATGAATATCAAAATTTAAATTTTTGACCGCATAGAAGGCTTCTTCTTTTTTTGGTTTTGGATAAGTTTTGGTAAGATCTTTGGCTATGATAGATTTCATAATGCTTTGATGCTACTTAGTTAAGCCAGCATGGTAAAGTACAATATGCGATCAGTCGTCTTCGGCAATTGTTTCAGATTAATTAGATTTGCTAAATGAGATTAAAAAAACCTCCTTTCGGAGGTTTTTTATTTTTAAAATTTTACAACCCAGGTTTTGCAATCACATTCTGACTAAGTATCAATTTCCCATTCTTCACCAACGCTCTTCCATGTAGTTGAGCAAGACTCTTCATTTCAAAAGTTAATTGCGACATGATCGTCCCTGGGACATCTGTGGTTGATTCTAATGTTACTTTTCCACTTACTTGCCAGAATACATTTTTCGCTCGCGCTCCACCGCTCAAAACAATTCTCACTTTCGGAGCTACACTCATATCGCCTGCGATTTGAAAAATAAAAATATCAGTGTCGTTTCCTTCCAAAGTCATGTCTGAAGAAATAATTACTCCTTCAGACCATCTATAAATTCCAGGTGGAAGAATTTTTCCTCCCGGTTTACCTTTATAAGCTTCAATTTTATCTTTATCTGTAGGTCTAGCAACAACATCTCTATAAGCAGCTATTAAATCTTCACGTGCAAGATTTAAATAATCTGAGGGATCACCAACATCATCACCTGCATAGACTTCCACACGTCCGCCAGCGACTTCAGTATTTGGATTTAAATTGATTAATGACCTGATGCCTGGTTTCAGGCCAACTTTCCCCGATATATTAGATGTTGGGGCAGAAGTGATCGAAGTGTAGGCCATGATTGCAAAACTATCTGCAATACCCAGATCGATTGTTTTTACGTTGTGATTTGGTACAGGCACAACTTCAATAGTGGAACCAGAAGTTATAGAACCTGAATTAGTACCGCTAGCTTTTTTTCCACAACCTGGAGTGACAATTAATCCAATACTCAGAGCGAGTGAAAGTAACAGCAGTGATTTCTTCATATTATTTCTCCTTAAGCCAATAAGGGCCCATTAGTGGCTGAACCAAATTGATAATGGTGGAGAAATAATTAAATAAAAAATATCAAATAATAATACAACTCATATGAATTAATTATTAGTAAAGACTTAGCGGTTACAATCCGTAAATTTTTCTAGCAACTTACTTAATCTCTGGTCTGTGGACCCTAGATTTCCTGCGCGTAAATCTTTAAGTGAATACGAGAGTTGAGTAATGGCCTCATCTCTAGGAACACATGAATGTCTATCGGGAGTATAAATAGTTCCGAATTCTTGTAAGCAATCGAGTTTTCTAGATTCAAACGGTTCGTTTACACATGTGTCCATATCCCAGACTTCATAGGCCTTATCACCGATGATGCCCAAGCATGAAATTTTGTTAGAATCAAAAGTAACTGCTTTGCAAATTCCTAATGCTCTATTGTCGAAGTGAGAGTAATTGCGAATTTTAGATATGCAGTCATTGCGTTCTAATTCGAAAGTCATTGGCTTACAAATTAAATTATAAGCATCGGTTCTATCGCCGGCATGAGCAACGCCAAGTAATAATGAAAACGTAATAATAAAAGACCGCATTTAAACCTCCTAAATAGTTAATTAAAAAACAATAATTTATTTAAAAACTTCTGAAAAGGTGCAGCCCATATTTTAATTACCCCTTGATTTTACGAGAAGGGCTTAAGTCTTCGTGATCCCTGATATGGCCGTCTAATAGTTAGACACTATAGAAAGTATGGTCAATTTGGAGGGATAATTACGGGACCTTAAGGCTAGAGTTTTGGCATCCCTCGTGCAACTTAAACAGTGCGGGGGACATATGAAAAAAACATTACTTACGACATTTATTGCAGCCTTGATTCTATCTACGACAGCTCAACCATTGAGTTTCAGTAAGAGTGATATCGATGCTAACCATACACGATCGATCGCAAGAATGATCAGTATTGTTCAACCGGAACTTAATGAGAAGTCAAAAAATCGAATTGCGAATTCTCTTTATAAGACAACTAAAAAATACAAACTAGATCCAAAGTTGATGATTGCAATCATTGGAACAGAAAGTGATTTTGTTAACGAAAAAGTTTCGACCACTGGGGATCTATCTCTTGCCCAAATCAATACTGAAATTTGGAACAAAGAATTTGTTCGTTTAGGCTTAAATAAATTGAATTCAAAACTTTTGAAGAAAGATGAAGCTTATGCTTTAGGTAAGATGGCAGAAATCTTGAACATCTTAAAAGCTCGTCATGGAAAAAACGATTCAAGATGGTTTGCTCGTTACCACTCTCAAACTAAAAAGTTTAAAAACCTTTATAGTATTAAAGTTGAAAAACGTATGAGAATGATCGCATCAGTTAACTAATTATCTTTAAAAATTGAATTCCAGGAACTTTTCTAAATTAATTTTTTTCGCTCGATATATATTGCTTGGTTTTTTCGTTCTAGAGTCAAGCATGTCGTTCAGCTGAACTCTTACTACCTCGCCTTTACGATTAACCTCAAGCATTCTTCCCATACTCCCTGAACTCTCTGTGATGAAAATATTATTATTCGAAAGCAACTGTACAGCTCCATTGTCCGGAATATGTGTGAATTCTTTTTCATTTAAATCATAATTCCAAACAGAGCTATTTTTTTGCAGATCGTATTCATTAATAGAGCTGTAAAGATGTTTATTAGAAGTATTTGTATTTTTAAATATTAGCAAATGACCATTCGGAAGAATTTGTCCGTCGCTTATTCCTAAAAGATTAGTTTTTAAAACTCTGTAAATAAATTCAATTCTTTTTAATTCTGGATCAAAAACCACAACGCTTCCAAGCCCATTAAAAGTAACCAGCAGGTTCCCTTCCTTCATATAAGGAAAACTTTTTTCTAAATTATTTTTGGGAATTTCATAAATTGCATTCAAATGAGAAAATTCATATTTACTATCTGGGAAATTCTCATCAAAGCTTTCTGTCGGAATCATTTTATCAAATGGAGTTAAATCTAGTTTTTGATAAAGTTCATCTAAGTGTTCAAATAAATCCCACCTAGCAACGAGTGCCCCATTTCTATCACTTATATTGATAACATCAAATCTTGTTTTTTTTCCTTTAAAATCTCTTATTTCAGTTGAAAGAAAAAATATTTTTGCTTCATCTTTAGATAGCTTGATTTCATGGTGCCCCATTTGGGGAAAATGAACTCTCAATTGATTGGTTTTAGAATGTAGGTCGATCACTTTTCCAGTGATTGAAATCCATTCACCATTTGGAAAAAAAGCGCAATAAGTTCCTGAATAACTTTTTAATTGCTGGAAGTTTTTATCCAAGATGCGACAATCAACCTGTATATGAGTTTCAATCGGCCCTGTGACTTTTTTATTGCAGGCAAACAAACAGCATAGTGATAATAAAACTAAAACATTTAAAGATTTCAAAAATTACACTCTTCCTACAAATACTTTTTCGACTTTTCCACAAAGATAGACTTCGCTAAAGTTAGGGTTGAATTGAACAGCCAACCTTCCACCTAAGGTTTCAAGAATAATTTCATCACTCCAGTTATAAAACTTTGCAGCAGCAATCGCCACTGCCGTGACTCCAGTTCCACATGAAAGTGTTTCATTTTCTACGCCTCTCTCGTAAGTACGAATGCGGAGATAATTAGGTTTCATAACTTCAAAAAAATTAGCATTGCTGCCTTTTTCAAAAATTGGACTATAACGAACACTTTTTCCATGTTCAAAAACAGGATATTCTAAGATATTTTCGACTTCGAAGACACTGTGAGGAACACCAGTATTCAAGTACATTGAGTGTTTGTTTTTAATATTCAAAGAGTCCAAATTAATTTTATCAATATCGTAAAGCTCGGTCATTTTTAATCGATAACCGTGAATAGCATCTATTGAACATTCATAGTTCCCATTCATCGTTTCAAAATTGTAAGAATTTTTTTTAGGTATTAAAATATCATGGGCAAAAGCTGTAATTGCTCGTCCGCCATTACCACACATTTCCACTTCACCGCCATCAGCGTTAATATATCTCATTCGGAAGTCCGCCTTCGTGCTTTTTTCCAAAAGCAAAACTCCATCAGCTCCAATTCCCGTTTTAAGAAAACAAAGCTTCTTCCATAGTTCATTATTTTTGGCGGAAACAATCTGATCGCGATTGTCGATCACAATAAAATCGTTTCCAGTGGCATTCATTTTTGTAAAATCAAGATTATTTTGCATATACTTTTCCATTCGGTCCACGGGCCCATGCTCCCAAAATATTATTTTTAAAAAATTCGTCCAAATTCAATTTCTTTGCACGATAAATCATTGCGGGTAACTTATCTGCCCCATATCTTGTATCGTTAATTTTAAGCCATTGAATTTCACCACTCCTGCTAATTTCAACAGCTCTTCCACCAAAAGAGTTCTCTCCAAGTAAAATATTATCATTTTCTAGGACTTGGACTGATCCGTTAATATCATTGTGTTTAAAATCCGGTTTATTAAAAACAAAACTCCAAACAGAGATCTCTTTTTTAATATCAAATTCTTCGATAGAAGTAACGAGTTCACCTGCTTTTTCGTTAAAATTTTTAAAAAATATGAGATGACCATTGGGTAAGATCTGGGCGTCGTGAAAGCCATATAGTTCAGTTTTTATCATTTTTTCAAAAACATGCTCAATTCGTTTTAACTCTGGATCAAAAATAACCACACTACCAAGTCCATTGAAAGTAACTATTAAATTCCCATGCTTCATAAAGGGAAAAGTATCTTCTAATAAATTCTGGGGAATTTCATAGATTGCATTAAGATGAGAAAATTCATGCTGCTCATCTGCTGCGAAGTGAGCACTTTGCATTTTACTCGGCATCCAGTGATCGTATTTTTTTAAATCGAACAGTTGGTAAAGTTCATCCAAATGATCATGTGTGCTCCATCTTGATAAAATACGGCCATTTCTATCGCTGATATTAATAATATCAAAACGTGTTTTCTTCCCTTTAAACATTTTTATGTCGGAAGTTAAAAAATAGATTTTTTTACCATCACTAGAGAATTTCAACTCATGATGTGCCTTAAAAGGAAATTTATATTTAGGACTATTATCTTTGTTGTAGAGAGTGAGTTCACTTTCGACTAAAGATAGCCACTCGCCGTTAGGAGCGAATGCGCAAGTAAAGCCGGGGAACTGAGCAATAATATTTGACTCTTGATCATATAACTTGCAATCGACTTGAAGTGTTTGGACGATTTCGTTTTGAGAATCAAAAAAACGGCAGCCGCTTAACAAAAGAAAAGATAAAATAAAAAAACTGATTTTACTGTTCATTTAATTTTCCATAAGGATTATTCTTCAAGAAATCTGTCAGGTCTAATTTTTTAGCGCGGAAAACTGATTTTGGTTTGGGAACTAATGAATTGTAGAATTCATTATATTTTTCCCATTGAATAATTCCATCTCGATTAATTTCGACGGATCTTCCTCCAAAAGAGTTCTCAGCAATCAACACATTATTATTCTCTAAGACTTGCACTGCTCCACTGATTTCATTAAGTTTAAATTGTGGTTCCTTAAATTCAAAACTCCAATATAATTTTTCTTTTTGAATATCATACTCTTCAATTGAAGTATAAGCATTCCCTGCGCGCTCGTTGAGATTTTTAAACATAATCAAATGTCCATTAGTTAAGATCTGGGCATCATGAAAACCAAAAAGTTTAGCATTCAATATTTTTTGAAAAAGATGTTCAATGCGCTTCAAGTGAGGATCGAATACAGCGACACTTCCCAACCCGTTAAAGGTGACAAGAAGGTTTCCCTTCTTTAAATATGACATTTCGTTTTCAAGATCGTTCGCTGGTATCTCATATACCGCATTTATATGAGAAAATTCATTTTGTTCATCTGCGGCAAAAAATTCGTTATACATTTTAGTTGGAATAATCGAATCGACAAAATTTAATGTTAATTTCTGATAAAGTTCATTTAAATGATCAAAGCTTTTCCATTGTGCCAGAATGAGACCGTTATTATCACTAATGTTAATTATATCGAACCGTGTTTTTATTCCTTTAAATATTTTTATTTCTGAAGATAGAAAGTATATTTTTTTGCCATCGCTAGAAAATTTCAATTCGTGATGAACTTTGTATGGGAATTTATATTTTACTGTATTGTCTTTATTATAAAGGAAGAGATCACTACCAACCAAAGATAGCCATTCACCCTTCGGTGAAAAAGAACAAGTAAACCCTGGCAGTGCAATAATAAGTTCACTCCCTTGATTATAAATTTTACAATCGATTTGAAGATAGTGATTATTTTTAGTCTCCAAAAAATAACTTTTGGTCAATGTAAGGAAAAGTAAAACGAAAAAAAGAACCTTCAAGTCACTACCTCGAATAAAATAAAGACAAAGTGATACTGGCTCCATTGATTTTCACTCAAAAAGAGCCAACTTGAAACCAAATTTATCCAATATTGACGGCATACACTTTGCTTCATCGATTATGTCTGTGTTCACAGGCTTTTTTCGAGGGGGAAAAAATGAATTTCAAGCATCTGGTGCTAAGTGCACTACTTCTTTCATCTGCATATGTTCACGCTGACTCAATTGGATGGGGTGACAGACCAGGAAATCCCAACAGACCTCAACAGCCTCAATTCCCACAACGTCCTCAACGCCCGCAAGAACCGAATCATCCTAATCAACCAAATGATCCATGGGGGAATGGTGGAGGACAACAGTCTCAAGGGCAATCGGTTGAAGAAAATGTTCAAAATTATTTTAACAATCAAAGCGTCCTCGATCTTCTTTCTGACCAATATATACGTATGCAACTACAAGGTTTAAGAATTAAAGACATCACAATTATTGCAAGCACAGAGCAAGGAAATGGTCAGGCTTTTCTCGTGTTAAATGGACAGTCAATTGAATCTTCTAAAGTTATAGCCCGCCAAATGGGGTCATACACTTTTAGAGTTGATCCTTTCGCTAACATTGTTGGACAGTCGTTAAGAAAAATTGAATTAAGCATGCAAGGGCGATTCTATGTTGAAAAAGTTATCTTTAATCTCTTTGAAAATTCTGGTCCTAATGGTCCTGGCCCAACTCGTCCACCTGAAGGCCCTAGAGTTGAAGTTGTCAGACAGCAATTCAATGAAAACATCCAACAAGAAGGCGGTTTAGAGCTTTTTAGAATTTTTAACTTAGGACAAGAAAGATTTGGTCAGTCTATCAGACGAGTGACAGTAATAGCTCGAAGTGCTCGAGGAATGGGACAAGCTTCTTTATTGATTAATAATCAGCAAGCAAGTTATTCACAAAATATTGGATCGGACTTCACTAGACTTACATTTGATCTCAGCCAAGGAATGAGAGTTGGTCAAGAAATACAAGGTTTAAGACTATATTTTAGAGGAGATATCTTAATAGAAGAAGTTTCACTAGATATCGAAAACAGAGGTGGCAGTCAAATTCCTCCATCGCAAGACAGAAGATTCCCATAAGTTCTTAACCAAAGTTAAGGTCAAAAAAGACAATGTCGTTTTTAACCTTAACTTTGCAAAGATTTTCCACACACTCCTCGAATAAAAAAAAAGGCCCGAGCAATCGGGTTCTTTTCATTATGGAGCCAACTTTAATTCCAACCTATAATTTGAAATTAAAATGGATATGATCTACAATCTGATTCATTTCAAGAAGCTCACGATCTTCATCCAAATAGATATATTTAATTGGTCCTGTATCAGGTATAAAAAATCGTTGTGGCTTAAAATAAAAATATTGATAATCAGGTAACTGAACAGTTTGATTATTAAAAAATGAAACTGCATTGACTCCGAAATAAGTACAAAGTCCTTCCGACCAGATGTTATTTGTCACAACACCTTTAACTTTATTGAGAAGATAAACGAGTTCTTTTGTGATGGATCCCCTATGCATATAGAGACTATTACCTCCCAAGTCGACTTTGAAAAATAATTCTGAAATTAAATCCTCGTCGTACTGTGACCAGATAATGAATTTTTGATTTTGAAAAGAATCAAAGAATGCAGTCCACATCTTAATCTGTTTGGATACATTCTGAAAATTATCGAGCATAATCAAAATAAACTTTGGTGGCTCGGGTTCTTGAAACAACTGTTCAATTTTTTCAACTTGCTGTCCTTCAATTCTCACACGGGAAATTTTTGTGTCTTGATGTTTTTTCCCCGTATAGAGATCTAACAGCTCCATGCATTTTTTTTCAATGCCCATACTTTCAGGATTCACAAAGTTCTTCGTCAGAAAATATTTATTCCAACCAACTCCAAACCCAACTCTCTCTCGTGTGCGAAAGTTAAACCCCATAAAAGAAGAATTGAAAGTATTTTCCAGGTCAAAAAAAAGATCTATGTTAAAAATGTCATGAAAGTTGGCACAAAAATGATGAGTTTGAATTAAACTTATTTTGTCCAAAGGACGTTCAAAAGCACGAAGCTTAAAAGGAAGAAAATTATAGGCCATCGAACAATTTTCCTCGCATAAAAGATTGATCTCGGCTACGGGAAATTCTTCACTGAGAGCTATAAGGAAAGGAAAAGCATTAAAAGCATCATCCGCGAGTGGAGGACATTTCACTAGAATTTTATTAATTCTTGGGACTTCTTCTTTTACTTCCATACAGACGGATCCTTAAATCGAAATTCAAATAAATTTTTAAAATCGGGTAGGTTTGGGTCATCGGGAACCGTGCGTACCATTTTTTTTAGTTCCGTCCATGAGAGATTATTCTCTAATAATTCACTTTCTATTTGAAATTGTTCACAACGGTCAAATTTTTGTTTTGCTTTAACAATAAGACCTTTAGCACCAATGATATTTCCATCTCGATAATGAATCATGGCCGCAGCCACTTGAATCACGGCCCAATAGATATTGCGAATAGAGCCAGGCTCTTCCCTCCAGTGGTCTTCTAAGTCTTCATGACACTCCCAATATTTCTGAGCATTAAAGAGACGGATTCCTTCTTTTATTATCTCTAGGTGAGTCTGATCGAATTGGGACATATGTTGCTTTGCCTGTTTGTTTTTAAAAGAGTAAACTTCGTAATATATTCTTTATGTATTTTTACTTCTCTTATTCTATCTTTAAAACTGGATAAAAGTTATGTCGGAAATTTCTGATCAGATTCAAACCTTAGTACCTGAGTACGTTCGTAATCTACAAATATATCAGGCGGGAAAACCAATAGAAGAGCTCACTCGGGAAAGAGGACTTACTAAAATTTCTAAGCTTGCCAGCAATGAAAATCCCCTGGGTCCTTCTCCATTTGCGATTCAAAAGATGACTAATGCGCTCTGGGATGTTCACCGTTATCCAGACATGAATGCTTATGCTCTAAAGTCATCGCTGGCACGCCTTTATAAATTAAAAAAAGAAAATATAATTCTCGGGAATGGTTCGGAAGGCATAATGGCCTATATTGCTAGAGCATTTGTTCAACCTGGGCATGAAATTCTGACTAGTGCCAATACATTTATTGGTTTTTATATCATCGCTCGAAGTGTAGGAGCTAATTTAAAAACAGTTCCTCTGACGAGTGACTACCGATTTGATGTTGAGGCACTTGCTAAAAGCATTACAAAAAAAACCAAAGTCATTTATATCTGCAATCCCAATAATCCTACTGGGACTTATATTAATAAAAAAGAATTTGATTATCTAATGTCGCATGTGCCTTCGCATGTTTTAGTTATTTTAGATGAAGCTTATTTTGAATTTGCGATGGGTAAAGAAGATTATCCAAACTCAATGGATTATCGATATGACAACGTCATTACGCTTAGAACTTTTTCTAAGGCCTATGGTCTGTCTGGGGTTCGCATTGGATATGGTTTTGGCCATGAAGACTTAATTGCCAACCTCACTAAAGTAAAACTTCCTTTTGAACCAGGCACAATCGCACAAATGGGAGCTGCTGGTGCCATTCACGATAAGCCTCATTTAAGAAGAACGGTTAGCAATAATCAAAGACGTTATGAAGAAACTTTTGAATTTTTAACAAAGCACGAATTCAAACCGATAAAATCGGTCGCAAACTTTATTGCTTATAAAACTGGATCCGAAGAAGCCTCCCGCTATATGTTTGATAAACTACTTGATCATGGAGTTATCATTCGTCAGCTAAAGGCCAATGAAATGCCCGAATATGTCCGTGTTTCACTTGGTACAAAAAGAGAAATGAATCATTTTTTTAGTGCGATGGAAGAAATTCTTCCTGAATACAATAAAAGATACGGGAGACCAAAAGCATGAAAGTTGTAACTTATCTTCATCATCACAACCTAGGTGCCGTTAAAAGACTAGGCATTTTGTTAGATGATAAAACAATTCTCGATCCGAATTTTGCTTTTGCCTGCGATTTTGAACGCGAAGGAAAATCAAATCCACGCGAGCGGGCCGATCATCACTGCCCTTCTTCACTTAATCGACTTTTAGCTCTACAAGAAAATCCTCTTGATATTTTACATACAGCTTATGGTCTGAATATCTTTTTAGATAAAGTTGGAACCCATGCAATGAAAGATGGGACAAAATATTTAATCGACTTATCCGCAAATAGAATAACTCTTGATGCTCCCCTTGATAAAATTGAAACGTACCGCGATTTTTTTGCTCACGAAAAACATGTAGAGGTTGGTTTTAAAAAACGCGGAGAAAAAATTCCAGAAGCTTGGTATGAAATACCTGCTTATTATAAAGGAGCAACTGCGGGGTTCATTGGCCCGGACGCTGAAATCCTTTGGCCGTCTTATACCAACCAACTCGATTACGAACTTGAACTCGGCATGGTCATCGGTCTCGATGGATACAACATAAAAGAAAAGAATGCCCACAAGCATATTTTTGGATTTACTATCTTGAATGATATTTCAGCTCGCGATATTCAAAGAAAAGAAATGCAAATTCGTCTTGGACCTGCAAAAGGAAAAGATTTCTGTTCAATCATTGGTCCCGTCATCACAACCATTGATGAATTTGATAATGGCGAACCCGATCTTCTCATGACTGCCAAAATAAATGGTGTGGAGTGGTCACGAGGACACTCTGGAGACTCTCATTTTACTTGGGCACAAATGATTACTCACGTGGCCCAAGACGAATGGGTAAAAGCAGGTGATCTGTTTGGCTCAGGAACTGTTGGAACTGGTTGTGGCCTTGAATTAGACAAATGGATTAAACCCGGCGATATCCTTGAGCTTGAAATAGAAAAAATTGGCATACTCAAAAACAGAGTTGGAAAAAAATCAAAATAAGCTAATTAACGCTTATCAATAGCTTTTTTGAATGAAAAAAATACTTCACGAGCAACGCTTTAGTTGCCAAAATAAGTGCATGGAAAATTTTAAAGCATCAGGCATTTACACAAAACAAGCACATGTCAAAATACCGGAAGGACATTTTGAAGAAGAACATGGAAGAAAAGGTTTCTTTGGAAGAGTTTCACACCTCTATCACCAACAACCACCGGTTGGCTGGACAAATATTGAAGGAGACCTAAAACCGCAAGCTCAGCCTCCCATGTTTAGTGAAAAGCTACATAAGAACACTTTCATTTCTATTTTAGAAAATGCTGATGTCGTTATCAACATTGGGCACTTTACAGAATCTTTTAAAAATTTTTATCGTAGTGCTGATTATGATGAATTATTTTTTATCCACGATGGAACAGGTCGCTTAGAAACCAGCTACGGTCATCTTGAATATGTTAAAGGTGATTATATAATTATTCCTCGGGGAACAACTTATAAAATATACTTAACAACTGAAACTAAAATATTTAAAATTGAATCCAATTCTGAATTTGAACAACCCGACCGCGGTATGTTGGGACCTAACGCTCTCTATGATCAAACGGCCCTGAAAGTTCCAGAAGCGACGATTGGAAGTGAACAAGATAAGTCTGAATACAAAATTGAAATTAAACGTTTAGGAAAAATCACGACTGTGACATACCCGTACAATCCTCTTTGTGTGAGTGGATGGAAAGGTTCAGTTTACCCTTTCAAACTTTCTATTTATGATTTTTGTCCGATCATGAGTCATCGCTATCATATGCCGCCTAGTGCTCACACCACTTTTGTATGTAAAAATTTTGTTATTTGCTCATTTGTCGAAAGACCACTTGAAGACTCTGAAACTCATGGCGTTCTTAAAGTACCTTTCTATCATTCAAATATTGATTACGATGAAGTTCTATTTTATCACCAAGGAAATTTCTTTTCTCGTGACAATATTGATGCTGGAGCGCTGACCTTTCACCCGCAAGGAATTCACCACGGTCCTCATCCAAAAGCTTTCAAGAATAGCGATTCTAAAACTTATACAGATGAATACGCGGTGATGGTCGATACAAGGTCTCCGTTGAGACCGACAGAATGGTTTACAAAAAATGAGAACAAAGATTATTGGAAATCTTGGATGATCAATTAAGAATTACTCCACCATATCCTTAACTTTATTCTTTATTTTTTTACCAGCGCATTGAATTTTGCCATCAACTTCATGACATTCTTGTTCTTCAATTTTTCGCTTAGCTTTATTTTTAGCTTTGGCTTCTTTTTTAGCTAATTTTTCGACATCATTCGCAGTTTTTCGTTTTTCCGTATCCGATAAGTCGGCTTCTGCGCCTTTTTGATGTTCTAATTTTTCTTTATCGCACTCTTCTTTGCTTTTAGTTAATTCACATGTTGTATCCATCGATTTGCGACCAACCTTTCTAAGCATTTTTTTAGTGCTTGAACTTATGTCACTTTCAGGTTTTTCCTCAGGATTATTTCCATCTTCAGCCCTAACTGTTTTTCCATAAAAGCTAGCCAGAAATAAAACACATAATAAAACTTTCATAATAATTCTCCTTACTAAAAGTTACAGATAGTTTTGCGTTTAAGTATTGAATTAAAAAGGACGAAAAATCAATATGAATAATAGGCAGATTTAATCAAAAAGTGAATTTAGCTTTGTTAACGATTTTTGGGCTATGCAATTTTCGCCAGCAAAAGCCTTTATAGATTTAATATCGCAGAAATAAGATAATTGTTCCTTATATTCTCGATCACTCAATCCCTCTTCTCGAACAAATTTAGCAAGTGTCAACAACCCTAACTTTAAAGCTGGATCATCAGGGTCTTGCCCCTTACTTATCAGAAAAATATTCAAATTCTTTAAAAATATTTTATCCGAATTGACTTGCCCAAATATAATATCGAATTCGCCCGTAAGCACGGTAAGTGGACGAATGGCCTCTGAAAAAATTTGATCATCTTTATCGTAAAATGCATCTAGCCACGTTTTTCCGATTTGACTGTAATGACAAACGAGATCTCCAAATTCTATTTCTAATTTAAAATATTTTTCAAAAGAAGGAGGCATTATATAACGCTCACGTTTTTTTACTTCAACTAAAACACCAATAAAGGTGTGATCCTCAGAACCTTTATTTTGAGCCTTTTGATTACGAGTGTAGGCTTCGAGATCGTGAATAAAATAATTTAACCCAAATAATGCTTCAAGGACTTCTGCAGAACTATTTTTAACAAATTCAGTCGGAGTATCATAATTTCCAGATAAAATTTCAAAGTGATGGTGAATAGAATTCGAGAAATCTTGAGAAAAATTAGTGGCTCGCTCTTTAATAAAATAACGTCCATCGCTGTTTATAATGTCGATACATTTATTAAGTGAATCAAATAATAATTCAAGATATTTTTCGCCGCCTACAAATCCGGTAAACCTAGGGGAAAAAAGATTATCAGAATTGAGACATTCGCAAAATAAATTAAACCAGCAAAATGCCGCCTCATGATCTAGCACTGACCACAAAGACGTAAATGTTTCATTTCGCTTAACGGGATGACAAAACTCTATTTGGATTGAATTCACTAATTCCTTATTTATCCGATAACCGTTTTCTAGATAATATTATTATACTCAGCATCTATTAATTCATGACATTTATCTGCCAATGCCTTTTTGTCGGAAAAATCCATAGCCGATATACTTGGTAAAACATTTAACTCAACAATTATTTTTTTATGTGAAAACAATCTAAAAGCATGATCTAAAAAAGTCATTTTACCGTACCAAAAAATAATATCACGATTTTTCAAAGTAACTGTACTTGAATCTATCGTTTTGTAATTGAGGCAAATAGGTAAAATTCTAGATTGAGAATCAAGCGCTGCTTGAAACAACGGGCGTCTAAAACGAATGACTGAAGAACCATCAGTGCTGGCCGCTTCAGGAAAGATGGTTACGTTTACTCCATTCTTTAAGGCTTGAGTGAGCTCCTTTACTTCTTTATGAAGATTTTTATGATTTTTTCGATCAACAAATAAGCACCCACCTAAAAGACAAAGATGTCCTAGAAAAAATGTCTCTTTCATTTCCCTAGAAGTAATAAAACAACTTGGAAAAAAACTACTAATAACCATAACATCAACATAGGAAAGATGATTGCTGACAATAAGATAATTTTCCATGGGATTAACTGGATGAAATTTTTGTACTACTTTGATTCCAATAATCTTTAAACCTACCTTACTCGTCATAGCAATAACTTTAGTTAAGTGCGGTCTGGCCAGATCGAAGCTAAACCCTGAAAAAAGTGTAATCAAAATAGAAGTAAAAAAGTAAATGACTAGTGCAGAAGCAAAAAGCACAAACTTGATCACCGCCCGAATATTTCCTATAATTCCCATTAACTTAGTATAGTGAAGTTTGTTAGAGTTGTATTAAGAAAACACAAAGAAAGGAAAAGATATGACAATGAAAACGTTTGAAACCAACGGAGCCTACTCCGATAATTATAAATTCCTTATCGGTTCAATTCTTCCGCGCCCCATCGCTGTCATTTCAACACGTAATTTAGATGGCAGTAATAATGTAGCTCCTTTTTCTTTTTTTACAGGAGTTTGTGCCAGTCCAATGATCATTGCCTTTTGTCCTATGATCCGCTCAAGCACGGGATCGTTGAAAGATACTCCAGTTAATATTTTTCGCGAAAAAGAATTTGTTGTAAACATTGTCTCTGAAAGTATTATTGATAAAATTAACTTAACTTCAACTGAACTCCCTTATGGAGAAGATGAATTTACTTTTGCAGGCTTGACCCCCATCGACTCCGTGGTGGTCAAAGCTAAAAGAATTAAAGAAAGTTTAATTCATTTTGAATGTTTGTTTCGTGATCGTTTAAGTTATGGAGATCATCCAGGATCAGGGCAAGTTATTACAGGAGAAGTTGTTCGTGTCCATATTGCAGAAGAACTTTTAGAAAATGGAAGAATTATTACGTCTAAACTAAAGCCAGTTGGACGAGGTGCGGGGAACGATTATTTTAGATGCGATGATGTCTTTACTCTCGAGAGATTAATGAACGCCCAAATCCAAAAATAGCTATATATCACTAAAAAGACTTGGACTAT
Source organism: Bacteriovorax sp. (assembly GCA_014377485.1). GTDB lineage: Bacteria > Bdellovibrionota > Bacteriovoracia > Bacteriovoracales > Bacteriovoracaceae > Bacteriovorax. The sequence goes on along the minus strand of JACMPM010000104.1, from coordinate 6,764 downwards.
AAAAATCAATTGGCTCTAAAAAGATGGCAATATTGCAGCCTGCTTCAAGTTGAACGCCTACTGATCGGTCGCGAGACGAATCCTGGGGAGTTGGATTGATAAGTATCATATCTGATTCTAGTTTGGGTTTCTTGCAATTTACCAAATGCACCTGATAATACATTATATTCCCAAGTCCTGGAATAAAATTCAAAACATCAACCTTGTCCCCTTTTTCAAATTCTGCAACACCAGGAAAAGAAACTTTCTGATCTAAAACATAGTGACCCTTTATTTCGAGATCACTCCACTGGAGCGTGCTTGCTGCTGAAATATTTTGAAATAGTATAAAAAATAAAGACATCAATAGAAAACTTTTCATAAAACCTCTTTTACATAATTTGAAAAAAATCTGGGAATGATTTATCTACGCAATCCACTTCCGCTAACAACCCACCGCTATTTGCGCGCAAAAATAAATAAGCTGTCATAACCATTCGATGATCTCGTGCTGTTTTTAGTGTCGCACTTGGATAGAGCTGTCCCGCACCTCGGATTTTAATTTCATCACGAGATTCATCAAAAAGAAAATCAATTGAAAGTTTTTTTAGAAGTGTGAGAATCCCAGCTAACCTGTCACTTTCTTTGTGGCGCAAAACAGTTAAGTTGCGAAGAGTACTAGTACCTTCGAGATGAGCCGCAATAAAAACCAGTGTCGGCACCAAGTCAGGGAACTGAGAGCCATCAATATTGAAAGGCAACAGTTTATTCCTGGAACTTATCGCCAACCCATTCGGAGTCCATTTAATATCCCCACCGGCGTCTTTCATTAATTGAATCAATTGGGAATCAGCCTGCAAATGATCTAGGCTCAAACAATTCTTAATAAGAACCGTTCCCCGAAAAAGCCCTAATGCCAGAGGGTAACTAAGACTGCTAAAATCTACTGGGACAGTGTAAGAATTTTTAACCAAAGTTTCTTTTAAAATAAACTCTGTCATTTTTAAATAAGTTTCTGATGCGCGAATATTTTTTAATTCAAAACTTAAAGGCAATATTGAAAAAGCCAACATCATGGCACTTGCAAACTGAGTACTCAACTGACAATCAATTTCAAGTTTGGTGATATTATCTATACGAGCTGGTCCCTGAACGCTTATCCAGGCTCCTGCTGTATTAGTTTCTATATTCACCTTGAGAGCTCGAAGTGGAGTAAGTAAATCATCCATAGGACGTTCACTCATTTTCTCAGTGGGAAAAAGACGATAGGTTTTTTTCCCACGCGATAAAAGTGCCAACAAGAACCGATTGGTTGTTCCACCATCACCGGTTTTTAAATCAATAATATCTTCTGAAGTATCATTTTCGCATGCGGGAAATGAATTAGTAAAAATCACAGAATCATTAATTTGATTTAACTTTAGCCCTATAGTCTCTAAACAAGACAAAAGTGTACGAACATCAGTCGATTTTGACAGATCATTAATTTGAAAACCATTGCCTCGAATAGCGCCAATGATTAGCACTCGATTAGAGTGTGATTTACTCGTTGGAAGTAAAATTTCCCTATTAAATGGAGTCGGCTCAACTTTAAAAAGTGAATTTTTTAAGTTCATCTTTATTGGTTTCAAGCACAGCTTGAATTTCTTCGAAAGTTTTTCTTTCAACCTGCGCATTTCCGATATCTTGAACTAAAACTAAGTCTATTGAGCTTAAAGCACTTATTTTTTTATCTTTAGATAAATAAGTCATAATTTTATCAATTGGAAATTCTTTATTAAACCATGGTGGGTTTTTTCCAGGAATATTAAGAGCATTTTTCAGAGCAATTATATCGTTAATATTTTTCTCTGTTCCAAAAACTTTAAAGACCAGGGCCATCCCCCACATTACAGCTTCACCGTGTGGAAGATTGTAAATAAATTCCAAAGCGTGACCAAATGAATGACCAAGGTTTAAAATTCTTCTAATTCCAGTTTCTTTAAAATCTTCATCAGTTAATTTTTGCTTAAACTGCGCACAAGCATCTATGATTTGTTCGATCGGAGCCTTTTTAATGACCAAGTCATAAATTGAATAGTCTAGGAAACAATACTTAAGAACTTCTCCCATTCCACTATTCTTTTCTGTCTCAGGTAAAGTATCTATGAACTTTGAACATATCCAAACATTGGTTGGCATATGGTAAGCGCCAATTAAATTTTTTCCTGACTTAGAATTAATAGCAACTTTTCCACCAATACTGGCATCAACCATTGATAAAAGGGTTGTGGGGACAATGCTCCATGATATTCCTCTTAAGATAGTAGCAGCTATGAAGCCTGCGAAGTCTGAAACAGCCCCCCCACCTATGGCCACTAAATGGGCATTTCTATGAATTCCCTTTTCCAGGAAAAATTCTACTGCATTTTGAAAATCAGTAATATTTTTTACTTTCTCACCATCTGGTGCTTTCCAAAAAATAACTTTTTTGTTTTCAATTTTTTCTAAAATTAATTCTTTTGAGTAATGACTCCAGACTACGTGGTCAACGACCAACAAGACCGTGTCTGTATCCAGGTTATTAATTACATCAACGATAGATTCTAATTCAATATTTTCAATTTTTGTTTTCATCTTTTAATTTAACAATCCATTTCTATTTGTTATTTTTTCTATTTAATTGAATAAGCATTTTGTCTTAAATAATGATCAGCTAATACCACTTTTACCATAGCTTCCACTACCGGAATTGCACGGGGAATAATACAAGGATCATGACGACCTTCTTTTGCTTTCTCACCAACAGTTGATGTTGGCTTAAAAGTTATAGTCATCAACATCCGATCACCATTGGAAATTCCACCTTCCATTCCTCCAAAAGAAGAAAGGGTTTTTGAAACTTCTGAGCCGAGCGTAACGGCCATTTCTTCACCTAGTCCATAAGAAAAAGAAACGACTGCTCCAATTGAAAGAAGAGCTTTTGCAAAATCAGCTTTCAACTTATCAAAGGCCGGCTCACCTAAGCCAACCGGGCAATGATCAACCACTATACGTACACGTCCACCGATTGATTCACCATTCTTCTGAAGATCTTCCAGATAGTTTTTAATCTCTTCGTTTTTTGAAGTATCAGGAAAAGAGTAAGGCGCAAAATTTTCGTAAATATCCTTCGGTATTACTTTAAATTCAAATGGACCTAAACAACTCACAAAAGCTTTTACTTCAACTTTCGGTATTATCAATCCAGCAAAATATCCAGCAACCACTCTCGCCACCGTCTCTCTTCCGGAAGCACGTCCACCGCCGCGATGATCACGAATTCCATATTTCATTTCGACAGTTCTATCTGCATGGCCTGGCCGATGATCGTTTTTTATTTTGTCATAGTCACTACTTTTTTGATTTGTATTTCGTATTATGACGGCAATTGGAGTCCCTAGAGTTTGACCTTCAAATATTCCCGAAAGAATTTCTGCCACATCATTTTCAATTCGACTAGTTGTTCCTGCAATTTTTCCTGGAGCACGACGATCCAATTCAGATTGCAAATCATCTAAACTGAATTTTAAACCACTAGGAACTCCGTCAAGCACAACACCCATTGCAGGGCCATGTGATTCACCAAAGCTAGTTAGAGAAAACATTTTACCAAAGCTATTTCCACGCATATGATACCCATTATACTCAAAGCCCTATGGCAATTACAAGGAAGAGTCGGTCATGTTCTTGGAGAGCTTTAGGCATTTAATAGAAATTGAGGCCTTGAAAAAGCAAAATCAACAAAACCTTGTGCAAATTTCTAGTGAAAACAAGAGAATATCCGATTTAGAGGAGCGTCGAACTAAAACTCGCTTACAAATTGATAATTTAAAACTTGAAGAAAAAAACTTAAAGCTAACAGAGACTCAGCAACAAATTGATGTTTCACAGGCCAGATTCAAAAAACTCAATTCGCAACTTGCCTTAGCTATTACTGAAAAAGAACAAATTGCTTTTGAGAACCAGTTAAAATTAGTAAAAAATGAAATGGAAAATCTCGAAACTTTGTATTTTAGTAATCTTGAAAAAAGCGAAGCCATCCAAAACGAGATAGAAAATAGTAATGAATTTTTAGTTGGATCTCTCGCATCTCTAGAAATAATAAAAACAGAAGCTGTTATAAATATTTCCACTGAAAACAAAATAATTGAAAATAGAAATCTACGCGTTCAATCTTTAACTGAACTACTTCAACCTAGTTTAAAAAGTCTTTATTTAGAAACAGAAAAAAAATTTAAACCTAAGAGACCCGTCAGCTATTTAATCGATAAAAAATGTTCCGAATGCCATATGCTGGCCGATTCCATGTTAAAGAACTCATTGGAAGAAGGAAGAAGTATCGAATTCTGCCCAAGCTGTAGCCGTCTACTCATCCCTGAAACTGCTAAAATTTATTGACTAAAAGCTCTCATCAGCCGATAAACCTCTTACCGAGAAAAGGGAATCATCGCCGGCGGTTCTAGCAATAGAAACGCGGGAGGAAAGTCCGGACACCACATGGCAACGTAGCGGGTAACGCCCGTCCATCGCGAGGTGAGGACAAGTGCAACAGAAAGTATGTACAGGTAATGCTGTAGTGAAACCAGGTAAACTCTACGTGGTGCAAGCTCAAATAGGCTTATATTGTTTGCCAGCAATGGTAAACTAGGGGGTGCCACTCCTGAAGATAAGCGGGTAGAGTGCTTGAGCCCTGGAGTAATTCAGGGCCTAGATGAATGATGGTTGAAAACAGGATCCGGCTTATCCCTTCTCTCGGTTCTTTCTCATTTCTAGTTGTATTTTCTACACACATTCCCTCTCATACCTTCAAAATGATACAATTTGGTCATGAAATTTTTTACTCTCATAATATTTAGCCTAGCTCTCAATTCACCCGCGTTTGCTGAAGAAAGTAGTCGCTGTTTCAATGCAATTCAAAATCATATTCAAGAGGCTATTACCCACAATAAAAAAGTGGCCCCAATTTATAATGAATTATCAAATGGAAAGTCTGCAAAGTTAAGCTGGGCCTTGATCTCAGGAGAAAAAACTTCAGCACTTTTAATAAAAAAGATTGAAAGTGAATCAAAAATTTACCATGAAAAAGGCATTCCACTTTTATGTGAAGAACTCGAAGATATGAAAAACGTGCCAGTTTTTCAAGAACGTCTACCGGAAGAACTTAGACCAGTTGAATTTTTTGCTTACGATCAAAAAAAAATCAACAGAAAAATTAAAATATTAATGGAAAATGATCAATTCGATCTTGCTTATGAAGCGATCGCCAACGATCTTAGAAAACTTGAAGAATACCCAAATCAATTATGCCTTACCAAACATTTCTTAGAATCTATTGCTCGTACTCTCCTACTTTCCAGCAAGCATCGAGAGGATGCTAAAAGATTGGGTTTGGCGGATCCAAAAAATCTTATTAAGAAATTTATAACTCTTCAAAGAAGAGCTCTTCCCTTTAATCGCTACTTAGATTCTCAGGCTTTTCCACTTCAAAAAGATGGGTTACTGATCTACTGCCAGGATGTCCCAGCTATCGAATGGAAATAAATCCATTTTGTTTTTTGTTTAGTACTTTCAATTTTTCCACACAATTTCTTAAGAGAAAATTAAAAAATTAAAGTAGAAAGTACCCGATATGAAACTATCGGAGAATTTGAAATAATTGATGAAAGGAAAATAGAATGAATGATATTTTAATAGTTGATGATCATGAAGAAATGAGAGATCTCTACTTTGATTTTTTCAACCATGATTTTAGGAATCAAGAGTTAACCTTTTCTCCGGACGGGATTGATGCTTTTTTTAAATGTTCAATGCAAAAGTATGATCTCATTACACTAGATCATGAAATGCCTCGCCTAAATGGATTAGATCTTTTAGTTATCCTAAGAAATTCACCAGGGCTGAATCAACACACACCCATAATCGTAATATCTGCTTTTTTACCTAAATCTATTGAGAGTAAAAACTTACTTGAAAACGTATATTTTATCAGCAAACCTTTCAATTTTGATTCTCTAAGTGATTTAATGAAAACATTGTTGCAAAGTAAGTCTCCGTCTACGGTATGATACCAATTTGGACTTTCTTCAAAACCTTTATTGATGTGGTTGATAAATTCAATTTTTCGTTTTGAGTTTTAAAGATATACTTAATTTCCATGTTTTTGGAAATCTTCTTAAAATCCAACAAACTCATTTCAACAATATGATTATCAATAGAATATTTTGTTATTCCTGTCTTTATGAACTGCGCTTCAATAAATTTTTTCTTATTTTTCACCTTTGGATATTGCTTCAGTTTCTTATCATTGGTTTCGAGAACGAACGTCGGCAATTCCCATTGTCCACTCAACCATTGATCACTGCCTTTTTGATAAAAAAGTATTTTGTTTTTTTCTTTAACCACAACACGAAGTAGCTTTATGAATAAATCTTCTGCTTCACTCTTCTCGCCTTCCAGAGGAAAACTCAGAGGATTACCGCTATTTGCGGCCATGCAACTTACTTTTAACGGACAGAGAGTGCATGAAGCTTTTCGTGCCTGACATAGAATACGTCCCAAATCCATAAAGGCTTCGTTTAAATCCCGGGGACTGAGAAGATCTATCTCTTTCACTATTTTTTTTGCTTTAAAATCACTGAATAGTTTTTGCTGAAGCTTCGGACCTTTAACGAGACTGATCCCATAGAAGCGTGAGAGTACTCTCTCAAGGTTTGCATCGACCGCTAGACCACGTAGATCGGCACCGATGGCAATGATGGCATTGG
>JACMPM010000103.1 GCA_014377485.1 Bacteriovorax sp. | reverse complement strand
CCTTGGCCATGATCATACTCCTGGTATGTTTTGTTTTAGAGCCTGATAATAGTTTAACAACGAATTAAATCAAAAGCCATGGCGGGAAAAAAAATTAGCTGAGAATTGAAACTGATTTTTGATACTCGCTTGAAATCAAAGAGAATTATTTTTTCCCCCAAGATACTAGACTAAATCACTTCATGGATAATTTTATTATATATTAAAAAATGGTAGTTATGAGGCCACCCGTAACAAAAATTTTATAAAAATCTTTTAATAGGAATCGATCTAAATTCTTATCGAGCACCCCTTGCACTTCACTGCTTAAGTCCTCAAATTTAACTCGTCTTATTGTATGAAAAGTTTGCGCTAAATTGTCTCGTGGATCGAGCTGAGGAAAATAAAAAGAGCTGAGTTTTTTTCCATCTGAATCAACGACTGTAAAATGTCCTCCTTTATCCATATCCGAATAAAGAAAGCTTGAGTCATCAAAAAGTTGAACGCTCCCAAATTTACTTGATTTGAAAGATTGACCGTCGGGATCTAGCTCGTATTTCCACAAAAGTTCATGAGTATTTATAGAGATGACTTCAAGTGAACTATTGCGTGTGTTTAAGTCCCAATTTTTGTAAATTAATAAATTTCCGTCTTTGGTAATTTGAGCATCATGTGTATTAACATTCCAGATTCGATCTACCCAAAACTTTCGAGACAATTTTAAATCTCGATTAAAAAATAAAACAAATCCTCTTCCTGAATTTACAATAATTTCTTCATTTAAAAACCCATCAATATTTGTTGGAATTAAATTTATCGAATTAAAATGAGTATATTCATTAATTATTTCTCCTATTTTTTTATTCTCTTTATTATAAGAAGGAGAACTTTTTTTTAGAGGAAGCGCCTGTCCGTATTCGGCCTCTAATTGATCTTTAATATCAAAAACATTCCAGGAACCAGCCTCCTTACCCGTTGCAATATCCAATGCAATTATTTTGTCGAACTTTGCTTCAACACCACGGTAATCCCTTTTCTCCATGGAAAAGAAGAAAAGTCTTTTTCCATCATGACTGATTTTCATAGTATGATGAACTAGGTATGATTTTTTCCATTTGATTAATCCATTTGCATCCAAAAGGAATATGTCGCCATCACCATTAGTTTCTATGTACTTTATCATCTCTCCGCTTTTCATATAAACGCACATATTGGCAGCGCCATTCATCAAGGGGATCATATCACTGTCAAATATTGCGCAATCCAAGACATAGACACTGGAAATTCTTCTGAATTTTTTGAAATTATTGTGAATTAAAAATAGAGAGATGCCCATTAGAAGGGTCACAAGCATAATGCTCAAAGCCGTTTTGTTTTTCTTTAACTCATCCACTTTTATAGAAAACTACCTGACTACTGAAGTTTATTTATCCAACAAGTATAACATAGTTTTTTCTTATGTATTTTCATTTACTTGTTTTGGTGTAGAAATTAAGTTGAGCGTGTTTTCTTACAAGGCACTTAAAATGAAACTCATTTTTTTTCTCTTAATTATAACTTACTCAAGCATTACGTTAGCGCTAGAGATTGCAAGCTACCATATCTTGAAAGGATCACTCCATAAAGGAGGTATCGCAAAAATAGAAATTACGGATAAAACTAAAAAGAAATTTATCGCAAAAATGAACTATGAAATTTATAAAAGAATGTTAGTTCCAGTGCCCTCTAAGTTTTTAAAAGGCGAAACTATAATCGAACTTCCACCAGAGTTTAAAGACAAGCGTGGTTATTTATTATTGGAAAAAAAAGGGACGATGGATATTGAGAAAGCAAAAATAAAGTTCATAAGACGAACGACTTGGCAGGGAAAAAATGATGCCATGGAAATTTTAATTTTACCAACAAACGGTAAATCAAGAGTTCAGGTAACCTATCATCCAACAATACCGGCCGCAGGCTGGGGTAGAGTTATCATCACTTTCATCAGTCCCTATCCAATTCTTGATGGCTATCATGCTGATTTCGAACTTAATTAATATTATATTGACCGATTACTTTAAAACATTTTCGACATTATGCTTATTTTCTACTGACCACAGAAGTTTTATATACTCAGCATGGGCCCAGGCCAAGGGAGTCGCAGAACCAGTCCCTTCTCCGTTATTTTCAAAAACCTGTTCTGGAATCATTAAACCGCTATTGGCAAAACCTAATAAGCTGTCCACGACATTATTGGTTTCTTTTAAAACATCATTCCAACTTAAATCATTTGAACTATAGCGCTCGATTGCAAAACGAGCATGCTCGCCAGATAAAAGCGGCCATAGACGTCCCTTGCCTTCTTCTCCATAAGCATCAAATGAATAGCGATACCATCCACGCCCTTTTGGAGTCACTACGCTAATTTGGCGATCTAGAATTGTTTTTGAAGCTTTGACCTCTGGTGAATTACCAGGTTTTAAACCCAGAAGAACCAGTTGTAAAAATCCTTGATCTAAAACTTTATCTTGTGGAATGCTCTGGCTTGAATTAGCGATGTGAATAGAAGAATTGTCGTTTGGATTCCAATTGGCATCGTAAGAGCTTCCCCCGGCCATTCTTAAATAATAATGACCGTCTCCATACGTGCCATTATTGGTGAAAGTCCAAGTGTCGATATTATCGTTAGGTGTGTACAACCAATGGTTGGCCGTATTGAGTAAATTTTGTCCGTAAATTGAATTTTGATAAATTTTAGAACCAATGATCAGGGCCGCTGCTGCCGCTGAAAAACTAGAAGGTGAAATTCCAAAGTTTTCTTCCCAGCGTTCTTGATGTGTCCATGGCCCATAAGTCGCAATAAAATTTAGAGCTGACGAAAGCATCGGCTGAAATTCAGTCATTAATGCAGCTTGATCTTCTTGCGGAGTTTTTTGCAAAATATGATAAAAAAGATGAATTGGAAAAGCTGTTTGATCAAGTTGAAAACCTTCCCAATAAGATCTTCCTGTCACCCAAGTATTTTGCGGCCATGCTCCCACTTTAGGGATAATTCTTGGATTTAAATTCCAGGTTCCTGAACCTTCTTTATATTGAATCTTTTTAAGAAAACGCAAAGCTCTCAGTGCCGCTGGATAGTCCCCAGAATTAAGCAGTGCCACTGAAACATTAAATAAGTCGCGCGGCCAAATCAGATGGTAACCACCAATTTCTTGATTGGGATTTTCTTTTTGCAATTCTCCCCAAGGTACAGAAAGAGACGCAATAAAGGCACCTGGATTTAATTTATCTTCGTGACACCTTAAAGTGTAAAGAGACCGCAAGTATAAAAGAGATTGTGGAGCCGATAAACTTTTGGGTACTTTTAGAGTCTTTAAATAATTGCTCCAAGAAAGTTCATAATCATTTTTAGCTTGATTATAATCCACAATTTTTTTGGCATTTAATGGATCACCAAAATTATATGTTACGTAAAAATGATAAGTGCCGGCCTTTTCGGGAATATTGATTTCCCCCGTTGAAGCCACGTTACCATTGGTCGCAGTTGCAAACATATTGTTCATTTGATAATCGCGAAATAAATCTTGATAACCGTCAGAACTTCCTACAAATCCAACTGATTTTTGTCTAAAGCCGGCAGTTGTTGAAACGAGTAATTGAGTTTGTTTTTCACTAAAGCGAAAACCATCGGGAGTCACAGAGGCGCTATCACCTACAGCCGTATTGTTTAATTGAGGATTTGTTAAAAGATAAAGATGGATTCCGTTAACGTTGGTTTGCACTTCAACTTCATCAATTAATGTAGCTGAATCTTTGAGTGTAAAAAAAGTATGAGAGATTTTATAACGACCTGAAAAATCCTCATTGGTGATTTTTACCATTGATGGAGAAAGGACAGCGACCTGATGCTTAAGATCTTTTTCCTGTTGAAAAAAAGTTTGTCCATCACTGACTAAAAATTGTGAGTCTTTGACTTGACCTTGATCGATTGTTGGATAATAAACTTCTGTTAGAGATCCTTCGGCCAGCGTAAACCACAAAGGTGATTTTGCAAAATGGCCGTTTTCGTTAAAGGTTCCCACTTGAACTTTTTTGGCCGAAGACCAACTACCTTGTGCACCAGGTGCTCCAAATGCTTCACCAGAACTCTGGCGAGGGCCAATCGCGGCATCAATATTAAGAGTAAAAATTATCGTTAAAGATGTTAAAAAGATTTTTGTTTTCATAGGCTCTGATTTGACCAAAACTTTTTGGATTTTCCAAGTTTAAAGAACTTAAGGATAAATTTAATCTTAATAGATGTTAGAAACTACTTTTAAAATCCATTCGTAAAATGCTAGGGTTATGAGCCTACCCCCTATTTCTAAAAACTTTCCGAAGGAGCTATGAATGAATTCTAAGGCCAGTAATTTATTTTCCACTTTACAACAAGTTGGAAAATCTTTGATGACCCCAGTCTCAGTTCTTCCAGCCGCAGGTCTATTGGTAGCTTTCGGAAGAATGCTCGATCATTTTTTAATCGGTAAACTTATGTTCTCAGGCGGAATCGCCATCTTCGAACAATTACCTGTAGTTTTTGCAATTGGTGTGGCCATAGGTTTTACCGGAGGTGCCGGTGTTGCTGGTCTGGCTTCAGCCGTTGGTTACTTCACTTTGGTTAATGTTTTAAAAGTTATGAAGGACTACCGCGTCCTGACTGTCGATATAAATACTGGTGTGTTTGGTGGGATTCTCATAGGCCTTTTGGCAGCTTATCTCTATAAACGTTTTTATCAAACCAAGTTCCATCCTGTTTTTGGTTTCTTTGCCGGTAAAAGATTTGTTCCCATCATTACAGCGGCCTCTGCCGTTTTTGTAGGAGTAGCTTTGGGGTTCATCTGGCCTCCAATTCAAAATGCCATAAACGCTTTCGGAACTCATATTATGGGATCAGATTACGGTCCGGCTTTTTATGCTGCGGGAAAAAGATTATTAATTCCTCTCGGACTTCATCATGTTTTTTATCCTCCCTTTATGTATGAGTTTGGACAATTTGTTACATCAACAGGCGCAGTCATAAAAGGTGAAGCTGGCCGCTACTTTGCTGGTGACCCAACTGCCGGTCGTTTCATGGCCGCAGAATTTCCTCTTATGCTTTTTGGTCTACCTGCTGCTTGTTTTGCAATGTATTTAAGAGCTCCTGAGAATCGCCGTAAAGCAGTGGCCGGAATAATGATTACTGCTGCCCTTACATCTATTATCACTGGTATTACAGAGCCCATAGAATTCTCATTTATTTTCGTAGCTCCAGTGCTTTATATTTTTCATGTCGCTGCTGCTTTTCTCTCTGGTTTATTAACTGGATATTTCGATATCCATTTAGGTTATACTTTTTCTGCTTCGCTAATCGACTATGTGGTCGGAGCAAGCAATATGAAAAACTCAATGTATCTTTGGCTAGTCGTTGGTCCAATCATAGCGGCCATCTATTTTAGCGTTTTCTATTGGGTAATAGGATTAATGAATATTAAAACTCCTGGTCGCGGTGACGATGAAGCCAGTGACGAACAAATCGATTCAGGTTCATCGCAAAAGTCAGAAGAAATTCTAGCGGCACTCGGTGGCGCAGGAAATATTGTGACTCTTGATGCCTGTATAACTCGTCTACGCCTATCAGTTAAAACTCCGGCCAATGTTGACCAAAGCCGCTTAAAACAACTTGGAGCTGCAGGACTTATGGTCACTGGAAATAATTTCCAAGTTATTTTCGGAGTTGAGTCAGATTCTATAAAAGATGAAATTAAATCCCTCATCGCCCGAACAAGAAAATCTGAAGTTAAATCTGCTGCGATCTGCATAGCCTCTCCACTCAAAGGTGAAATTCTTCCACTCTCAAGTGTTCCCGATGCAACTTTTGCAGACAAGATTTTAGGAGATGGCTTTGCGGTAAAACCTACTGAAGGTGTAGTCTACGCTCCTGTTTCTGGAATTATTGCTCAACTCTTCCGCACCAATCACGCAATAGGGATAATCACAGAAGAAGGATTAGAAATTCTCATTCACGTAGGAATTGATACGGTAAAAATGAATGGAGAAGGATTTAAGTCACTTATTAAAAAGGGTGACAAGGTTTTACGCGGACAAAAAATTCTTGAGTTCGATTTAGCTTTGGTTTTGGCCAATGCGAAGTCTGATATCACTCCTGTAGTTATTACCAATATGGGGAAAGTGGCAAAAATTAATATTGTAAAAACCGGATCAATAAATTTAGAGCAAGTCGTTTTAGAAGTGACCTTAAAGTAAAAAAAAATAAGAGATAAAATATGCAAACAACAGTAAAAGTATTAAATGAAGAAGGACTTCACGCACGACCTGCGGGGCTCTTGGTTAAGCTTGCTAATAATTTTTCTTCCGTGATTGAATTGGCAGTTGGCGAGAACACGGCAAACGCAAAGTCTATTATGAGTATCATGGGGCTTGGATTAACTAAAGACACTGTTGTTATAGTTACAGCTGTTGGTAGCGACGCTGAAACGGCTTTGGCAGAAATAACCAATCTGTTTAATAATAAGTTCAATCTATAGAGATGGGCATTTTATGATTAAAGGAACATCAGCTTCACCTGGAGTGGTCATTGGATCTGCTCTACTTATTAATGAAGAAGAGTTAGTCATTCTTAAATTCATCAGTACTTTTGAATTAGAAGAAGCGCGCTTAGGCCAGGCAATTGCCTCTGCTAAATTAGAATTGAATGTTTTGCGAGAATCGACACATAAAACTTTGGGCGAAGATAAAGCGCAAATTTTTGAAGCCCATATCATGATTCTTGAAGACCCTGAACTTCTCAAACAAACTCTTACAATTATAAGAAGAGAAAGTGTAAATGCAGAATTTGCGCTCAATACAGTCGCCAATCAGTTCATTGCAGTTTTTGAAACCATGGATGATGAGTATTTAAGAGAGCGAGCCAGCGATATTCGCGATGTCACTTCACGCTTGCTTTACACATTATTAAAAAAGAAAAAAGTCTCACTGGGAAATTTAAATGGACCGGTCATTTTAATTGCTCATGACCTAACTCCCTCTCAGACAGCTTCAATGGACCGAGCAAATGTCCTGGGCTTTTTAACGGACATTGGTGGAAAAACTTCTCACACCGCCATTATGGCCCGCACCTTAGAAATTCCAGCTATCGTGGGCCTTGGTAATATTACCCAAAAAATTAAAGATGGTGATCAGATTGCCTTTGATGGTGAAACTGGCGAAGTAACAATTAATCCTACCGCTGAACAAATTGAATTTTACAATAATCGCCACAATGCTTTTTTAGAAATGAAGCATGAATTAGGTAGAATGATTGGCCTCGAATCAAAAACCCTTGATGGTTTTCATATTGAACTGGCGGCAAATATCGGGACACCTAAAGACCTTGATGCCCTTCATCGAAATGATGCTGAAGCAGTAGGGCTCTATCGCACAGAATTTTTATTCATGGATAGAACTTCAATGCCAACAGAAGAGGAGCAGTATCAAGCTTATACTGAAGTCGTTTTGGGGCTTAAAGGAAAAAATTGCATCATTCGAACGTTGGATATCGGCGGAGATAAAAAACTTAGTTATTTAAATATTGGCGAGGAAGCAAATCCCTTTTTAGGTTATCGTGCAATTCGTATTTGTTTAAAAGAGCCGGAGCTTTTTAAAACTCAATTACTAGCTCTTTTGCGTGCTTCAGTACACGGACCTCTCTCGATTATGTTTCCGATGATTTCATCCCTGGAAGAAATTCTGGCCGTTAAAAAAATCTGGAATGAATTAAAAAAAGAGTTAGACAATAAAAATGTGCCGTATTCACACAATATTCAACTTGGCATCATGATTGAAATTCCTTCTGCGGCCATCATCTCTGATATTCTTGCAGATCATGTAGATTTTTTCAGTATTGGCACAAATGATCTTACTCAATACACATGTGCTGTCGATCGTATGAATGAAAAAATTGAGTACCTCTATAATCCCTATAACCCCGGGCTTCTGCGCCTGATTCATATGACTATTAAAAATGCTCGTGCAAAAAATAAAATGGTCGGAATTTGTGGTTCAATGGCCCATCAAAAAGATTTAGTTCCTCTATTTGTCGGAATGGGTATAAGCGAGCTTAGTATGAGTGCTATGCATGTCTTATCGACTAGAAAAATCATCAGAGGATTAAAGAAATCAGAATGTGAAAAACTAGTGGAAAAGTTTTTAAAGCTCGGTACGGCCGATGAAGTTAAAGCACTGCTAAATTAAGATATTGATTACTGAGCATATCAATACTTTATCGTTAAATTTTCATCTGGATAAAGATAATATCTGGCAATACCAATGATAATTTTTTCGACTCGCTAAAGTGCTATTTTTGACGGATCCATCCATGAGGCCTACATTTTAAAATTTGGTTTAACTCCCCTTTTTTTTCATGGCTCTGGAGGCAGTACCAATCGAGGTGGTGGATCAGTCAAAGAGCAATTATCTTGGTTGCCAAAAAGTTCACTCAATCTTTATAAGGCCACGATTCAAGGAGAAATGGTACAGAGAAATTTTCATCAGCCACTTATAATGCGTTCTCAGGTTAATAAAATAATTAAAGAATATAATAATTATGAACCTCACAAATCAAACCATTCACGAGCCTTATCAATTTTTTCAAAATCAATTCAAGATAAATATAAATCTCTCGTGAGCGATCAGGCCTTTCAAAACTTAGTTCAAGCGGCAACACCCTATGAATTTCTAAAACATTTGAAAATTGGCTATCGTCCAAATAAAAGAGTTGGAACCGGCCAGTTTAACATTCGTGCCATTCCCTGGACATTAAGCTGGACTCAAACCCGTTTGCTGCTTCCCATTTGGTGGGATTAACGAGTGATCTTCTCTGGTTCAGACCATGGCTTGGAAAAAGTATTGTTTTTAGATCCAGTATGATCCATCCCTTAAACGTTATTCAAAAAATAGCGATTGAAAGGAATGATCATATTCTATTGAGGGAAACTGTTACTGGAATTTCATGTGGAATGCTGACCACTGGTTAGTAAAAAAATTATACCGTAACTTTACTAACTTTTTTTGTCGCTTTTTTGACTTTGTCTTTCTTTTCCTTGGACACTTCTTTTACTTTGACTTTGTCCTTAGATTTGTCCTTAGACTTAGTTTTAATCTTTGCCTTAACTTTGTCCTTAGCTTTACCTTTAGTTTTTTCTTTACCATTTTCTTTTTCGACAACATGGTTTTTGCCAAGTAATCGTTTTTGAAGCGAAGTCAATTCCATTTTTAGTTCATTGTATTTCTCTTCACTTACTAGGATGAAATGTTGGCCTGATCTGCGTTTAATACGAACGGCCTCTTTTTTAGCTAGATCAAGATAATCTTTAAGTTTAGCTCGCAATTTTTTAGGACTTGTATTTTCCATAAGCACCTCATTTTTAAAGTAGGCTACAGCAAGGTGTACACCTCGACAACTAATTTTATGTACCCACAATGTCCACTAACCTATATTGTATCTCACTTAGAGAAGTTCTTTATTAAGATCATGTTTTTTTATTATAATAAACTGCCTGGAGCATCGATTAATGATACCTCAGCAATAGACAATTAATTATGAATAGGGAATTATACAGGTTATGATTGAAACAGAATATTTTGGGCAATTTAAGAAAAATAAAAACTTTGATAAATTTTATATGAAAAGAGTCGCAGCTATAGATCTTGGTTCCAACGCCATTCGTTTAACCATTGCCGAGGTTCATTCTCCTTCACATTATAAAATTTTAGAAAAGTTTAGATTTCCGGTTCGTATAGGTACAGATGTTTTTCAAACCGGTGAAGTGAGCGCATCAAAGATTGACGAAATTATTGAAGTCTTTAGAAAATTTAGCTCACATTTAACTCATTTTCAGGTGCAAGAAGTTCAAGCTGTTGCTACGAGTGCTCTGCGAGACGCCAAGAATTCAAATCTCATTATCAAACAAATTGAAGACACCACAAAAATAAAAATAAAAACAATCACTGGATTGGAAGAAGCCAATCTTATCTATCAAATAATTGCTCACGAAATACCTATCATGACAGGCAAGTCCCTTTTGATTGATATTGGTGGCGGAAGCACAGAATTATCATTTATTAACGAAGGAATTCTTGAAACAGTTCAAAGTTTTAATATCGGAACGATAAGAATTCTTAAAGATATTCAAAATGAACTGCCTCAATTAATTAACTCTATTCGCTCTCAAGTAACCGGACAAAAAATTAAACTAGTTGGTACAGGTGGTAATCTTCGACGTTTAGGAAAATTGAGAAAGAAAATCTTTAACAGGGCCGATCCTTCAATCATTCACAAGAGTGAAGTTTTTGAAATGTACAATCACCTTAAAGAATTAAGTGCTCTGCAGTTGATGAAAAAATACGATCTTAAGCACGATCGTGCTGAAGTTATTATTCCGGCCTTGCAAATATTAACGTCCGTCTTAAATGATATAAATGTTGATATAATCAATTTACCTAAGGTGGGTCTTTCAGATTCATTAATTTTGAACATGTCATCCCCGACTAATTTTTCGCTTACTCAATAACCTAGCACTGTCTATGCTTCTGACATTAATCTCGTATGAGTCGCCGTGCTTAGTCTTTTGGCCTTTGTTAATTTAGAAGGTCTTAAATTATATTTCCCATTTTTTTTCAATTCCCAACTGGTTGCTACGTCATCTAAATTAACTTTTAAAACATGCAAAAGCTTTTTCCTGTTTTTGGCATTTTGGATCGGAGTTATAACTTCAAAACGGTTTATTAAATTTCGATACATCCAGTCGGCCGATCCAATGAAAAAATCTCCTTCCATAGGATCAACCTTTCCATTTTGAAAAAAATAAACTCGCGAGTGTTCTAAAAATCTACCGATTATCGAGAAAACTTTTATATTCTCGCTTAACTCTGCTACACCAGGTCTTAAACAACAAAAGCCTCTTACAATAAGAATTATCTCTACTCCTGCCTGACTGGCCTTGTAGAGTGTTTGAATGATCTCAATATCCTCAAGGCTATTCATCTTCGCAATAATCTTAGCGGGTCGCTGAGCCTTCTTATGAGCAATTTCACGGTTGATCATTTCGAGAAAACGTTTTTTCATATTCACAGGAGCAACTAAGAGTTGTGTTATCTTCTTATTTGTATGAATTCCGGTGAGCTCATTAAAAAGCTCATGTATTTCAGTCGTAATTTTTTTATTACTGGTGAAAAAACTAAAATCTGTATAGAACTGAGAAGTTTGAGAGTTGTAATTACCTGTTCCAATATGGACATATGATCTCAAACCGGTTTTATCTTTCCTAACAACTAACGCCATTTTGGAATGAGTTTTTAAACCAACCATTCCATAAACTACATAAATCCCAACTTTCTCAAGACGCTGGGCCATGATGATATTATTTTTCTCATCAAAACGTGCCTGAAGCTCAATTACACAAGCAATCTGTTTTCCTTTTTCTGCCGCAAATATTAAAGCATCTATAATCTTACTTTTAGCATCAGTCCTGTAAAGAGTCAGTTTTATGGCCAGTACCTTAGGATCAATTGCAGAAGTTCTAATAAACTTTTCAACAGTATCTGAAAATCTTTCGTATGGATGATGGAAAAGTTTATCTGATTTTTTGATACTAGAAAAAATATTTTTTTTCTCGTCGAAGTAATCGACTGAGTCAGAAGGCTCCCAAGGTTGAAATTTCAAATCGGGTCGATCGACTCTATAAATTGGTCCAAATTTGGTAAATAGTACGATACCAGGCATTGGATAAATATCTTCTTCGCTCACTTCAAGTTGCTCACAAAGATATTTAAGTACCCATGAGTTATTTTTTACTGCATGTTCTAATCGAACGACAGGTGCAAATTTTCTTTCCTTTATTCCCGCCTCAACATGTTCCATTAAATCTTCAGTATCTTCATCATCCTTTTCAAAATCAGAGTTACGAGTAATCCGAAAAAGAACAATATCTTCAATCTTCATATCTGAGAACATGCGGTTTATATTATTGATAATTACTTCATCAATATTAATAAACTTGCTCTCTCCTTTTTTCGCAGGAATTTTAATCCATCCAGGTAAATTAGAAGGTATTTTTACTCTTATAAATAGACGTGAGGGACCTTTGCCTTTCTTTTTCTTTTTGAGAAGACTTATTCCTAAAGATTTTGATAAATTCGATATATAAGGAAATGGATGGCCAGAATCAATGCCTAAGGGAGTTAGTATGGGATAAATATTTGCTTCAAAATATTCTGTTAAATAGTCTTTTTCTTTTTTTGCTAAATCAATCCATTTTGAAAGATGAATTCCATTTGCTTTTAGCTCAGGAAGAATTTTATTATTATATAAGTTAGAAATATCAGCATTTGCTTTGGAAACCATTTTCTTGATTTCTACCAACTGTTCTGTTGGCGAGCGCCCATCGACAGAAGAAAAATCATGTCTCGATTCTTCCTGGTTTTTTAAACCACCAACTCTCTTCATGAAAAATTCATCAAGATTAGAAACATAAATTTCACAAAATTTTAGCTTTTCTAAAACTGGAGTATTATCTGACTCGGCCAATGCGAGAACTCTCCTGTTAAATTCAAGCCAAGAGAGTTCTCTGTTTATAAAATTTTGTGGAGTATTTTTAAAGTTCATTCTCATTCCCAGGTTAAAGCTTATTGTACCTAAGAATTCCTCCAGTTTATGCGGCCAACGAGATCTTGATGTATTCCTAAATGATTTCAATTATAGGCGATATATTTTACATAATAACATCTTAAGAAATACTATCGTGCTCTAGCAACGAACGCAATAACCCCTGTATCTTCAGTTATCTCTTTCCATGATTTAATTCTAAAATTGATTAAAATAATGCCACTGGTAGGCAACTTTTCGATTTTTGAACCTGAAAGATAATTCCCTAAGTCAAGCAAGCATGGAGAATGTCCTACTATAAAAACTTGATCTAATTTTGTATCGATTGAGTCAATAAGTTCGACCATCTTTGACACACTTCCAGGAAAAACAATATTATTGATTTCAATTTTTTTTTTTGGATATTTTAGTTCTTTTGCAATTTTTTTTGCTGTCTTTCTCGCCCTTTTGGCCGGACTTGAAATAATCAATTGGGGCGAAAGGCCTTTTGTCTTTATTAATCTAGCCAAAAGGGCTGCTTCTTTTTTCCCTCGATTGTTTAATGGACGATCAAGGTCATCAAGGGTTGTGTCTTCCCAGCTGGATTTTGCATGCCTTATAAGGAGTAGCTGTTTCAATTTAATCACCTTTTATTTTTTCTCTTTTACTTCTTTCATACCTTTTATTTTACTGGCAAGGGCCACTAAATTATTTTGTTCTTTCGCAATATATGTCTGCAATTTGAGAACTGACCTACTGCCTTTATTAGAATTTTTACGTAAATATTTATTAATGCTTTTTTGTAAAACATTATTGTTTTGAATATTTCCAAATGTAGCTTGAAGGCGTTTAAGTTCTCGCAAATTAATATTATCAAAGTTAATGGCAGGTTTAAGAATTTCGCCCTGATATCGAAGTTTTTTTGCCGTAATTCGAATCGCATGAATTGATTTTGGTATATTGGGGGAAAAAGATTTTTTTGATTTTTCAAATTCTTTTGAAGTCTTTTGAAGTTTCGTCTCCATCGGATTGATAGCTTTTTCATCCAAAACAGGAATGTCTTTTTTTAAAAGTTTATCCACTATTTTTTGAATTTCTTTATACTTTTTTTCTAAAGAAAAATGATCCAACTCCTTAAGTAAATTCTTTTCAAATTTTTTCACATGCTTTTTTAAATAAATTTTAAATGGTTTCAAATTGACCATATCTTCTATGTTTTTGATAGACTCAAGCTCAACATGCATATTTCTGATAGGTCCGTGAATTTTTCTTATATGACGAAGATCCTTTGAAAGATTCTTGTGTCGAATGCCTAAAGAATCCAATAATTCTAAGCATGCTTCTAATTTTCTAATTGTAACTCTTATTTCATGAACTGATTCTTCAGAAACATTTTTTCTAACGGACTTAAGAAGCTCAATATAACTAGCTCCATTTTCTTTTAAGGATTCAGCGAGACACAAATAAATAGTTTTATTTGTCGATTTTGTGTCCATTATTTTATTTATCCTTCTCATCGAGCGATGACTTCAATTTCTCTAATTTTAAACGATCTTCAGGATTTAGCTTTGGATACTTAAGTTCCATTTTTTTGAAACGATCCACCAATATTTGAGAAATAATCAATCGGGCATTTTTCTTGTCATCACCTGGAACGACATACCAAGGGCAGGATTTTGAAGCAGTATGGTTTATACAGGTCTCATACGCAGACTGATACTCTTCCCAGAAGCCTCTTTCCCTAAAATCACCCTCAGAAATTTTCCATAGTTTTTTTGGATTATCAAAACGTTCAAGAAGTCGTTTTTTTTGTTCATCTTTTGAAATATGAATGAAGATTTTTATTATTTCGTAGCCTTGACGATGGAGATAAAGCTCGTGATTTACAATATCTTGGTATCGGTCTTGCCAAAATTTATTTTTAGGCTTTTTTTTTATTGGAAGTTTTTCTTTTGCGAGTATTTTCGGATGGACTCGGGTGATTAATGCCTCTTCATAATAAGATCGGTTAAATATTCCAATTTGACCACGGGCAGGTAGGGCCTGATTCTCTCTCCATAAAAAATCATGATCTAAATCGGTAGCGGTAGGGATTTTAAAACTTACCACCACACACCCTTGAGGATTCACTCCTGACATGACATGCTTTATCGCTCCGTCTTTGCCTGAAGTATCCATTCCCTGAAATATGATAAGCATGGCCTTCGCATGGCCTGCATAAAGCATAGTCTGATACTCATCAAGCAAAGCATTGTTTGTTTCAAGAAGAGACTTATAATGTTTCTCTGAACTATAAAGATGCTCTACTTCAACTGGAGCTTTTGCGAGCTTTAAGTGTTCGTTCGAATTAATCTTTAAATGCTCTTTTTTATTTTTACTCATGACCTATGTCTTGTTTAGCTACGATCACTAGAAATGATGAGACTAATTCTAAATTAAGGATACATAAAATATAGAATTTCGATAAATGTCATAGCTTTAGAGAATATGTCTTTAAATCTTAACAAAACTCTGACAGATCTTGTCTACTAAGTGTTATAGATTAAATATGTGATACAATTCGAAAGATTAGTAAAAGTAGCAAAAGTATTTTCAATTACAGGAAAATACCTTCGTTATTCACATAAAAAAGAATCCGAGATCGTGAATGTAAAAAGCCTCTGGGCCAAAGACATTATCAATCACTTTAAAATTAATATTCAAATTATAGGCAAACCTACCAAGCAAAACGAGCCCTGTCTTTTTGTTGGAAATCATATAAGTTACCTGGATATACCGATTTTAATTCACGGCTGCCCAGAACTTTCATTTGTTAGTAAAAAAGAAGTCAAATCCTGGCCTGTTATTGGATATGCGGCCGTTAAAATGCAGACAATTTTTATAGAAAGAAGTAACGCAAATTCTAGAGCAGCTGCAAAAAATCAAATCGCAACTTCACTTTTAACTAACAAACAAAAACTGGCGATTTTTCCTTCGGGAACTACATCAATTATACCTACCCCATTTTGGAAAAAAGGAGCATTTGAAATAGCAGTCTTAAACAATATCAAAGTACAACCTTTTCGAATTCGTTATGAACCGAAAAGAGCAGCAGCCTATATAGATGCAGATAATTTCCTCGTGCATATGTACCAACTTTTTATTTTAAAAAAAATTGATGTTACTTTAGAATTTCACGAACCCGTTTATATCAAAGACAGTATCGAAGAATGTAGTTATTGGAAAAAATGGTGTGAAGAATAACAATTTATTTTAAAAAAAAGATATTTCAAGATTTTGTTAGACAATATTAATTAAACCCTGACAGTACAATTCCTTTTTATTCACTTAGCCTTAATTGTAATGGAAACATTAATTAATTTTTCAGGAATTGGTTTTGAAGTGGGGCAATCAAAACGAGGCTTGATTCACTCAACAGAAAATGCTCGGTCTTTTTTTCCAGCTTTGAGAGATATTGGATTAAACTTCAATGACTTTGGAGATGTTCCTGCCCAAGATCACAATTCACAAATAAAAGTCTTTTCAGAATCTGATTTAGTAAAAATAGAATGGGAAAAATATAAGCATGCTTATGGTAAAACCTTAAGTTTATTAAATGATACAATTCCTCTTTTAAACTGGGGTGGCGATCATAGTATAGCTATTTCAACTGTAGGTGCCTTTTCTTGCCAATACCCAGACGGTTTTGTTTTATGGATTGATGCCCATGCAGATCTTAATTTACCGAGAAAATCTCTTACTGGAAATTTTCACGGAATGCCTCTTTCAGTTCTACTCAATCTCGAAGGAATTGCCACTGAACATTTCAAGTGGCTCAGAAATATCCTAGACCCTAAAAAATTAATCTATCTTGGTCTCAGAGATGTTGACTCATATGAATTAAGCATCATTGAGTCTCTAGGTATAAAAACATTTTTTTACGAAGATATTTTAAATTTGGGAATTAATAATATTGCAGAAGAAATTTTAAAAATTACGAATGGTTATCCACTCCATATAAGTTTTGATATTGACAGCATTGATCCAAGTTTTGCTCCATCTACTGGTGTTCAAGTTGAAAAAGGCCTGACGCCAAACGATTTAAATATTTTAGGTGAACAATTATCACGAAATTCGAGGATTCAATCCATAGACATTGTTGAAGTGAATCCATCTCTGGGAACAACTGCACAAGTCGACCAGACCTATTTAATAGCTTTTAATTTTTTAAGATCAATTTTTAACAATAACAATTCAGGAGGAATTTATGATGGCGTTGGCGAAGGAAATCAAAGAAAACAATTTTCTGAAATCGAATGGTTTTTTTAAATTTCAACCAAGGATTAATATCAATTTAGAAATTGGTTCATATATTTTAAAAACGGCCGACTCCAAAAAAGAATTAATTGACAGCTTTAAATTACGGCATGAAGTTTTTTACCAGGAATTTCAAGAAGTAGAATCTTCTGGGTACGATATCGATCAATTCGATTCTCATTTTGACCACTTAGTTATAATCCACAAAGAGTCCCATAAAGTTATTGGAACCTATAGATTAAATTGTACAGATTTTTCAAAGCTATCTTATACTGAACAGGAATTTAATCTGACTGAAATCTATAAATTAAAGGGGCCACAAATAGAATTAGGAAGAGCATGCATTCAAAAAGATCATCGAAGAGGGGCTACAGTTATTTCACTCTTATGGCGTGGGATTATTGAGTATATGAATGTTTCTGGTGCTAACGTTTTATTTGGCTGCTCTAGCGTAAAAATTAATACCGCGAGAGAAGCAGCATTAGTTTATAAATTTTTACAAGACCAAGACTCAATTATGTCTGGAGAGCTAGCTACTCCAACTCCAAATTTTAAAATGTCAGAGTTCGATGAATATTTCTCTAGTTTCCAAGGCGGGCTAACTCAAGTTCAATGTGAAGAAGCCGAGGTTTTGATCCCTTCCTTGTTGAAGTCCTATTTAAAATTGGGTGCAAAGATTGCAAGTGTGCCGGCCTTCGATAAAGATTTTGATTGTGTCGATATGTTAACCGTCTTAAAAAAAGAAGAAATTGCAGATTCACTAACTAGACGTTTTCAAGTTGTACACTAATGCTAGATATGCTGATTGATTTGAAAAAATTAGGTCGAATGGTGGATCAAGATGGACCTCTAAAAGATCTTGTTCAATTTGAAACGCTCACAGAAATTGCTTATAAAAATGAATCTTTTCC
The DNA here is from genome assembly GCA_014377485.1 of Bacteriovorax sp. Lineage (GTDB taxonomy): Bacteria > Bdellovibrionota > Bacteriovoracia > Bacteriovoracales > Bacteriovoracaceae > Bacteriovorax. Next base: position 13,623 of record JACMPM010000103.1, on the reverse strand, counting down.
CATTTATTCATTCACTATTGGCTCACAAGATCCTGAGCATCCAACATTATTTATGACAGGTGGAATTCACGGTTTAGAAAGAGTTGGAGCTCAGCTTGCTTGGAGTCTTTTGAAAACAACACTTGATAGGCTTGTTTGGGATAAATCGCTACAAGAGCTTTTTAAAAATATCCGACTCGTTGTAATTCCTTTAGTAAATCCAGTTGGCTATTATAAATTTAAACGAAGCAACGGAAACGATGTAGATCTTATGCGCAACTCTCCTGTTCGAGCGATCGATAAAACTCCCTTTTTATTAGGCGGTCACCGATTTTCAAAAAAACTTCCCTGGTATCAAGGTAATTTGAATGTGTTAGAAGAAGAAAACAAAGCTCTTTATTCTAAATTCTTTCAAACTTGCAGGCAAAGTAAATGTGTGATCGCCATAGATTTTCATTCCGGTTTTGGTATGAAAGATCGACTTTGGTTCCCCTTTTCCTATACAAAAAAACCATTTGAGCTTATTCCTGAAATGGATGCATTCACAACTTTATTTGAAGACACTCATCCTTATCATATTTACAAAATTGAGCCTCAGTCCAAAGGTTACCTGCTCAATGGAGATATTTGGGATTATATATTTTTGGAATTAAAGGCGATTAACCCTGAATCAATTTTCTTGCCCGTAACTCTGGAAATGGGTTCATGGACCTGGGTTCGTAAAAATCCTTTGCAATTGTTTTCAAAGCAAGGAATTTTTAATCCAATAAAAGCACATCGACTTAAACGTACTTACAGGCGGCATCATTTGCTGTTTGATTTTTTACTTAAGGCCATACGCTCACATTCTGTTTGGTCAGAACTAGATCCGGCCAAGCGGCAAAAACATTTTAGTTCCGGAATGGACAGATGGTACGAGAATTCTGAAAGACCCCTGTTAAATAACAAGGGGTCTCTAAAACTATTTACTTAAAATGTAGTTGAATGCTTCTAACTGAGGATGCGAATGACAAGTATCGTTTGTCGAAGAGTAGCTTACAGAAAAATTTAATTCCTTTGGATTAATTTCTTCACTTTGGCCTATTTCAGAAGTTCCTTTGATAGTCAGTACTGCAAGTTCTCCATCACCACAACCGCTATTCCAAACATTCACAATCGTTGCTTCGGCTTCAAACTTAACTTTATCTTCTGTCACATACATTATCGATTTAACGATTAAACTGCCTGGAACGTTTGAGTATGTACCAGAAGTCATGAGATAAGTGTTTTGTGAAACGAGTTGAGCTGAGTCTAGACAAAAAGTCGAAGGAACTGAGCTTGGAGTTTTAGTCGTAGCTGTATAACAGCTTTCGTTCATATGATCTTCAGGACCAGCAACAGCGAGAACCGGAAGGATTGAAATCGTAAAAAGAACCAATAATAATTTCATAAAATCTCCATTATGTTTAATTAACTAATGGGTTTCTTTTACCCTAAAAACCTAAAATTAATTATTTGAATTAGGTTAAGATATTCTTTTATTAAGGCTTAAATGCTTCAGTAAGTATTCTTCCTTCAGAAGAACTTGGAGGGATTGTTCCAGTGAGGATTGTCAAAGTCGGAGCAATATCGATGACATCAACTATTTTAGGAATCAATCCATGCTTAAAGGCAGCCCCCGTAATAATCAATGGTACAGTTTTGTCATAACTGTAACCTGTCATATGAGTTGTTGTATTATCGTCACCGTGAACGAAAAAAGGTTTTGGAATAGCAATCACATCACCGCTTCTTCCAGAAAAATAAGTTTTTAAAATTTGTCTCTCATGCATTCCCGGAGGAAGCATTTTGTTAACGTAATCAGTGTGAGTGAAAATATGAGCAAAAGCATTTTCTGTTTCTAAAACTTTTTTAATTTCGTTTTCTACTTCGCTAATATTTAATTTTTTAGAATTGATGGCATCGCGGTTGATAAAGAAATTAAAGTCCACGCTATAAGGAATCCATACTTTTCCTGATTCAATTTTTCCATACTTCTGAGTCAAGCTATCTTCGATTTTAATTTGTAGGGCACCAACATCAACTCTTCCTGAAGCCATTTTATTTTTTATTAGCCAATCTGAATTTGGAGCTACTCCGTGGTCTGCACTTAAAACAATAACCACTTCATTTAATCCACCTGGAATTTTATTTTTAAGAGAATTCAAAAAAGTAGATATTACTCTGTCTTCGGATACTGTCATGTCCTCTATTTCTTTACTATTGGGCCCGAAAGCGTGACCTACATAATCGTGACTTGAAAAACTTACAGCAAGAAGATCAGGAGTTGCATTTTTTCCTAGATCATAAAAATCAATCGCCCGCAGAGCCGCTTGTGCCGTAAGCTCCAACCCATAAGGGGAAGAAAGTTCTTCCGGAGAACAAGCAGCAATTCCGTGGTTAAAAGTTGGTCCGATTTTTCCAGATAATTTTTTATCGTTGGGATATGAATTTGTCGTTATAAAATAGGATTTCATTGTTTCTTGAAGCTTAGCACTCCAAACTTTCATGGGAGATTTTTTTATTTTCACTTCTTCATTAAGTTTACTTACCCAAGGAGGAAGAACTCCTTCTGGAAGATAATATTTACTTGAGATCCACTGAAAAGTTTTTGGATCAAACCATAACGCTAAATCCGCTCTATGACCGCCCATTAAAATCGCTGCACGATCCTTTAAGGCAATAGATATAACCTTTGAAGGATAGCCTGCATTTTTTAATTCATCACCTACCGTACTACCGATGAAATTTTTTGGCGACATTCCGAGGCGATCTTTATTATCTACAAGACCTATAATTGGGGAACCGTCATCTTCGACACAATAAACATTTTTTCCCAATTTGGAATCATACCAATCGTTTAATGGAATCCCAGATTGGTAAGGATATGAGCCTGAAAGTAATGTCGCATGTCCTGGGCCGGTCATGGCCTGGAGCACATCGTATTGGGCATAAGGGAAGTAGGACCCATTAGAAATTAGATAATTGAATCCGCCTATGGCGCCCTGAGAATTTTTTGCAGGCAAAAATCGTTCTTTAAAACGAGTGAGGTAATCGGCCCTAAATTGATCAATGATCAAAACAACTATGAGTTTAGGTTTTTTTATTGCTGTAGTGTTTAAGCTACAAAATGCCCGATTGCTTAAAAGAATAATAAAATATAAGCAGAGAATTATAATTTTTTTCATAATTTTATAAAGTTAACAAAATAATAACAAAAATCAAAATTAGGATTTGATTATCTTAACTAAATAGATTTTCTGTATTGCGGTAGAAGTTCAAAATGACTTCCGGATATTTAATCTTAATTTTTGCCGGTTCTTCATAAAAGACAAACTCAATCTGCTGCTGTTTAATCGCAACACTGAGTGAATTAAAAGAAAGTTCACAATTAATTAAGGTCTTCCACGATCTGATATGAGAAGGATGATGAAAATCTGAATTAGCAATCATCGGAAGACCGCTTTCCATTACTTCTTTAAAAAGATGGGGCCCACTGGCCACTTCCCACGCATCAAACTTATCGTAGAGCTCCTCTCTTTTATCCCAGAGGTGATAAGTTTGATGTTCAATTAATCTGGTTGAAACTGGATGGGCAGCAATGGCAAGAGCACCCTGATCTTTGATCTTTGTAATTAGATCAAGAATAGATCCATCAGGGTTAATGTATTCAGAAATCCCAAGTGCCAATATATGGGCCGAGCGGTGAAAAGAGATCGAATTTTTTGTTATCTCAATACCTGGAATAACCATCATTCCATATTGCATTAGCGCACGATCCCCTTCCTCTTTGATCATTCGCAAATATTCTTGAAAGGTATGTCTGGTTAAAGTTTTTTTAAGAAAATTAGAAGCTTTACCTAGAAATGTTTCTTCTTCGCATAGGTGATCAGTGATAGCGATAATTTTAAAACCACGAGATCCGTAAAAATCGACTAACTCTGGAATGCTAAGCTTGCCGTCGCTAAAGGTAGAATGAATATGAAGATCAGTTAACATCATATTCAAATGTTAACTTAACTCTCGAAAATATGTCTCGTTAGGATTTTATCAATATTAGCAAGATTTGGTTAAGCTGGATTAAATATATTTTTTTTGAATACTTAAATTTATTCTTTTCACATTTTTATTCATATAAGTTACGGATGAATTTTCCAACGAGTCTATTTTAAGGATATTCAATGAAACAAAATCTTTTAATAATGTTCTTCATTTTTTCTCTACCTGTATTTTCGGAAGACACAACTCCTAAAAATATTCTGGATTTAACATTTAGTACGCCTTGTGATTCAAAGAATCAACAGGCCGTTATTTCTTTTGTAGGCGATATTCTCATTCATAAGGCCTTGTATCAGGCAGTAGTTTCAGAAACTAAACATTTTAACCAAATCTGGCAAAATACAGAACCACTCATTCAAAAAGCGGATTACTCTGTAGCAAATCTTGAAGGACCAGCTGCACAGGGAATAGATAAAAATGGACTGGATAAAGGAGACATAGGATTCGTTTATGATGATGATGTTTACTCTGGAACAAATTTTATTTTTAATTATCATCCGCGCATTTTTTCTGATCTAAAAGCTTCAGGCCTGGACCTGGTGACGGCCGCAAACAATCATTCGACGGACAGACTAATTATAGGAATTGATAAAACAATAATGGCTGCCCGTGCTATCAATTTTCCGACTGTAGGAACTCGAAAATCGGATGAACCTAATGGTGAATACTTCAAAATAGTTCCGGTTAAAAATATGCGAGTGGTCTTTGTTGGATGTACGGAATACATCAATATTCCCGATAACGAAAACCAAGTTCTTTTTTGTGAGGGTGAAAATATTTTTAAAATCATCAGAGAAGTATCACTGCGCTCAGATGTCGACGCTCTGGTAGTTCTTCCTCACTGGGGGGTGGAATATTCTCATGTGCCGAGAGAATATCAAAAAGAATATGCAAGACGATATCTCGATGCCGGAGCAATTGCCGTTATGGGATCACACCCGCATGTACTGCAACCATGGGAAAAATACACAACCAAGAATGGGAGAGAAACTTTGATTCTTTACTCTATGGGAAATTTTGTGGCGTCTCAAGAAGGACTTGATCGTCAAGCAGGGACTATCGCCTATTTAGGGCTTTCTAAAACAGGCAATCAAAAATCTAAAATTTACGGCGTGGCCTATACCCCAACTTACAGAGTTGGAACTACTATAAATCCTGTTGGGAAAAGCGATTCGCCTGAGGTTTTAAACCATGTTTCACTAATGTACGGCACTCGTGGTCGTGTAGAACCGACGGGCAGTTTACTTCCGGTGATGTGTCCGGCAAATCATTGAGTGTTTAAGTATTATACAGTTTAAAAAGACCTTAGTATTTTTTTCAACTCTTCAAAGTCATCTGGTTAAGCAAGCTATATTTAGACATATTTATTCAGTGAGGACTTTTCATGATTTCGACAAAACTTATATTAACGGCTTCACTTATTGCTCAAATTGCATTTACAGCAGAGTCGGTTGAAAAAAAACTCTTCACCATGGAAAAAAACTATCATGCTGACAACATCATGGTAATCAATACTCTGACTGACGATAGTTGTAAGTTCGTAAGTAAAAATAACGAATACCTGGATTTCTACTGGTTGATGGATCGAGCGACCAGAAAAGAAATTAATCCTGTGATTCGTAGCCAAATCCAAGAGAGAGTAAAGTTTTCGAGTATAAATAATGAAAGAAATTCATATAAAATACGTTTGAGCGATTTAAGCGAACTTAATCATGACTTAGAAGATACTGCTATGGAAGTCTCAAGCGCCGTTATAAATGGTAAGTGCCAAGTTAAATCAGTACTTAAATTAGGGCCTTCTGGAAAGTATCGGAAGTTAAATCTTAAACGTACATATTGCGAGGTCACTACTAATCTTGTTGGCATACCTAATGGCTGTAAATTTCTTGATCTGCAAGGAAATGATGCTGATACAGATGAAATAATAAAGATTCGTTTTTTTAAAAAATAAATTAATTAAGCGAAAGAATAATTAATACTCCTTCAAATAGCGATGAAACTTTGTAATCTGGTGAAGGACTAGATCCTTGAACATCTCCGGGTCCAACTAAGACAGTTCTACAACCTGCACTTACGCCAGCCGCAATATCCCCATATCGGTCTCCAATCATGAAAGATTGTTTTAAATCTATATCCCATTCAAGGGCCGCTTCCAAAAGCATTCCTGGCGCGGGTTTTCTACAGAGGCAGTTATCATTATTTGTGTGAAAACAAATTTTAATATCATCGATAGGTAAAAGCTCTCTGACTTTGATGTTGATCAATTCAACACTTTCGCGCTCAACCCAACCTCGTGCTACATCAGGCTGATTGGTTACAACAATTGTTAAAAAATCCGAATCTTTTATTTTTTGACAGGCTTCTTCGACTCCAGGAAAGAGATCGAAATCCTCCAGTGTATACGGAGCACGACCTTTTCCGTTTGTCATAATGAGTTTATTAATTACACCATCACGGTCTAGGAATATGGCTTTTTTCTTTTTCATTTGCCTACAATATCAAAATAATTGCATAGGTGAAATAACTATATTTTATTAATCTATTTATAATAACTAAGCAAAACCTCTATGTTTTAAAAAGTCATAAATATCTACTGTGAAAATAACAGAAAATATACAAAGATATAATGATTTTTGTAATTTATTTTAATTCTTCACCAGGTAAATGAATGTTAGAAAAAAGTTTATTTTTAGAAAGACGTTTTTTAGAAATGAGAAATAATTCTAAAGTTATTTGTGAAAGTCTAGAGCTCGAAGATTATGTAGTTCAACCAAATCCAGAAGTCAGTCCTCCCAAATGGCATTTGGCGCATACAACCTGGTTCTTAGAAGAAATTATTTTAAATAAATATCAAAAAAATTATAAATTTTATAATCCTCACTTTAAAAAATTCTTCAACTCCTATTATAAAAGTTTAGGCGAACATTGGATTCAAGCCCGCCGTGGTGATCTTTCCAGACCTACTGTTGCAGAAATTTACGCTTACAGAGAATCTATCGATAATCAACTGATGCTTTTGCTTACTAAAAATCGACATCTTGGAGAGCTTTATCATTTATTGGAACTGGCCATAAATCATGAAGAGCAACATCAGGAATTATTGTACATGGATATAAAATATATCTTAGGAAGTAATCCCATTATGCCTTGTTACTCCAATCAGTTTTTTGAAAAAGAATACCCCGTAAAAGAAAACTGGAATTTTTTTACAGAGGGAATTTACAATGTCGGCGAGAGTGCAAGCGATAGCTTTTATTTCGACAATGAAAGTCCATGCCATAAAGTTTATGTATACCCTTTTGGTATATCAGATCGATTAGTCACTAATGGTGAATTTCTAAATTTTATAAACGACGGTGGTTATGAACAACCACTTTTATGGCTTAGCAAAGGACTTGATTGGGTAATCGAAAATAAAATTAAAGCACCTCTCTATTGGAGTCAATTGGATTCAGAATGGAGTGAGTTTACACTCAACGGTGAAATGAAACTGGACTTAAACTTGCCAGTCTCACATATAAGTTATTATGAAGCTGAAGCTTTTGCACGCTGGATGGGTATGCGACTGCCGACGGAGCAGGAATACGAAGTCAGCACTGAAAGAAGTCCATCCTCGGACAATCTGAAGGGACTACATCCAACTAATGCTGGAACTAATAAATCTCAATTATGGTGCTGGACCCAAAGTCATTATTCCCCCTACCCTGGATTTAAACCATACAAAGGGAAAATCAGTGAATATAACGGAAAGTTTATGTGCAACCAATTTGTTTTAAGAGGTGGCTGCGTAGTAACACCAGAAGGACATTATCGAAAAACTTATAGAAATTTCTATGAACCACATCAACGCTGGATGTTTTCAGGCATTTGCCTGGCCAAGGATTATTTATGATCATTACCAAATTAATAGAAGACAATGATGAATTACAAACTCTAACAAAACTTCAATTTGCAAAGGATATTGCAATTGGCTTAACCGCAAAACCAAAAATTATTTCATCAAAATATTTTTACGATACAAAGGGAAGTCAAATTTTCCAGGAAATTACAAAGCTTGAGGAATATTATTTAAGTCGTTCGGAATTAGAAATTTTAGAAAAAATAAAGAACATTCTCCCTGATCTCATTGGTAAAAGTGAAGTAGACATCGTAGAACTTGGTGTAGGCGACGGACACAAAACCAGAGTTATTATCAATAGTTTTTTAGATAAAAATATAAAAGTAAATTTTTTCCCTATAGATATTTCGGCAGAGGCCATGCATTTGCTTGAAAAAAATATTTCTGAATCTAAAAACTTAAATGTCCATGCTGTTGTGGCCGAATATATTGAGGGCATGCATTTTGCCCGAGAACATTCTAAAAACAGACAAATTGTTTTATTTCTTGGATCTAATATTGGAAATTTCAGCAAAAAAGAAAGTCAAAAGATTTTAAAGACCATAAAGTCCATTCTTAAAAAAGATGATTTCCTTCTCATTGGTTTTGATCTTAAAAAGGATATTGATTTAATGACTAATGCCTATAGTGATCATGAAGGAATAACTGCAAAATTTAACTTGAATCTTCTTGAAAGAATCAATTCTGAACTCGGTGGTGATTTTGAAGTTTTAAATTTCCAGCATCGAGCACTTTATAACCCAGAATTAGGCGCAATGGAGAGCTATCTAATCTCTCTAAAAGAGCAAGTCGTGACTATCCGTGAATTGAAAAAGAAATTTAAGTTTGATGCCTGGGAACCAATCCACCTAGAATATTCATTTAAGTTTTTGGAAAAGGATATTCAGGACTTAAGTATAGACGGTGGATTTAAACGAATAAGTAATTTTAAAGATGGAAACAAATATTTTATCGATTCCTTATGGCAGGTTTAATTTTCTCAACCGATATTCATTGAACTATTTATTGGTGGTGGAATTTCATCTTCGTTCATTATGCCTACGACTCTAAGCTCTTTTAGATAACTAATTAATCGAACGTAGATTAGCGTCACAATTATAGAAATAAAAGTCGTAATGAGCGCACTCATTATATAAATCACAATTCCTGGACCGGTTGATCTTAAACGTGAAAAAACTAATTCCAGAACAATATAAAAAACTAAAATGATCATGCTTAAAATAAATACTAATGGCAGATCCTTACGCACTAAGAAATGACTTCTTCTTAAAGAGCTTAGTCCTTTGTGTTCTTCGAGAATTTCTAATGTCGGGGTTAGACAGAAAAAGATCAATGCTAAAAAAGCAGGAATTATTAATAAAACAAATCCAATAGTGGCAGATACGTAATAAAGAAGTTGGCCCTTGATCGATTTCAGCGAAGAATTAACAAGATCTGCTTTGGGTTTATTTTTATCAAGCGCAACTTTGGTTATAATTAAATTCGCCATGAGTACAGAAATGCAGACTTGTAAAATTATACTTACAAATGTGTTATAGAATATATTCACGCTCTTGTAACCTAAGTGTGACGATGGAATTCTTATCAAGATATTTACAACGATCAGTCCAAGATAAATCATCTTGTAATTTTCGAATCTTTTTAATGATTCTTCAAAAGAATCGCGAGTAAAGCCTTTTAAAATAGAAATTGAATTCATAATTCCTCGTTAGTATTCGCTGCCTGTTTTTGAAATCTTTTCCAATCGGAAAAATAGAGCAGCCCAAAACATAATAAGAGGATAGAGGACATTTTAAACATTACTAATAATTCATTTTGAAGCGCCAACCAGATTATTATTGCAAAGTATGGGATTGCAAAACAGATAAACCAAACTTTATAAAATTTAAGTTTTAAAAATCTGATACCTGAAAATTCTTGGGCATTCTTCATCTCAGAGCGATATTCTACCGAATTATAAGCAATATACAAACAACCAATTCCTTGCACTAAAACCCAATAAAATAAAAATGGTCGTTTTAAGAATATCATTGATCCAAAATTAATTAATAAAACAAGCATGTAAAGACCAACAACTGAGAAACTTAGAATGATACCCAAGAGCCCCATCAGTTCTGATTCTATTCTTTCTTCAAAAGTATTAGGTCTGAAGTATTTTTTAAGTTGTTTCATGTTTTAACCATGACCGGAATCCCCCTAACCTTAATTATCTGCCTGTACTATCTGACAGTTCTTTCTCTAATCAAAGCTATTGCATCAATTAAAATTTGGTTGTGATCGAAGGCCAGTTTCGTTTTTTGTAATTCTGAAATATTTATCCAGAGGGCAAGATCAGCATCATCCATTCCTTTGATACGTTTTTTTTGACTCTCAAATATTTCAAGATCTATTAAAAATAAAAATGCATGCGTTTTTGACCATGAATATTCATTATCTCTTGGATCGCGATTGTTACCAACATATTCGCCGACAGAAATAAGATCAATATCTTTTTTTAAAATTAAATTAGTCTCTTCAGCCAATTCTCTTATCGCTGCTTCTTTTGGAGTTTCAAGGCCACTCTCCCATAACTCTCCTGCCAATGCCTTTGAATCAATAAAGCCACCAGGGAAAGCGTACATGGAAGGACAGGCAACCGATTGACTCGATCTTCTAATAATCAAAACTTCGCCATTTGGATTTACAACAATCAAATCGACTGTTGGGTTTTCACCTTGATAATAATAAAGATTTTTTTTCATATTCTATGCTTGTATAAATCGAGAGCAACTGATTCTAACATTTCTCTATTCCATAATTTTTCTAGAAAGTCTGGACTTATCCCTTCTATTCCATAAAAAGCACCTGCCAATTGTCCGTAAACAGCACCGGTTGTATCTGAATCCTCTCCCAAATTTACTGCAAGTAAAACGCCATCATTAAAATTATCAGTCTGATCAAAAGACCACAGCGCGGCTTCAAGACAAGTTGATGCCAGCCCTTTTGCCGAAATTTCGGCCCTGCTTTTTCTTTTATAACTTCCAAGTAAAATTTCTTCGATCTCGTTACATAGATCAAGCTCGCCTTTTATATAATTTAAAACTGTTTCTTTTGGAGAGCCGGACAATGCTCGATGAATAAGCAAAGCAAGTGCCTTACAGGCATCCATACATTCGATAGGCGCATGAGTAATTCTAGAGCTCTCTCCTGCGAAAAAAAGTGTTTGATCCAAATTGCGATGAAAGAAAAGTGGAATGGGCGCCAATCTCATAATTGATCCATTGGTTGCCGGATCGGCTTCACTGCCGGAGTAAAGTTCTCCTTTTTCTTCATAACGCAGAAGAGCAGCTTTGGTAGTATTACCAATATCAAAGCAATGCCCAGTGCAACTCAAATATCCAACTCGAAACCATTGATGAAATCGATGAATTATATCTTCAGGGTCAAAATTTCTCTTTTCAATTAAACTCATAGCAATACAAAGTGCTAGGCTGGTGTCATCAGTCCATTGTCCGATTTTTAAATTGAATGGTCCGCCTTCTCGCATTTCAATGACTTCTTTATAGCTGTCACGAACTTCAAATTCAATGGGAGCACCGAGTGCATCTCCAACTGCCAATCCTAAAAATGAACCAAAAAATTTAGATTTCAACATTAGAGCACCTTTACAATATATAAGAAAAAACAATACGCCTAACTGGCCAAATCATAGCAACGAGAACTATTATGATTCATTAAAACTGAGAATAAAAGTGCAATTTAAAATTCCCAATAGAACCTTTTTACCTAATCTAATATTTTTTAGTTTTGTCTATTTTTTAACTGCTCGTTTAGGTCTAATGCTCGCGACTATAAATCATAGTGTCTCACCTGTTTGGCCGGCAACCGGTTTAGCATTTGGTATTCTATTTATTTTTGGATTCCGCTTTTGGCCGGCTATAGCTATAGGCGCTTTTTCTGCCAATATTTTAAATACTGGTACATTTACTTCTGCTTTTTTAATTACTGTAGGAAATACTTCTCAAGCTTTGGTTGGAACTTTCATACTTCATTACTTTATTTATAGGACTGATAAATTTGGTTCACACAACAGGACTCTCGGCATTGTTCTAGCCTCCCTGGTTGGTTCTTGCCTTAGCGCAACCGTTGGGACAACTGCCCTCGCAATAACGGGCGTTACTACTTGGCGTTTGTATCGTGCAATTTGGTTCACGTGGAGTGCAGGAGATTTTTTAGGTGGGATTACTATTCTTCCCCTTATGTTGGCTTTTTTTAGCAACGAGTATAGCAAGCAGTTTGATGAATTTAGAAAAAGCAGAATCAAATTAACATCTATTGCGGCCTTAATCGTAAGTGGAATTTTTCTTTGCTGGATCGTTTTCTTTCGTCCAGATGGTACTCCCTATTTATTTTTACTATTTCCTTTATTGCTTTGTTGCGTAGGTATGGCTGGAGAACGCGGAGTAACCATCGCCACTATTTTAATCTCAATCGTAGGTATAGTCTCAGTTCAGTTAGGGTTTGGCGTATTCATTCATGGCAGCACCAATGTTAATTTAATAAATCTTCAGCTTTTTTTAGGAAGTGTGGGAATAAGTTCTTTGATAATGTCGGACTTAAAAAGAGTTTCTTCACTAAGACAACCGGCTATTATTCTATTATTCAGCTGGTTGATAGCAGGAATTTTCTTTTTTACTTTGTATAACAGATCAATTGAAGAAACAAATAAACACTTTCAAGTAGTCGTTGATAGTGTAGGGCCCATGCTAGAAGCGAGAATGAAGTTTTACTTTTCACCACTACAAAGTGAAACTGCCCTCTTTGCTGCCAGCCAAAAAGTGACTCATCTGGAATGGAAACAATATTTAAATTACAGTGACTATTTTAATCAGTTGCCTGGAGTTGAAGGGTTCGGTGTCGTTTTTCGAGTTTACAAAAAAGATCTACAACATTTTATCAAGGCTAGAAAAGTCGAAGGTCTTAACAAATTCAAGTATCATTTGTTACCCAATATTTCTAAAAAGGATCTCCAGAAGACAAATGACAGCTTAGAATCTTTTGTTGTCACTTATATCGAACCCTATGAAAAGAATATTTTAAAAGCCGGATTGGATATGTATTCTGAATCGAATCGCAGAATCGCTGCTGAAATTGCTCGAGATACTGGCTTGCCAACGATCACTTCAAAAATTTTCTTATTAGACGATCCGAAAAAACGTCCGGCCTTTCTCGCCTACTCACCATTATACACAAAAGGTCCTGTTCCTAAAACAATCAATGAACGTCGCGCCAGAATTTTAGGCTGGGTTTATGCAACAGTTATTTATAGAGATTTTTTCGATTCAATCTTTTTACATAAAAATTACAAAGAATTAAGTTATTCTGTGACTGAAGCTAATAATGAAAGCTCTACCCCACTCGTCGCCTCTTCAACTGATTATGATAAATTGCCTAAATCTGATATTGAGAGCAGATCCATTAATGTTGGTAATCACAATTTTATTCTAAACTTTAAAAGATCTGCCGCTTTTATTTCCAAACAGGATAACTTCTCTTCCTGGACTGGAGTGACGGCTTCAATCCTCAGTCTTTTAATTGGAACATTTATTGTTTCACTGCAATCTGTAAAAAAGAGCGCCATTGATTTGGCCAACAGAAAAACAATGGATCTCAAAGCAAGCGAAGAACTT
>JACMPM010000102.1 GCA_014377485.1 Bacteriovorax sp. | reverse complement strand
TTTCGCGTCAGGATCTGGTGTGAGCGTGTTCATCAGTGAATAATCTGCCAATGGCGCAAGATCATTTAGTGTTTTCACAAGAGCAGAAGGTTTATTTATCGCATTCAAATGTCTTCCTTAATAGAATTATTTTTTAATTTAGACGAATTATATATTAACAGTAAAAGCATTTTTTCATATATAGGAGTTATTATTTGCAGAGGCGATAGAGAGTAATGGAACAAATTATTTGGATATTAGCAACTCAAATTTAAGATGGTTCCTTTTGAATCATCCTTATCTTCTTTTAAGTGCGTATAGAGAGCTTTGAATTGAACTGGGAGATATTCCTGTAGGGTATGGCCTTTAATATCTTGAAGGGAGACTGACGTGTGATTACTTTCAGAATCAATAGTGAATTTGAGATCGTTTTTAACATAACATTCTAGGCAGTTTAATTCTGTTACCCAGGTATTCAGATTTTCAAGTGAAATATCAGAAGAGGGCCCATTTGATTCTTTATTATTTTCTTGTTTTGAATTCCCATCTTGCTTTGTTCTTTCATCTTGGGAGTGACGCTTATTTTGTTCCATCTCGCCGTGAACGGTTTGCGAAATTTTTTGAAATGGATTATTGTGAATTTTTCCAATCATGACAACTCATCGGCAGAATGATAAAGATATTAAGAAAGTCAGCAGATGATTATGCTCATCCTATATCTTTATTAAAAAGGCTTTAAGTGCAGCTTTTCAATACTCTATATAAGTACTATATATATTAAATTAACACATATATATATTAATTGATAATATTCCATATAGGTGATAAAATGGTAATAATAGTACATAAAAGGAATATTTATGAGCGAAATACTTCAGGAATTTAAGCGTCGTAGAGTTGACTTGGGACTTAGTCAAACAGAAATGGCCAAGCGTCTCAACATATCCCAATCTCAATACCAAAAAATAGAAAGTGGTGGAAATCCAAGTTTAAAAACTCTCACATCAATGGCCATGGCGTTGAACATGAAACTACTATTGGTGCCCTTGGAAAAATTAACCGAGATTGATCACGTGATAAAACCACTTACTCGGGTAAAGCGACTCAAGTCATTGTTGGAGCAATTCGAGGTTAAGGAAAATGAATAAAGAAAAAAAGAAAGTTCAGGTGTTAGAGGTAAAATTAGATAAAACACTTGTTGGCTATCTGGCCGGTTATGCTGATGGAAAAAATCTTTTTACCTTTGCGCATGAATATATTGAAATGGGTCTCAAGCGTCCCACTCTCACTTTAAATTATTACAACCAATCGGATGAAAATATATTTCGTGAACCCATTGTCACAAATTTTAAATTGCATCCAATATTTTCAAATCTACTGCCAGAAAAAGAATTAAAAAAATTAGCAGCTCAAAGATTAAAGATTGCCGATGATAATGAATTGGAAATGTTAATCGGTTTGGGACGCGATTTACCAGGATCAATAGTCATTCGAAAACTAACAAAAAAAGAAATTCCTCCCTACGCTCTGGAGGGGGCTGTTGAGATTGAGAAAATTGAACCTGTCCTAGAGGTAAATGATGAAGAATTTTCTCTAGCAGGTATCATGATGAAATTTTCCATGTATGAGGAAAACGGCATCCACCGCATGTCTAAGCGCGACCATCTAGGAAATTGGATCGTTAAAACGCCATCAATCACTCACAAGCATGTTCCATTGAATGAATTTACAGCAATGAAACTTGCAGAGGCGGTCGGAATTTCGATCCCCGAAATAAAAATCATAAAGATGAATGATATTATCGGTCTTCCCGATATCAAATTTGGCGATGAAGAATATGCCTTTGCCATTAAAAGGTTTGACCGAAATAAGAAATACCGCATTCATTCCGAAGATTTTGCCCAAATAATCGAGCGTCATCCAAAAGACAAGTATGGAAAATACAACTACGCGACTCTCGCCAACATTATCAAAAACAAATTCCCAAACCCTATAAATGAACTGAATGAATTTTTCGCTCGCCTGGTAGTCAATCTCATGATTGGAAACGGCGATGCCCATTTAAAAAATTGGAGTGTCGTATACTTTGACAAAATTAATCCAAAACTTTCAGATGCCTATGACATCGTATTCACCAGGGCCTACACTACAACCGATAATTCAATCGCTTTTAATATCGGAGGTGAAAAAGAAACTTCCAAACTCGAGATTGCTCACTTCAAACGGATGGCCGAAAATATCGAGTTGGACTGGAAGCTAATTGAGAGAAGAATTTCTAATACAATCAAAGATGCCAAAGAAAAATGGCCAAAGCTCCTCATTGAACTACCAATGCATGATTCTCAAAAAGAAAAAATGCGTGAATATTGGAAAAGTCTGAAGCCTGATTTTCGGATTGATAGTTAGGAGGAGAAGTATCCACTATCGGAAATCAGATACAATTTATCCTTAGTTCAATTAATGAACCCATAATCATCTTAAACTCTTGATAGTTAGAATCTTTAGATTGGCACTTTCATTTCTACAATCTAATTAATTATACAGATAAGTAGAATATGAATAGATGTTTATTTTCAAGTGTTCTTCTTGTTATCGTATTTGCTACAGCTATGTCGTTCTCAAATGAATTATTTACTCAAGAAGAAAGAATCATAATCCTAAATGTAATTGATAATGTTTGTGCTGATTCTTGGTGCGAGGGAGATTATGATTATGAGTTTTTAGATTTTGTATGCAACTCAAATAATGAATCCTGTGATTTAGTTTTTCTTTTTATCAACACTGACGATGAGATTGAAATAAAATCCACTCTTCAAAATTGTCATTTTTTAAATATTACAAATCTAGCGCAAGTAATTGAAGGCAAGGATAGAGGATTCAACTCTAACCATTGAAGAGAAAACTGAAAAAGCTCTTTTGGAATTTAATCTGAAAAATGGAACAAACTTAACGTTGATAGAGCTGGCAATGAAACAACTAAAAAAAGAGAAGAGAGATAATTTTCAATGACTTGATAAAAATTTAAAAGTAAATTAATTCATCTTTAAAAATGCCCTTCTGGGCATTTCTAGTTTTAGCACCAAAAAATATTTTTTCTAAATTCTTCCAGATTCGTTCAGAGCTGAGTATTATTTTTCTTGAGAAAGAATAATTCATTTCTGAGAACTATGAACAAAGTTCTCAGAACTATATCTCATCAAATGATTTTAAATATCACGTAATTCAGAACCATGCTTTACCTATTTCAAATAATTTATTTTTAGATAAGGGAATGATTTCTTCTTAATAACTAGATATAAAACCGCAATATTCCATCAAATATTGGCCCTAAAAAAACTATAAAAAATCCCTAAAAAACTCCTAAAAAAAGGCCCAATAAACTATAAAAAATTCCTAAAAACTACTTTCTCTTTTGGTACTCCATCTCCTTAATATCTATATCTTTTTTCCGTCCTGTTTTTTGACTTGGGTGCTTGTACGTAAACTAAACCCCCCAAGTCAAAAAACAGGACTACAAACAATATAGAAGAGATGGAGTACCAAAAGAGAAAGTAGTAATAACAAATATAAAAATAATAATAAAGAGAGAGAGAGAGAGGGGAAGAGGAAGCGGATGCAAGGTCGGGTATCGAAAATCCAAAATAAAATCGCTGAACGAACTGTAATGAGCCAGAATCTTGAAATTTATAAGTTCATAATATAAATTCAAAGATCAATTATTGATTACCATTTGCACTTTTATTAAATGATTTTCATTATTTAAAAAAAACTTATCTGTATTGCACATGCTTTTTAAGAGGAGATGTATGTCGCCCGCAATCCTTACAAGACGGATCTCCACGCTTTGATTCGTGAAAATTACCGCCAAGTATTTTTTGATAAAGAGGTTGAAGGCACCAACCTGCCTTTCCATCTTGAACGTGAATTCAAAAAATATCTTACCTGTGGAATTCCGGCTTATGGCCTGGCCCGTTTTCACTGCTCCTGCTGCCAGAAAGATAAAATTGTGTCATTTAGTTGCAAGGGAAGAACTCTTTGCCCAAGTTGCACTGGAAGGCGGACGGCGGATACCGCCAAACATCTTCTTGAAGAGGTGATTCCCGCAGTTCCGGTCAGGCAATTTGTGTTGAGCATGCCTTATGAATATCGCTTTTTACTTGCAACAAGGCCTGAGTTTTTAAGGAAGGCACTTGCGATTTTTCATCGCACCATTAATCATCACTATCAGAAAAAGGCTAAAACAGCAGATTTAAAAAATCCGAAGGTTGGAGCAATAACAGTTGTTCAACGCTTTGGTGGGGCATTGAATTTAAATGTGCATTTCCATACAATTTATACCGATGGAGTTTTTCATGAAAACTATTTAGGTGAAGAAGTTTTTCGTGAATTTATTCCAACTCATGAAGAGGTAGTAATTCTAACGAGTATTTTAAAAAAACGTCTTGATCGTTTAAAATTCCGGGAAGAAACTATTGATAGCGATGCAGCCTCCTTGTCACAGCTGCAGGCCATGAGTATTCAAAATCGCGACGAAAAATTTCGCCGACCGATTCCCATTGGTAAAATGTTTGATTCAGATTTCCAGGAATTCAGAGGGACGCGTTGCAGTTACGATGATGGATTTAGTCTTCATGCAAACGTTAAAATTCTAGGGTCTCAGCGCGATGGGCTTGAACGTTTATGTCGATATATTTTGCGAGGGCCTATAGCAAAAGATCGGATCTCTTATGATGATTCAGGAAAAGTTAAGTTGAAACTCAAATCTCCTTATGCAGACGGAACTACTCATTTGCAATTTACGACTGATCAATTTATCAAGCGAGTGATCGCGCTGATTCCACCACCAAGACAGAACCTTATTCGTTATATTGGAGTTTTCGGAGCCAGGCATAAAAAACGGTCAGTGATAACGGGGATGGCCCAACCAAAAAAAGAGAAAATTAAAAAGAAAGTTTATAGGACTCCTTGGGCCGAGCTGTTGAAGCACGTCTTCAAGTATGAAGTTAATTATTGTGACCATTGTGGGACGAAACTAGAACTTATTGCAACGATCACATCACGATATGTTTGCCAAAAAATTTTGAACCATCTTAGATTGCCGGTTCATGAAGTTAACGCCGTCGCTCCAAGGGCCCCGCCAGAATTTGAGTATTTTGATCAAACTCCTGAATATTTTTAAGCAAAACTAATTTTGCAGTCGCAGAGCTGTGCCTAATCTCGGTCTTAAATAAGAACGACCATATTTCATAAGCCAATATTGATTAAAAAAATCTCAAAAAAATTATAAAAGCAGCCGTTAGGCGTTCCTTGTTTTCTAAAGGCGGTCCCCAGGTATTGATTAGTTTTTAAATGAGTGCTCTAATTG
>JACMPM010000101.1 GCA_014377485.1 Bacteriovorax sp. | reverse complement strand
GCATTGAATGAAATAGTGAGAGGAGATGTGCCTTCAGTTTTATCGACGGAAAATTCTCGAGTGCCTGCAAAAGAAGCTTGAGTGAAAGATAAAATGAAGCCCAAGGCAATTGCTTGAATGTGAAACATTTTTAACCCTTGATTACAAAAATCCATAAAATAAGTATTATTTGCATTCTTCGGTCAGTTTAATTTAATTCATTACAGAATAATAAATTAAATATTTTTACCTCTGTAAGTGTATGAAAATTAAAGAAAATGTGTCTAGGTTGTCGAAATAATCGACAAATTATACAGCATGAAATATTGGCAAATGGGCATGGTGTAATAATTATTTAATAGCAAAATTCATACTAGTTGTATGCTCATCAGACTGTCTTTTAGCTTCTTGAAGATGAACACATTTGACAAGATTCGGTAGCAGCTCTCAACTACCTAGACCTCTTCTTTTGCTCGTTCTTCACTCGTTTCAATTGAAAGTTTCTATCTACTTTTAAACAACAAAACTTTTCTAGGCATTGAACCATTTACGGGGCCGATAGCTCCCCTTGTTTCTAATTTTGAGATCAGCATTGAAGCTCTTTGATACCCAATTCCAAACTTTTTTTGAAGTAACGAAATACTTGCAGATTTATGTTCAACTACAAATTTTAAAGCATCAGCATACATCAAATCTTCACTGAGAATTTGATCAGCAATTATAGGTGTCGACCCATGAAGTATTTCTGTAAGATTTGATTTTTTAATATCTTCAGCAAGACTCTTAAAGTCGATTACTAATTGTTCTAGATTTTCGATTTTTTCACATAATAATTCATAATTAGTCATATAAACACTCCATCTCACCAATATATTGATTGGATAATTTATCAGTGTGGTAACTCAAAAAATGAGACTTCTCCCCTTTGTAAGATTATTAAATTATTTACTTCTAAATACACTTATTCAAATTTTCAGTAGGTTTTTTGCTAATTTATGAATAAACCAATTCATCTCAAAGTAGGATTCTTCATTATGCTTATCCATTAAGAATTCGACTTTCAAACCCATCCATCCCCTTCCTGTTGAAAAAATGACCTTTGAAAAATCATTCTGAAGGACTTCATGGAACAGATGCTTAGCTTTTATGTGATCTAGGTTACTTCTAAAGCTAATCGTTGGACAGCTCTCGTCTTCTTTATGGCCACCACAGCTGTATACCGTGCTTATCCCATATATGGGCAATAATTTACATAGAAGTGCAATTGGAGGATCTAGATATTCTAAGGGAATGGGACAAATTGGTTTATTTCTTACCTCTTCATCTTGAAAATCGTTAGGCCCCGACATTCCCCCGCGGTAATATTTCCCATTAAGAACTTCAGCTGACTTTTTAACATCGGACTTGAATCTTTCAAAATAAGTAAAGTCATGTGACCTATGAAAAATTGAATTTAACTGACCGTCTTTCTTATAGATAAATCCTCTTAATAAAACACATTCATTTCCTTTTATTTTTTTACCCCAGATGGTTTTATACGAGTCTTCAGTTTCCATGTGTAATTCCCAATCCAACTATTCCTTTAGTATGAAATTTCTTATTTAATTATTGTGAAATAAACCCAATTTTGTCTTCGCTTCATCCATGAAGCTCGCTCATAGAGCGCCTTTGGCGACAAAATTCTCTATCCTGAGAATTTTTGGCGTCACTTCGTCAGCTCAGCTTCGATCACATACTGATCGTATGCTCCTTAGCTTCGTTCCTTGTTTCTTGAATTTGAGTTCATTTGACAACAATTAGGGGAACGCCGTGCTATGCACGAGCTAGGGACTCTATATATTAACTCCCAAACCCATCACTCCCTTAGTGTGAAATTTCTTATGGGCCACTTCTTGTTTAAGTAAGTTCAATATTTGATTGTGATTAATTTCGTCTTCAAATATTAGTTTTCTCTTAACTGTATTAAAATCACTTGGAGTTAAATTCTTAATTTGTTTTAGATCTGCTAATTCTTGAATACTTAATTCAGAAGCATCATATTCATTATAGAAATGATTATAGAACTTCAAAGCACCTGTTGAATCTAGAAAGTCGAATTTAATCTTAAAAAGAAATCTTCTTAAAGCTGCGGGATCCATTCGCTCAGTTGAGTTTGTGGCACACATAAAAATTCCTTTGAAGTTCTCTAAGCAAATAAGGAATTCATTAACCTCACTAATTTGGTAACTTTGAGATGCATTATCTCTTGAATGTAAGAATGTATCGATCTCATCAATAAATAGAATGCTTTTAGATTCCTGGGCCTCCATAAAGGCTTTTTTGATGTTTTTTTCGCCCTCACCCACCCACTTACTTTTTAGATCACTTGCTTGCTTGAAAATAAACCCTTTTTTTAATTCTTGGGATAAATACTTAGCGTATTCAGTTTTTCCTGAGCCCGGAGGACCGCTCAATATGATATTTAGACTTACGTCACTTTTTCCACTTATCATCTTCTTATTATATTTAACCAATTTTTCGGTTACAACTTTTAAATCATGGTCAGCGCTTAGACCATCAATCATATAATTTGAGTTAATTTTTTTTAATTGGATTCCTGTATTTGTAACATTCTTTTTTGGCATTCTTATAAAATCTGTTAAACTTGGTGGTACAAATTGTGATTCCGTTGGTGGATTTTGTTCATTTGAATCTTCTGGAATAGATGGTGGCTTTTTACCTTGGCTTAGTTCCTCAAAGCTTGAATAGCTTCCCTTCCACAATAATTTTACTATCCCAGTCTCCCCATGCCGATTTTTTGCAATGATTATTTCCGCAAGGCCCTTTTCTCTTGATTTTGGATTATAGAGATCTTCACGATAGATAAACAAAACTACATCGGCCAATTGCTCTATCATTCCTGAATCTTTAAGATCTGCTAGATATGGACGTTTATTGTAGCGCTCTTCAACTCCCCGGCCAACCTGAGATAATATGATAACGGGGCAATCTAGCTCTCGCGCCATTGCCTTTAATAATTTTAAATTTTTAGAAATTTGTTCATTGGACTCTAATGAATCATTGCTTTTAATATCCTGAAGATTATCGATAATTATTAAACCTAAATCTTCTTCATTTTTTTTCTTACGACATGTGCTTATAATTTCTTCAACATTTAAAGAGTTATAGTCATCTAAAAAAATTGGTAGTTCGGCTATTTCTTTTGTAGCCGCTCCTATTTGTCTTAAGTCTTCTTCTAAGAATTTTTTATTATGCACTTTTTTATTATCAACCTTGGCAACACCAAGAAGCATTCGCATCGCTATTTCATTAGTACTTAATTGATTTGAAAAATAGATGACTGGACGTTTTGAAAGAGTACAGGCCTGAAAGGCAATACTGATGGCCAGCGAGCTTTTTCCCATTGCTGGTCTGGATCCAATGATTATTATATTTCCATTTTTTAATCCCTGAAGCCATTCATCGAGTCCCTTATAACCTGTTTTAAGACCTTTAAAATTATCTGATGATTTTAATTTATCTTGTAAGTTTTTAAGAACTTCTTTTAATGATTCTGTTATTGAATCCATAATTTACCTTTTATGTTTTGTAGCTTATAACTTAGAAATGTATTAAAAAATGAGACTTGTTAGTATATTTGCGAAATTTGGCCTATCAGGTTGGGCAAATGGTTTTCCCTTAACTTAATTACCCAGAATTTTACGCATTACTTGCCACCTAAATCTTCGATCCTAGTTCTAAAATCTACCTCAAGCTGTAAAAGTTTTATTAATTTAAGATTGTCTGCTTCTTCAGTAAAAAACGTTTTCTGCATTACTACTCTGAAATTACGAAGACTCAAGTTTTTTACATTATTGAGCTTCTCGCGCTCAGATGCTGTTAGCTTTCTCTCAAAAAAAACATTAAAAGCTATTTGTGCTTGTTCTTTAGATAAATAGTTAAAAGTAATCTTCTGAATACTCCTATCAATTAGGGCAGGATCTAAATTATCAGTCATGTTCGTAGATAAAATGACAATCCCTGGGTATTTTTCGATCTGTATAAGAAGCTCATTAACAATACTTGTTTCGAAGCTTTGGCTCGCATTTGCTCTATTACTCCCAAGTGAATCTGCTTCGTCGATAAAAATAATTGCATTTTTTCTTGCTGCTTCGTCAAAAAGTTTCTTAATATTTGCTTCTGATTCACCATGAAATCCAGATAAAAGACCTCCTGCAGAAGTGTATACAAAATGTTGCTCCATCGTTTTTGCACAAAACTTTGCATACTCTGTTTTCCCAGTGCCTGGAGCACCTTCAAAAAGTACTACCCAGTTATAAAACTTCTTAGGGCCTGGTCTTTTTAGGTATTGATGTACTTTTTTTAATTCTTCAATATGGACGTGGGGGCACAAGCTATCCATATTTAAAAGATCTAGATTATAGTTAGTGGATAAGTTTATTTCATCCCCACTTTGCTTTTTAGTTTTAATACCTATCTTGTGAAGAACGTAACTTTTCAACACATCATCAGGTACAATGAATTCATTCAGAACAATTTCGTCATGCTCATCATCGATTTCAATTAATAGATCAATAATGTCTTTATCATTGATGTCATCAATTAAGTTTTCAAAGTCTGCTGCAATTTCAAGTTGAGTTAAGTGGCTTGATATATCTAGATCAGCAACACCCATGTAACCTATAAGATAGATTTTTTTAGCAAGTTTTATTAAATCTTCTCTTTTACAGAATGGAATAATTTCTTTTAGTTTAAAATTGTGTTCCATCATCTCCATTGCATTTATGTAGTCAATCAGCACTTCATATTCATCATCACTAAGCCCAGCTTCAACATCTTCCATCTTGCTTTGAGCATCAGCTTTATTCTTTTGGCGATCGTGTCCCAGAAAGATTAAACATTCATTTAGATCGTTAAAGGAAAGATTCTTGGGTAGGTAATTTGATTTTTTTTTCATTAGTATTAGAGTCCCTTTGTTTAAATTTCAATTAAGATATGTACCAAATACTTCTTCAGCTGTTTCTATGCCCATATTTTGTTTTATAATTTCATAAGCTGTTTCGCCTGAATTGGTTTTATGCCTAAATTTTGCATTTTTCTCTAAAAGAGTTTTTATAGCTTCGATATTCAACCCAAGGGCCGCTTCATTGATTGGAGTTTTTCCGTATTTATCAAAGGAATCTATAGTATCAAGCCCACCTTTCTCTAATGTTTTTAAAATTGTTTTTCTGTCTCCTAGATATGCTATGCAGTGAAGGAATGTTTTTCCGAATTTATCTTTTTTAATTACTTGATCTTTTGTAAGGAATTCTAATGAATATTCTAATATCTTTTTTCTCTCAAACCTTATAGATCTTGGAAGGCTAGATGAAAAAAATTGTTCACTACTCATAATTCTATGGAAAAATAATGCGTCTTTAAAGTCAGATTCATTAGTTAAGTTTTTACAATAGTTTGAGTGTACATATTTAAATGTTTCAAAATTATTGCTTAAGGCTACATAATGTAGAATAGATTTTTTATACTTACATTTCTTTGAAGTACTTGCACCTGCATTTACTAATAATTTAACAATCTCCTTACTTCCGAGCTGGCAGGATAGCATTAATGGTGTTATGCCAGCCTTGTTTCCTTGGTCGATCATTTTAATAAAATTCGGATCATTTAGAAATAATTTCGTAACTTTTAGGTTTTTTGACCTAACCACCATGTGTAATATTTGATTACCTTTCTCATCAACAGCAAAGTTGTATTTATTGTTCTTAGTTAGTAAATATTTTACTAACTTATTATCATTATTTTGGATTGCCTCTAGTAGGATTACTAATTCTGCAGGAGTTCTATTCTTCTCATTTTTTACCTTAATACCCTTTCGCTTTATCCAAGCAAGGTCTAACTTCCAACTATATCGACTTCTTTCTTTCCACTTTTTAATGGATTCACTTACATAATTATTTGCCTCATCTATTGTCCAGTTGTTAATTTCAGCGAGATGTTCAGTTGCATTTTGGGCACGACCCATTTTATTTGCAAGACCTATATGTTTCACCTGGTGACATGGCGGACACAAGGCGATAAGTCCGATAAGTGTTTGCACTTTTTTTATATCATTAAATTCCCAAATTTCATGGCATTCCACTTTTCCGGTATTTTTTATGTCACCACAAATCTCGCATACTCTTTTTGCGTTTTCGTAACACTCTAACCTTAATTTTTTCCAATCTTTTGGAGAAATCGAACGTGGATTATTTCCCCAAGATGTATAAGGAATAAGTTCAATGGGTAATTTGATTTCACTTTTTAGAGTAGTGTCATTTGGTTTTTTCATTTTTTACCTCAACTACTAATTTTATAAATACTGAGGATCGTCTACATGGACGTTAAACATCTTTTCTAATGCTTTAGTTTTAAATATTAAATTAAAGCTGCCTTTGTATTTTTCCTCAATTTCTAGAATTTCTGCCTTGGTCATAGCATCGAGCGACGAGAAGTCACTTATTTGGACATGGAAAAACATTGAGTCCCGTTTATGTATTGTAAGAGTAAGGAAATTTTCTGTTTTTGAATCTTTGTTTTGAATCACTTTTTTTGATGAATTTTTTTTTAACATTTTGATCTCCAGTTTTTAGACTGTTTATTAATTTTAAAAACAAACTTTTTATTTTTTTGTTTTAATTTTATTCTTCGAATTTTTTGGCAAAGTAACGATTACTTTTTTCGTCTTTGCGAAATAGTTGTTCTATTTTTGCTTCCAAGCATAATGCTATTGATTCAGCCCTAGGCAGTTTTATTCCGGCTTTCGACTTTTCAATATTGCCGTATCTCTGACGAGTTAGTTTGACTGCATTTGCGGCTTCAATCTGAGTTAGACCAAGATCAAGACGAGCTTGTATGAGTGCAGTGGGTTTGTGGATATAGGACCGACGACATTCATCCTGGTAGAAGCGGATGTTATGGGTTTGCTTGTGAGCAAAGGATTCGGCATGAGGCTTAGGTTTTATATAAACTCCTAAAGTCTCTAACTCCTTGAAAATTCTTAACTTCAATCCTTGGAAGTAAGTTAATTGCTTATTTTTACATAATAGCAAAAAATGTTCACCATGTCAAGTATTGAGAAAATATTTTCCTGATAATTTAATTTAAGGAAATTAATTTCTTTATATTTCATAACTTCTGTCGATAATGTTATTATGACAAAACGTGCATTTCTTCCCAGTAAACGTGATTGGCAATTCTGGTTTGGTCTTTATGGTACCCTAGGACTTAATTTATCTCGAGATAATGGAATTGATTATGATCAGGCACAAGTAATTTTAAAACTTTCAAAACAAATCCTAGATGGTTTTCCCACCGGAATCGAAGAATTAATAAATGATCGAAGTGAACATTCTTGGATTTTGGATCATGATCGGCCAATTTATTCTCCTTCAGGAGAGATAAGTAGAACAATAATAAATAAGATTCGTGACCTATCTCGGCGAGAACAATTTAAATGCCCAAATTTTGTAAAATCATCAAGTTTTAAAAAATGGGAACAAGAGTACGGTATTGTTTATGAACCAAATAGAATTTTTAAAAGAAATTATAAATCAGATACATCTAAAAGGACAAAGAGTGAAATGGGATACCGCTTAACTGGAGCTGGTGTAATTGCAAGTGAACTTATTTTAAGTGTTCCATGCTTGTTAAGTACTGATAATATTTTCAATCATAATAATTTTTTTTCCCACTATGAAGTATTAAAGAATAAAAAAAGAATGAAATGGAAAAGATCATTCCTTGAAGAAAATAATCTAATTTGTAATAAATTTCATATTGATACTATAAATGAGATTAAAGAAATTTTAAAAGAAAACGAAGAACTTTTTTGGAATATGTCTAGTTCACAAACTTTATTAATCAGAGAAATACATTCATTAGAAGAATTAATTAAGTCAGACTCATTAACTCAAAAATATCTAAAACAAAATCAAGATGAGAATTTGGATTCTCGTAAAATTAATCCAGCATTTGTGACTGTTTTTGAAAATAGAATAAAATTTGCTAAAAGTACTCTGAAAAATTTTCTTTATCCCGAATTAGAAGCAAATGGTATAACTTTAGATGACTATAATAAATCGACTCCGCCCATTAGTTTTGAAGATGATCGCAGTATGAGATTACATATATTACCTCAGAAAAACTTTAAGAATCTATTTAAAGGAACAATATTAGATAAAAGTATTTTTTTCCAGCTTGAATACGAGTGTGCTCTATCTTGCTCTATTGCGATATTACATATTTTAAAAAAGTTTATTGTAAATGATAGGGCAGATTTTTTAAAATTAATGACTACGTTTAAAAATACAATTAATACAAATTCACTTGAAAATTCATATGAAAAAATTTTTGACCAAATATTAGATTTATTAAACAAGCATGGAGTTAAAGATGCTAGGATTACTAATTTTAACGATATGGCACATTCACTAAATGGGATATTTATGGCCAAGATTTCTTGGCACAAATTTCCTCAAATTTCAGCCAAAAGACCAAATAAAAATATTTATGGTAATGTTGAAGATGAACATTTTGTGCTAATCGATTTTTTGGATAGAGATCGGTTAATTTGTTGGGAGCCATCATTTTCGGGTGAAAAATTTTCCCCATTATTCGAATGCACTCGAAAAGAACTTATAGAAGCCAATTCGACTTTAGAGAGTAAATTATTTATAAACAAACTAATTTATATTAAAAAACCATAATTCATAAATAAACAAACTCTACAACTCTAATTAAGTATTTATTAAAATCACAAACTTTGCATATTCATTATTTGTTGCGCTCGCATCGTACTTGTCTAGATCATTGCCGCCAAAAGTCTTTATTAGACTTTAACGTCAAGGGAGCTTTGCCTCAAAACACTTTCGTCTTTTGCAGCAGGCACAAACCTTGCGGTGACAATAAATAGCGTCATGCTATTTATTTCGCAATAAAATTTTTTCAGCTTTTTCTCTGAACGCCTTTTTCAAAACTGCATCTCCTACTATCTCCACGTCCTGGCCATAGATGAATAAGAAGCCCATAAATTCTTCTACATTCGAATAAACACATTGGTACTCATCATAATCTTTCATTTGATTAATGATCGTAGAATTAAAGAAGCTTTTTTCTGAGAGAATTTTTTTTGATTCATTATAAATTCTAAATACTGCCTTCTTCTCGTTTCCAACAAAGATACCGGAATTGTTTTTAAAATATTCTTTTGGATTCCACTTTGCTTCGTTTGGATATTTAAAGCCAGATTTCGACTCAATAATTTCTAAAATTCGTGAAACCTTATAGTGTCTTAGATTCTCAACTCCCATTTCTGTTTTATAGGCCACCAGGTATAAATCATCTCGGTATTGAACAAGTGTTAAAGGGAATATCTCTGTTGCGGTCTTTTCTTTATTTTTATCATTATCTTTGTACTTAATAAAAATACGTCTATTGCCTACCAACGCCTTTATCAAAGACTCCAGGTGTGTTTGGACACCAGCAACAGATTCAGTTGAATCCTTTACTTTCACCTGACTTAAATAGTGAAATCTCCTATCGATATTTTTTGCATGAACAGAAACCCCATCAACATCAATCTTGGGAAATAGATGTCCCATCTCCTTATAAGATTTAAGAATGAAATGAATTTCCTGAGTCCCTTCAATGAAATTAACCCAGTCACAATGATTCAATTGAAACTGAATATTTCCCTCAGAGTCTTTCTGCTTTAAAAGTATCGCTTTCCTATCCCCTACATCGGTCGTCAGCTCATTAATCAGCTTATGGTATTGTGCCTTAGAAGGGTCTCCAAGGATCTCACGAACGGTCTTATCGGTTAGGGTCAGGCGTGGAGCCTTACAGATGGTTTGGATTAATAAGAGACATGCATCCGTCTTTGTATAATCTTTCATTGGTCCTACTTGTGAAATTCATTCATCTTCGTTGTCATACCGTCCCTTCAATGTCGATCTCATACTATTGTCTGCGCCTCGTCCTGAGGCTTGCTCCTTTGGAGCGCCTGCGGCGACATTATTCTCAATCCTGAGAATAATTCATAAGCTCCATCGAGCTTGCTTGCCATTTCTAGAAGCTGAGCGAATTTGACAAGCAGGTGGGATGGTTTCTAGTCGGTTAATTTATGAGTCTTCTTGATATATTTGTTTAGACGAGTCTTAAATATTGAGACTTGTAAGTACTTGTGTAATGAGGGTTATTTTAGTGATTTGGAGTTATTTCATAGATATAGATAGCACATACAAAGGCTTCATTCTTCTGACTAGTTATTAAATCTTGCTCATAGCCATCGAATACTGCTTAAAAATCCTAT
The DNA here is from genome assembly GCA_014377485.1 of Bacteriovorax sp. Classification (GTDB taxonomy): domain Bacteria; phylum Bdellovibrionota; class Bacteriovoracia; order Bacteriovoracales; family Bacteriovoracaceae; genus Bacteriovorax. The sequence continues at coordinate 45,572 of JACMPM010000101.1, read as the reverse complement.
TTGCTGGCTCATAAGAACAACCAAGCAATTCTTTTATTTTTGAAGGATTTTCAATTCCTAGCTGTATCGCCGTAATAATATCTGCTCTCCAATTTGCTCCATAAATTAATCTATTTTTAAATTGAAGATTAAATTTTACAAGCTCTTTAGGAGGCATAACTGATTCGCTTTTTAATATAAATTGAGAAATAGGACAAATTATATTAATTTCTTTAAGCCATGGAACTGCACCACTTGACTTAACTGCTGCTGGAGCTTCACGCAACAAATATTTTTCATTTTTAAGTCGAATGCTTCCCTTCTTATATTTATGTAATCCTAGGTGAACTGAATAAGCACAAAATGCGTTGATAAGATGATTCACTCCAAGAATTTTTTGGTAACGATCTCTTACCTTAAAAAATTTTTCCGCAATTAAGAATTCACCATTCATTTCTTGCCAGCTAAAAATCAAAGACATTAATCGTCCATCATCTCTAGCATCATATAGGGCCTTAATAAGAGTTTCTTCTAGATCAACATAATATTCAGTACTATTATCTAAATCATTTGAAGCAATTCTAAACCCAATTCGAGAAAGTGCTGTATTTAAGTTAGGAGTTTCCATTTAATTTACTCCTTAATTCATCAAAAGATTCTTTTACCATTTCTGGCCAGTGTTCTCCTCCATCAGCATTCAAAACCCACTCTTTGCATTCTACAAGCTCAGCTTCTGTCGGCTTCATCGCTACAACATCTTCCATATCTCTACCACGATGAACCATGGCATCCAGTTTTGTTTTTAATAAATCGATCCGTCCAAGAGTAAAAAAAGTTAGGGCCTTTCCTTGAAAAATTAATTGCGTTCTTCCTTTCCAACCATCAGGTAATGTTTCAATAATTGAAATCGGCCCATTGTTTAAAAATTTTTCTGGATTTAAACCGTGCTTTGGATTTAGTTTTATGAATTCTGCACTAGCTTTTTTTATTTCGTCAGGGATTACAGGATCAATGCAATCTACATCTTCAGTCATTCGAGTAATAATGTGCAAGATCGAGAGAGCCGCTCCCCCAATAATAATCGCTTCAAACTTAAGTGACTTATCATTTAAATATTGATCAAATTCTTCAATTGCACTAGTAATCATTCTAACCTCATACTGTAACTTACAATATTGTATCATACATCATTGATAGGAACACAACAGATTTTACCTAAAATATATCTTTTCAGGCACAAAGCAAGTGACTGATATTTCTAATAAGCAGAACTAAAAACACATTGAAAGATTTTTCCCTCTTGATACTTACGCAAAAATTACGCAATATACGATTATGAGTAAAACAAACCAAGAATACATTTACGACCCAGAAGAATTTAAAAATGAATATAACGAAGAGTCTGCCACTAGTGAATATTACGCCGGCCCTGTTCTAATGGGTAGAGAGCGAGAATATTTCAACCGCAGGGATCAGGCCGTAAAAGAGTTTGTTGATCTTCAAAGGAATGCGGACGTTGAAGCTGAACAAAAAAAGAAAGTGGACACAAGCAAACAACTTTTTGGAATCAGCAACCAAAACCACAATCAGCGTGTATCGCTTGATGAAAAGTTTCCTGGAGACATATTTTACAAGATTACGACTGATAACATGAGTCCATTAATTCCTATGAATGGATATGTACTCCTGAAATTTTGTGAGCAACATGCCAGTGGTGAAGTGTGTGTCTATCGCTATAGAAACAAAACCTACTGCAACCAAATTAAGATCATAAATAATAAAGTCGTAGCTTTCTCATTAAATCCAAAATACAAACCTGTTGTTTTAAATCCAGACGATTATTATTTCATTGCTGTCGTTAGCTCAATTCATATTTCAATAAAAGGGAACTAATGCTTACTGATAGTTTATTCAGCAAAAAGTGCATTGCTATTTTTGATGTGAATGGCTGTTACGCTATGGTTGAAGGAGTCTTCAGACCAGAAATTCGAGGAGAGCCTATTGCCATTCTCGGCAACACTGGTGGAATTGTAATCGCCGCTTCGAAAGAAGCAAAAGATCTAGGAATTGATATTGGAACGACTGCTTGGGAAATAAAAAAAGTAGCAAAAGGAAATCACGTTTATGTTTTCTCCGCAAACTTTGAGACATACGCATATTTCTCTCGTCTACTTTTTACAGAATTAAGAAAATTTACTCCACACTTATTTGTGTATTCAATTGATGAAGGATTATTCGATGTAAGCCATATACCAACGGAGAGCTTATTAAAGTTTGGACTAGAAGTTGTTAATGCGGTTTATATGCACACTCGTCTAGAAGGATGTATTGCTTTTGCGCCAAATATAACACTAGTTAAAATTGCGGTGAAAATTGCAAAAAAGAATCCTATGTATAAGGGAGTTTTTGAAATCAATGAATTAAATCTAGATTGGGCCTTAGAAAGGACTCCGGTTGAAAAATTATGGGGAATAGGTAAATCACGAGGGAAACAATTAAGAAAGCTTGGAATTAACAATGCAAAACAATTCAGGGACTATCCATCTCCAGAAAAAATTCAAAAGCTTCTTACGATTAATGGAAGAAAAATTCAACTAGAACTGCAAGGAGTTCAATGTTTCAGAATCGATGAACCAATAGAAAAAAAAGAAGAAATTTCACATAGCCGAACTCTGGGAAATAAAACAAATGATCTTGTTCTACTTAAGCAATCATTAGCAACCTACGCAACACTTGCATCTGAAGACATGAGAAGGCAGGGATCATTATGCAAAGAAGTTGGTTTGTTTTTAAGTACAGATTTTCACAGTCCTGAGCTTCCTCAGTTTAGTGACAGCATAAAAATGAGTTTACCAAGTTACACAATGGACACAGTTAAGATTATCGAGGCTGTTTGGTCATTGTTAGATTCAATCTATGATCCACAATTTGAGTATAAAAAAATAGGAATTTCTTTAAAGAAATTACAAGATATTGATTCACATCAAAGTTCTCTTTTTTATGAAGATGATGATCCAAAAAGAATTAGCCTCATGAATACAATTGATAAGATCAACCAGAAGTATAAACCAAATACGATTCGTAGTGCAGCTTGTGGATTGGGTAATGGAAACTTTGAAGCAGAAAGGCCGATGATGACACCATCATATTGTACCAATTGGGGGGAAGTACCATTAATTGACGAGGTGTTAACACAATCCAAAGTGAAGTAGCTATTCTTGTGAAATTCATTCATCTTCGTTGTCGTGCCGTCCCTTCACTCTCGGTCACTTATTATTCATAAGCTCCCTCGAGCTTGCTTGCCATTCCTAGAATCTGAACGAATTTGACAAGAAGGTGGGAAAGTTTCTAGTTGGTTAAATGGTGGGGCTTCTTGATAAAATATTGTGCCTTAGTCTTAGTTGAGACTTTTTAATTACTTCAGGGAGATGGCTTTTATATCGGTTGTCTGCTTTAGATCGCATACCCTTTTTTTCTCATACTAGCTAGGTTTCGATTTATCGAAACAAACTAGAGCGCGAGCGGCATAGGGGCATGGGGGACGTGTCCACCTCCTTGAATTTAAACTTTACTGAAAAGAGATCAACCAAGTATTGTTGTTTTTAATCTCTTTTTCTACTAATGCTATATTGGGATTTATCTTTGACTTTAAGAAAAGCAATGGCAGCAAAAGACAATACTCCATCAAAAAACTATCATTTTTAAGAGAATTTAAGCTTGTTAGATCTGTGGAAACTGCATACTGATTACTATTAATAAAATTATAATCTAAAATATTATTACTTTGATTAAAAATATTTAAAGCATCACTTAATTCTGGAGCTTTACCATTTAGCATAGTTTCACCTAGAGTAGATTGAAAATCTAGGTTTAATCTCATCAACGTCTTAGCATTTATTTTCATACTTTCTAAAAAATGAAAAAAACTCTCAATTATTTCTAAGGGGATTGGATGATTAAGAAGATAAATTATTTCTTTTTTTAAATTGTTCTTTTTTAAAAATAAATCAAACTCATCTGAATGTTTAGATTGAACCAGGTCAATTAATGGGCGAATCATTTTTACTTCAAGATATAGGAAGTCATCAGTAAATTTAAACTTTGGCAGTAATGGACTTCCCTCTTGCACCAAAAACGCACTATTTTGAGTAGATATTTCGAAAGAATTATAATAAAAGCAATAAGGATCTTTAACTTTAAAGATTTCTAGAAACTTGAACCAAAGCTCCATTTCAATCTTCATGGTAGCATCTTCAATTTTGGAAATCGTTCCTTGTGTGATATTTAAAGTCTTTGCCATTGCAGTCTGTTGAAGCTTATTAAACTTTCTGCAGCTTTTGAAAATATTTGCAATATTTTGATTCATTATTATATCGTGACTAATATTTTGCGAAAGTTCAAATTAAACTATTTTATGTATCATCATCCGCATCTATCGCTAAAATTTCAGGAAGCATCATTTTTGTGTCACTTTCTGATAAGCTTTCAATAGACTTCAACTTGCTACGAATCATGTTTGATCGAGTTCCAATAAGGGTATCTAAATCATTCAAGCCTAATTGGATATTTCGCTGTGACTTTTCAAGCATGCCACCAAACTTCTCAAACTCCGTTTTAACTGCACCTAACACTTTCCATACCTGACTACTGCTTTTTTGAATTGCGAGCGTTTTAAAGCCCATCTGAAGGCTGTTTAATAGTGCGGCCAATGTAGAGGGGCCTGTAACGATTACTTTATACTCTCTTTGAAGATCTTCTAGGAAACTAGCTTTACGAACTACTTCAGCGTAGATTCCTTCGAATGGTAAAAACATGATTCCAAAATCAGTCGTATATGGTGGATCAATATATTTATCAGAAATATCCTTAGCCTTTTGTGTAAATAATTTTACTTACAGCATAGACTAATCGATGACACGCCGAAGCTTTAGATAAGCTTAGATAACATATTGAAGTGATTACCAAGTATTTTAAAAAAGTAAGATTTTTTATGAATTATTTTAATAAAAAGACTCAAAAATTGATGTAAAAACTTATTGAATTTGATATTAATTCGATGAACCTGCACAGAGATGGAATAATGATTTCAACTTCACAACTTATCCTGCTTGAAAATAAAATAGATTACCTAGAGGAAATGCTTAATTCCTCATCTTCAAGTATTGATGTTGCATTTCTAAAGTTACAACTTGAACAAATTTATAATCAATTATCGAAAGAATTAGTTCCTAAACTTGCTTTCTCTTAACAATTTTCTTTGAAGTAGTAGTTTCTAAAACTCCACTTGCTTTCTTCGCGACCTTTCTAACATTTGCAGCATCAGCTGGTCTTGAAGTAATTTCTGCAATCTCTGAGTTAAGAGCATTTAAAAACTTAATAACATTTTCATATGAATTTAGATTGGACTTAGCAAATCCATAACAAGTTGCAACTTCTGAGTCTAATTTTTGATGAAGTTTCTTTAAGATATCATGTCCACCTTCTGCCATTTCATTGTAAAGATCAGTTAAACCAATTTTTTGTTTTTTACAGGCTTCTTTTCGATATAATTCAATATTTTTCATTACATCTCCAACACTGTTTGTGATTTTTTTAGGAAACGGAAATGTTTCAAATACGAATGTATTTGTATATCTTGAATCTCCTTTTATAGTGGAGCATTGAAATTTATACCAATCTGTATGAAATTTAGATTGCAAAATACCTAAAGAGTTATAATCATCAAATGCTATTGCCACTGTTGAATCTTCTGGTAAAGAAATTTTACTCTCAACAAAAATAAATATTGGGTATTTTGTATGTCTCGAAACTAATATATATTTTTCCAAAGGTGCAATTGCAGCTCTAAGCTCAGCTCTTGTTCTCCAAAACTTCCACCAGTTTTTATTGGAAGCACTTCTTAGTTTATTTCTTTTCTTTGTATCTTTTTTCTCAGCTTGTTTTTTTTCAATCTCTATATGTTTCTTTAAGCAATCTAAAACTTCAGGGTAAAGCTTTGCAGTTTCAAGCGGCCAATCTTGAAAATCTATAATCCATTCGGATGGATTATTTTGTGGGTCATCCACTACACTTGAAGCTGTGTAGTATCTTTTAATAACTTCTTTATTCTTTTTATTTTTTAAAAGAACTTCAGCTTCCTTATCGCTTAAAATAAAGGCTTTTCCTAAGGCACATACTCCTTGAAATGCTTTATTCATATTTACTTCTAATCCTACTGACTCAACATCAACTTCAAATTTTAATAATCGAGTACTAATTTTTGTGACGACCTCATTATCTAATTTTTTTATTCCAGAATAAGTCTTTTTATTAATAAAATTAACAATACTAACGTGAACTTTCGCATCCCCTGACCATTTCTTACTAGAAATTGCATTAAAAATTTCACCACCATTAATGATAACTTTATCAAGAGAAGCAATTCGACTATTGGTTTGAGAAATAGAATTAGTGCAAACAAGTCCAACTCTTACCCCAGGTCTCACGTCTTCTAGTACCTTTTCAAACCAATAGGTACAATAATCAGACATTTGGTTGTGATCCTTAAATCTCTTACTTAACCAATTACAATATTCTACTCCACGAGCTTCTTTAATTTGTTTGCATCCAATATAAGGTGGATTTCCTACTACAACATCAACGTTATCCCACTTAATCTCCAAGGCATCAGCACAAACGATATGTTTTAACTCTTCAAGAGGTAAATCTTGTTCTAAGAGTCTATATTCGTTAACTAGTAATTTCTTTGAAATCCATAATGAAACCTTGCTCAAAAAAGCTGGAAATTGGTTTAGTTCTACACCATGCATATTTGATACGGGAAACCATCCAAGCTTTTGCTGAGCTTCATTATATGTACATGCAGCCGCATTTTTAAATTTGAAAAAAATCTTTTGTTCTAGTTTTTTAATTTCTCTGTAAGCTACTACTAGAAAATTTCCACTACCACATGCTGGATCTAAAACACGGAACGCCATAAGTTTTTTATGAATCTCAATTAATTCTCTTTCCGTATTTGCTTTATTAATTTCTAGTAGCCAAGGCTCAATGATACAGGGTCCGATGACACTCAATATATCTTCCTCTGATGTAAAATGCATACCATCTTTATGTCGAGCTTTAGATGATTGACTTGATTCAAAAACTGCACCAAAAATTTCCGGCTTAACATTACCCCAGTCAAGCTGACAGCAATCCCAAAGTAAGGAAACTTCATTATCTTCTAAAACAATTTCTGGACGCTTACTGAATAGAGGCCCATTGAAATAGCGAACATTAGCGAAACGTCCTTTTTTTCTGTTGGGTTCTTTTTCATCCATCATTTTAAAAAGTGTTCCAAGAATATTTGCAGAATTATCTTCACCATCTCTAATTTTACGAATACAAGTAGTAAATGTTTGGGCCGGTAAATATCCTATATCTTCTGAAAACAAACAAAACAATGCTTGTAGTACGAATAAGTCAATGTCCTCTTTCTTCGCAGCATTTCTTTCTATTAATGCTTTATAAAAATTACCGACTAACATTGCCGATTTTTTTGTGACTGCTTCTTGTTCTGGGACAAACGTAGGATTGAGTTTTACCAAGAACGAGAAAGAGTCAACTCTAGATTCTAATTGAGCTAATTTGACATGATGATTTTCTCCATCTCTAGTATCATGAATTATAAATTCGTGAAAATTACAAAGAACTAAAAATGGAACATGCCTTCCTTTAGCTTCCCAATATTTCAATGCTTGTGGTAATTGACTTTCTAATTGTTCTTTTGTTTTATACTTATTAAAATCTTTCATTTCGAAAATTACAGAATTTTCTAAATAAGCATCGGCAAAGCCATTACCTGTATTATATTCGAAAGGTAAATTATTTGGATCTTCAAAATTTAATCCGAAACATCTAAAAAAATCAGAAAGAAATGACTGATAACCAGTACGTTCATTCTTATTATAATTTTTCCATTTTTGAGAAAATTTTCCTAAATTATCATGAATAGATAAATATCTAAGAATCATCCTGATTTCTTCCTTTAAGTTGCGGGCCATCCTGGCATGCTATAAATTAAATTCTCCTAGAAAATAGTCTTAAAATCTAGTGTGGACACCAGTGCCTACCAATGCTTATCAAGCACAGCTGTGCTGAAAGTAAGTCTTCAATATTCTTAATTTTTAAGAAAAAACACTTGCACACTGTTAATGATCGAGGTGTAAAACATTGAGAAGAGACCGAGCGTTTCAGTGGGACAATTTGGAGGTTAGTTTCGGTGGGAGGGTAAATATTTACATTAAATTCTATCGCATATTCCTTAGCGATCTTTAAAAAATAATATCAACTAATTAAATCTCTCCCACTTTGCTTCAAATATTTCTCCACCATCTAAAGTACAAGAGAGAAATAAAAAATTATCTATAAATCTATAATTTCGAGATTCTTGAGTTCTATTTTTTTTTGAATTCGAACAAATATTAATTTTATGAATGACTTCTGAATCACCGGTAATTTCATAATTTCCGGAATAGGCCAAAAATTTTCTGGGTATTTCTGAATCTTCATTAAAAAATATCAGCACACTGAGATATCCTTCACTTGAATAGATAAGCTCACCTTTTAAATATTGCGAAGTAGGTGTAAATTCACCCGAACGATTGTAGGTTCCATGAGATAAAAGCTTGTAGTTGCCAACTAACTTATTCATTATTTAATAAACTTTCCTATGACTTTCAATAATTCCTTCGGTCTTTCAAACTAAAACAAAGTGAAGCATTTGAATTATTGTGAAATAAATCCATCTTCTTCCTCTCTTCCTCGTCTCTTACTCTATCGCATACTACTCCGTATGCTCATCGTACTCGCTTAGTCGTTCGTTGAATCTGGACACATTTGACAATAATTCAGGGAGCAACGAGCGCCTCTTTTTTTATTTTCAGTCTATAAAAGTTTTTATAACTTTTATTAAATCCTTCGGCCTTTCTAAGCTAATACAGTGTGAAGCTTCCTTAATAACCTTAATAACCTTAAACTGCGATCCTTTAATCATCTTATGATACTTCTTCACAGTCTCTGGAGTCGCTTCATCATACTGTCCACAAACAAGAAGTACGGGAAGTTTCAATTTTTTTAACTGCGAAGCCCGCTCATATTTCTTCAACGTCCCGGTCGCTTTAAATTCTGATGGTCCCCACATGTGAGCGTAGATCTTGTCGCCATTTATATTTGGTTTTCTGGGTGCAAATAAAAGCTTCTTATTTCTTAAAACGTGTTTCAGATAGTATTCCAGGACTGTTTTTTGATAGACCTTTGAATCAGTCGCCTCTATTTCATGACAATAATTTATAATTTTTCTAGATTTCTTTGGAAGCTCCTTTATTAATCGATTTGCATCTTTCTCCCAATCACTAGTCGAAAATAATGGCGATTGAAAAATAATTTTTTCAATTCTTTTTTTCTCATTCTTATTTGCCGCTAAGAAATACTCTAAGGCCAGAGTCGTACCCCAGGAAGCTCCCATAAGAATATAATTATCTAGCTTCCAGGCCTTTACTAAGGTCTTCAGCTCTTCAACGAAGGTATCAATCGTCCAGTGCTTAATACCCGTATCAGAACTTTGCCCACCTCCGATCTGATCGTACATGTAGATTTCGCGATCCTTTGCTAGGGATTTTAGGTTTAAAAAGTAATTGTGAGTGCTGCCAGGGCCTCCATGCAGAAAGATTATAGGTGTTTTCTTCACCTTCGAATTGGATTTGAATTTAACGTAGAAAGTGCTGCCGAAGCGGTGTTTTACAAAAGCCATTCATTTTTCCTTAGAGTTAGTTAATTCTTGTGAAATGTGCTCATTTACTTCGTTACAGGCTCTTTCAATGTCGATCACTTACTCTTCGTAAGCTCCTCCATTTCACTCGCCCGTGCCTAGTAACTTAGCTCATTTGACAAGAATAGGATTAGGTATATTTTTTATTTTTCCGATTCTTCTAACTTAGTACTTATTTAATCGCATATTCCTTAGCAATCTATTAAAATCATTTTTTTTCATTATCTCTCGTAATTAATCTAGCTTGAACCAACTAGGATATTCTCCCTTCTTTGCGCAAGATTCGGCTTTGGCCCACTTAAATTGCTTGGCCCTGCCATCTGAATGCGTAAATAATAAATTTACCTCTTTCTTTGAAATCCAAAAATGATCTTTATATGTAAGGTCCTTCTCTAGTCTAATGCAAAGGCAATGATCCCACTCACCTTGTCCAGTGTGAAAAATTCCAGACAAACCAGTTTTTGAATGTTCAGTTGTAGATTTTACGGAGATGTAGCGATCTTTGTTTTTATATTTCACAACAAGATCATTAGAACTTTTTGAGTTAGTAGAAGCACGTTTAGCTTCAAGGCTCATTGTTTTTTTAATAATTTGAATTGCTCGCCATTCACCAATTGCTCCTACGATATGATCGTTAGGCGAAACTGGTCCAAAATCTGATTTGTTGATTTCAATAAACTCAGAATATAGCTTTCCTAATTCTTTTACGAGAGTGTTATATTTTTTCTCTGAAAATTTCATAGGCTATTCCTAGTTTTGTTGGAAAATTAAATTACTTGCAATCGGATTTACTTTCATCTAGGTCACATGAGATTTTCTTGTATTTTATGTGTTCTTCCATTTTTCCCATATCTTTATAATATTCTGATAAAGAAAAGCATCCTAACGAGTATTTAAGATCACATGCTTTTTTAAAATACTCCATTGCCTTAGGAGTATTATTTTTATGATAAAATTCATCTGCAATTTGATTGCATCCAAAACCAGTTCCCAGATCACATGCCTTCATAAAAAGATCATGGACTAATTTTTTATCCTTTGCTAATTTTCTTGGTATAAATTGAGTAAGACTTGTACACCCTTGTCCATTGCCATTTTTACACGCAAGTTCGGCAACCATCTTATTTAAACCCTTAGCATTTTCACTCATTGTATAAGTGTACCAATAACAGGCATCTTTGCTTGTTTGACCTCTTTGACATATTTCTAAAGCTAAACTCATCGCGATATCACGTTTTCCTTCTTTAGCTAAACTAGATGCTATTTCATTGCACTCATCTAAGCTTTTGTCTTTGCAAAGTTCATTAAATTTTTTTTGAGAAAACTCTAGCAAATTCTTGAGTCGATCTTCATTGTTTGTTTTTGTTAGAAGGCTTACCTCACTTGATAGAGATATTGTAGAAATTGAGAATATTGTAATTATAGCCATTAGTTTGATCATATTTTTCCTATTATATAATTCTACTTAACAGTATCTTTTAATGAATGCTTCATTTTGCTTTTTATCAAAAATTTTAATCATCTTTATAAGTTGCCCATAAACTTCATGAGTTTCAGAGCCTACGATCATGAATCCGTATTTTAATTTTAGGTGAAATATTTGACCATTATTAGGTGAGTGATGTGAAGACACTCTTTCGTACCCAATTTCTTCAAGATACTCTAAAAATCTTGGGAAAAATAAAGAGTAGATTTTCTTACCTTGAAACTTTGGTAAAATTCCAGTGTTTCTCATGTAAAAAGTTTTATTATCATCCATTTCCCCCATGAACCAGCCGACTATCTTTCCTTCATATTTAAAGAAAAAACATTCCCAATGAAGTTTTCTATATTCCGCAAACAAACTTTCTCTATTTGCTTTTTGTTTTTTACTTAACTTAGCAGGGGACGTAGAGGCCATACTTGGAAAAACGACTTTAAAGTATTTATCTAAAATTGGGTCTAATTCTTCAAGTTGAACAGGAACTATTTCTATCTTTCCTTTTTTTAATGGAAAGTATTTTGGTCTTTTAAGATTGGCAACTTCTGATACTGGAATTATTTTTTTCATTTTTCTGTCCTTAGTAATTTCTCGAACATTTCTACAACAACTTTTGTACGAATTCTCTCGCTCAGGATTGATGCTTCCACCTTAATATGAATTCAACCCAACTATGTTGTTCAGTGCCTATGCAGATATTTAAGGAATTATCCTCAAACTCTAACAATGATAGAAGTATATTCAAGTCATTCGAGAGCACTTTCATTTTCTGATTTGACTCTTCAGCTCTAATCAGATCGACTCCAGAGTATTTCTTAAATTCCACTATATGAATTTGAAATTCAGCTACAACCTTCTTCACTCTTTTTAGCTGTCTTTCTTCCCGCTTTTTTAGCTCGATAAAATTCAGAATGAATTTCTGTATTAGATTTCCAAGTCCGGCGTTTTTTCTTAGGCCCCATTTGGTTTCAGCTTTTTCTGATTCGGCCTTTAGAAAGTGCTCGATTTTTTCATCTATATAAAGATGGATCGATTTCGAGCGTGCTTTTTTGATTGGCAATACCTGATCATTTTTATCAATAATTTTTTTCTCATTATCAGCAATGAGATTTGCGAGTTTTGTGTGGGAGTCGCGAAGGTTTTTAAATTCTACTTCATTAGATATGATCTTTTCAGAAGGTATTTGAATCTGAGACGTTAATTTTTCAGGTCCAGACTTTCTATTGGAGAATAAGTCTTCACCTCGATCAGTTCGTATTTTTTTTGATTCAGCGATTAGCGACTTTATCTGGTGCAAACTTTCTTTTTCCACGATTCAATCCTTGATTCGTTAATGACTAGTAGTTCTTATGGCCTTTTTGATTTCTACTTCTTCCAACTTTTTTAAGCCCTGTTTTGGCCTTACAATTTTTCAGATTCAAAAAGCCCTTTTTTAAAACTTCACCCTTTGAAATTTGTTTCATAAATTCTAGGGCCTTTATTCCTTCTTTTTTATCATCCATACTGGCGTCCATTTTGTAGTATTCGTGATTTTCTACGAATTTTGATTTAAATTTATTCTATATTGATTTTTAAAAAAAACACGCCATAAATAAAACAATTTATGGCGTGTTTTGGAATTCTAATTTTAAAGGTGTAATTTTTTTGAAGTGAATCTGCACGCCATCCGTGTCTTCACAGATGAATTAGGAGATTAGTTAATTAAAAAAACAAGGCCTGTATCTAGATTGATGCTCTCGAGAGAATCAGTCTCTTTACATTTTAAAGTGAAGTTTAATTTTCCCTTCTCAATGAGTAGAATATCTCCCAAAACTTTTGAAAATCCACGCGCAAGCAAACTAGCGTTCCCTTTTACAATAATGGTGTCGCCTTTTTTAAGCTCGGTAATGTCGTTGATTAATTTCATAGTTTCTCCATTTATTCTAAGGAGTGAGCATATCTTAAAAAGAGAATGAATTTCAACTGCGTGTTAGTGAATATCAGAATAATTTTATCGGTTATTTACTCTAAGTGGATTTGATTAAATACCAATTTTGAATCCAAGTATTAAAAATATTAGATAAATCACAAAAATTCCTAAAAAAAGCCTCTGGAATTTTTCATCTAAAAGATTCTCTCTGAAATGCACAATTACCATCGTGAGCAATCCTACTAAACCAAATGATACTAGACTATTACCTGAGAGCTGCTTATTTTGGGTTGTATAACTCACAATTGAAATCAAAATTATGGCAGGAACAGAAACAAACAAAGAGCCAATTGTTGAAATAATCAAACGTCTTTTTACAGTTATACTAGAATCGCATTTTATTTTTTTTCTAAAAAATGCAAGAACCATCAATGATGACGAAAGACCTAAAATTGCACCCAAAATAATTGGAAAAATTGAACTCATCAAAAATCTTCCTCACTATTCTAGTTTTTTCACTGTTACTGAAGCGGTCGTATCGTTTCTAAAGGAGTCTTTGAATTTTTAACTTCACTCAGATTCTTTAGAACTTGTTCATAGTTTGCTTCAATTTCAATCTTAACTCTAATATCTGACAAAAATGGACTGACTTCAGTTTTTTCTGTTATGAGGATATTAGCATCTAATGACTTTAATCCGTCGATGACTCTTGTGAATTGGCCTAAATTCTTATATTGTGCCATGGGACCTCTTGTGAAATACCGCCATCCTGGTCGTCGCTCAGTCGTCTCTGTCTCGGTCATTTACTATTCGTAAACTCCTCGCCCTCTCTCAATCGCTTCTTGAGGCTGACGACATTTGACCAGAGGTCGAACTCAGATTCTTTTTGGATGAACTTCATTATTAAATCATCTTTATAATTGTCTCATGTAATTAATTTTTTTTGACAATAATATCACTTCAAATCTTTTTCACTCTCAAATCCTCATTGGGGAAATGTGTGTTTTAAACTTTAATACTTTTAAAGTATGAAAGTTTATTGTTTTTAAAACTCCCCTACTCTCACTATGCATTTTTTGAAGTTCTCTTTAAAAGTCTTATGAAGCTTCTGGTGATTATTTGGGATATTCTGATGATCAGTTTTAAAGTTTCAAACTTTAAAAGTATACGCTCAACGCACGCACAGTTTGACAGTTTAAAAGTGTTAATCTTTCAAACTCTAAAACTTCAACACTAGTAAAGTTTCAAAGAATCCAAGTTTAAAAGTTACTAACTATAAAAGTTAAAAACTTTTATTGCTTAAAACTTGTAATGTTTTATACTTTAAATAATTAAAACTTTTAAACTCTTAGAGTTAGTGAATTTAACACTTCAAAACTTTGAGACTTGCATACTTTTAAAGTTTCAAACTTTAAAAGATCCATGGAGGAACATATGCCAAGAATTATTTCAGTCATTGCTCAAAAAGGCGGGGTCGGGAAGACGACTTCAACAATTCATATCGCAACGGCACTTGCGAACATGGGCTTTAAAACACTCATCATAGACTGGGATACTTCACAAGGTAACTCAACTTACTCAACTATTGGTCATCTTGATTCAAAATCTCAGAAGGGGATTTGTCACATTATTGCTAACGGTGGATCACTTAGTGAAGTGATCGTTAAGACCAAAAATCCAAATCTATCAATTATCCCTTCCGAAGTAACAGATGCACGTGGGAACTCTTATTCAATCGAGAGCACGCTGACTCAGTTAGGAATTGAAGGTTACACACTTTTAAAAGATCTGATCGTTGAAAATGATGATATTCAGGATTTTCAATTTGTCCTGATCGATAATACGCCAAAACTTGGAATTGAAACTGTCTCTAGTTTAATTGCTAGTGACTATTTCATCACACCAGTTCAGATGACTGATTTTTCTCTCGGATCAATTGGACAGACAATCTCAACAGCGATGAAGGTTAAAAAGGGCCATAATAAAGATCTAGAAGCTCTAGGGGTGTTTGTCAGTAGTTCTGATAACCGAATTAATAAGTCAAAAGAAGCTATCGTTGAACTAGGTGAGTATTGTAAAAAATCAGGAATTCATTTATTTGATTCTATTATCCCAATCGCTTCAAAGTTTGCCTTTTTACCCAGAGGACAACAGACAATTTATGATGTCACAAAGCCAAGTGAGCGAGGACATAAAGAATACTTGAAATTAACAAAGGAGATGTTAAGCAGAATGATTGCTCTTGAAAAAGCAGCTTCAACATCATCTACAACGACATCCAAAGTTAACACTAAAGGAGCAGAGGTATAATATGAACGATAATACTCAAGACGATTTCAGTATCTTTGCAACAAGCAAGAGAATTAAAAAAGAAGAACCAGGTGCATATAAATCTCCTCTTGATACTGGTACAAAGTGGAGTGCTCAGGAAGAAAATAGAGTTGAAGAAAGGACAGAAATTCGAATCGAAAAAAGACCTGAAGTTCATATTGAAAAGAAAGTAGAGATGAGAGCGGAAGCACCCAGATCAGTTTCTGCTTCAAACAACAATGAAGAAATAGGAAATATTGGTTCTGAATTACAAAAATTCAGAAAATATCCAACGAAAACTTACGATAAATTTCTTAACAAAATGGTCACTTTTAACGAAGAAGAATTTTATCTAATTAGAGATCTATCAGCAGAAATTTCTCTTGCAAGAAAAAGAAGCTCGATTGCAAATAAAGGATCACTTCCAAGGATCACTGAAAATACAGTAATAAGAGCAGCATTGAAGGCCGTGTTTTCGAAGATAGGGAGTAATAATACTGACCTGACCACACTACAAACGGAAGAAGCGCTTGAAAGTTATTTTAACTCGCTGTTAAAATAAGCTTTCATTCTTGTGAAATGAGACCATCTTCGTCGTCTCAACTACGCTTCGCTCTCGGTCGCATACTACTTCGTATGCTCCTCGGGCTTGCTTGTTGTTTCTAGAATCTAATCCCATTTGACAAGAATTTGGTGTGCTGGAACTTTTTTTACAACTTACTTTTACTCTCGATAAGAATTTGCCCTTTAGGAAATTATGAAAAAGTTATTATTACCAATTTTCATTCTTGTTACAGCCTACTTTTTCATTCAAGATAATTTAAATTTAAGAACTCCCCCAGAATACAAAAATATAAAAATTGAAACAAGAAAGTCTATTATAGGCGAGTCTTCCAATGAAAAATTTTACTTCGCACAAGTTCATCCTGATGATGAGGAAAAATTAGCATTGGAGGGTTTTCCAAAATCTGGAATTTATGACCGCCTAACAAAAAGATTTCTAGCTCCATTTCCTTATGCTCCATTATTGCCACTATCTCGATTCGAAGTTTTAAATGATGAAACTCATGTGATTTTTTTCAACTTTTTGGTTAATGACTTATCCGATAACGGATTAACTATTTTTGAAAATGGAAAAATTAAATTCTTCTACAAAGTAAATCAATTCTGCAAAAGATTAAGGCGTGATACCTATTCAGACCAAAACGAACACTTGTGGGCCAATTATAGTTTAAATCCTGACAATAAAAGTAGTGAAATTTTAATTAGCACAAGTTGTGATAAAACGTTTTCGATAAATTATTTTACTGGAAAACTCCAATTAATCAAAAGTTCAAATCTAACTTCAATGAGTGATAATAAAAAAGATTTTCTAATTTTTCTTTCAATCATAGTTGTTTTAAGCATTTTAACTTTATTATCTTTTCGTCTGAAAACGAAGTTTCTAACATACTCAATTGTCACAATTTATAGTTTTCTTTTATTTTATCTTGGACAAAAGCTCATTTATTACGGCTATCATGTATATGATGAAATTATGGTTTATTTTCTAAGTTAATAACAGACCCATGATCCCCTATGAAAGACTGATCAAAAGTATAATTGATTTTTGCTCACTGAAAATCTTTTTTAGTAGGTGCTAGCTTACTAGAAAATGATTTATAAATTCTCTACAAAAAATAAAGAACTAATCAACGCTAATCCCTCACTTCAGAAGCGTAACCCCCAAATGTTTACGCATTTTAAAGCAGGTACTCCCTAGAGTTTTCTTGTAATTGCAAACTCTAGGTTGGGTAAGAGAAGGTTTACTTTTTTTGAAATACCAGATCCTTTTTTTATCTACTAACTACATTTCGATTTATCGAAACAAACTAAAGCGCGAGCGATAAAAATAGCATGAAGCTATTTTTAGTCGCCGTAGGCGCTCGAAGAGTAGCGAGTACGATGCGAGCGTAACAAATAGGGATCTGGGGGACGTGGACCCCACCTTTGAATCGAAAGACATAGAAAAGCTATAAAATCAGAGTTTATAAACCATTTGGATAAATTTTGTTAAAATGCATGATGAAATTTTTATTTATTTATTTATTCGACCGATAAATTGAAACAACATTTATCATAAGGCACTTTATGAAATTAGAAAAAATTTTAGATTTCTTAAAAGATAAATATAAATTTCATTCTGTGATTCTCTATGGAAGCCGAGCGGGAGATAAATTTAGATCAGATAGCGACTATGACTTTTTGTGTATTCGAAAAGAGGGCAAAAGAATAAGAGAAATTATTAAATTTGAAAATATCACGATAGATTTAATTGTTGATGATGAAGAAATCGCTAAAAGACCGAATGATGTATTATACCTATGGCAATCTAAAATATTAACAGATGAAAAAGGATTTGCTAAAGCTTTAGTTGATTCAACCTTAGCTCGTCTATCTCATTCTCCAGAACCACTTTCACTATCAAGAATTACTCAGAGGAAGAAGCAGATTTTGGACTCTTTGATCTACATTCAACAAAATGATATTTTAGGGGATTATAGAAGAAATGATTTACTTGCTAAACTACTACCACTTTATTGCGATTTTGCTCATATTTGGGATCTTGGAGATAAACATACGCTCACTTGGCTAGAGAAGAATGATTCAAAAACATTTGAACTTTTTCGACTAGCTCTCAAAAAAGAATCAAGCTATTCAAACGTTGAAGAATTAGTACTTCATCTTTGCGACTTTAAAGTCTAAAACATTAGATTAAATTTCTTCCTTTGATTCGATAAACGAAGAATTAAAATTCTCTAGTAAATTAATAATTTATTCTTCATCCCTCACATCACAGACAAATATAGACACAGGTTCACTACCTCATCCCTAATCGAACTTCAAAAAAGAAATGATAAAATCAGCGAATCTATAGCATTAGTAAACTAGACAGTTAAAACCGAATTCCATAACATCACAATATGGAATGCGAATGTAAGCGAACTCATTTAAATTTTGAAGGCACAAAAATTTGCGATATCAAAGATGCTGATGCAGATTTTGATGGCGCATGGTTTTCGAAATGTAATAATTGCCAAAGCATTTGGATAACGATTTTATATGAGGCTCCTCATTATTCTGATAGCACTCATTGGTATAAAGCTCTGCTAGCTGAAAATTTTGATTATGAAAAATTTCTTGGATCGAGAACTGAGGTGAACTCTGTATTTGAAACTACACGAATTGCCTTTTTCAAAGGAATCACCCGAGGAAGCAAGCCTGAGAAATTTTCTGGTGTTCCGAAAAGAGTTGTATAGAAACTTCTAAATTAATTTTCTTCCTTTAATTGGATAAATGAAAAATTAAAATTCTCTACCAAATTAATAATTTATTCTGCATCCCACACATCACAGACAAATATCTCAAGGCCTGTGATGAGAGAGATATTTAATAAATACAAAATTAAATTGTTACGCTCGCGTCCAGCTCACTTCCCTACGGGCGCTTATGGCGACAATAAATATCATCCTGATATTTATTTCATCCTTCATTTCACAGATGAATCGACTATTAATAAAAAAATTTTGATTTTTTCTCTGAGGCCTGTGATGACAGGGATATTATGGGGAGTTTAGTTGGTCTTTATGGGGATAGATCTGTGAAGAGAGGGATATATCGTTTTATCAATCCCAGTAGTCTGTGAAGACGGGGATATTATGAGTAGTCGATCTGTGAAGAGACGGATATCTATTATTAAGTTCTTAATTTTATGTGTATCAAGCTGTAATAATGGGGATGTTTTATTTTAAATATGCGCTGCTATTCAGAAGATTTAAGCATTCATCTGTGAAGACAGGGATATTATCTTTATATGAAGTCAAAAATTTGAATTTAGATCTTAAAAGATATCCCTGTCTTCACGTTCTATATATTAATACTTAAATATATACATACATACAGTCAGTGATGTCCGGGATGAAAAACTATCTTTTCAAGTGTTTAAATGAACCTGCATCCGTGGCCTCACAGAGCGTTATCTCTCGCTTCACAGATGCTTCATCCCGCTCATCACAGGTGGTGTTTGTATATCTCTCACTTCACAGTCTCTTTATCTCTGTCGTCACAGATCAATCTCGAAAATTTCTCATCATCCTGTGAAGTGACGGATGTTTTTTGCATTACTAATCTCTTGGCCTCTGGCGGCCTGTGATGTCGGGGATAATGTTCGACATCTGTGAAGACTAGGATATTTTCATCTATCTGTGCAAATTGGGATATTTCTATGGCCAGAAATGCAATAGTACAGTTTAATTATATATAAGTAAGCATTAACAGGGAAGAGATAGTGCAATCGATCAACGAGAATGATTCGTCACACGATTTAATATTGCCTAATGTTCCAGAGATTACCAATGGTAAAGAAAATAACTTTAAGATTGAAGTTAATCTCGGTCTAGCTTTGCCATTCAGATATTACATTGACGAAAACGCTAAATTTGAAAAACAAAAATCAGTTGTTCGTACAGTCGACGATAATGGTTCCATTTATATGCTTGAGGTCACAACTCAATCAGATGAAGGTCCACTTCAGTCCGTTGAAAACGATGTGCTTCTAGTTTTATTAACAATGGCCTTCGAGCAACGCTCGGCCCTTGTTCCAATACATGCTATTGAGGCCGGAACCGAGCGTAGAGTGTATTACACACTTGCAGAGGTATGTAGAAGGCTTGGACTAAGCGAGAATAATTCAAACCGAATCTCGAAGGCCATAAAGCGTATCGCAAGTCAGAACCTTTCATTTAAGAATTTTAGATATCATTCACCTTCTGGAAAGATTCTCCAGGCCGAAGAAAATACCAAGATTATTTTAAAGAGCGGTCGTATTCGTTCTGGTGGAACAAGAGAAGGTTTTTTATCGAACCATTCTGACTTTTTCTATGTTGAGTTTGATCACAACATTATTAAGAACCTTTATGATGAATATGTTTCTGTTGTTGAACAGAAAGAATATCTTTCACTCTCAGCAGGTCATCAAAGAAGAATTTTAATTTTCCTTTATTCTAAGAAAAGAAGTTTTGGATCTGACTTTCTTTTTAATCTTAACGAGCTTGCGCAAGTCATTGGGCTTCAAGATTCACAAAAAGATAAGAGAAGAAGATTAATATTTGAATACCTTCAAAAAACTAGAGAAATCACAGCTGTCTTTGATTTCAGTATTACAAAAATAAGAGACAAAGAAGACTGGGAGATCATGATTCATTTCCACGATCCGGCCTTAATTGAAAATAAAGGTGATCAGTTCTTTGAAGATTTAGTTTTCGAATATGGGGAAGCTTCTTTAAAAACAATCGACTTCAATGAAATCGATCTTGAAAATTACAGACGCGAATTTGATTCACTTTATCAAGCACGTACTGGAAATGAAAAATTCAAATGGAACAAAGGTGAATATCTAGCATCAGAATTTTGCCTTGATCTAACTTTCTGGCAAATTTTCAAATGTAATTATAAAATTACAAAAACATTGAAAGCTTTAGCTAAATCAATTCTAGAATCAATGATCAATGAAACTTTGTTGTATCCCGATAAGTACAGATCATTTCTAACTGAAAGAGTCGCCGAAGTTAAAAAGCAAAAAGAATTAGCTGTCATCCAACAGCACCGTTATAAAAAAGAACTTCAAAAACAAGAAGAAGAAAAAAAGTTCGATCAGTCTTTTAATAAATTATTAGAAGATATTATGAAAGATCAGAAATATAAAAAATTGATCGAAGAGACTGCAAAAACGAAGCTTCTGGAAGAAGGCATCGATGAGATGCAGATGGCGTATACGCTGCTGTTTCAGGATAAGGTTAGGACTGTAGCGAAGGATTTTCTGCAGGAGTTTAAACTTTTTGATAAGAGACCCTCACATTAGTTATTCTTGTGAAATAAACTTATCTGCGTTGTCACGCCATCACTTCGCTCTCGGTCGCATACTACTCCGTATGCTCCTCGGGCTTGTTTGACCTTCCTAGCACCTAAGCTTATTTGACAAGAATAGGTTGAGTTAGATTTTTAATAATTTATAAATACACAAATTATTTTTTGAAACTTTAGGAAGGAAATGTTGTTAAAAAAATATTTTAAAAAATTAAAACTTGCGTTTAAGGTTTTTAAAATAAGTGATCCTGATTCAGGAATATTAACGGAAGAAGATTTAATTAGAGGTATTGTTAGTGGATCTCTTTCGAAGTTTTGGAATGCTAAAAATATTCAAAATCAATTTCAAATGCAGAATTTGTTAGATCAAATTGTTTCAGACATTTATAACAAAGAATCGCGTTTTGATAATTTTTCTAAATCAGTTGACCATTTATTTCAACATCAAATGTGGTATTTTAGTATTGTTGCAGGCTATGCTGCTTTGTGGGAGTTCAAGGTGAAGCTTCTAGCTGAGCACTTGAATATTGATATAAAAAAACCCTATGAGCTTAGAAGTAGTAAGCATAAAAATACTAAAATTATGACCTTTAAAGATTTAAGTATAATCATCACAGAGATTGATAATAAAATAGAAAAGCATCTAAATATGAAATTAAAAAATTTGAATGAATTGAGATCTTCACTCATTCATGGGAATTTTGATCAATTAAGAATTTTAGCAAATAACTGCAAGCATAAATATAAACCAAGTCACAGAGGTAATGTCTTTGTTTTTAATTTGGCTCGGCCAGATGAAGGAGCAAACCTTAGTGACGATTTACCTAGGGAGTCAAGAGAGACTCAATCTCTTTTTTCATGGTTTATGGATACGACTAATTCAGGTTTATTAAAAGAAGTATGGGAGTTGTTAGATAAATCAATTTCACAAATGAATGCAGTTATTGATTTAGGGGCACATTCTTTTGATGGAAGGGAAGTTTATTTTCATAATGTAATTTATAAAGGTGAGAAAATTTCTAAATCGATGATGGAATGCTATGACGACTCTCTTAAGCATCACCAACGCTGGAAGAATCATAAAGAATATTTTTCAAGACTAAAAGAACTGTTTGGTCCCTCTCTGTTTTACCAAGATGCCTTAGAATATTTAAATATTAAAGATAGTACATCGAAAAACAAGGACCAGTGATTAACTTGAGAATTTACAATGCCTAAATATACTGACGAATACATTGAGAGAAGACGTGATTGGTGGATGGCCGGATTTAAGTTTGTATCGGATGCAAACTATAAAAAGGCAGTTGATCATTGCAAAATGGGCTTGAAGTTATTTCCTGGTGATGTGGTGGTGGAATTTAAATACTATTCTGTACTTTGTGATTTCTACCTAACAGACTCAAAATCAAAACATACAACCGAACGTAAAAATGCCATAGCGAAAATGAAAACCTTTTTAAATAAATTGAAAGGTCTATCTCCTTGGGCGAAAAATTTTATAAAAAACGAATATTACTATCAAAGTCACAATTTTAAAAAACAATATGAACTTGGTATAAACGAATACAAAAAAACTAAAGACAAATATGAACTTTACTCTTCCGGTGTCGGTGGTGCTCAATATGCACTCGTACTTGCCAAAAAAGGACAACGGAAAAGAGCAGAATCTTGGGCGAAGAAATCTATTAAAGCATGGGAAGTGTATGTAGATTTTGATAAAAAATATTACAATTCATATGTTCACTACGCACTTGCATGGGGAGTTCTGGGAGATGAGAAGAAGATGATGTGGGCATTAAGGGAGGGGGCGAAGAGGTGCAAGAAGCCACTGAGCTATAAAGAGTTTCAAGACGTCATCAACGAAGTTCGGCTCTTGTGAAATGTGCTCATTTACGGCGTTACGTTCTCACTTAACCTCAGTCACATACTCAGTCGTATGCTCCATCGGTTGCGTAAATCCGTGCCTTGTAACTAAGCTCATTTGACAAGAGTTAGGAAAAAGAAAAATTAATTTTTTTAAATGCCCGGAGACTTTAAAAATCTCAGGGGCATTTTGTCTTAATTTTATTCGTCTAAATAAGAGCGACCATATTTCATGAGCCGATTCAGCTCAAAAAGGTCGTCCCCGTGATCGAATTAGTTTTTTATTTTATAGCCTAATTTGTCCTATGGGTGCCCTTTCATCTTGAAAGTGAATTTAAAAAATATCTGACCTGTGGAATACCAGCTTATGGCCTAGTTTTTCCTATCGGCTTTGTCGTTGTTATAGGCATCGTTTTTCATTGGCGCCTTTGAATTAAATGTTGACTCACCATAAGAAGAAGATTGCACTTCCTTTGATTTGAATATTTTTCGAACTACTTCCCTTATTAAGTACCATTTTCCTACCCTATTCAATATATCCATATAAACCTCCAGGTTAAACATACAATTGCATTTTTAATGCCATTGTCTTCAACTTATTGGAAGTGAAAAGAAGGCTACCTTTTTCCTATCAATTCCAATTAAAATAATCATAAAAACGAATTTACTTGCTAATAATTTTTTTAAAAAAAACAAGCATTCGCTTTTACCACTTGTCGACCCTTCAAATATTCGGCCTGTGGATTTTAAAGTTTCGCAAATGTTTTATCGTAACCGGCACCAATCCCGATCATTTGAAGCCTTCCGCTCTTTCACTTCGGGCCGGCAGGCGGGAAGTTGAATGGCGATAGAAAAAATTATTCTTTTGCGATGGTGCAAGGAAAGAGAGATCAGTACGGAAAATGTAACTTTATAGTTCAAGATAGAAAGGCAGAGCCGAGAGATGAAGTGAAAGCATTGGTAGCGTTTACCTACATGTATTTTCAGAAAACTTATTCGAAGTATTTGAAGACGAATTTTATATCAGGAAAGAATGAGAAGTTGTTTGAGGTTTGGAGGAAGTATCCATTAACCAGAGAGCAGTGTGGGTGGGCATATAAAGTTAGTGAAGTTCAGCAAAATAAGAATTTGGACTTGATGGAAGCGTGCCAGAAACAAGTTAAGTAATGAGTAGCACCGCCGCCCTAGTATTTGCCTTTTCAAAAAAAAATGTTCTAATTAAGTTAAAAATTTAGGAAATATTATGAAATTTACTTATATGTTTGTTGTGTTGATTTCGATCATTATAAGTTTGCAGATAGTTAGTAGCTCCTTTGCAGAAGATCAGATTGGGGGTCAGTGGCACCAAGAAACAATCGATGCTTGGAAGGAGTATAATAACGGAAAAGATTTATCAGAGGATGATTTAAGTCTTTTTCTCGTACACGGAACATTTAAAAGCAAAATAAGATTTTATGAAATCGCTTGTAACAAAGGTAGTGGGAATTTTTGTTATCTAGCTGGATGGTCACAAAATAAAAATAAAAAGAAAGCGGCGGAGTTCTATAAAAAAGGATGTGATATAACAAACGAATTGAGTCTTTGTTTAGCTGCTAAGGATTCATTTCTCGATTTGGACCAGATTCAACAAGCGAAAGACGTTTTTAAAAAAGTGTGTGTTAAAGATGTTTTTGAATGTAGCTTTGGTGCTGATAGTGGCCTTGTCGGATATAAAAAATTCAGAAGAATGCTATTAGAAGCTTGCGAGGATGGACATGCTGTTTCGTGTAGCATTTTATCTCAATATAAGATAACGCATAAAACACCACCTAGTGCCAATAGAGAAGAAACAGACTTGAATGCAGCAAGAGCAAAAGATAATGATATTGAAGTGGGTTGGGATGGAAAGTATGTAGATGTTAATTGCAATACAATCAAAGTGTGTGAGAAGGCTGGCAATCAAAAATCTAAATATTACGTAGAAAAGATTCCATATTTTGCCAAAGCTTGTGAATTAGGTGGTGGTAGCTCTTGCTTTGTAGTTGGGCAATACGAGGAAGAGCAGCGTAAAGATGAAAAGGCAGCTTATTTTTGGTTTAAGAAAGGATGTGACAACGCTCCCGAAGCAACTGGACTCTGTTTTGCGGCAATAGATGCTAAATTAATGTTAAATGAAATAGAGGTTGCTACAGCTCTTTTTATGAAGTCGTGTACCTCTGAAAAGGGTTGGTATTGCGAAATTCAAATATTAGATAATTCTAAAAACGAAACAAAATTGGTATTTCAAAAGAGACTAAGTACTTATAAAAAAATGTTAACTCAAGCTTGCAATGATAAGCATAAAGTTGCCTGTAAAATTTTAAGAAAAATAAAAATTAATTAATTTAAAAAAACGTTTGAGGTCTGTATTAAACTGGCAACGTAATGGGTTTATTATTCTTGTGAGGTTCACTCATTAACAACGTTACGTTCTCACTTAACCTCAGAGTCCTTGCCCGCTGAATGTCTTTAAGAGACACTTGCACCAAAGCTAGCTAAGCATTCAAAGTGCTCTCACACTTTGCCGCTTGCAGTGACTTACTATTCGTAAGCTCTTTCGGTTGCAATCGCCCGTGCTTAGAATCTAAACCTATTTGACAAGAATAATTGAAATTAGAATATTTTATTTTTCAAATGCCTGGAGACCATAAAAATCTCAGGGGCATTTTGATTCTAAAGTATTTATAATTTTGGCATTTTTTATGTCCATTCAAGCGATAAAATACTAAAGTTAACCAATGAAAAAATGCTGTGACGAAAACAAGAAAGCGAGTGATACTAATCTAGATTTAGAAAATCTAGAAGGATTAATTTGCTATTGTTTTAAACATTCTAAAAAAGAATTATATGAATCAGTTAAAAATGGAAGAGAAGATCAAATACTCAATGACATCAAAGCTAAAATGAAAAATTCAGGTTGCTTTTGTGATGTATCAAATCCTTCAGGAAAGTGCTGCTTGAACGATGTCCTTGCCTTTATCGAAGATGTAAAAAATAAGCTCTAATAGTCTTGAGGTGCAGGGGATTAGGAATACTGACCTTCTTGAAGCCTGCAGTAAGTAAACAATCAAAATAGGTCTAAATTGTGTTCTCGTGAAATAAACTTATCTTCGTTGTCACGCCTTCACTGCGCTCTCATTCACTTACTTCTCGTAAGCTCATTCGGGCTTGTTTGACCCTCCTAGTATCTAAGCTCATTTGACAAGAACAATTTAAAGTTTTTTTGGTCTCAGTCTTTGGATTTAAAGTCTTAAGATAACTGTAAAGAAGATATAACCGCTTCTCAATTAGATTTCAAAGATACTTTCTAAAATTAAAAAGGCCCAGAAACTTTATAGATTTCAAGGGCCTTTTTAAATCTTGTAAATGTCGTCAGAAAATTATTAGTGGCAAGTTCGCTAGTATATTTTTTTAACTTTAATAAAAGTTTCTAGGTACTTTTGAAAAACTAATAACTTTTTTTCCAATTTTATGTTTTAGGAGCGACCCTACTCTTCAAGTTCACAAACTTTGATTCCATCGTGCATGTTCTTTCTAAATGTCATTGGTTTGACTCCTTTAGTGTAAACTCTCAAGAGATTTGTTTCACCGGTGAAAATAATATACATCAGAATTGAATTATGAATAAAAATTTCAAAAATCGAAGAATTTTTTCTGTAACTAGTTATTTAATCGTGAGGAAGAGAGTTTGTTTTTCCCGTAGATTGGCGGAAAAGTGCCAAGAAAAGTTGTTCTTGTGAAATAGGCTTATCTACGTCGTTACGTTTTCGCTTAACCTCAGTTACTTACTACTCTCAGCTGAGGAAGTTAATTTGAAAATATTCAGAAATTAAGATTTTAAGGAATTTTTTCAGCTACAACTAAGTTTTTCATGCTCTGGCTTGCTGTCATACAGAAACATGCACTCATTAAAATCAAATACTTAAGTGACTTGACAAGTAAATCTTTCACTGTATAATGGTACATATATATATGTACCATTAATCGGAATATTCTGAAAAAACTTTAATCTTAATTTGACAAAATTTAAGAATCGATTATGCTGACATATATATATGTCAGCATAAGGTTCATGAAAAAGTCAAAATACTCACATCTTATTGAAAAAGTTATAAACAATCTAGGAGTCGTTTTTAGGCCTTCAGAGCTAAAGAGAGTAATTACAGATGTTGTGAGCGAAGAAGTAATATCAAGTGGTGACATCGACATTGATTCAACCAAGCTATGTAACAGTCTCAGTAAGCTGATTTATTCCAGAAAGATTCAGCATGAATTAATCCTACATAATCTTAGATTTTCTAATCTACTTTTTTCTTTTCGAAAAGATGTGGAACCAATTCAAATTGCCAACGCGTTTACACATGGTCACGGTCATTACTTAGGAAATTTAACAGCGATGTATTTTCTTGGACTAACTGATCAAAGGCCGAAATCATTTTATATTTGTAATGAATCTTTACCTGCAACAACAGAACCATTCGAATACTCTGTAGACAAGGTAAAAATGAGTTTTATGAAATCTCATAGAACTACTCAAAGATATTTTGAATACTCTGACCATCAATATTATTTTCTAGAAAAACAATTTATGAATGGAGTAGGTATAATTGATTATATATTAAAAGACGATGAACTTGGTGAGACCAAGATACCGATGTCTAATATTGAAAGAACGTTTTTAGATTCAATTATTTCGCCACAATACTCAGGAGGAATAACTCAAGTTTTAGAGTCTTTCAAAGATCAAAAAATAAATATTAAAGAATTAAAAAAATACTACGATGCACTGGTCCCCAAGTATCCATATTGGCAAAAAATAGGATTTGTTTTGGATTTAAATACAGATAATAAATCTGCTAAGGAGTGGAGGAAATTATTTTTTAATGAGGAAATGAAAGATTTCTTTTTAGATAAAGAGTATCGGTCAACTTGGAATTATTCGGAAGAGTGGAAGATTTTTTATCCTAAAGGAATTAAGAATGAATAAAGCCTGGTCGATTGAAGAAATTATTGTAGAATGCCTGACTTGCTTATATTCAAATGATTATTTCAAAAATGAAATATATTTGAAAGGTGGTCAAGCTGTTCGATTGGTCGAGAATATAGATCATCGCTTTTCATCAGATATTGATTTCTCGACTTCTGGGAAAATTGAAAAACCGGAAGAGTTCTTTGTCTTTACAAGAGATATACTTAAGGGACATTTTAATTCTTTTGGACTTCATGTTTTTGATTGCACTTGGATTAGGAAGCCTAAGGTTCGAAGTAATGGGTTGCCTGATTTTTGGTCTGGATGGCAACTAGAGTTCAAGTTAATTGATAATGCTAAATCTACTTTAGAAGGCGGGCTTAAGTCAAAAGCAGCTTTAGTTCCAAGGAATACTAATTCTCCCAAGATCACTATGGAAATTTCTGAATTTGAATATTGTGGATCTGTCCAAAAAGTAAAAATTCAAGGAAGTGAAATTAAAGCTTACTCAAGAATTTTAATAATTCTCGAGAAGGTTAGAGCAATCTGTCAGCAGCATCCAGACTATAAGTATTCTGGAAATAAACAAAGAACTCGTGATTTTTACGATATTGCTAATTTAATTAGTAAGAGTTTAAAAGAAGATAAAGCCTCGATTGATCTTTTTTACGAAGAAGCTAAGAAGCATATCGGAAATGTTTTTATGGCAAAAGAAGTTCCATTAGTTATGTTAGATAAGATTTTTTCTGACGATTTCCTAGAGATTCAACGAAAAGGGTGGACTACGGTTGAGGCCACTACGACTTCACATGGAAGACAGTCTTTTGATTTTTACGTAGAGGTTTTAAAAGAGTTCATACGAAAAATACGTTAGGGCAAATCTTTTTACGAGTTTGAAACATTAATCCCAAAAGGTTCCAAGTATTTCTTATAATTTTGATGAACGCACGCATAGGTAAGGCTTAAGTCTTTAGCGACCCTATAGAGACTCACTTTATTTTTGAAAAACATATAAGCGCGAATATCACTTAATACTGGTGAGATTCCCTGCATGCGATAATAAATCTCAGGGCAATTTTTTGAAATCCAATCTAGGCCTTGAATTGTTTTAGCTAGTTCATCGGGAATAAAAATTGGAGCTGAAACACCAACTGATTCCCATTTTGGGTCTAATTTTTTAAATTCGAATCCTGGGACTATTGGAATGCTTCCTTTAGTTCCACCGGTCTTTTTTTGAAAGAGATTTTTCATAGGCCCTGATTTATCAAAATTCTCATCGATGATTTTTAAAAGTCCATTTAAGAACTCAGGTTTATATGGGTGACCTTTTTTAATATGATCGTTAATTCTTTTTACAGACAAATATTTACCAAATGAAAATGCCCAGTATTCGATATAACGAGCAACTCTAATAGAGCTAGATATGTGAATTGTTGAGTATAAAAAAAAGCTTTCTAAATCAATATAATCTCTTCTCTTCTCAGCGGAGCGATTGATCTTAATTCCAAGGGAATGAGCATTATCCAGAAATTCTTCTAGGTTCATTTAAAGATCCCCAGAAGTTCGGTTTTTAATTCGGCCACTTCTTTTTCAAATTCTAATTTAAATTTACCTGTTAGATCCTTTGAATATTCTTCGTAATAAAATTTAATCGCTTCTGAAATTTCTTCTTTTGTTGGTGATAAGTGCTTTAGGTCTTCAAGGTCTCTGTAAATCCCTCGCTCTCTACGAGAGTGATATGCGGCCACTTTCATTTTTATAATGTCGCTATTGCTTAAAACAAACAGATCGATATTTTCATAGTCGCTTATTTTCTCTAGTCTTTTTTCGTACCCAGAGGGCACGGTCAAAGATGAAGCTCCAAAATCAAACCATTGCTGATTACCGTGAATTTTTCCAATCGACTGAATTTTCTCAATAATATCTTGTTCATTTATATGAAGTATTGAATCGATGTCTTCAGTTTGAAATCCTCGTTGAATATTTTTTAACTCAAGCGCGTATCCACCAATTACATGAAGTGTGATTCTTCGATTTTTTTCAACTAGCCATTCATCTAGTTCTGTTAACATTTTTCTAATCATCAATACTCCTGAGTTTAGTATATCATATTTATTATATATATGAAAAATATGATATAAAATGACAAAGTTAAGATTTTTTGACGAGGCAAGTATCCGATACTACATATTGAGTCCAAAGTTTCGCCTATAGACAAAGGCCGTTTAAGTATGAGAATTTCAGTTCCTACGAATTTTAAGGAAGG
This sequence comes from Bacteriovorax sp., assembly GCA_014377485.1. GTDB lineage: Bacteria > Bdellovibrionota > Bacteriovoracia > Bacteriovoracales > Bacteriovoracaceae > Bacteriovorax. The sequence goes on along the minus strand of JACMPM010000101.1, from coordinate 15,066 downwards.
TTGCATGTTAAGCACAGAAACGCCTAGCGAGACTATGTCGATTAAGCAGATAATCGCAGAGGATATTAGAAAATATTCTGAAGAGATGAATATTCCTCTTCGTCAGCTCATTAAAGATTTCGCAAAAAACACAAACATTGTTCTTAGAACAATGGAGAGATTCTTTGAAGATAATAAGAAGTTCACTCCGCACGTAACAACTATAGTTGATGTGTATTCTCAGATCTATAGCACCAACTCATTGGCAGAAATATTGTCGAAGTCACCGGTAATTGTAAGCGACTTCATTAAAAAGAATCATATGCAATTTATTGGTGGCTCTACTAATAAATTCTTAGATATTTCAAAACATGCAGCAGTACAGGCTGAGCTGACTTCATCTAGTATATTCAATCAAATTTACATAATGACTTCAGGTGATTATGGAACTGATTTGGCTAAAATTAAAGAACAGTTCGGTGCTAATGGTTTAAAGCAGCTCGATGAAATGATTAAATTAGGATTTGTAGAAATTGATGAAAATGACCAAGTTAAAAGAAAAACACGTCTTACTTGGGATAGAAAAATTAGAAAGAATTTTATCAAAACAATTATTGGTGACATCTATAAGGAAGAAAATTCTGATTTAATGAACCCCAATTACATTAGTGTTGCGATAGGCGATGTTACTCCTTCTGATTATGAATTAATTCGAGAAAAAATGAGATCTAATTATTTGGATATTATGGAAATTGTGAACGCATCTAAACCTAGTTATGATGAGGCAATTAGATTTACGCTTGCAAAGGTTATTGAAAAAATCGAGTTCAAGGCTGAAGGAGATAAGTTATGTTAAGAACAATTGGAATACTTGTCTTTTTATCAATATCTTCAAATGCTTTTTCGCATGAGTATGAAGTAACTCTTTCTGATCAGTTAAATGGTGAAGTAGTTATCGAGAAATGTGCAAATGAAATTGAACTAAACAATGTTGTTGATTATGCTGAAAGCTTAAATAATAGTTCTTTAAAATTCTCAGTAAAAAAATTAATACCAATACAGATTATGGCCATTAAAAAAGGTGGTGGTGAAGGTAGTGGTGATTAGTTCTACTTTCTCAAAATAAATTAATACTCAAGGCCCTGTTCGCAGGGCCTTTTTTTTATTAAATTTTTGACGACAAAATTTTTAATGTCGTTAATTCTCGCATTTGCTAGTGCATCAAAAAATCCTAACCAATTAAATTTTCATTTTTTAAAATTGCAAAAGTTACGACATGTAAGAAATCGTGTCGCAACCTGAGTGTCACTTGTTTTACAGGTGATTAAATTTATCCAATATTGTTTTTCAATTCATATTTAAAAAATGGAAAGGAAAATGAAAAAATCAAAAATTTTAATCGCTTCTTTATTTTTATTGCTTACGAGTTGCTCTGTTAAAAGCAAATCTAGTTCTGTTGTTGCAACTAATACTCTTGAGTCAATTAACGTATTGCCTGATTCGGACTTCGATGGAGTGCCAGATGAAATCGAATTAAAGCTAGGAACAAATCCATTTGTGGCCGATATTCCCAAGATCTCTATAGGCCTAGTTCAAGATGTTTCTATTGGTGCAATTTTTAGACTTAATAAAGAATTGCTTCTAGGAGACTATGATTTTTCAATTTTAAAACAAGAATTTACGGAAACTGCAGATCAGAAAGGTGGCGATATTGATACGCTTAAGGTTCTTAGAAGAAAGGTTGTAATTAATCAATACAATCACCTAAGAAATACTAAAACAGAAAAATTAGATATTATTACAAACGATGACTTACGAACAAATATTCTCTCATCATGGACTGACGATCAGTATTTCCCATTCATTAACAAGCTTCCGAAGCTAGAAAATTCTATAGACAATAACTCAGGTAAATTTCTTACAAATTTTAAAATCAGATTATCAAATATAAAAAATGTGACCGAAATTTCAGATATCAGTCTGCAGTCATTTTTTTATGACTATGAAAAAATGGAAGAAACTCCAATCTATGATCACTTTTTATTAAAGTCTTCTGGATCTAAAGAAAAAATCAAACTCGACGGATCTTCTAGCTATTCCCCGGTAACAATTTATCCGTTAATTGCTAATGAAATTAGCTCAAATACCATTTTAGAAAAGATTTTAAGCAGAAGCGAGATAGGCATAAAGTTTACCGATTATAATTATACCTATGAAAATATTCAGTTAAATTACAAACAAGTATTAGATAATGTTTTTAATGGTGATGCGAAGATAATTTTTTCTACAAACAGCAAGACAGACGTTTTCTTTGTATCTCCAGGTATGACTTTATTAGAAGTACTAAAGCAAAATGGAAAAAATGTAATACTTACTAAAGATGGAGATATCAGCTCAATTGATGGAATAGAGTCTACTGCAAAATACCCATTTGATTTAGATAATCAAACTCAGGACGATGCCCAAAGAGGTCTTTGGAGTGTGTTTGGAGAAGAGGATTCGGTTCTCGCAAAAGTTAAAGCACAAGGCATTTACGTTGTTTCATATTCAACAATTAAAGATGTTTTGAATAATACAAAAAAATGGGTAGAGCTGGGCACAGAGAATTTTAACACAAAGCTTTTAATTGAAAATGTCATTGAAGGCGATAGACTAATTATAAATGCCGGAGATGTACAAAAAATTTCTATCGTAGAAAGTCAAAGTACTAACTACACTGGAGATATTTGTAGTGGCTCGTGTACAATGAGTGCAGATCCAGAAATAAAACATAATGGAAGTTGCATTTGTCGCGCGGGATGTACTGAAGTATTTTCTGCTGTTTCACAAACTTCAACTCCCATAAGTTTTAATACAATCAATTATACAAAATGGCTCACATTTGAAGATTCCTATGGAAGACCAGTTAAAGCAAGTCTTCATAATTTTGGAAATCAAATTAAAGTGGATTTTGATAGTTTGAAATACAATCTTAAAAATAAAATCTATATAATTTTTCGTGATCCAGATCAGATAACCTCAGCTGCTAGAACAGGATTAATTTCTGCGTGTTATGGGGGGCCTAGTTATTCAGTAACTAGTTTTGAAAATCAATACATCTTAAATAGCACAATAAAAGTTTATGGTGCGAATAAATATTAGACATAGGAGTTAACATGAAATCGAAGAAATCTTTTTTTGTATTATTGAATCTAATTACCAATGCAAGTGTAAGTTATGCCTCAACTGATTTAGCGTCAGGTGCAAAAACCTTACAAACTAAACTTGAAGCCGTGGGTGCAACCATTTTGATAATTTTTGTAATGATCGCTGCAATTTATATGAACAGCGGAAGCCAGGAAGGTTCCAGGAAAATGTCAGCTGCAATATTAGGAATTATTTGCTTTTTTGGAGCAAGTGCAATTGTCGCATTTTTTAAATTTCTAAAATAATTATGGAAGCTACAAATTATAAATTTATAAAAACTGCACCTAAAATCTATGGATATGATCTCTATGACATCATGATTTCATTAATGGTCAGTATGACATATTTTTTAATATTCCATGATTACTTTATAACTGTTTTTTTAAGTGTAGGAATCGCTCTAGGTAAAACGCAGTATAGAAGACTTTTTCCAAAAAGAGCATTGTATTTTTATTTGCACCGAAAGGATGGTTTAAAAATCAATCAATTTATAAAGAAAATTTCTGAGGAGAAAATATGAAAATGAGTGAGTTACCCATTAAATCCATAGATGGCAATGCAATCCAAGATATTAATGGAAACATTAAGTATGTTTTCGAAGTATTTCCTCTAGATTTTTTACAAATGGAAGAGTTTGAAGGCCTTGGTTATCTGGAACAAATAAAGAATTTTCTTTTAACGACCACAAACAATTATATGCTTAATGATCTTAATACGACACTGAAGGATAGGCTTAAAGAGTCTTCGAAAAGAGTGTCTTTTAAATGTTACAAATTGGATGATCGCTTTTTTATTGAATGCCCATTTGAAATAGATTTTTTAGGTGCAAAAAATGCAACAAACTATTTTGATTACTTCCTAGCAGGTCATGATGACTTCTATGGTGATGTAAATTTTGGCCTAGATTCATTTAAAATCAACGGAATCTACTATCGACTAGTAAATGTTTATGATTTTGCAGATTCTCATTACCCGTTTCAACTCAGCGAGCTGGGAGATCAGCTTATTACCTTTAGCAGGATTCCAAGTGAAACAGCAATTAAGATGCTTGATAACTCTAGAAAGCTTCATGTCGGAAATATCGGTAAATTAATTTCAGATGAAAGCTCAGAAAATGCATTTAAGCAAAGCGAGCATTTGGTAAAAGAATTAACCTCAGGTCTCGAAGGAATATTTGAGTCTGAAATGTGGTTTATTCTTAAATCTGAGAGCGAATCCCGGTTAAATTACTTAACAAACGAGTTATTTTCAAATCTAAAAAAACTTAAGATTACTCCGCTTATTGAAACAAAAAATTCATTTGCTAAACTTGTACCAACTCTCTTTTTTGGTGTTAATTCCGAATTTTTAAGATGCCATCCAATTACATCCACATATCTATGTAATGTACTGCCGCTGCATAGAGAGCATATTTATGAAGATGGAATAGAGTTTCAAACAAGATCAGGCAATAAAGTTTTTTTCGATAATTTCTATCATGCAGCCGAAAACGGGAATATGGGAATATCTGGGACGACTGGTTCGGGTAAATCCGTATTAGGACAAAAGATTTTGGATTACTCAAGATTAAAGAATCGCTCAGTTGTAATTATCGATCTGGGAGAATCTTTTTTAAAGTATTGTGAATATTATGGTGGTAACATTTTCTCTGAAAAAATTAACCCAATGGGATTTCGTGATCCAGAATTTTTAAATGAATTTGTATTATCTTTTATTCCAGAAAGTGAGATTTCAACCAAAGAAAAAGGAAAACTTTTTGAGTTAATCAATAATGCATTACTTGCCGATGTTTTAACATTTCAAGAGCTAGTCACATATCTGGATAAGGAATTAAAAGAGATTTCATATTATTTCTCAAAAGTATGGCCGTATATAAGTAACGACTCATTTGAAAAATCAAAAATAACGTATTTTGATCTTTCATTATATCCGAAGGATATGATTCCTGGTGTGATCTTGTTTGCTATCAAATATCTAAAAGACCTAGGAGATTCAAGTGATCTAAGAACATTGTTAATTGATGAGTGTTGGAGCTTTTTAAAGCGTAATGCAGATTACATTGAAGAATGTTTTAGAACTTTTAGAAAACACGGCTGTGCCGCTATTGCAATAACCCAAAACATTGAAGATTTTTTGACACTCGGAAAGATATCTACGGCCATCCTGGGATGTTGTAATTTCCAGATTTATTTTAGACAAGATATTACAACTAACTCAAAAGAATTTATTAATCCCTTTACTCAAGAATTGATTACAAATCTAAATTCAGAAAAAAATAAATTCTCTGAATTTTTAGTAGTTATTAAAAATGCAAAAATAAAAAAAGTCTGTAGATATTACGCTTCCTCGCTTGAGTTAGGAATATACAACTCATCTCACAATGAAAAAACAAAATGGAAACAATTTAAGGAAAAATTTCTACCCTTTTTTACATATCAAGAAGTGATGAATAGCTACGTTGTTTTAAACAATGGTGGTCAGCCATGAAGAATTTATTAAAAGGCACTGTTCTTTTTGCTTTAGTCAGCACTCGTGCGATTGGTTCTGCTTTTGGAATTCCCGATTCTGATACTGCATTGCTTATGTCTTTAGTTTCGAACACGGCATCACAGATTACAAGACTTGAACAATTAATAACTGAAACAGATAAACATACAAAACTTTTTAGGGATACAGTCGAAACAGTTGAGGAAAAGTATGAAGTAGTCGAGCAACTCGAATCTCTGGCTGATAATTACGTTAGATTATCTAATTCAAAACCAGAAGACCTATCAGAAATAAACGATGCTATTGAAAATCTTAAAGATCAAAAATCAAGGCTTAAAGACTTAATTGCTCAAGCAAGGAATGCAAGGGATGAATCAGATAGGGTTAAGGGGGATGCCATTATCGTTGATAAGAAAGTGAGAACTGATGATTCAACAGCAAAAAGACAAATTATAAAAAGCTTCTCTGCAGGAAAAGGCTTTTCGAAAAACATGGAAAGAGTAAATGCACAAAATACATCGCTTATTTTAAAAGAAACGGTATCTCTTAATGGAGCTATCAATACATCTAATGGTCTTCAAGCAACTCAGAACAATTTAACGAAGTTTCAAGTGGATCAGATTATTAATGATGTTAATTCAAAAAATAATGCACTTTCTAAAGTCAAGAAGGGCAAAAAGAAATGAATACATTTAGAAGTTATATGATTATTGAATATCCTACATTGAAAAATGTCTCAGATATTATTAGTAAAGATATCGATGGATTAATAGTCATTTTTTTATTGTTATCAATCTTGTTCGAATATTTCGGTGAGATGAATTTTATTCGAGTTATAAAAAGAGTTTTTATTTGTTTTTTAATTTTAGGGTCATTCAAAACCTTGTTTGTAAGCTCTCTAGATTTATCTTTCGGTTTTTCAAATAACATAATTAAGTTATGTAAAAATACAGAATTTTGCGATCACTATCTTAAAGTAACTAAAGGTAAAAATGCCGATAGCGGATTTTGGGATGAAACTGTTGAATTATTCACAAATTTTTCTTCATATCTTCCATATGTTGCAATCAGTTTAATTTTTAAAATATGTTTTATCTTTACTCGACAATTGTACTCATTAGTTAATGCTTTATTGTGGATACTTTATCCTCTAATTTGTGCAATCGGTATTCTTCAGCATCCGGGAGAAAAATCCTTTGTTTCATTATTTCAAAGTTTACTTTGGTTGTTTATATCACCAATTATTCTCTCAATCATAATAGTACTCCTAGCAAAGGGAAATGAAGTCGGCATAGGCCCGAAAGGGGAAATCGGCTTAGCAGGAGTTTTGCATTTTCTCATAATTTCTCTCTTTAGCTTAGCATCTCTTTATCTATCTTGGAAAATTGTAACGGGTGAAGGAGTCGCTGCCTTCGGAAGTCAAATGGCCATGATGGGAACAACTGTAATGGCAATGTCTGCTTTGAATAATTCAACAATTCTTGGGAAAGGTTATGCCCAGACCGCTGGACATTTTGGATCGAGTGGCCCTGGTCTTTTAAAAAATTCTTTCAAAGAAAGTCTATCTAAAAATTCATCAAAAATATTATCCAGTAAGGGATTAAAGCTAGGACCTGATGATATTGGTAAAACAAAAACAGGTTTTATGAATTCAACTTTGGCTCCAAAGGGTTCAGAAGCTTTTAAAAGTATGAATGCAAAAGAGAAAATTGTAACCAAGCTTGATTCAATTTTTAATGCCAAAGAAAATACAAATTCTAAGTTAGGTATGGTTCGAGATTTAAAAAAGATGAGTTCGTCTGAGGTTTCAAAAAATTCTATCAGCAACCCTTTAAGCTATAAAGATGCTGTAAGAAAAACTAATAATCCAATAAATAGAATCCAAAAACCGGAAATAGGAAATTATTTAAAGACCGCTAAAGTGCCTAGTCTCGTAAGAAATCCTAATTTTGTAAAAGATATGAATACAACGAAATTTAGAGGGAACTCTAAGTTTTCAACTAATAACTTAAAAAACAATACTCACTCTAATAATTTCCCAACGAGAAATGTATGAAATATATAAAAGATGAAAATAAATTTAGAATCAATTGGTACATTGTGACTAATTGCATACTTGTTCTAATGATTTGTTACAGAACCTTCAAAGACGAATCGATTAACTATCATCTAAAAAACAATCCAAATTTTGTTGCTGGTGAAACTGCAGAAAAGATCTGTTACCACGGAGTTAATGGTCTTCTTCAAGGTCAAGTCTATTCTCAGTATTACAATGAAGAAATTTGGAATTATTTAAAAGATAATCCGGCAAGTTTTAATTTTGAAACTGACGACAAAATTATAGACATTAAGTACAGAGACGGACTTTGCAAAGTAATCGTAGAAACTAATTCAGGATTAAGAGGACTTGATGTTTACTTGGAGCAGTCCATGAATAATCGAGAGTTCTATTCGATTAAAAATATTCGTGAACTTGATAATCAAAATATTAAATTAACTACCAAGGATTAAAGATGTTAATTCAAACATTGTTAAATGTGGCCACGGCCTTATCTATTTCTCCCACAATACCTACCACTATAGTTTTTAATGAGCCTATTACTTTTGCGGCTATTGGGAAGGCAGGAGATTTTTCTGTAAATACCAACAGGAAAAAGAATGTAATTGTAATTCAACCAATCAGAACGATGAATCAGACGGAATTAATTATTTTGACTGAGAATAAAAATTATCAATTTAAGGTGCATATTGATAGTTCAAGATATGACAGTTTTTATACTGTCTCTGATGGTCAGAAAAATAATTCCTACGTGCTAGTAAAAAAGACTAATACTTGGGAAATTTATGAAGGCGTTTCTTCAATTCAATTCAAAAATTTAATTGAAAACGAAATTGTTGTTAACGATATTATCGTTAAGGCTCGCTCGAGTGTCTATCTTCCTAAGGGGACTTCTGTTTATATCAATTCTGAGAGGGTTTTATGAAATATCTTGTGTGTTTTGTAATGTTAATTAGTTATAGATGTTTTTCAGCACCAATTGAATTAAGTAAAAAATTTTCAAATAAAATCTTTGTTGAGGATAAATTATCTGATCAAGGTTCAGTTACAAATGAAAAAAAATTAAAAATTAATTCGCCCAAAAATCATATTAGAAAAAGTATGAATGCCGAAGCTGTCTCTTTGGATTATATTGAAGTAAAAGATATTGATAAAGCAAATTCTCTTTTGCTAAAGAAATATTTAGATAAAAACTCCTTAGGTATCTGGGATTTTTCGAACCAGTACGACCTAAAAACGGGTTCCGTAATAAAAGGTCGTTTATTAAATTCAGTTGTATCTTCAAATCTTGAGTCACCACTACTTGTTGAAACAGTTGAGGCATTTGAAGGCTTGCCATCAGGAACATTGTTTTCCTGTGTTGGAGTATCTAAAAATAAACGTGTTCTTACGGCATGTAATCGTTTAATTACTAACGATGACGAATATGATGTGGAGACTATTTTATTAAATCTGGATGGTACGGCAGGGCTTTTGGGAAAGTTTTACTCTGGTAAAGAGCAATTTGCCGTGGGTGCTATTACGGCCGCAACGCTCAAGCAGGGATTAGATGTATCCCTCGACAGAGTGATTAACCCGCTAGGTATGGAGTCAGTCACTACATCAGCAAAAAATAAGATTAAATCAGGAGGTATTGGTGCTCTTGATGAGATTATTCAAATGAATACAGACGAGTATAAAACCACTGAATCCAAGCTCTCTATTGATGCTGGAACAAAAATTTTAATTTATTTCACGAGGAGATTTAAAATATGAAAAATATTTTAATAACAGTTTGCATTTTATCAATCACTTCATGTTCTACAACAAAGTCTTCAATTCTTTATGGAGGATTGGCCGGAGCGGCAGTTGGAGGAATTGCAGGTTATAGTTTTTCACCTGATAAAGAATCAGACGGTTTTAACACCATAGTTTGGGGGGCCGTTGGAGCAGCTATAGGAGCAGGTATTGGATATTTATTAAATTCTGATGATCCTGATAATAAAGAAATGAGCCAGATGATTAAGAGAGATAAGTTAAATGATAGTCCAAATCCAATACCCGAAGATTTAGGATTTAAGCTGGTAGAGCCAAGTGAATCAAAAAGCTATCTTGTACCTGCTCAAAACCTTCCTGAGAGACTTAAAGGATTAGTAAAAAAACAAATTATTACAGAGCACACTATTTTAGAGCGAGTTGAAAAAAAAGAAGGTGGAAAGACAATCGTTTATCCAGAAACAAAGGTTTATGAATATGACTATCAATAATAGCAGCAATAAAAGCTCTGGTGCTAGCAAGGGCACGATAGATCCTTTTACAGAATTACTGTCGACATTAATGGAAGACTTGATTGGACTCACGACTAAAGGTCTTTCAAAATTGATAGAGCTTCTTATCGATAGAATATCGAAAAGAAATCAAAAGAAAGTTATTTTAGAAAGTTTTATCATCACTCAAAAGACTACTCTTAATCCTCAGTCTATTGGTTATTCGGTAAGCAACAAGAGAGATGTCCTATTTACTGAAATTCCGATGGAGCGACACAACCTCATTTTAGGAGGCTCTGGTTTTGGTAAATCTAATCTTATATCTCTAATCATGGAATATAAGATCCAGGTTAATTCACCCTTGATTTATTTCGATCCTAAAGGAAGTAAAAGTGAGATTCTTCAATTTCGAAATTTAAATAAATACTACGGAAAGGAATGCTTAATTTTTTCGGAGTTATACCCAGATGAAATGTCTTATAACCCATTTAATGGCCTCAACAACACTCAGAGAACTCAGATAATTATGAGGTCTCTTGAGTGGAGTGAAGGAGAAGCTCGCTATTATAAAGATCAATCTCAGAGAGCATTGATGCAGACAATGGCAGCACTAACTGATGAAAAAACTCTTATTTCACTTCCTAATATCTATCGGCATTTAGCTGAACATCGTGATCACAAGGAAACGTCAGGTCTTCTGGCTCAACTAGAAATCATCATGGCATCACCATTTGGAAGACTATTAGAAGATAATGGTCGATCCATTGATATGAGAAATTTAAGAAAATCTAAAAAGTCTTTATATGTAGGACTTTCTACTCAAGGTTATGGCTCGGTTGCTAAGACCATTGGAAAACTTATTATAAATGATATTCAAATGACTTCTCATATGGTGGGAATAGAAGCTGATGATAGTCATGATTCAATACGAGATTCATTTGCTGTGTTTATCGATGAAGCTGGAAGTATCTTATATGAAGACTTCATCGATTTCCTTAATAAGAACCGATCTTCTGGTTACCAGACATTCATTGCCATGCAGACGCCAGCTGATGCTGAAAAAATTGGTCCGCAATTTAAAGATCACTTACTAGAGCTATGTTCTAATTGGTTTATCTTAAAGCAAGGTAATAACGATTATGCTTCAGCAATTTCTGAGTCAATCGGTACTTTTAAAACTGTTAAAAGATCAGCAATGACGGTTGATAATATTGAAAGTGAGCGAGGTTCTGTTCGAGATGTTAGAGAGTATCTTTGTCCGCCACAGGTCATTAAAGATCTTGAAATTGGTCAATGTATTATGCTGACCAAGTCTCCAAGCTCGCTTCATTTTTTAAAACTTAGAGATATTAGAAAGTCAGATGTTTTTGGATATAAAAATAGAGCAGATCAGGACCATAGTCTCAAAATTCTTATACATGAAAATCCAATTTTAAAAGCATCAATAGTAACTAAGAAAGTCGAAATAAAGAAGAATAGTGATTCCATTACAGGAATTGAGAATTTTTATAAGGAATAAAAAATGAATAAGGATATTTTACTCTGGTCTAACATTGAAATTATAAATGCATTGGATAAATGGGGGGTATTAACGCTACGGAGTTTACACAAGCAACTTACTTCAAATATTTCAATACATGGTTTAAGAAGAAAGATTCACAGACTAGCTATTGAGGAGTTTGTTTATATTTCTCGATTAGATAACAAAAATGAAATGATAATTCTTCCTACCAAGAAGACATTGAATCACTTGAAAAGTCCTCGTTCATCAATTGATGAATCGATGGTGTATCACAATTTATTTATTTCAATTCTTGGAATTGAATTAATGAATCGCGAAAATGTTCACTATTACAAACTACCTCATGAATATCAAACCTCAAGAGTCCCTAATGCCTTTAGCTCAACAAATTCATTAGAGCTTTCACTTTCGCCAGATGCTTATCTGGGAATAAGTCACAATGACAAAATATTTAAGGTTGCAATCGAGGTTGAACTTACACAAAAGTCGTCTGATCGTGTTTATGAAAAATTTATTCAATATAAAGAGAGTACGTATTTTGACTATGTAATCTACTTTTTTAAAAGCAAATCGATTCTAAATTCATATCGCAGAAGAATCCAGGAATTGATTATGGAAAACAAGAGCGAGACAAGTCAAAAGGGATTAAACGGTAAAATCATTTTTTTATATTCTTCTCAAAATCATCAGTATGGATCAATTCTCGCTAACTCCACAATGGAGTGCGCTACCAAAGAATTATCAATAGAGAAGTTCTTTGGTGAAGAAATTGTTGTTTTAGATTTAAGCAAAAAGAAAGAACCAATGGAGGCCACATGCATAACGAATCACAATTAGAAGAAGTCGTAAAAACATCGAAAGCGGGTAAATTAACAAAGAATCTAAATCTCAATACGGCGATAGAAATCAAGCATCGCTATATCTACAGCAGAAAAGATGACAAGGATGAAACTGCCAATCTGATCGATGAGCTTCTTATAAGGTGCAATCAAAAAGACTATGGTGCTGTTATCGAGTTTTCATCATTAGTCGCTCATGCATTAAAGCTATTAAAAGAATCTGATATTGCCGAGATTCAAAATTCTTCATTAAGCGATGAAGATCGGGCCAATGAAGAGGTTAGAAAATTTAATCATAAACACGGAACAAACTATACGATGTTTGAGTTTGTTCTTAACGGACTTCAAAAGAAGTCAAAAAAAGGAGTGAATCAATGAGTACTAAAGTTTTTACAATCGAAGGCCGTCTTGGAGCTGACCCTGTTCTTAAGGTCATCCCAGTAGGTAAGTCAGTCTGTAATTTCTCTATTGCGGTAAATGAAGACTGGATTGATGCTGAAAACATCAAGCAAAAGAAGGTTACCTGGCACAATGTAGAGTGTTGGGATAAGAATGCGATCTCTTGTAATGAAAACCTTAAAAAAGGCAGCAAGGTTTCTGTTACAGGGCCACTTAAGATCGATAACTGGCAGGATAAAGAAGGTAAAGAGAGATTTACGAAGTTTATCATGGCACGCGAGATAAAATTCCAAACTTCTACAGAGGTTGATGCGCCTGTTTCTGCTTCTTATTAGCACTATTGGCAGTAGCACTAGCTTGCTACTACCACTATCTTAGTCTTCGTTCTAAAAGTTCATTCATTAAATATTCAAAACTATAAAAATCAATTTCAAGTTCATTAACTTTACTTACGTCATTCATTAATCATATTTTTAATTTAATACGTGGTTAATCTGGTGATGAACTAGCGTCAAAGATATGTTAAAGAGATGCAAATGATGTCGGGAACATCTGTGAAAGGGGTTTAAATTCTTTTTTTAACTAGGCCAGCTTCCCCAAAACATTACTTAATTTCCGCTCCGAAATTGACTTGGGTTTTTTTACGTCTAAAGTCTAAAAAACCCAAGTCAATTTCTACTCTACAGATAAGTAATAAGGAAGCTGGCCTAGTTAAAAAAGGAATATGAAGAATAAGAGAGAGTGGTAGGGGAAGGGGAGGTAGGAGAGGCAGAAGATGAAGTTTAAAAACAAGCAAGTTAAGAGATAAAAGTCGGAGGTATCGAACTAAAAAATGTCATCGGCTTCTACTTTACAGCTAAGTATCAGGTCAGCTGGTCGAGTTAAAAAGTAATAAAATGACCTCGATGAAAACGTATCTATAGTTGCATTTTTTTAAATTCTAACTAGAATAGCTTAAAGTGTTAAAAAATTAAATGGAAAGAAAGAATGTCATACTCAGGACAAAATTATATCTCGAATTCACTATATCATTTTACCAATCTGGATATTATGAAAAAAATCTTTTTTGAAAATTATTCAAATACAGACCTAAGCGAGAAACAGCAATCATTTTTAAAAGAAATGAAAAAAATTCACCAAGGAGACATTTTATTGTCTTCAAGTGTTGGAGTATTAGAAACACAACAATTACAAGAATTGACTTTTTCAAATTTAGCAAGTTTTAAAACATATCCTATTGAAGTAAAAAGGTCTTTCTTGAGAGCATGTTTAAGTGAATATTTTTTTAGTTTTAATAATGGGCATTCTTTTAGTTTAAAAAATTTCCAAGAAAAACTTGATCACTCTTGCGATAATGACTTAATTAAATTTTTTAAAATTTTTTCAATTAAAAACTCACTTTCTGATGAAGACATGGTTATTTGGAGAAATGACTGCATCTGCTTTTGCGATATTCCAATTGCACAAACTGAAAGCCATTCAGCAGCTTATGCTAGGGGGAAATTATCGGTTGCAATTGGCATAAATAAAGAAAAAATATTTTCACGTTTTAAAGAGCAAGAAGCACATAGTTGGATAAGTGATCCTAAAGCCTATGTAGAGAAACTGCTCGATAAATCTTATAATTCTTTTGCTGTTGCAAGTTTAATAAGAGACCTTCGACCAGTGAATTATGTTTTACAAAAAAGTTCATTTTATGAACGCATTGCAGGTAGTTTAGCTAATTGGGAAAAGGTTGGTAACTCTCAACAGTCAATATTTAATTATAATTTTCATGAGTTCGCTAAAGATGAAAGTGAATCTTTTTCTGCATATTCTAAAAATATAAGCTATACAAAACCTTTCGACTTAAGAGTAAATAGTGGGAAGAAAAGAATTGATGATCCTTTCTTTTGGTATTTTGAAAGAGAGTGGCGACTTGCTGGACATAGTTTTTATCCTTTAAGATTCGATGATATTGATTGTATTATTACTTCGAAGGAGGGCTGGGAAGATTTAGAAAAGAACTCAAATGATCTTTATAAGTTTTTAAAAAATAGAATTACAAACTGTATAGATTTTAAACTTATTCATAATACTTAATTAAAAATTGATTTAATTCAGTCAGTTGATTTTTTTGGCCATATTGGTTTTACTGTTAATATATAATTCGTCTAAATTAAAAAATAATTCTATTAAGGAAGACATTTGAATACGATAAATAGACCCTCTCTTCTTGTGAAAACACTCAATGACCTTGCACCATTGGCAGATTATTCATTGATGAACACGCTCACTCCAGATCCTGAGGCGACAAAAGACGGAGTCGACCATTTTCCACGACAAGTTTTCTCTGGGCACTATGTTCCT
>JACMPM010000100.1 GCA_014377485.1 Bacteriovorax sp. | reverse complement strand
CTAGCGTTTATGATTCTTACATGACTAACGCTCGTTATTTTAAATTGCGTTCGTCATACAATTCTGAAAAATGGACTTTTGATTCAGCAATCATTTATGCAAAAGCGCTTGAAGTCGCTAAGGCCGGTTCGAAAGCATTCAACCATTCATCGAATAAAATTTTTAATGCTGTTACGACACAATCAGACAACCTAGGTACTGAAGTCGACTTTAATGCCAAATACCACTGGAATAAAGAGATCTCAATCGGAACTGGTCTAGGGTATTTATTCACTGGGGATTATTTTAGCTATACTAATGATCCAGCTAAACCTAACGAAGCTAAGAGCACGTTACTTGTTCAAATCAACACTTCAGTTTCTTTCTAATATTAGAAGCCCTCGTTATTTTACGGGGGCTTCATCTTAGGCATTAGTCTATAATCAAGTAATAATTACAACATGGCCTGCCCGCTTCAGAACTCATGATAAAACAGAACAATAAATTTATTGGAGTTTTGTTTTATGAAATCATCTAAAATTTTGTCATGTTTTGCAGTTCTATCATTTATTGTTGTGATCGCTCATCCGGCCCAGGCCGCTATTGCCAAAAAAATTAAAATCGCTAGCTATATTGGCGTAGAAATCGGTGCTGACATAGGCCAATACGAAGAGACTCTTGCATATTCAAGAAATCAAACGCGCAAAATGTATATGGATGAAATAGTTGATGCTGCAGTAAAACTCAGCGGTGGTAATTTTAATCCAACGGGAATGCTTGGTCCTTTACAAAAAATCCAGGAAGCGGCGGATGGAAAAAGAGATATCAATAAGGCGATAGACAGTGTGGGTATTGGTTTTTCAGTTGGTGAATTTTTTAAATCAGAAATCGAAAAACTACATAGAACTAATGGCATTACTAACTCGGAAAGAAAAATTGAATTTGTAAACATGTTCCCGGTTATCAACGGTCGAATGATGTACAATTCAAAAGTTCAATACGACCATTATGTTTTTATTCAATTGGCGCACATTGGTGGTGGTCAATTTAAAATGACTGGAACATTGGGATCTATCAATGAAAATGGAACTGAAAGAAGCTTCGAAGGAAATGGCTACCTTGTAAATGCACTTGCTCAAGTAGCTGAAGGAATTTTCCGTTCTGTTATGGAAATTGATCGTCCTGCTTGGAAAAATCCAAATCCAGTTCTAACCTGGATACCTGGTCCAGCAGATATTTCATCCCTAGATTCAAGAGAAGCACGCACCTATTGCACAGGACAGGGTGCCCGTCTGCCACTAGCTGATGAATTAATTCTAGCTCATCATGGTACTGCTTATAGAAATGGCGGCATCGACCGTTTCCGTATCGGTGAAAATTATTTTGTTGGTGATCAGATGAGACAGGCCGGAGTTCCATATATAGTGATTTTTCAAAACGATGGTGAAAATGGAAAAGCCACTGTGCAGGCAGTTGCCGGTCAAAATGGTAAAGTTTGGTGTGTGAAAGGTGGCATGAATGAAAGAAACACATTAATTCAAAATCTATATTCAATTAGAAGAAAACTTGATTCTAAAGGTGTGAGTATCAGATTTTTTCCTGAAAATGTTTTAAGTAAAAACTTGCCTTCAATTAAAGCAGTAGAGAGTCTATTAATTAATTTGAATGCTGCTGAAGCTGGCCTTGATGAGTCGCTTAAACAGGAAGACTTATTGTCTACAGATGAAGCTATCAGTGTATTAAAAGATGCAGGGGTCAGTGTAAATATTCCAAAATCTATTTTAGATTCAATGAACTAAAAAAAGCCCTCTTTGAGGGCTTTTTTATTGTATTAAAATTAAATTGAAGGCCATCCGCCCATTTGTCCACCACCATTCTGCATTTGAAACTGACCCGGCTGAACTTGCATCTGTGGATTTATCATTGTTGGATTATAATTTCCCGCATTACCCATGTTCATAGAAGCCACTTGTCCACCCATGCTGTAATTCGAAGCATTGTATGGTGTATATGTCTGGGCCCCATAATATCCAGGAAAGCGGTCACTAAAATTGTCTTCATAGCTTGTATAAGAAGCAGCGTATGGCTCGCTATCACCACTACGAGTATCATTGGCCACTTGGCGTTTTTGATAATCGTTATAGCTTGATCCCATCTTCGTTAATTTATCATTGCGACCTTGAATAAAGAGAAGATCTTTTTTACGTCTAGCTAGTTCAGCATCCTGTCTTCCCTTTGCCCCAGCCTGAAATGCCTGACACTGTACTGGGTTTTGAACAGATCCCATCATACCGACAGAACAATATTTTTGGTATTTTGCTTGTTCATCAGCTTGATAGTCATACCAACGCTTATTCATTTTTTCGTATGTTGCCGTACGTTCTCTCTCTGTTTTTTGAATAGGTGAAAGATTTCCTTTTCCAACTAAGTATTGGTCAGTCCAATCGGTAAGTACTTTATCAAATTTTTGAAGACCAGCGTATTGCTTTTGATTAGCTTCTTCAAAAGTAATTGGCTTTCCTCTTTTTTCATCAGTTGGACCAGCGTAAACCGTTCCGTACCAATATGATTTTAGGCGAATATCTTCTATTGTTTTTGCAGAATCATTTATCGCAAATTTTTCCATTACGGAATATAGTGCCGGGAAACCACTTTTTCTAGCAGCAAACGCACCTACATCTTCATTTATTTTTTTGATTTCATCATCAACGACTTTTTTCTTTGGATCTTCTGAATCCATATCCGCGACTTGTTTCATAAGCGTATCAAGACGATAAATTGCGGGATTTAAAAACTTACTATCTAAATCTTTTGCTAGGTCAGCGTACTGTCTTGTTAATTTTTTAGCTGTCGATTCATCAATAGAATCTTTTTCTTTTGTTAATCGATCTTCAATTTTCAACATTGCTGCAGAAATTTTTGCAACGTCTTGCTTGACTGCTACCAAGTAGCCGGCATCAAGCTCAGACTTTATTTTCTCAGCAATATCCTTCAAGGCGTCGGCGTTCCCTATAGACTTTCTCGCTTCGGCAATTTTTTGTGCATCGCCAGACTTACAGATTGCTTTTAGTTCATCGATTAAGACATCTTGACCTTTATTGATATAAGTAATTTCAGGTTGAACTTTTTCAGCGGCCATACAAAGTGAAGATGGCAATTCAACATCGTTGTCAATTCCATAAGGAGATGGGTAACCATCTTTACCTGAAAATGCTTTGGGGTATCCATAAGAGAGTTTCAACGATTTTTTAATGTCTTTATCTTTTGAAAATGAATAATCGAGAACATAAGAATATTCTGAATATTGTTTTCCCTCAATTGTGTCGTGATCTATTTTGCCATCTTTTAAAATATTTTTTTCTTGTAAACAAGCGAGGTATTGAGAATAAGTTTTCCCATCTTCAAGTTGCATTAAAATAGTTACGCTTTTTGTTGTTGGATCTTGATAAAGTTGTGGCTTAAATTTTCCACATGTATCTATTGAAGCTGGCATCTTTACTAAGATTTTATTATCTGGTCTCTGTTCAAAAGATAGAGATGAACCATCACGAGTTATGTTCTGGAAAAAATCTAGGGGAAAATAAGTGGCCGCATCGGGATCTTGCTTACAAGACACTGAAGCCGTTCCTTCTTTTATATCAACCTTTTCATTGTTAATTTTTCCAGGTGAAACGACAACTGTCGATGATGTTTTTCCCGCGGGAGTTCCAGATGTTCCGGATGTCCTCATCCCAACGATTCCCGCATAACTTGCTTGCGATAACAACAGGCCGGTTGCTAGATAGACAGATAAACAATTAGTCGATTTAAACGTTTTCTTATTCATACGAATTTTCCTCTATGACCTTGGTCTTAGTAGTTCTCTTGGTCTTAACGGAATTTTCTAATAATTACTTTAATACCTAATCGAAATAATAAGGGTCAACATCTATTTTCAAGGAGATAGTATGTGGTGGGCGATAGTTTTTGGTAAAAGTTTTAATTAGGTTATGGAGTTGGTTCACATCTGAGCTTCTAACCATTAAAGACCATGTAAATTTATTAACCTTTTTTTCTATCATAGATGGTCTTGGGCCTAAAATTTCAACTTCTTCAAAATGTTTAGCGGCCAATGCTCGAAGCGAGTTTGCCTGGTTAGTACTTTCTTTTATTACAGATTCTTGAGACTTTGAATTAAAATAAATAAGAATTAATTTTTTCATCGGTGGAGACGAGCACATCTCACGCATGGGGATTTCATCCAGATAAAACTCTTCAAAAGTATGATTTTTTAGGTATGAAAAGATTTTATTTTCAGGAGCTAGCGTATGAACCAGGACTTCTGCGTCTTTTCCAAATCGCCCCGCTCTTCCACTTACTTGTGTAAGTGTTTGGTAAACTCGTTCATTAGACCTAAAATCCGGAAAATTTAATTGCGAGTCTATTCCTAAAATTAAAACTAAATTTACATTTTTAAAGTTATGCCCTTTTGAGAGCATTTGAGTGCCTACCAAAATATCAATTTCTTTTTTATGAAATCTATCTAAAACATTTTCAAGTTGAGTGAAGGTTTTAATTTCATCACGGTCAAAACGTTCAATTGTTTTTTCGGGAAGTAGATCTTTTAAAATTTCATAAGCTTTTTCTGTTCCAAATCCTTTGGGGGCGAGATTTATATTCATACACTCTGGACACATCTCTGGTGCAGGTTGTTTATACTCACAGGTCTGGCAAGATAGCTCAGATCGTTTCTTAAAATATTTTAAATTTGTACTACAGTTAGGACATGCGAACTGATGCCCGCAAGCATTACACTGAAGATAATTTGCATATCCCAATCGATTAATAAAAACTAATACTTGTTCTTCTCTTTCAAGAGCTTTTTTAATTTTAAATATACTTTCGCTGCTATATGGCCAAATCATTCTTTCAGATTCTATCTTTGAGCGACCTCGCATATCAATAAGTTCAACTGAAGGTAACCTGGCATCCAATGCTCTTTTTCTAAGACCAAAATAATGATTCGTCTCTATGAAAGCTTTATAAGTCTCAACCATTGGTGTGGCAGAACCTAAGATTACAGGTATTTTTTCAAGAGCTGCTCTTTTAATAGCAATATCTCTCGCATTATAAGTGCATCTGTCGTCTTGCTTAAATGATTGGTCGTGTTCTTCATCGACAATTACAAGCCCCAAATTTTTAATTGGAAGGAAGATACTGCTTCGTACTCCCAAAATCATTTTGGGGCTGTCGTCTTCTTGCAATAATTTCCACAGTCCAAATTTATCTGAATTACTTATCGAGCTGTTATAAGAATAAATAGGAACATCTAAATAAGTTTGAAAAGTTTTTAAAAACTGGGGCGTAAGATTTATTTCAGGCAAAAGAAAAAGTACTGATTTTTTTTGAGCTATTATTTTTTTAATTAATTCTAAGTAAATTAATGTTTTACCTGCTCCGGTTACTCCGTGAACCAGCCACTTAGAAAATACATCAAATCCATAGGCTGTAATTTGATCTACG
The DNA here is from genome assembly GCA_014377485.1 of Bacteriovorax sp. GTDB lineage: Bacteria > Bdellovibrionota > Bacteriovoracia > Bacteriovoracales > Bacteriovoracaceae > Bacteriovorax. The sequence continues at coordinate 68,054 of JACMPM010000100.1, read as the reverse complement.
ACATTTTTTTGCTCTTCGTTCATTTCTAAATCTAGAGGAATACCTGCGCCTTGATCAAAATTTAATTTACGCGGTCTCTTTAGAAATGGCGGGAGTACATCATGAATCAACTGGCCTAAAGGGTAATGATAATAATTTGCCATCCATTGATACAATTCACATTCAATTTCCGAGAGAAAAACTTCTGATTCGATTTCAACAATATCTTTAATTTTAGTTGGATCTTTTATGCTGGAACTATCGATAGCGCCCCATAAGCATCCATCAATAACTCTTTTACCAAGAGGTACTTTAACTAATTGGCCTCGTTTTAAAACCGAAGCCATTTCAGGAGTTGCTTTATAAGTTAGTAGCGAGCCGTTAAAGGGTGAATTAACTGCGACTAGAAAATATTGATCATTCATTTACTAAAACAGAAACGAATAACTCGTTTCACCACTATTCGTCGCAGGAACACTTTTTCTAGCTTCTTCATATCTTTCAGTTAATTTTTTCTCGCGATTGTTTTTAGTATCTAGACCTAAAATTTGCATTTTTGCTGTCTGCCCTTTTGAGTCCTTGAATAAAATATATTTCGGAAGCTCATTAGTCCCATTAAAAAGGATGTAATCTTTTGCATCTAGTTTTATAGACGTGTCACCAGTTATGTATTCCATAATGCGGAGACGTCTCTCCTCATTTGTAAAATATCCTTTTACTGACTTCCAGTCTGCTTTCCATAAAAATTCATTTTCATTTTTTATTAATTCAATATTTTTAGAGCGCTGAAAAGTATTGGCTCTGAAAAGTTCTAAAATCTTTGCTTTGTTTTGTGGATCAGGTGGATTAAGTGGAGAATTTGCATCACCTTTACCTTTATTGTTTGCCAGGTATGTTCGGTAAGAGCGTAACAACTTCATTTTATCTTCATTTAATATATTTCTATTGCGAACAATTTGAACTCCACCTTTTTCTAAAAAGGCTTCAACTCCTTGAGAACGATTAGTCGTCAGCATCATCAAGACAGCATAAAACATACCCTTTTCTGGAGATTTTTCTCTCTTGATTGCATTCAACAAGTCTGGAATATATTTCACATCTTTAATTTGATTATTGAGCATCTGGCTATTTGAATATGTAACTTGAAACAGCGACACAATATTTGGATTTTCTATTGAAAGGACGAATTTATAAAAATCCGCTTTTGTGGCTTCCGTTTCTGTGACTGCACCAACAGCAGGTGAAGAATTTTGAACCATGGCCTTTATTGTTATTAAATTTCCAGGAATTCCTGCGTTGTTTAAATTTTTAAGCAAGCCTTCTTCTGTTGGTACTGCTGCCAGTGTTGTGAGCGATAAAACTAATGTGAAGATAGTTATTAGGACTTTCATAAAACACCTATTTGATTTTATATTTTTCTACTTTTTCTTTAATGATTTTTCTCATCATTTGTTCAGAGTCCTTATTCATCAATGCAAATTCTATTGTTGCATTAAGATACCCTTCTATATTGCCCGTATCAAATCTCTGGCCTTCAAAGACATGTGCATAAACTTCACTTTCGCGAGCAAGAAGATTTATTGCATCTGTTAATTGATACTCACCGCCAACTCCTTTCGGAATGACCTTTAGTGCATCAAAAATTTCCGGCCGAAAAATATATCTTCCTGGCGTCGCAAGATTAGAAGGAGCGTCTGCAGGTTTTGGTTTTTCCACCATATCTGTCATGCGCATTGTTTTTTTAGATTCATCAAGAAAGTTACCTTTGACTACACCGTACTTATAAGTTTCCGCTGGATCAATTTCCATTACTCCAATAACATTACCACCATTGTTTTTTTGTGAAACTGCCATTAACTGTTTTGTAACAGGGTTGGGTCCACGAACAATTTCATCACCCAAAATAACAGCGAAAGGTTCGTTACCAACAATATCTTTAGCGCACAGAACTGCATGACCTAAACCCAATTGCTCTTTTTGACGAATGGATGTGACTTCAACCATTTTTCCTATTTGTTGAATCATTTCCAGTTCTTTAATTTTACCGTTCTTGATTAGAAAATCTTCCAATTCAAAATTGCGGTCAAAATAATCTTCGATGGCGTGTTTTCCTGAAGAGGTAACAAAAATTACTTGTTCAATACCTGACAAGATTGCTTCCTCAACTACATAATGAATCATCGGTAAATTAATGATTGGAATCATTTCTTTGGGAACTTGTTTGGTGGCAGGTAAAAATCTTGTTCCTTTTCCAGCAACAGGGATGACGGCGCAACGAATCTTCATTATACTTTCCTTTTAGACCTTCATTATTTTATAGGGATTTAAGGTAATGAGCAATCATATCAAAAAAACTTTGCTTCTGTCAGTATTCTTGATCTCAACAAATGCACTCTCAAATATTCATGAGTTCGAAACAACGCATCTAAAGTCGCAAGGTGGAACTGGTGTTGGTGGTTTATTCACTGAAGAATCCGCTTTCTTAAATCCTGCATCCCTCGCTTTTTTTAATACCTCTAGTTTTTATGCTCAAAAAGACCTTGGAAAACTTACAAGCGATGGTATTTCACAACCCCGGCCTAAAGCTTTAGGTTTTGTTATGGCCGATGGAAATCCTTCATTAAGTGGTTCATTGAGCTATGTGAATCAAGAAGAGGATATTTTTAAACGCAAAAGATGGGGCTTAACTCTTTCAAGTCCTATGTCTGAAAAATCAGCATTTGGTATCAGTGCAAGGCAAACTACTGATGAAAATACGCTAGATAAAACTTCAAAAAAATATTACCAAGCCGTTATTGGTGTTACGCATGCAATTGATGAAAAAATGTCTCTTGGAATTGTAGCCTATGATCCATTTAAATCTAAGGGAAATGAAACCAAGGCATTATTAGGAGTTCAGTATGTTCTCATGAGTTATATCACGGGTTCATTTGATTTTGGTGGCAACTATTACGCTGATGAAATTTCGAAAACGTTGATCTATAAAGGGGCCCTACAGGTAAAAGTTCTCGATGATTTTTTCTTAAGATTTGGTGGATTTAATGACAAGCTGCGCGCAGAGAAAGGCAGTGGATATGGTCTTGCATGGGTTCAACCCCGAATGGCTTTTGAATTTGCTTTAAAAAATACTAAAAGAAATAAAGATATAAGTTTGAATCAATCGGAAACAAGCTTTAAAGAAACATCATTCGCTGGATCTATAAAGTTTTAAGTGCTCTAAAGTTGAGGAATAATTGGCTAAAAAGAAAATCGACACAAAAGATTTAAAAGATGAAAGAAAACGAGAACAGGTAGTTGAACTCTACCGCACCCGTTTGTCACATTTAAAACGAGCTCAATTATTAGTTCGCGACGATCGTATGGCCCAAGCTGTTGAGTCCTACACAAAATACCTGGGTGTCCTGGCTCTTTATTTTGATACGTCAGAAGATAAGCTAACTCCAACTTTATTTGATCCTGTAAAAGACGTAACAGAACTTTTGCTTATTAGTCATGCCTATTGGGATTTAGCAAAAGCATTTGATCGAAGTCCAAACTTGCAACGTGATTGCTTCCGCTGTCTTGAGCAATTCGTTAAGTTCTCTATTGGATTCAAATATCAACACGTCAACGCTCAAATTATTCGCAAGTTCAATAATAAAAAACAGGCCCATAATCCTAAAGTATTTGAAGCGGCTTATCATAAAATTCAAATCAGTTCTAAAAAATGCTATATCGCTACTTCGTGCTTTGGCGAAGACGATTTTAGAACTCAAACCCTCCGTCGCTTTAAACTAAAGATTACACCCTATTCTCTTGGTCTAGATTTCATAGATTTTTATTATCAGATCTCACCATCGGTTGTTCAGCAATTTAACTCTCATCCCAAAACAAAATGGGTATGTGAAACTTTTATCATTAAACCAGTACTTAATATTTTTACTTTTTTAATCAGGCCATATGTCCACTCTAACAAAACTAATTCTTAAAGAATGGTTCCGATTTTTCATGGGATCTGTCTTAGTACTGCTAATGGTGCTTTCACTCGGTCACGTTTTAAATTCTCTTTTAAAAGATTCTGCTGATTTTAAAACAATCTATGTAAGTCTTTACCTCGAACTTCCAACATTCATGATTAAAATATTTCCAGTGTCTTGCCTAATTGCTTCTCTTTTTTCTATAAATAAATTGAAAAATAGAAATGAACTCACGGCTATTTTTGCCAGCGGTTTCTCTCGACAAAGATTTATCCTTGGTATTGGGACAATCGGTACGTTTATTGGAATCGTACTTTTTTTTATCAATGCATACTTAGTTCCCTACACAAAACACAGCCAAGATTTAATGAAAAATGGACAGACTCGCGAAACAGCGGGTGATGCAATAAAAAAATCCACTGTTTCAATTAATGCCTTAAACTCTGGAAAAATTTGGTTTAAAGGGCAGGACTATTTTTTTTCCTATAGTTCATTTGATCGCAAAACGAATACACTTTATAATTTAACTTTATACCTCTATGACAAAGATTTTAAATTTACTGAACAAATTAGTGCCGCTTATGCAGATTTTCAAAGTGGAAGCAACTGGCTACTTCATCGATCTCTCCATTATACAAACCTTGAAAATAAGACTTTTCCATCAGTTCAATACTTTGATGAAAAACCCTTAAAGATCCGTGAAACTGTTTCGGATTTTAAGCAAATCAATGCTGATATTGCCACTTTAAATATTTGGAAACTTTACGATTATATTGGTGTCTTAAAAACAAACGGCATTAATTATAGTGAATATTATGTTACTTTTTTAGACAAGTTTTCTTCGGCATTTACTTGTTTAGTTCTATCAATATTGGCTTCAATTGCACTTTTTAATCCAAATAGACGCAATAGTTCTTTTGGTAAAAACGTAGCCTTTGTTCTCACTTTCACATTTATTTACTGGTTTATTTATTCTTATTTCCTCACATTAGGTCAAACTAGTCGTATCCCGGCAGTCGTGGCCACTTTTGGTGTGCCATCAATCTTTGTTGTGTACCTTGCCTTCTATTTTATTTACCATCGCAAATTGCGCTAATTTATGGTATCAATTTGCTATGAAAAATAATTTTAAAGAGAATTTTTTAGAAAACTATAAGCTAGAAGGTGAAAAATTAAGTATTCACACTTATCCCGCACCGATATTAAAACAAATAGCAAAACCTGTTACTGAATTTAACAATGAGCTTCACGCCGTTGTGAAGAATATGCTTTTCACAATGTACAACGCACCCGGCATAGGATTAGCTGCACCACAGGTTGGAGTAAGCTTACGATTTTTTGTTTTGGATATTTGGTTTGATCGTGAAAAAATCACTCTTGCCGACGGCAGCGAGGAATACCGTTTATCAGAATTCAGTCCTATGGTTTTTTGTAATCCTGTTTTTAAAAATAAAAGTGGCGAAGTTATTCATGAAGAAGGCTGCTTAAGTGTTCCTGGAATTTATGAAGACGTTAAGCGCTTTGAACTGGTAACTGTTGAATTTCAAGATATGTTTGGTCAACATCATGAAATAGAGGCAGATGAATTATTATCGGTTTGCTTACAACACGAAAACGATCATCTCGATGGAATAGTTTTTATTGAACGTTTAAGTTTTTTAAAGAAAAACTTACTAGAAAAAAAATTCTTAAAACAACAACAAAAGAAAAAATAAACATGAAAAAACTGAATGTTGTTTTTTGTGGTACACCCGACTTTTCTTTGCCTACGCTGGAACTTATTCATCATCACCCCAATATCAATATCGTAGGCGTAATTTCTATGCCAGATCGGCCTTCCGGCAGAGGTCACGAGCTAAAATCACCTCCTGTAGCAGAATATGCAAAAACAAATAAACTTCCACTTTATCAAGTCGAAAATATTAATCGCGAAGACAAAATATTAGAGGAACTTGAAGGCAAAAATGTTGATTTAATTTTAGTCTTGGCCTTTGCTCAATTTTTGGGCAGTCGGATTCTCAATATGCCTAAATTGGGATGTTTTAATATTCATACTTCTATTCTACCAAAATACCGAGGAGCCGCACCTATTCAGTACTCTTTACTAAATGGTGATACATCTACCGGTGTTTCTATTCAAAGAATGGTAAAAGAAATGGATGCTGGAGACTTGGTTCATTTCTTTGAACTTCCCATTGCTGAGACAGAAACGGGTGGACAACTTTTTATCCGTTTAAAATTTCAAGCGGCTTTAAGTACGAATGTATTAATTGATGTCATTTTAAAAAACAAATTGGTTTACACGAAACAAGATCCAAATGGTGTGAGCTTTGCGCCTACACTTAAAAAAGAAGACGGCTTGTTAAATTTTAAAGATTCTTCAACTGTAAAAATTCAAAATCAAATACGTGCACTCGACCCATGGCCAGGTACTTATTGTTTTTTAAATAATCAGCGTCTGAAGGTTTTTGAGATAGAAAAATTGCAACGAACGCTTAACCCAGGCGAAACTTCAATTGATTTTGGACATCTCGCTGTAGGAACTCTCGATGGAGTTATAAGACTTTCAAGCGTGCAATTGGAAGGAAAGAAGATTTGTAGTGATACTGAACTTTTAAATGGTTTAAAAAATAAGGGCGGTGAGATCACTCTCAATCCGTAAAAATTGTTATGACTATTATTTCACCAAGCCTTTTAGCTTGTGATTTTTTAAATATTGAACCAGAATTAAACGCCTTTAACGGGCAAAATGATCTTTGGTTTCATCTTGATATTATGGACGGGCACTTTGTTCCCAATTTAACTTTCGGTCATCCTGTCGTCGAACTCATAACTAAAAAAACTACCCATAAATGTGATGCTCATTTTATGGTAACTAATCCAGAATTTCATGCTGAAACGATGAAGTCATTTGGACTTTATAATTTTACTTTTCATTTAGAGGCGACACTTGATTCATTGGGATTAATAAAAGAATTAAAAAAGAATTATCCAAGTGTCGGAATTTCAATTAAACCATGTACACCTACACATAAATTATCTGACGATATTTTAAAGGCGATTGATTTAGTTTTGGTAATGTCAGTCGAACCAGGATTTGGAGGTCAATCTTTTATGCCTTCATCTTTTGATAAAATAAAAGAATTAAAATCTAGAAGAGACTCTCTTAAAACTCATTTTGAAATACAAGTTGATGGTGGTGTAAGCAATAAAAACTCTAAAGAATTGATTGAAGCAGGAGCCGACAATTTAGTTGCCGGCTCTTATATATTTAAAAATAGTCGAGAAGATTACAAAAAAGCAGTTGATTCTTTAAGAACCTAGAGATCAAGTTGAAATATGTACAAAGCGGCTGCTAAAATTAATTTATATTGAGTTACTCTTAACTCAACATCCTGCTCGCAAATCACGGCATCAGATGATCTTTCAATAGTACAAGTTTGATCTCCAATGATCATAGTTTGCCTTTCGTCTTTTTTTAAATCTAAATCTCTCAATGAGATTACACCTGAATTCTTTAAAGATTCAAAATAAACAGTCTCTAGATTATCGCCAGTAATTTTAAATGATTTTATTCTACCAAGAATTGATTTATCAATAAGCGCCGGTACCTCAGTATCAATATTAGCTTTCACGTCCTGAATATGAACTAAGCCTTTATTAATCGAATAAGTAAGCTTGTCAGTGTTAACACTTTTTTTAGAATCAGTCTTAACAGTATTATCTGCAATGATTGAAGCTACTGTCTGAGAGACTTCGTTAATTTTTTCAAAAGTGTCTGCCTTATCAGTTTTTTTGAAAGTAATAACATTGTGTATTTTTAAATTAAGTTCTGCCATATTTGGATCAGCAGCAAATAAAGTAGTTGCAAATGATAAACTTAAAACTAAAACTGCCAATGTTGTTTTCATAATATCCTCATAAGATGGTAAATATTTATAAACGAAATAATAAATAGTTCTTGAAAATTCTCAAGCTAGTCTGAAGATATTACGTGATGCCAACAGAATCTGGCGCTTTTACGACAACTCTTTAATGGGGAATTAATGAGTTAGGCTCTTCCGCCCCTCTGTTTTTAAGATTGAACTAAGATACCAATATGAATCAAAAAGAGATCTTCCAATCTACACGTAATACCGGCCATCGAAGAAGCTTTAAGGTCTACCTCTTTATCATGGCAGCCCCTATCTATCTCTATCACTCTCTGGCGACTAAGGACTACTGGACACTACTTTTTATCTCTTGTTTAGCACTCTATGCCCCCATGTTATGGGCTGCATTTGTTATTTATCTTTGTTTCAAAACACATTATCAATTTAAGCAAAATACTATTACTGAAAAAGAAAATGTTCAATGTGATGTGGTGATGTCTGTGCAGATGAATCATCTGCAAAAATTGTCAGAGGCCATTGATGCCAATCCAGATATACTCTATTGTGACTATCAACGGCGCTCTTTAATTGCTTGGTGTCGCTATTACAAAAATACCAAGGCACAGGAATTAATTATTCAAATGATGGAAAAGTATCCCAAAGAAGCACTTGCTGCTTAGAAGCGATATCTCATTCCGATTCCACCTTCAAGATCTAAATTAGTCGCTGGTAAAATGTCAAATGCCAACGCCAATTCTCCAAAAAATTCAATTTTCGGTTCTCCCAATTGATAAGTTAATCCAATTGGAACGCGAGGACCGAATGCTACATCGTGATCGTGTGGTCCACTTGTAATAGAAACTACACGTGCGCCTATTCCGTAAAAAAGCTCAAATGGAGCTCCAGCGTTCGTTGCAAAGGAATGAGCTTTTTCCACTAAATAATCTGCATGAAATTCAAGACCTAACTCATCGGCTAAAGAATAAGCTAATGCAGCATCAATTGCGTGATTTTCATCTAGAGTCGCCTTTGCCGATATACCGGTTGGTGCTCCCAAGACAATTCCCAATTGGAATTCTGTAGCGAAACAATTTTGTGCTAGTAATATTACAGCTGTTGCTAAAAAAACTTTCATTCCCGTCTCCTGATTTTTATTGTGATAAGTGTCGATTAACCATAGAACTCAAATACTAATAGAGTTTTTTATTTTTCATAGGGCATACGCGCAAAACACCATTACAAAACCACACATTTCCATTAGGATAAATTAGCTTTTATCTATGGGAGAAATGATTTATGGAGCTTATTCTTAATGGACAAAATTTAACGATAGAAAATGTTTATCAAGTCGCATATTCATCAAAGGGATCATTGAATTTATCTATTGATTCAAAAGCCTTGGTAAAAATGAAAGCATCACGTGCTTTTGTTTTTAACGTTGTAAAAAAAGGTGAACCTGTATATGGAATCAACACTGGCTTTGGTGCACTTTCAAGTAAACATATTGAAGAAAAAGATCTTGCCCAATTACAACTAAACTTAATTCGCTCTCATTGCACTGGGGTCGGTAGAGCTTTCTCAAAAGAAATCACACGTGCCATTATGCTCTTGCGTGCGAATTGTTTGATCTCTGGTTTTTCTGGAGTAGAGCCAAGTACTGTCCAACTTTTGTTAGATTTTTTAAATGAACATATCACTCCAGTCGTTCCCGAAAAAGGGTCTGTTGGTGCTTCTGGAGATCTTGCGCCACTTTCACATATAGCTCTCGCCCTAATTGGTGAAGGAGATGTTGAAGTTGAAGGAAAAATTATTAATTCTAGTTTTGCTATTAAAGAAATTGGAAAAATAGCAGCCGTGTTGGGACCAAAAGATGGTTTAGCTTTAATTAACGGAACGGCATGTATGGGTGCTCTTGCTGCTCTTGCTGCTTTTGAAGCGAAACAAATTATGAAGCTGGCAGATATAGCTTCGACACTTACTCTTGATGGAGTTAAAGGAACATCTACTGCATATAATCCAAAAATAACTGCTCTTAAACCACACAAAGGCCAGATAGCTGTGGTCGAAAATCTTAATAAATTAATTGCTAATTCTCCTTTAAAAGAATCTCATCCAAATTGCGGAAAAGTTCAAGACCCTTATTCTCTTCGTTGTGTTCCCCAAGTTCACGGCGCCTGCAGACAAACTTTAATTCATGCTGAAGACGTGATCTCTACTGAATTAAACGCAGTCACAGACAACCCGCTTATTTTTGTAGAAACAGGTGAAGTTATTTCGGGTGGTAATTTTCACGGCGAAGCACTTGCACTTGTCATGGATTATCTAGCCATGGGAATTGCTGAAATTTGTAATATCAGCGAACGTCGAATAGAAAAAATGATGAACCCTGTTTTTTCTGAGCTTCCAGCCTTCTTAACAAAAAATTCAGGACTTAATTCTGGACTCATGATTGCCCATGTAACTGCAGCAGCTTTAGTTTCAGAAAATAAATACCTTTGCCATCCAGCCTCGGTAGACTCAGTTCCGACTTCAACAGATAAAGAAGATCATGTTTCCATGGGTGTAACAGCAGGGCGAAAACTTCATGAAGTTATTTCAAACGCTAAATCTGTTTTAGCAATTGAATTTCTTTGTAATACGCAAGCGTTAGATTTCCAACGACCTTTAAAATCTTCTCCTCCTTTGGAAGCCGTACATACAGTAATAAGACGTCACGTAGAAACCATTGATCACGACAGAGTATTTTATAAAGATATCAACAATATTATTAATCTTATTAACAGCGGCGAAATAGTAGCAGCTGCTGAATCTTGTGTTGGAGTATTGAACTAATGAGCACACATAAACCAATTCCACTACCACCCACTGGAAACAAATTAACTTGCAAGGGCTGGCATCAAGAAGCAGCACTTCGTTGCCTTCTAAATAACCTTCATCCCGATGTGGCCGAAGATAGAGATAATTTAATTGTATATGGTGGAAATGGACAAGCGGCCAGGAACCATCAAGCACTTGAAGACATTATTCATGCTTTAAAAACGATTGAGAATAATGAAACGCTTCTCATTCAATCGGGAAAACCAGTTGCCATTTTTCCAAGTCATGAACACGGCCCAAGAGTTTTAATTGCAAATTCTAACCTCGTTCCACATTGGGCAACTTGGGATCATTTCAATAAATTAAAAGATGAAGGTCTAATGATGTACGGTCAAATGACTGCTGGGTCATGGATTTATATTGGTACTCAAGGAATTGTTCAAGGAACTTACGAAACATTTATGGCCGCTGCTGAAATACATTACGGAGCAGACAGCGATCTAACGGGCAAATTAGTTTTAACGGCCGGTATCGGTGGTATGGGTGGAGCACAACCTCTTGCCGTCAAAATGGCCAACGGTGTTTGCTTAGCCTGTGATGTAGACGTAGAAAGAATTAACAAACGCCTTAAAACAAAATATCTCGATGTTCTTTGTAATTCATATGACGAAGCGATTGACCTAGCTCTTAAATCGAAAATAGAAAAAAAAGCCATTTCGATCGGTGTTGTCGGCAATGCCGCTGATTTTTTTAAATATGTTTTAGATAAAGGAATTATTCCTGATCTTGTGACTGATCAAACGTCAGCTCATGATCCTTTAAATGGATATGTTCCTCACGGGATGTCTTTAGAAGCTGCCGTTTTATTAAGAAAAAATAATCCTAAAAAATACACTGAACTCTCATATCAAACGATGGGTGAACATATAAAAGTCATGCTGGCTTTTCAAGGAAAGGGCTGTCACGTTTTTGATTACGGAAATAATCTTCGCGAAGGCGCAAAAATTTCAGGCATTAAAGACGCTTATAATTTTCCTGGATTTGTTCCCGCTTATATACGCCCTCTTTTCTGTCAAGGATCAGGGCCCTTTAGATGGGTTGCCCTATCTGGCGATCCAGAAGATATTCGCGTAACCGACAATGCACTTAAAGAATTATTCCCTGAAAATAAAAAACTTCATAACTGGCTTAATAAAGCTCAAGAGATGATTGCCTTTCAAGGACTACCGGCACGTATCTGTTGGCTGAAGTATGGAGACAGAGAAAAAGCAGGACTACTTTTTAATAAATTAGTTCGCGAAGGATTGGTTTCTGCACCAATTGTTATCGGGAGAGATCATCTTGACTGCGGATCTGTTACCAGTCCCAACCGCGAAACCGAAGCTATGTTGGATGGTTCAGATGCTGTTTCAGACTGGTCACTATTAAACTTAATGATAAACACGATGAATGGTGCTTCTTGGACTTCTTTTCATCATGGTGGTGGTGTTGGTATTGGTTATTCTCAACACTCAGGAATGGTCATTTGTTGTGACGGAACGGAAGATTTAGATAAACGATTGTCGCGAGTACTAAATTCAGATCCGGGCATGGGCGTAGCTCGCCATGCAGACGCTGGTTATGAACTTGCTATAAAAACTGCTAAAAATAGCTCGTTAAAACTTCCTTCTCTTAAAATTAATTCTTAACCCTTTGCGGGTAAGGCGATGTCATGACAATTAAAATATTTCGAAATTTTTCCGAGATCGCAACTCTTGCAAGTGCACACCATAAAAATGGTAGAAGACTCAACCCTGATGACCTTGGTCTTATAAAAAATGGATCTATTGTTTTTGATCATGAAAAAATATTATGGGTTGGGGAAGATAGAAATATCCCAGAAGATTTTTTAAACAAGGGTCATGCTGAAATTGATGTTACTGGAAAAGTTTGTTTGCCAGAAATTGTCGACTCACACACTCACCTGGTCTTCGGTGGTGACAGGGCTCACGAATATACTATGCGCTTAAATGGTGCAAGCTATGAAGATATTGCAGCGGCCGGTGGCGGAATTCTCAATTCAATGAAGGGAACACAAAACCTTACGCGCAAAGATCTTTTAAAGCTTGGACAACAACGTGTAAAAACAATTCACTCTTATGGGGTTGGCACAATTGAAGTTAAGTCAGGTTATGGATTATCTTTTGATAAAGAATATGAACTTTCACACGTTATACATGATTTAAAAAATATAGTGCGCCCAGAAGTTCAGATTATAAATACTTTCATGGCCGCCCACGCTGTTCCTAAAAGTTTTAATAGTTCTTATGAATATATGAAAGAAGTTGTTCTCCCGCTTTTGGACAAACTTGGTGAAGAACAAATTTTAGATTGTGTTGATATATTTCATGAAGAAAATTATTTTTCTCACGACGATGTTGTTTCTCTATTTGAAAGAGCAAAACGGTGGAATATTAATGTGAAAATTCACGCCGATGAATTTAATGATAACAAAGGCGCAATCCTCGCTGTAAAACATGAAGCCTTATCGGCCGACCATCTTTTACGAACAACTGAAGACGGAATTTCTGCTCTGGCCAATTCCAACACTGTTGCTACACTTTTACCAGGAACAGGTCTTTTTCTAGGGAAAAGCCAAGCCAATGCTAGAGCAATGCTTAATTCTGGTGTTAAGGTTGCGATAGCATCTGATTTCAATCCTGGATCTTGCCACTGCGACAACCTCATTCTTATAGCTTCAATTGCAGCTCCAATATATGAACTCAATCAAACAGAATTGTGGTGTGCGATTACCTTGAACGCTGCCCATGCCGTTGGATTAAAAAACCAAGGCGCTATTGTAGAAGGGTTAAAACCAAGGTTTTCAGTTTTCAATACTGACTCCATTGACCGCATAACTTATAATTGGGGAAAAAATCTTGCCCATTAACCCTTGGCAACAGAGTGTTACCAAAATAGTTTTTTAGTCGGGTTTTATATTCTTAATATTATTTTGGCAACAGTCGATTAGTTTACTATGAAAAGATGGCTAATATATTTCTCATTCTTAATTTTGTTCATTCTCGTTTGCTCTTGTGGGGCGGATAAGATGAATTCTAACAATATAAAAAACCAGTCAAGTCTTATTGCCAACAATGAATGTACATCTATAACTACTGGCTTGCCTGTTTGTGGAATGAATGGTGTTGATTATATTAATAAAGAACACGCTGAGTGTATTACATCTGTTAAGCACATTGGGCACTGTCAGTGTTCGAATACCCTTATGGTTTGTGGAAGTGACGGCTTTGACCATAAAGAGTGTGATGCGATTGTAAATCAAAATTATTCAATTGTTAAATTCATCCCGTGTGCAGCACAAGAAATGTAATTATCCCTTTATCCACTTCTTTATTTTTTCAACCATCTCTGGTGAATTAAAATCCATTGGCCCATTACTAAAATGAACAACTTTTCCTCGGTTAAATATAATCGTCACTGGAATAGCCGTAAATTTAAAACTATTCGCGATCGCTGTATTTTTATCAGCGATGACATTAAATTCATTTTTTAAATTCATCTTCTTCATTATTTTATTGATATTTTTTAACTGGTCATCTTCGTCTGTATTAAAAGCTAAAACCTGAACTTCATCGTCTTTGAATTTTTTCTTTAGGGAAATTAATGAAGGCATTTCTTCCAAGCAAGGATTGCACCATGAAGCCCAAAAGTTATAAATAATGATAGGTGATTTTAATTTTGTGTTTTCAATTTTCTTGCCATCAACCGTTTCAAATCGACCTTTTAAAAAAAGATCTTCATAGGCTGCATATTGAGTTTCGTTTTTAGATGGTGTGCCAGCTGTTAATGTTTGCCAGCCAACTTGACCAGCCACAAATGCAGTAAAAACTAAGATAAATATTATTAATGGTAAAAATTTCTTCATTGTATACACTCCTAATCGCTCTAGAATTATACTATGACTTCTCCAAAAGAAAACCTCCTTCGAGACCAAAAAGGTCAAACATTTGTTGAATTTATTTTCATTTTGGTACTACTTATCACCATTTCATTCACCTTTATGCGAGGATTCAATCATTTGGTTGGAGTTCGTTGGGAAATAATGCTCAAAATAATCGCCAGACCAAACGCAAGCGAAGTCGTATTCCCATAATATAATACCGGAGTCAGTACATATGAAATTCATACTCTCAATTGATCAGGGAACTACTGGAACAACTGCTTGTTTGATCGATGCAGAATCATTTTTATTCATTGGAAAAGTTAATAAGGAATATCCTCAAATTTATCCAAAACCTTCTTGGGTGGAGCATAACCTTAACGATATTTGGTCCACTGTTGAATTTACAGTTCGAGAAGTCTTGAGAACGTATAACATTCAAGGTTCACAAATTGCTGCCATTGGAATAACCAATCAAAGAGAAACAACTTGCGCCTTTAACCGCGCGGGAACTCCTCTCGCTAACGCTATTGTTTGGCAAGATAGAAGGACTTCTGAATTTTGCCAAGAGCTTAAAGCAAAAAAAAATCTATCTGAAAAAATTCAAATCTTAACAGGTCTCCCGATTGAACCTTATTTCTCAGCCTCCAAAATGAACTGGCTTCTTAAAAATAACTCCGCCGTAAAAGATGCTGCCCAAAAGAATGATTTATTGTTTGGAACCATTGATACATTTCTTTTATACAAATTATCCGGTCACACTAATCACAAAACAGATGCTTCCAATGCCTCACGAACTATGTTGATGAATTTAAAAACAACGAGCTGGGATCAAGAACTTCTCGATTTATTTGAAGTAAAAAAAGAATTTCTTCCTTCTATCGAAGATTCTTTTCATCAATTCGGCGTGACAAAGAACTTAGCCTTTTTACCTGATAATATACCTGTTACTGGAATTTTAGGCGATCAGCAATCTGCTCTTTTTGGCCAAGCTGGGTTTTATCAAGGCGAAATGAAATGTACTTATGGAACAGGTGCTTTTGTTTTGCTAAATACTGGTGATAAGTTAATTTATTCTAAAGCTGGCTTACTCACAACTGTTGAGTATCGCCATAAGGGAAAAGTTTGTTACGCTCTTGAAGGTTCAAGTTATATTGCTGGTGCAGCCGTACAATGGCTTCGTGATAATTTAAAAATAATTTCTAAGAGTTCAGATGTTGAAGCACTGGCCTTAGAAGTTAAAAATTTGGACGAACTAAAAAATATTCTATTTTTTCCATTTTTTTCAGGTATCGGTTCCCCCTATTGGAATGCAGAAGCGAAGGCATCTATCGTTGGCCTTACCCGCGATTCTAATCGTGCGCATATTGCGTATGCTTGTCTTGAAGGAATTGCCCTATCAATCAATGATTTGTTGATGGCAATGAGAAAAGATACTGGTCTCGCGATAAGCACTTTAAAAGTTGATGGTGGTGCTGTTGAAAATAATTTACTAATGCAGCTTCAGGCCAGCATTTCAGAAACAAAAATTATTAAACCTAAGATAATTGAAACCACGGCATTTGGAGCTGCACTTGCCGCTGCCATTGGTGCAGGCCTGGCCGAATTTGATCTATTAAAAAACATTTGGCAAAAAGACCGTGAATTCAATTCTGAAGAGCATTTAGTGAATTACGCCAAGGATAAAAAAATTCTTTGGACAAAAACCCTAACTTCTTTTTATATGAACCCATAAAAATTGAGTTATTCGGCAGGTTCATAATACTCTCTTTCTTCTCTGTTGATTGTATCATTAGTTGGAATAAATTCTTTTTGGTCAAACTGATTAACACTTTTTAAATTTTTGAGTTGTTTCGAAAGTTCATCGAGCTCATGCTCGTCGAGTTCATACGCTTCATTTATATTAGCAGATTTAAATTTTACGACAGGTTTTGGATCTATTGGCGTCCGTTGCATTTCATGGGTACTTTGAATTAAATCTTGACTAGCTTTTTCACCAACAGCTTTTGAAGAAGATAAAACAGTTTTTTTAATATTGTTTCTTTCTTCTTCGAGATAAATAGCAGCAACGGCCATAAAACAAATAAATATAATTATTGAAATAGTTTTCATCTTTTCTAGATGGAAAACATTATAACTTATCCATTTATAATCGACTCGATATCTCTAGCTTTTCTTAACCCAATAATTTCAATATCAAACTTCCCTTTAAGCTCTCTGGCCGTTTTCTCAGAAGTCACAACTTTCTTATAATTAAGTTGAGCCATTTCTTTAATTCTTATTTCCATTTGAGGTATCGATCTCACTTCACCTGTAAGGCCAACTTCCCCAACGAAAATAGTGCCAGAGTCTATAGGCTTTGATCTGTACGAGCTTAAAAGTGAAGCCATGATTGATAGATCAGATTCGCGAGAAGCAAGCTTCATCCCCCCAACAACATTGAGATAAATATCATTAAATCCTAGTGGCAATCCAAAATATTTTTCGACTACTGCAACCATCATTGCAAGACGATTATTATCTAAACCTTGAGTTGTTCGACGACCGTTTCCAAATTTGTTTTCTACTACGAGCGCCTGGATCTCTACAAAAAGTGATCTTGACCCTTCGATAATGCAAGTTAAAGATCTTCCATATGAACCTTCTAATTGGTCATCAAGAAAGTACTGAGAAGGATTTTTAACTTCATCCAGGCCGCTTTCTTTCATTTCAAAAATTCCGACTTCATTCGTATTACCGAAACGATTTTTCATTGCACGGAGGAGCCGATAGTGACCAAACTGATCACCTTCAAAATAAATTACGGTATCAACCATGTGCTCTAAAATCTTAGGTCCAGCGATTGAACCTTCTTTTGTAATATGTCCGATAACAAAACACGTTATTCCATTGGCTTTCACGTGGTTCATTAATTCATACGTCACTTCTCGAATTTGAGTGACTGTTCCAGGCGCGGAATCAATCTCTGAAGAGGATGTTGTTTGAATTGAATCAATAACTAAAAATCTTGGTTGTAATTTATTGATTTGTTCTAATATTTTTTGCCAATTTGTTTCGTTGTAAATGTAAAAATTTGCAGTATTCACACCTACTCTTTTAGCCCGCTCGGCAACTTGATTAACTGATTCTTCACCACTTACATAAAGAACAACTTGTTCTGGATGAGTTTGTGACAACTTCCCCATAACACTTGTAAGCAGTGTTGATTTCCCAATACCGGGCTCACCTCCAATCAAAATTAAAGAACCTGGTACAACACCGCCTCCAACGACTCGGTCAAATTCTCCCATGCCTGTAACAACACGGAATTGTTTTTCTAAAACGATATCTTTTATCAACTTGGGTGTTTCAGTACCTTGAGCTGTTCTTTTGTGCGCACGATTTAAATCTTTTTCAGCAAGAGTTGTCTCTTCCGTAAATGAGTTCCAAGAGCCACACTCCGGACATTTCCCCATCCACTTGGTTGTCTGGTACGAGCAGCTCTGACATATAAAATTTGTCGTTTTTTTAGCCATATATTTTTCCTTTATTTCAGCAGCTTTATTAGATCTGCTTCTGAAATAATTTTAATTTTTAACTCCAGTGCTTTTTTAAATTTACTGGAAGTTGGATCTGTTTCATTTGTTACTAAAACATCTGTGTTTTTTGAAACCGATGAAACCAAAATCCCACCACCTTCGCGTATGCTATCTTCAATTACAGATCTTTTTTGAGTAAGAGCACCTGTGATGCAAATCTTCTTACCAGTAATTGCCGTTTCTCTAGTTTCTTCGACTGTAAATTTAAACCCACGATCTATTAGTTCATCAATTAATGGTTGTTTTTCTTTTAGCGATGATAAAAACTCTGTTGCTGATTTTTCGGCAAATGATTCGATAGACATTAATTTTTCTAATGTAAGGTGTTTTATTTTTTCAATTGAATCAAACCCTGCTCGCACCACCTTTTCACATTTATTAAAAGCACCACCTGAAATACCAAGTGCAGAAAGAAATATAATAAGGTCTACAGTTTTAGTTCTCTGAATTGATTCAATTACCTTTGTGCTTAACTTGTCTTTTATCTTATCAATTTTCATTAAATCTTCAGCTCTTAACCGATAAATATCCCCAATTGTTGAAACCATTTTGGCATTCATCAATTCTTCAAGTCTCTTCCCGCTCAAGTCTTCTATGCCAATCTTTTGAATAAAGTTGAGAATTACTTCTTTGTTTTTGCCTGGGCATTTATCATTGCGACAGTAAATTCTGATATCTTCTATTTCAACTTTTTCGCCACAACTTGGGCAACGATCTGGAATTTGAAATCTATTGGAAGATGATTTCACAACTGATAAAAACTTCGGGATAACTTCACCCGATCGTATTATCTCTATTTCATCTCCTGACTTTAAATTATTCTGAAGAACCATTCCATAATTGTGCAAAGTCACTCTACCTATCATTGCGCCTGACAACTCAACAGGTTCAACTTCTCCAACAGGAGTGAGTATTCCATTTCTAGAAACAGACCAGATTATTTCTTTTAACACTGTTGTCTTTGATTCGCCTTGAAACTTAAAGGCTATTTTATAACGAGGGTGATGAGAAGTTTCACCAAGTTCTTCATGGTGAGACATTTTATTATAAGTAAAAACTAAACCATCTATTTGAAAATCACCTTCTGACATAAATTCTCGAGCATTTTTAATCGTATCTTCAATTGATTTTACATCTTTATGAATTCCTACTTCTGGTATAGTAAATCCGTTTTTTTCAAGTTTTTGAAACTTCTCTTCTTCTTTGGTAATTTTTTCGTCACTAATATAATCAAAGGCCATAAATTTAATATACCGACAAAATTCTAAATTATCTTTTCGGCCCATTAACCCTGCAACAATATTGCGCTGACTAGTTGGTTTATCCAGGCCTATTAAAACCATTTCGCTGGAGAGATGAAAAAAACTCTCTTCATCACAAAACAATTCTCCACGTATTTCAATTTTATTTTTTGAAGTTATCAACTTTGGGATTGTAATTACCCACATAACTTTGGACATTATGTTTTCACCGAAACTTCCATCACCTCGAGTTTTTGCCTGGGCTAATCGACCATTTTCATAGACTAAAGAACAGCTAACACCATCGAGCTTCATAGTACTTAATACTTCTTCGTTTCCTTTCCAGGAAAGAAGATCTTCGAGAACATATGTTTTCTCAAGAGACAGCATTTTTCTATCATGTTTTATTTTATCGCTTGCACTTGAAGTAGTGCCTATAACCTTTAACGCGTAATTCTCTTGATCTAGTTTCGCGAGTTCTGTTTCTAATTTATCGAATTCAGAATCGCTTATCTCGGGTCTTCCCTGATAATATAAAGCTTTATGTTTTAAGATTAGATCCGCCAGGACCGCAACACGACTCATTCAAAACTCCAAATTTTTTTGGATCAAAAAGTAAAAATCGTCCCAACTTTAGCAGAAACATCTTTGAATTGCTCTTCCTTTGTAGTCCCCGTGAAGTTTGCCTTGTTAGATAAAACGGATAACCCACCACTCAATGTAATATTTGGTGCATAAAGATATTGCCCACCAAACTCGAGATGATAATTCGAACTCGATTCATCACTTCCCAAAATAGCTACTTTTTCTTTATAAGTTGAAGATAAAAGAAAATCAAAAAGTAAGTAGAGTCTAGTCGATTCAAAAACAGGAATACTTCCACGTGTTCCCACAAGCAATCCACTAAAAGTAAAATCAGTAAATCCATCTGTAGTATTAGTACTCATTCCGTAGTCATAATTAGCATATCCGACAAATGCATCAACCTGGGGACCATAGAAAAAACCCATCGGTAAATATTTATAGCCAAATTTTATTCTAGTAGTTGAATTGCTTGTTGAATTTGATTCTGTTGCAAAGGTTCCTTGGTCTTTAGAATATCGTCCAAACTTCTTACCAAGATCAAAGCCCACCCAATAGTTTCGAGTGGCCCAAATTTCTGTTTCTATATCTACGCCGTATAGTAAACCAGTCATCGATTTTTCGACTGTTCCAGCTTGAGTTACAGATCCACTACCTATATTTAAAAACAATCCAACTGTTCCGAGTTTTCCAAAATCTTCTTTGTCTTTTTCGGCATAACTTAATTGTTCAACTGCTTTTCTTTGTTCACTGGCCCTAACTTTTACCCAGTCTTCGAGACGCAATTTTTTTTGTCCTTCGTAACTCGTTACTTTAGCCTGAGCCTGATTGTCGCTTACATCAAAAACTTTTGCTTCAGCGATTTTTTCAGTTTGATAATCGATAATTTCTTTCAAAAGAGGATGCTGTCTTTTGGTTGTGGGCCGTTCTATAATTATTTCACTTCCATTATAGATATGTGATTTTTTTCCAATATCAATTGTAAACTGATCTCCTAAAACCCCTTTAATTCTTCCGTCGTATGGAATAGTTTTTTCGTAGACATCAAGCCAGTTTTTTATAGTTTGAGCTATGAGTGAACTATCAATACTTTTTAATTGTGTTTGCTCTTTGAAATAACGATCTTCACCATTTTCACCTATAATTTCGACTTTAACTTCAGTCGTTCCCGCTTGCATTTGAAGGGTCACGCGAATCATTGTTCCTGCTTTAGTTTTATCGGCAATAACTTTTAGAACATCCTTGTTTCCTAAATGCTCTTCAAGGTTTTTTGAGTACTGGCTTAGAATATTAATTAGTTCCGAGTTAGATTTGTAAGTACACCAACTCCCTTCTTTTATATAATTCTCAATTTCTTCAAAAACCTTGAAGCCAATTTTATTATCGAGACCGTCGACAATTGGAAGAAGCATACAATTTCTCATAGACTCTGTAGCCAGTACATTTAATGAGAATAAAAATGAAAACAAGAGAATTGTTTTTTTCATAGTTCTATTTCTGGAATTGGAGGCAATTCATTTGAGTTTTGAGTTTCATATACATTGAGAAGCATTTTTAAATCATTTACTTCTTCGACTAATTCCCGATGTTTTTTTTTGAAAAATTCTAGCTCTAATTTAATCGCGAGTTCTCTTTTTTCTTCTGAGTATTCATTTTTTATTTCTTTGGTCCATATAAAATATTTACCATTCTCTTCTCTAAACTTGACGTGGCCTGCTTTAATTGACCTTCGTATTGTTGATATTGATGTTTTTTTCGCTGAGGCATAGTCGAGTATCGATAACCAAATTCCATCTTGATTCATATTCTCTCCAGATTATATTGATTATTTTAGCTTAAATTTTGCTTGCTTAGAAATATTTTTATAGTTGTCTAAAGTGATCGTGTATTTTTAATTTCAAAACAATTTAAAACATCCCGAACCAATGTTATGATTATCTTATGTATCACAATATAGATCTCAGCCCCTTTAAGAATAAAAAAACTGCACTCGTTTTGTCAGGCGGGGTGGTTAAGGCTGCTTCTTGGCATTTAGGCGTCGCACTCGCATTGGAGGAATTTGGATTTGTCCTAAAACATAACAAATCACCCATAGACCCAGATTATGAAATCTCAACCTATGTCGGTTCTAGTGCTGGCTCATTAATTAATCTTTATTTCGCCTCAGGCTTTCGGCCAATCGATGTGATCGACGCCACAATTAATCGTAAAAACGCTCAAACGTCTCTTAAGGCAGTTGCTTATTCCGATATGCTTTCTCGTAAAATGCCCACTCGTGACGCTTTTAACTTCGATTTTTACAATCCGTTTGAAGGTTTTCCCGCTTTTTTAAAACAGATGGCAAAACCTCTGCTTAATGTCTCTGGCTTATTTTCTACTGAAGGCCTTAATCAATACATGCAAAAGCATGTCATTCTTTCCCAGAACTTTGAAGAATACATGGCCGACATGTTTGTCGTTGCCACTCAATTAGATCATTCAAGAAAAGTTATTTTTAGTAAATATAATTACCCAAGTCCAATTCACGATTCTACTGCCGAATATTATACTGGCGTAGATGTGACTCAGGCTATTTCTGCCAGTATGAGCGTACCGCCTTTCTATGCGCCATTCCCTGTGAAAAACCCTCGCACTTCACGCGTGGATTACTATATCGACGGTGAAATACGAGAAACGCTTTCCAATCATGTTGCCGTTGACAATAAATGCGATTTTGTAATTAGCTCATGGACTCATACGCCTTATCACTACCATGACGAAATAGGCTCTCTCATTAATTACGGCCTTCCTGCTATTTGTATGCAGGCTATTTATTTAATGATTCAAAAGAAAATTGTGGCTTCCAGAAGTCAAATAACTTTGGCAAAGGACATTATTGGGACAGTAAATGATTACATGGCCTCAAATAATTTTTCTCAAGCTGATAAAATGAAAATCACTTCTATTCTTGAACGTAAAATGAATTACAATCCTAATCTCAAATTTATAGATATCTATCCAGATCATTCTCATTACAAACTTTTTTTCACAAACTCTTTCTCGTTAGATCCACAAAAAGCTAAATACATTATGACGGCTGGTTACAAGAAAACTTTCGAGGTCTTTAAGAAATTAGAGTGGGATTAATTAAAGCTGCTCTACTAGATAAGTCCCTTCAGAACAAAATGTCTTAAGAAACTCTGTTGATCCGTCAGTATAATCAAGTTTAACGTTGAACTGTCCTTCAAGATCACCAACGATAAATACCTTCTCCGCCATTTCAGCACTATCTCGTGAGAAGTTACCATCTTTATCTAGGTAAGATGTTTCTACAAACATTTCACCACTTCGATTTTTTCCGTTGGCCTTTATCTCGCGCAAATCTTTCATAAGATTGATTTGAACAACACAGCGATCTTTTAGACTGCTCACTTGATTCATTTCTAAAACTTTTCCAATAAAGTCGTTGCTTGGAATTTCAATATCTTTTTCACCTGCTGAACCCACAAAGATACTATCTTTTAGATGCTTAAATTCCAGGTATTTTCTCATACCGCTTATTTGAGGTGGTATTTTTATATCATAGGCATTTAATGCTTTTTTCTTAGCTATATTGTTAGTGTTAAAATATGAGATCGCTCCACCATCAATAATCAATTCTTTTCTTTTTTGACCAAGCAAGTTTCTAGTTGTGAAAGTAAAAGTCTCTCTATAGCTGTCCAAAAATTCAGAATCCTCAAAATACATCTCACCATCGCCCACATAAACAATTTTCTGAGCACTTTCTTTATTGTTAAGCAGGTAACGAATCATTACATTCCCCGTTTTCACACCGGCGTACATAACAGCACTTGCCCCACTGGCAGAGCTCACAGGTTTAAAGTTTTTATCGAAGAAAAATTTAGCTGCAAACCTGGAATCAATTTCTGTATCAATTATAGAAGGATCAAGTGCCAGCATGATGAGATTTCCCTCAATCGACAATCCTTGTTTTTGTAAAAACTTCTGCATTCCTTCTTCATTTATAAGTGGAACTTCATAATTTGCTTTTCCGCCAAGATTTAATTCTACTCTAGTAGATATCATTCCCTGAGCTTGAAGCACTCCCGTTTGAGTATTCATTTCGCCATTTAATGAGTAACCAAATGCAATCTCTCCGCTTCCCTGATCGTCACTTCTTTCAGCACGGTCATAGTCGGGAACGAATTCAAACGTTAAAGCTTGTCGTCTTTTTTGAGTACTCAAATTAATTTCTTTTGCTCTAAGGGTAAATTGTGACTCTTCTGTTTTAGTTACTGGAGCCATGAAGGCATCAACTTCAGCCGCTGCAGTTTGAGCTTCAGTTTTTGATTTTTTACTTTTAGACTGTGAATAGTCATAAATAGTATTTTTATCAGAGTTTAAATCAATCTCTTGATTATCTATTTTTGTAATACTTTCTTGAGTTGCTTCTGGAAATACTTTTTGAGTATTCATTGTCATTAATTTCTTTACTGGTACGCTTCCAATCTCTCTACTAATTGCCTGCTGAACTGTTTTAGAAAGTGGACGTTCATAAAGTTTTTGATCGATTGTTTTTTTAACTGCTGCCGGAGCTGACTTATCTGAGTAGTCAAACATCACCATTTCTGAATCTTCTTTATCTTCTTTGCTTACAACTTTTGAATCTGCAATGGTACTCTCTTCAATATTAGTACTTGAAACATTATCAATATTATCTCTTTCTGGTTGAGTAGTCGAGACCACGTCTGCCTCTATAGGGGCAATAAAAGTGCTTGCCTGGGCTACTTCAACTTCATCTTTTATTTCTTCATTATACGTAGTTGCAAGTTTAACAGATTCAAATTTTGCAAAGGCCATATCTTCTACAGATAAAGCATAAAGATTAATCAATCCCGAATTATTTATTTCATATAATGATAAATCTTCATCATTCATAACTGATGTCGTCACTAATTGTTGAATTTCTTTTTTAACTGCTACTTTAGAAATTATCTTTTTTGCTTCTTTTGCAGGCATAAGTGCTTTGATTACTCGAATTGAATAGCGAGTTCTATTTATTTTTTTTGTGATTTCTTTATCAATCACTTGAATAATATCTTTAGTAATAACTGTATCCTCAGAAACTACTGAGCTGTCTGTGGCAATAGAAGAAACACTTTTTACGTTTTGAGAAAGATTAATAAATGCCGAATAATTAAGTGATTGTGATTGGTCTCTTGTATTTTTAAACGAATAGATTTGCGACAGCAAAGCTGCTGTTAATATAAAACTTGAAGTTGTGACGAACGTCTTTTTTGTGATCATAGCTATGAAATAATTCTAACAAAGCTATGTGTAGGTTCAAGGAATGAATGTTATTGCCTAGTAGAATTTGAGTACTCAATTATAAAAACTGAGTACTCAAAATACTTAAATTATCGTGGTCTGGTAAATTCACCAATCTGAATGCGGATTTTAGCTAGCTCAACTTTTAATTGATACTTCTCAATGTCTTCAAGAGAGAGTCCGTCTGTGTTTTTTAAATGATCAACTGCATTTTTAAGTGCCAACTTAGCTCTTTCAACATCTACGCCTGTATTTTCTTCAGCTGTATTTGCTAGGATAACTACTTTGTTTTCCAAAATTTTACAAACACCTGAAGACAACGCAAAATGTCTGTCGGCATAATCAGGTCCACCGAAAACACTTAATACACCCGTCGCAAGCTTGCTTACGATATGAGTATGGCCTTCTAGAACGTTGATCTGCCCGCGAACCGTTGGGATAAGCAACGATTCTGCAGGAATTCCTTTAGCAATTATTTTTGAAGGCGTAAGGATATCAACACTAAAATATTTCATTTGCTCGTCCTAAAAAAATTATTTCCCGGCCTTAATCTGAGCTGCTTTTTCATAAACCATATCAAGACCACCAACTAAGTAGAATGCTTGTTCTGGTAATTCATCGCATGCGCCTTCAAGGATTGCCTTAAATGCTTTAATTGTATCGTCCATCTTTACGAATTTACCTTTTAATCCAGTAAACTGTTCAGCAACGAAGAATGGTTGAGAAAGGAATTTTTGTACCTTTCTAGCACGCCCAACAATTAATTTATCTTCTTCAGATAATTCATCCATACCAAGGATGGCGATAATATCTTGAAGCTCTTTATACTTTTGAAGAATCTTTTGAACTCCACGAGCAACATCATAATGTTCTTGTCCAACGATAGCTGGAGTAAGAATTGTAGACGATGATGAAAGTGGATCAACCGCAGGGTAAATTCCAAGTTCAGCAATTTGACGTGAAAGTTCTGTTGTTGCATCTAAGTGGGCAAACGTAGTAGCTGGAGCTGGATCGGTATAGTCATCTGCTGGGACATATACGGCTTGGATAGATGTAATCGAACCATTAGTTGTTGATGTAATTCGCTCTTGCATAGCTCCCATTTCAGTTCCTAGAGTTGGCTGGTATCCAACTGCTGAAGGAATACGTCCAAGAAGAGCTGAAACTTCAGATCCTGCTTGAGTAAAACGGAAAATATTATCTACGAAAAATAGAACATCCTGGTTTTCTTCATCACGGAAATATTCTGCGATTGAAAGAGCAGTAAGTGCAACTCTGGCGCGCGCTCCAGGTGGCTCATTCATTTGTCCGAATACCAGAGCTGTTTTTGCAATAACTCCAGATTCAGTCATTTCATGAAATAAATCGTTCCCTTCACGAGTACGTTCACCAACACCAGCGAATACAGAGAATCCACCGTGTTCAGTTGCGATGTTGTTAATCAATTCCTGGATAAGAACTGTTTTACCAACTCCTGCTCCACCAAATAGTCCAATTTTCCCACCGCGAACGTAAGGAGCAAGTAGATCGATAACTTTAATACCAGTATAGAATTGTTCTAACTTAGTTGATTGTTTATCGAATCCTGGTGCTGCTCTATGAATATCGTAAGTTTTTTTAGCGTTAACCGGGCCTGCTTCATCAACTGGCTCACCGATTACGTTAATAATTCTTCCTAAACATTCTTTTCCAACTGGAGCTTGTATCATCTTTCCTGTATCGAGAACTTTTAGTCCGCGAGACAGACCTTCAGTCGAGTCCATTGCAATACATCTAACCAGGTTATTCCCTAAATGCTGAGAAACCTCAACAGTCAGATTGTTCTCTAGGTTAGAGATTGTTTTGTTTGTTAATTTAAGAGCATTGAAAATCGCAGGAATTTTTCCATTAGAGAATTCCACGTCGATTACTGGGCCCATTACTTGTTTTACTACACCGAAATTTTCACTCATTGGTGATCTCCTAATATACTCTTTTAACCATTAAGAGACTCAGCACCCGACACCACTTCTGATAATTCAGTTGTAATCGCAGCCTGTCTCTTTTTGTTCATTTTTATTGATAAAGTTCTAATCGCTTTTTTACAATTTGAAGATGCCGAATCCATCGCGCTCATTCGCGTACCATGCTCAGCTGCTACAGCATCTAATAATGCCGTATAAAGGGTACTGATATATGTTTGCGGAATAAGTGTATTCAATATCTCCGTTGCGTTTGGATCATACTTGAAATCGAATGGAAACTTTTCAGCCATTTCTTCTTTCTCAGAAAGGTCCATTGTCATTGGAAGCATTTGCTTCACTTCGGGATCAAACGCAAGTGCAGAATGAAAAATATTGTATGCAAGAAATACTTTTCCAACTTCACCTTTTGTAAACAATTCACCTAACTCAACACCTACATGTTCCATCTCGATAAAAGTTGGTTCATTTTTAACAAAGGTAAAAGTTTTCCCTTTATTGTAGGTAGAATCGAGTAAATCTCTTACTTTTTTGCCGATAAAATAAATTTTAACTTCAAGGTTAGTCTCTTCTAGAAACTTTCTTACCTTTTTAGCAAGTTGAGAGTTGTACGATCCACAAAGACCTTTGTCAGAAGAGATAACAAGCAATACTGCTTTATTGTTATCTTTCTTTTCATGCAAATACTCATGGTCATAATCTTGAACAAGTGCCGAAACAACTTTAATAGTTGATTCAAGCTCACGAGCATACGGACGTGAGTTCACGATATTATGTTGAGCCTTTGCTAGCTTTGCGGCCGAAACGAGCTTCATCGCTTGCGTAATTTTAGAAGTACTTTTGGTACTTTTAATTTTTTTCTTAAGCTCTTTAATATTCGCCATTATTTAATTCCTAATTTCCAAGTGTCCGACTATCTCTTAGTATTTTTTAGTTGCTAAGAAAGCTTTAACTGCTTCTAGGATTTTTGTTTCATTTGCACCTGAGATTTCTCTCGCTGCTTTAATTTCTGCCATTAAATCCGTATGTCTTGAATGGAAGAATTCAAGAACATCTTTTTCAGCGATTCTAATTTTTGGTGTTGGGACAACATCGAAATATCCCTTAGTCGCAATTAAAATTGAAACTGATTGATCGATAACATCAAAAGGAGCGTATTGATCTTGTTTTAATAGTTCAACCAATCTCTCTCCTCTATTAAGCTGTCTTTTTGTCGCTTCATCCAGGTCAGATCCGAATGCCGCGAAAGCCGCTAGCTCTCTGTACTGAGCAAGATCAAGACGAAGAGTACCAGCAACTTTTTTCATCGCTTTAATTTGAGCAGAACCACCAACGCGAGAAACCGAAAGACCAACGTTAACAGCTGGACGAACACCCGAGTTGAATAAATCCGATTCAAGGAAAATCTGACCATCAGTAATTGAAATAACGTTTGTAGGAATGTACGCCGAAACGTCCCCTTCTTGTGTTTCAATAATTGGTAGAGCAGTTAACGATCCGGCCCCAAGAGCGTCAGAAACTTTACAAGCTCTTTCTAGTAATCTTGAGTGAAGGAAAAATACGTCACCTGGAAATGCTTCGCGTCCCGGCGGGCGACGAAGAAGAAGAGACATCTGTCTATAAGCTTGAGCTTGTTTTGTTAAATCATCATACACGATAAGTGCGTGACGTTTACTGTCTCTATAGTATTCAGCCATTGTGCAACCAGTGTACGGTGCAATGAACTGCATAGGAGCAGAAGCCGAAGCAGTTGCAGAAACGATGATTGTATATTCAAGCGCTCCAGCATCTTTTAATTTTTGCTGAACTTGTCTTACCGTAGATTGTTTTTGTCCAATTGCTACGTAAACACAAATTACATCTTTACCTTTTTGGTTGATGATAGTGTCGATAGCGATTGCTGTTTTACCAGTTTTTCTATCGCCAATGATAAGCTCTCTTTGTCCACGTCCAATTGGAATCATAGAATCAATTGCTTTAAGACCTGTTTGAAGAGGCTCATGTACAGATTTTCTTGCGATAATCCCTGGAGCTTTTACTTCTACAACTCTAAATTCTTTTGACTTTATTTCGCCCATTCCGTCGATTGGCTCACCGATTGCGTTTACTACGCGACCAAGAAGAGCGTCACCAACAGGAACACTTACGATTCTTTCAGTTCTCTTTACAGAAGTCCCTTCTTTAATAGATTGGTCTTCTCCAAGAATTGCAACACCGACGTTATTTGTTTCTAAGTTAAGTACCATTCCAGTTGTACCAGATGGGAACTCTACTAGTTCTCCGGCCATAACATTTTTTAACCCGAAAACGCGAGCAATCCCGTCTCCTACAGTTAAAACAGTTCCAACTTCATCTACTTGAAGTCTTGTTTGAAAGTTAGAGATTCTTTCTTTGATAATACTTGTAATCTCTTCTGGATTCATTGCCATTTTTTACCTCTTACGAATTTAAAACACTTTCTTTAAATTTTTCTAATTGATTTTCTAGGGACGCATCTAACTGAAGGTCTTCAACTGTAACTTTATATCCAGCTGAAACGTTTTCATTTTTTATATATTCTAAAATAGTTTCTTTTCCGAGTTTTTGTTGAAGATAAGATTTAAGCTTTTCTTTAACATCTACTGGAATTGAGTCTTCACTTCCCTCAATTGTTCCTCTTAAAAAACCTTTTTTATGATCATCAATTACAATTACGTTTTTGAAAATCATTGGCATTAAACCAATTCTTTTTTCCTGGATTAAAAAATGAAGAAAGTTTTTTGTAATTTGAGACAAGTTTAATTTGTCCATTACAGTATTAAGAACACTTAATTTTTCTTCAACAGTAAAAACATCTAAGAATAGCAAGGTTTCAAGATCGTTACTTGTATTAATTGCTTCGCTAAGCGAGGTTAATTCTTTTGCTAAATCTAGTTTCAACTCTTCTGAAAGTTCTACTATTGATTGGGCATATGCTTTGGCGATAATTTGCTCTTTCATTTTATTCCTATCTACAAACGATTATCTAAGTTCGGATACAATTTTTTGTGTTGCCTTGACTTGGAAATCTTTATTGCTTTTAATTGTTGCCTTAGTGCTTGATACAACTTTATTAATCAGGTCATGATTCAACTCATCTATTAATTCCGTTTTCTCGCCATCTAATTTATTTTCAAGATCGCGTTTCATTCGAGCAATTGTTGTTTGTGTTTCTTCGCTTTGATTTTTAGCAAATTGAGCAGCGTCTGATTCATATTCAGCAATTATCTTGACCAGTTCTGAATCCAGATTTTTAACTTTTGCTTGAAACTTATTTAATCTATCTTCAGCATCTTTATTATTTCTTGCTGCAGAATCCATAAGTGATTTAACGTCATCTGCTTGTTTGTTAAATTTTTCTCTTAAAGGCTTAACTACCTTTGAAAGTATCGCTAATAGTATTATAAAATTAATAAAAGGATATTTTAAATCCCAAATAGAAGCTTCATGTTGAACAGCTTCTTCGCTTGCAACTGCAACCGAGAGAAACGATGTCATCAAAAATGAATAATAGATTATCTTTTTCACTACGATTCCTTATTTAGTAAGTTTTTCAACAAGATTGCCTGCCAGCTTGTCAGCTTCAGACATGATCAGTGTTCTTTTTTCCGACATTTCTTTTAGAATTTTAGATTTTCTTAGTTCATATTCTGAACTGAGTTTATCTTCTTCGGATTTTAAAACTTCTTTTTCTTTATTTAAAATATCAGATTTCTTTTTTTGTGAAATTTCTTGAGAGTCTTGATGAGTTTTTTCAACTTTTGCTTTGTATTGTTCTGCTAAATCTTCGGCTTTTTTGTAAACATTATGTGCATGGGACTCTAGTTTTACCGTTTTGCTTTCTCTAAGTTCCAGTACAGCTTGAATTTTTTTAAATAACAGAGGTGCTATTGTATTAAAAAATATCAATAACATTCCGAATTGGATGAGAACCGTCTGATCGATCTTTAGGGCCTTTAAAATTATTACAATCGTATCCATTGTCTTATATAACTCCCGACGAAGATCTTCCGAGAAGCGAAAGCCCGTTAAAATAATATTGATATCGGTGAATATTTTTTTCACTTATGAATAATGTTTTAAGCGTTTATCGTCAAGAAAATTTAAGGTTAATGCAATATAACGCGATTAGGTTTGAGTATTTTTCTTGTCACGCATTTTTGTTGTGCCGTGGAATATTACGCCTTCTTCAACAATGAGACTTGGCGTCGTAATAATTCCTTCAAATCTTGCGGGTTTTAAAATCTCAACGCGAGAACTCGCTTTGATGTTTCCCTTTACAGATCCTGCAATGATGATGATGTTAGCGTTGATGTCGGCGTTGATGATCGCCCCTTCTGAAATGACGACTGTATCATTTGAAAAAACACTTCCGTTTACGATCCCTGCTATTCTGGCCGTACCATTGAAAGATAAGTTTCCTTCAAATTTACAACCTTCTTCGATAATGGCAGATACTTCTCCACGTCGTCTTTGCATGACTTCATCCTTGAGTATGAATTGGTCCTATAGGGGCATGAAGCTTAATAGGACCTCAATTCTTTTTGTCTTAACTTATTCTATTTCGATAATAGAAATTCGTAAATATCGTTAAATTCTGCTTCATTGCTAAATTTAAGAACGATATGACCAGTTCCATTTTTCCCCGAGTTAATACCAAAGTGGTATCCTGTTTTTTGCTCTAGAGTCTTTCTAAATTGATCAAGCTTTTCATCAAAAAATGGATTTTTTCGTTCAGCTTTTTCTTTTATAGGCTTTTTAGCCTTTATTCCGTTTTCTAGGTCACGAACCGACCAACCATTAGCTACTGCAACGTTTGCCAGTCTAATGGCATCCTCACGCTCTTTAACGGCTGCTAAAATCTTCGCGTGCCCAAATGAGAGCATCTCTTTTTGAAGAAGATCTATTACTGGACGGGGAAGGTTTAGAATTCTCAAAAAGTTTGCTACTGTCGATCGCTCTTTTCCAAGCTTCTTGGCCACATCTTCTTGAGTTAATTTGTATTCGTTCATTAGTTGGTAGTAAGCAAGTGCTTCTTCAACACAGTTTAGATCTGCACGTTGAACGTTTTCTATAATAGACATGATCATTTTTTCACGATCTGTCGCTCTCTTAACAACTACAGGAACTTGTTCAAGACCTGCTTTTTTAGCAGCTCTTAAACGTCTTTCTCCCGCAATTAGTTCAAACTGACCATTCTCTAATTCCGCTACGACAAGCGGTTGAATTATTCCATTTTCTTTTATTGATTCTGCAAGTTCTTCAAGATCTTTTTCTTTGAATATTTTTCTTGGTTGATTTGGATTGGTTTTAATAGAACCAACGTCAACCAGAAGTGGTGAATTCTCATAGCGAATTTCGACTTCTTTTTCTTGCGCTTGCTCGTGTTGCTCATCTTCATTCATATTTCCAAACTTATTATGATAAGTTTGACTGACTACCGATTGCGGAGTCGACTCTTGAAGTAATGAAGCGATCCCTTTTCCTAATGCTAGTTTTTTGGCCATAACAACTCCGTAAGGTTTAAGCCTTAAATTTGAATTCCATCAAAGTTAATAGTTTCTAGTCCGGGAATAATATCGAGCAATTCTTCTTCTGGAAGTTTGATTTCCTGAGCGACACTTGATGATCCATTATTCTTCGCTGATGTTTCTTTTGAATTTTCTTTCGAATTACCTTTAAATCGTTCTTTAAGAATAAGCTCTTTGGCCAATGCCAAATAAGCTTCACTTCCCTTTGATTCGATATCATAAAGGATGATTGGTTTTCCAAAACTTGGGCACTCAGCAAGCTTCACATTTCTTGGAATAATTGTATTGAAAACAACATCGCCAAAATGAGTTTTAATTTCATTGACTACTTGCTTATGAAGACCTGAACGAGAATCATACATCGTTAATAAAATCCCATCTAATTCTAAATCTGGATTTAATGATGAACGAATTAATTTTACCGTATTTAATAATTGAGCAAGGCCTTCCATTGCCAAAAATTCTGTTTGCATAGGTACAATATATGAGTGAGCTGCATTGAGGGCGTTCACAGTTAATAGACCTAGCGATGGAGGACAATCGATGATGATATAATCGTAATCTTTTTCAATTGCTTTAAAGGCATTTTTTAATTTTGATTCACGTGCAAACAAACTTACTAATTCAATTTCTGCACCTGATAAATTATTATCAGAAGGGCAAATATCAAAGTACGGAAGCTCTGATTCATAAATAGCTTCTTTCAAACCAATCTGGCCGATAAGAGCATGGTAAATATTTTTCCCTGCGAATTTATCTTTTGATAGGCCAATACTGATACTTCCATTGCCCTGCGGGTCAAGGTCTATTAGTAGAGTTTTTTTCTCGGCTACTGCTAGACACGCCGCCAAATTTACAGAAGATGTTGTTTTACCAACTCCACCTTTTTGGTTCATCATTGCTATAATTTTAGCCATTTATGATTCCTTTTTTTCGTATTTGTAGAGTATTTATACAAGTTTAATCTATTAAAGTAACTCAGAAAATTTAATAATTTTTTCTGTTTGAATTGTTCCACGTAGAACTTTTCTATTTTTGAAACCCAATAAAAGACGACCTTCGGTTCCTGGGACATCATAAGATTTTTCTTCAATTAATTCCCAATCCTTTTCAAGCATTGCTTCTATATCTTCTAATTCATAAAAGTTTGGTCCTTTATAAAAAAAGACATACAGGGTTTTGCTAGTGCGCAAAAGCGGAAGATAATCTGAAACTTTTCCCACTGCTTTGAATGTAATGACCACGTCCATATCAAAGTCCACAACCTCTAGTCTCTGATGTTTTAATTTGACATTTGTTAAGCCCAAGATATTGGCAATTTTTTGAACAGTCTGAGCTTTTTTAGCACGAGCATCAAAACCAATAAATTTTTTATCTGGGTTCATAAATGCTAATGGCAGAACGGGAAAACCACCACCAAAGCCAACATCAACTAGAAGTTTTGTAGCTTCAAGTGCATTTTTAAAAACCTTGCTTTCTGTTTGTGGAAGTACTGAGTCTACGATTTGTTTTTGATAAAACTCTTCGGGACTTTGTATTTTGGTTAAATTTATCCCAGCAAATTCTCCAGTGAGCAGCTCTAGGTACTTTTGGCTAAAATCTTTCATTAAATTATGTTTCCGGCCACGTATGCTAAGGTAGCGGGTCTTATTCCTTCTATTCTCTGCAATTGGGCAAATGTTTCGGGTTTAATTGTTTTAATTCTTAATTTGCATTCAAAGGAAATATTTTTTGATTCAACAAGTGATTCCCAGTTAAGCTTCTTCTTTCCTAGTCTGTTTATCTTTTCGGATTCGATAATAGCTCTATCGATATAGCCTTCGTATTTAACCGAAATAGCAACCGTTCGAACTACATCAATACTAAAACATACGCCAAAACGTTTTGTCTCACGATCAAGAACGACAACGGGACTATTTTCAGGTCTCTTTAATAGTTCCTTAAAGCTGATATTAATATCTAGTGGGCCATAATTATGCACTATAAAGTATTTTTTTGTTTCTTCATTAGAGTAAATCATTGTTGAATCGACTAATTTCTTTAAAAGTTCTACTTCTTCCAGAAAATCTTCTTGAAATAAATCTAAACGAGTAAACAAACCAAGCTCTCTTCTATATTTTCTCATGCGAGAAATCGTATTATCCTCGCGAACATATAATCTATTTTCAGACCGAGCAGTAAAGAGCCTATAAGGCTCATCTCGCTTATTTGTAACCAAATCTTCGATCATTACGCCAATATAAGAGTCAGTTCTATCTAAAACTAGAGGTTCTCTATTCATAAGGGCGAAACTTGCATTTATTCCTGCAATAATTCCTTGTCCAGCTGCTTCTTCATACCCAGAAGTTCCACAAACTTGGCCAGCAAAGTATAAACCAGGAATAGAATTATACTCCATTGCTTTTGAAAGTTGAGAAGTATCAACCACGTCGTATTCGACAGCATATCCATGAATAAGTATTTTTGCGCTCTCCAGTCCCAAAATTGTCTGAACAAAGCTCTCTTGGACGTCTTTTGGTAACGAAGTAGATACCCCATTGGGATAAATCGTTTCTAAATTCAATCCTTCTGGTTCGATGAAGATATGATGAACGTCTTTTTCAGTATAACGAAAGGCTTTATCTTCGATACTTGGACAATAACGAGGTCCAACACCTTTAATCTGACCATTAAAAATAGGAGATCTATCTTTATTTGACCTAATTATCGATAGTGTTTGAGCATTGGTTTTAGTGAGGTAACAAGAAACTTGGGTTGATTCTCTAGTGAATGGTGCGTTTAGAGCATGAAAGTTTCTTGTTTCTGGATCACTGTCTTGTGGATCCATCTTCGAATAATCGATTGTTTTTTTATCAAGTCTCGGTGGTGTACCAGTTTTAAACCTATTGGGAAGAGTTTTTATATCTTGAAATAAATCATTTAATCCAACAGATTTTTCACAATCTACCCTTCCACCAGCTTTTTGATCTTCTCCGGTATGGAGCTTTCCATTGAGAAATGTCCCCGTCGTTACAATAATTTTTTTAGCAATGTATTTATTATTGTCTACTGTGGTCACAAAAAAAGTATCATCATCTTTGGCTACGTTCAAAACCATCTTTCGAATAATAGTTAAATTATCTAATTGACCCAATAGTGCTTCAGCGTTTTTTGTATAAAGATCTTTATCAACCTGAACGCGAGTTGACTGAACTGCAAATCCCTTCGACTCATTTAAGGTTCGAAATTGAATTCCGGCCTTATCAGCAAGAATTCCCATCAATCCTCCGAGAGCATCAATTTCTCTGACTACTTGACCCTTACCCACACCACCGATTGCCGGATTACAGGGAGCCGAAGCTAGTGAAGCGTTTGGTGAAGAAATGAGCGCAATTTTTAAATCAAACTGAGAAGAAATCCAAGCTGCTTCCGCGCCTGCATGACCACCACCAATAATAAGAATATCGAAATTATTTATCATATTGTTCCACGTAGAACATCACTTCTGTTTTATTCTGAATTAGTAATATAAAAATTGAAGAATGACTATTTCCCTATACAGAAATTTGCAAATATTGAATTTAATACATCATCCGGCGACATAATCCCGATCAATTCACTCAGATAATTTGAAAAAATATTTATTTCAGATGACAAGATAGCCATATCGCCTATAGTATTGATTTTACGAGACAATGTGGTTGCTTTTAAGTATAAATTATTTATACATATTCTATGTCTTTCAAGTAAAATCGGACTATTGCTCGTCTCTATCCCAAATTTTTCAGCTAATAAACTCTTTACAAGTGGTTCTATAGGACCAGAAATTTTAATACTTTTTGGTTCCACTGGTTTTATAGAACCACTTGTTGCGAATGGTTCTATAGGGGCAGTATTTTTAGTAAGTGGTTCTATAGGACCATGTTTTGTGAGTGGTCCTATAGAACCACTTTTTAAAGCTGGTCCTATGGGACCACTTTTAAAAATTTTAAGATCTACTGGTCCTATAGAACCAGTTTCAAAGCTTGCAATAGCGACTTGAGAAACTATAATTTTTGATAAATCAAGATTGGAAGATTTGCTTAAAAAATCTGTTTTATCAGAGTGAGAAAGGATTAAAAAATCAAATTCTATTCCAGCTAATTTTTCTAGATAAGCTTCATCTGTTTCAAGTGGATTAACGATTAAAATCTTAAAAAATGCTCTCTTTAAAATTTCAAAGGCACGATCTATTCCAATATTCTCAATAACGTCTTTTGATTCACGAATACCGGCAGTGTCGACTAAATTATAATTGGTCCCATCGATATGAATCACTTCGGAAATATAATCCCTAGTGGTCCCAGCAATGGAAGAAACGATTGAGCGGTTGTGTTTTACTAAAAGGTTAAAAAGAGAACTCTTTCCTGCGTTAGTTTGACCAACTAAAACCATTTCGGGTGATAAAAGAGAAGAAATATTACCTTGAGTGCGGGCATGGAGTGATTCCAGGATTATAAAAAAAGAATTAAAAGAGTCGTTAAGTAATTTATTAGACTCCATCTCCCCTACATCTTCAGAAAAATCTATCGAAATTTCTACAGCAGCTTTAAGCTTCAAAAAACTATCGTAAAGGCGCATATATTGAGTATGGAGCTCGCCTTGGAGTATATCAAGGCCTTGTGAAAGCATTAAACTAGAATTAGCGTTTAAAAGCATATCCAGGCCTTCAACCTGTGAAAGAGATAATTTTTTATTTTTAAGTGCTCGATAAGTAAACTCACCTGGATGGGCGGATCGAAAATCTGCATTAAGAATAAAAAGATCCAAAATTTTCTGAATATTTAATAAATTACCGTGAACAGAGAGTTCTAAAACATTTTCACCGGTATAACTCTCACCTTCTGGAAAAAACACTAACAGTATATTATCAAAAATTTGATTTTCAAAAATTATATTTGATAGGTGAGAAAAACGCGGCTTAGTTTTTGATAAAGAGAATGAGAAAAAAGATTGTAAAGATAAGAGAGATTTAAAACCAGAAAGCCTTATCACTGCAATGGCAGTATTGGCTTGAGTGCCAGTACTGCATGCAATGATAGGGTGATCGTCAGTATAAAAATTCATAAGTATAAAACATTTCTTAGTCGGCCATTTTATAAACAATCGTTTGTTGTGCGATACCAACAACTGTTGAAACAAAAATATAAAGAACTAGACCGGCAGGAAGGCTCTTCATGATAAATGCAAAAACAACAGGCATAAACATCATAATTTTCTGTTGTGTTGGATCCACTGTCGTTTGTGGTGTCAGTTTTTGTTGAGCAAGCATTGCAAGGCCCATAAGAACTGGTAAAACATAAAATGGATCGTGAATACTTAGGTCGTGAATCCATCCGTAGAATGGAGCTCCTACGAGTTCAACTGCACTATAAAGAACACGATAAATTGCGAAGAAAAATGGCATCTGAAGTAAAAGAGGAAGACATCCACTTAGTGGATTTGCTCCAGCTTTCTTAAAGAGATCCATCGTTTCTTTTTGCATTTTTTGCGGTTCATCTTTATATTTTTCTTTAATTTTTTGAAGCTCTGGTTGAATACCTTGCATCTTCTTCATACTTTTAAAAGATTTGTACTGAAGAGGAAAAGTAATCAAACGTATAAGAATCGTAAGTAGGATAATCGCAATCCCATAGTTGGGAATATATTTGTGAATAAACTGAAGCCCACGAAGAATTGGCACAGCTAGGATTGCGAAAAAACCAAAATCTACAGATAAATGAAGATTGTCGCCAAGTGAGATAAGTGTATCGTAATTTTTCTTAGTAAAAACAAAATCGCCAGTAACTGATTTTGAAGCAGTAGGAACATCAACAATCAATTGCCCTGTTGTTGTCGTTTTATATTTAGCGGGTGTTTTGTCTTTAAGAATGACTGCAAATAAATGATAGTTAAAATCAACTCCAAACCACTTCAATGTAGCTTCTTCATCTTTATCTTTTGAAACTGCAATATGTTTTACTTCATTGCCAAAAAGTGCAAATTGACGAACTTGACCGTTATCAAGTTTCTTCTCTTTAGCATCAAAGATAAAACGGTATTTATAAGGTTTCTCGGAAGCTAAATTAAAATTAACACGACCATTTTCTAAAATTGAAGCTGTGAATGAAACGCCGTAATTAAGATTTTTCCCAACAACTTTATTTGGACCTTGTTGCTCCATTTGAAAAAATAAATCTATTGGACCGTAATCTGTTACCGCTTGTATTTTTAGAGGAAGAGATGAATCAGTGAGTGAACCAAAACTAAAAACCGAGTTAGGGTTTTTCATTTCAGTAACTGAAAGGTCGTTATTTATACGGAATTCAAATCCATTGTTAACTAATAAATTAGAAGTAATAGTCATTGGCTGATTTGCTGCAGTTGTTGGTGATCCTGCATTTAATGTCGGAGCAATTGTCGTTCCTTCATTATTTTTAACACCTGATTTAGTAGCAGCCATTTCTTCTTTTACAGTAGTTTTGAGAGTGTTCTCATTGTTTTTAGGAGCAAAGTAATATTGCCACCCAAACAAGACGACTCCCGAGAGAAGAACGGCTATAAAGGCGCGTTTTTGATCTGAATTTAACATGAAAAAAACTCCAAAAAATTAACGTTTCGGTACGGGATCGTGCCCGCCTTCGCAAAACGGATGACATCTAGTTATTCGTCGAAATGAATACCATAAAGCCCTAGGAATTGGAAACTGCACGAAGCATTCTTTTGAATATTCTGAGCATGATGGATAGAAACGACATTTAGGTCCAAGAAGAGGTGAAATGAAATACTGATAAAATCTAATAAGAAGTATAAATGGTTTTTTCATTCACTTTTATCAGGTTGTTTATTTGCTTGATGGCCTTGACGATCAATTTGTCTTTGAAGATAAACAAAAAACTCGTCTATATTTTTTAAGAGAGCTTGCTCTTTAAAATCTTGAGATTCCCCAATGATGGAGCGATTCCAGGAAACTACGAATAAGATATCTGTACATAAAAATTTGTAATCAGACTGACGAAAAAACTCTCTAATGAGACGTTTTAAACGATTTCGATCATGGGCCTTCCCTAATTTTTTAGGAACACTTAAACCGATACGAGATTGATTAAAAGGATTTTTCTTATAATAGATGATTAATGAGGGCTTCTTAAACGAAAACGAATCGACTTTAAGCTCAGAAAAATCTTTGGCCGAGAGAAGGCGGAATTTTTTTTCAAACCGACTATCGACCACAGGCTATTACTTAGTACTAGAAGTAACCGTTAGCTTCGCTCTACCCTTTGCTCTACGTGCTTTAATTACATTCTTTCCACCAGGACTTGCCATTCTTTTAAGGAATCCATGGATTCTAAGTCTTTTTAATTTTTTTGGTTGCCACGTTCTTTTGCTCATACAGCTA
This sequence comes from Bacteriovorax sp., assembly GCA_014377485.1. Lineage (GTDB taxonomy): Bacteria > Bdellovibrionota > Bacteriovoracia > Bacteriovoracales > Bacteriovoracaceae > Bacteriovorax. The sequence continues at coordinate 27,876 of JACMPM010000100.1, read as the reverse complement.
TCCTCTAAGACGACATTAATTTATTGAAGAGATACGATTATATTTTCTTTCGTGAAAGGTCAATACCAAACAAGACGCGTTACATGTAAGAAAATGTGAAACTCTGTTTTGTTGCTATTAAGTTTTGGGCCATGTTACATATTTTGTCTCACATTTTTGGCAGACTTTCGGAGCACACACAATGGCGCATGACTTTCCATTTGATCATTTTTTAAAAATCGGCAACAAGAACTCAACAGCGGAAACTTTCAATAACCAATTTAAATCTACAAATACACAAAACATAAGCAACTTAAACTCACAACCTATCCAAGATGAAGAGCTAAGTGTAATTAATCACGAGATTCTTAACCATTTGCAGACCGTAGTCCCAGAACTAAAATTTAAGACTTATTTTGAAAATAATCTAGAACTAAAGAGTATGAATGAATCGACTGTTAACTTTGAAGTTAAAACAGCATTTATTAAAAAGTCAGTTGAGTTATATAAAGAAGAAATAACGAAAGCCCTATTTAATGTCTTAGGGACTATGTACGAAGTTATAATTGAAAGTCGTGACCAAACTGATTATCAACTTGGCAAAAATCCTTCCAATCAAGTCAATAAATCATTTAATGATGTGAAGTTTACTCTAGACCTCACTCCTACAAGAGATGATTTAACTTCTAGAGCTCACGCTCAATATATAGAGCACATGAATCCAAACCAGTCCGGAATTATCATAGATCGTTCTAAAACGTTTGATAATTTTATCGTTGGACCTACCAATAATATGGCCCAGGCAGCTTCAAAAGCAGTTGCACAAAATCCAGGTAAAAACGGAAAATATCCATCTTTATATGTGCATAGTAATTCGGGGTTAGGAAAAACCCACTTACTACATGCTGTTGCCAATGAAATAAACGAAAAACACCCAGGACTAACCGTCTGTTTGATTACTGCCCGCGATTTTATGGATGAAATGATTACGTTAATGAAAAATAACAGAATCAATGAATTCGTTAAAAAATACACTGAAAAAGTAGATGTATTAATGATCGATGACATCCACGAATTAAAGAATAAAGAAGGAACTCAAGATCAGTTTTTTCATGTCTTTAACGAGATGCATAATAAAGGCAAGCAACTTATCTTTACTTCAGATAAAAGACCAAAAGAAATTGATGGTATATCTGAGCGAATTAAGACTCGTCTCCAATGGGGACTGGTTGTTGATATTCAGCCACCTGACCTGGAAACAAGAATTGCTATTTTAAGACGTAAAATGGAAGGACTTGACCTATATGTAACTGAAGATGTTCTAACATTAATCGCTTCACGAATTAAAACTAACATTAGAGAGCTTGAGGGCTCATTAGTGAGACTTAAAGCTGTAAGTGAACTAATGAATGTAGAAATTGAAATTGACCTCGTTAGAGAGCAGTTAATGCTTCCTAACAGCGAATCAGAAAAAGAAATTACGATTGAACATGTCGCCAAAGCGACAGCGCAGTACTTCAGAATCCCGCTAGCTGACTTAAAATCGAAAGGCAGAAGCCAGGACATTACCAAAGCTCGACATATTGCTATGTATTTGGCCCGTAAAGTAGTCAACGCAAAACAACAAGAGATTGGTAGCTTCTTTGGCGGCCGCGATCACTCTTCAGTTATTCATGCCGTAAACACAATTGCCGAAAAAGTAAAAACTGACTCTACCCTCTCTAAAGACATAAACTCGATAGAATCAAATCTATAATACTAAAACTCCGGAAATAATCCGGAGTTATTCACAATTTATCCACACGAAGTTAACAGGGTTATCCACAAATATTGAAGAATATATAAGCCAACTATGCTTTATTTTGATAAATCAAGAAAAGTAACTTCGAAGAATATTTTATCCACAAAAAACTTCCAACAATGTTAATAAGTTTGTTAATAAAACAAAAAAAAGCCACGATCATATACCAAAAAAGGACAATCTAAGAAGTTATGTGGGAAGGACGTTGGAAATCTGTGGATTAAAGTTTATTTTGAGGCATAAAAAAAGAATATCCGTGTGAATTTGCCACAAAAAGAAAAGTTGTTAGTAATAACTAAGATAAACAAAATAGTTAAGAATATGAAATTGTGAGCCTTTTATATCTTTTCCACTTATCCACACTGTAATAAGAAAAGTATTAATAATATATAATAATATATAGAAGAAAGAGAACTCCATAAACTTCACGATACGAGACTCGATGAAGCTTGATTTCACTTTTATAAAACTGTAAAAATAACAAATATATTTATTGGAAAAAATTATGATTGTTAAAATTGCTGTAGCAGATTTAAAAGATACGCTTAATAAAATACTAAGCGTAGTCGATAAGAAAAATACTCGTTTGATATTAAACTTCATTCAAATCAAAGCATTTGAAAATCGTATTGAAATGACAGCAACTGATCTTGAAGTATCAGCAAAGGTAACAACTTCATGTCTTGTGGAAAAACCCGGTACATTTTGTGTAAATGCCAAGAATATATTTGATATTGTGAAAGAACTTCCAGATAAAGAATTAAAAATAGAATTGCTTGAAGGAACCAATAGTTTAAAGCTCACATGTGACAATATAAATTTCACATTATTAATTTATACCAGTGAAGAATTTCCACATTTGCAATTTGGAACTACAGGCAATGAATTTAAACTTAATTCAAATCAAATTATAGAAATTATCAATAAAACTTCACATGCTATCTCCAACGATGAGACGAGATTATTTCTTAATGGAATATACTTGCAGGAAGTTGATGGAAAACTTAGATCAGTTGCAACAGATGGATATAGACTTTCTCTAGTAGAAACGGAATTAAGCAATAATAAAATAGAAGCACTAATCAATGGAATTATTATTCCAAAGAAAGGCGTTTTAGAATTAAAGAAAATTGCTGAAACTTATCCAGACAAAGAAATAAGTATATCTGTTGATGAATCATTTATTTATTTAAATGCGAACAATAGCTATTTGTTAGCAATCAGATTAATTGCGAAAGAATATTTAAAATACCAAGCTGTAATACCTAAAAAGACAACATTTTTTGCAGATATTGAAAGAAGTGCTTTTGTAAATGCAGTTAGAAGAATAAAGATCATGGCCAATGAAAGATCAAATGGTGTGAAGCTTATTTTAAAAGAAAATGAAATGATAGTAGCCGCTAACCATCCTTCTCTTGGGGATGCACAGGAAAAAATAAATATACATTATTCAGGTAAGGAATTTGAAATTGGTTTCAATGCAAAATTTCTTATTGATACATTATCAATTTTTGGTGATGAAGAAATTCGCATGGAATTTAATAATGAATTAAGTCCAGTTGCAATTAAATCTTCTAAAAATCAAAACTACCTTTGTATAATCATGCCTCTAAAATTATAGTGAACAGTTATAAAATTTCTAAATTACAAGTTACAAATTTTAGAAATTTAAATCCAGATATAATTACATTTAATAATGGTATCAATTGCATACTAGGTGAGAATGGGAATGGTAAAACAAATATTCTAGAAGCTATAAATGTTCTCGGTACTAAGAAATCATTTCGTAAAAATGCAAGTTTTCCACAATTTTTGAGTATAGATGGTGTAAAACCCGAAATAATATTTTCATCTGTATTCGAAAATAATCTAAAAGAAAAAATCAGCTACACATCCAAAATGACCAATGATTCAGTTCTTTGGTTTGTTGATGGTGTACCAGTTAAAAGAAAATTAGATATTAAAATAGTATTCATTAATCCTTTTGATTCATATGGATTTCATAATAGCGCCAGCGATAGACGCGAATGGCTTGATTATTTTTTAAGTCAATTGGATGAGAATTATAAAAAAAGCCTGGCCAAGTACACGCTTGCATTGCGCTTTAGAAACACTTTGCTATCCAAGAAGCCATCTAAGTTCAAAGAACAAATAATTGCCTCAGATGGAGAGCTGAGCATGCTCTCAATGTATCTAACGGCAAGACGTGTAGAATTCCTAAAAGAGATTGAACCTTTTATCGCAGATACTTTTCAACAAATCTTTTCAGAAAAGCATAAATTACAAATTAGCTTAGATTCACGAATAATAAATGTATCCGCAATTAATGTGCAGAAAATTTTGCTTAACAACCTAGAAACAGATTGCGAGAGAGGACACACCAGCTATGGTCCACATAAAGATGACTACGTGCTTCTATTTGACGGTTTAAATTCTTACGATTTCTGTTCTTTAGGCCAGCAAAAGATGAGTTATTTAAGCCTCTTATTTGCCTATATAGAGCTTTTTCGGTATAAATATACGTCCTACCCAATCGTGTTAATTGATGACGTCTCAGGCGAGCTTGATCAGCATCGATGGCGAAGGCTTGTTGAGTATTTAGAAAAACGAGAATTTCAAGTTTTGATAACTACTGCCAACGAAAAATTTAAGGAAGAATTAGACCGAATTAGCGGGGCCAATAAAATTCACATCAAGAACGGCTCTGTTGTTCACTAAGTTTTTAGCTCTTAAAAAAAATGGAATTTTGCAATATAGAGGAGAACCGCCTTGGAAGAAAGTAACGAAATTAAAGAAGTAGTTGAAGAAAGAGAGTCCATTTCAAAAGTCACAACTGAGTATGGTTCCAACCAGATTAAAGTTCTTGAAGGCTTAGATGCAGTCAGAAAAAGACCAGGTATGTATATCGGTGACACTGGTATGCGCGGACTTCACCATTGTGTATATGAAATTGTTGATAATGCTGTGGATGAAGCACTGGCTGGTTACTGTACAGAAATTAACGTTGTCATTCATATCGACAATTCAGTAACTGTTGTAGATAACGGTCGCGGAATTCCTGTCGATATTCATCCTACCGAAGGAGTTTCAGGAGCAGAACTTGCTTATACAAAACTTCATGCCGGTGGAAAGTTTAACGAAGACGGTGGGGCATATAAAGTTTCGGGTGGTCTCCATGGAGTTGGTGCCGCTGTTGTAAATGCACTATCTAAATGGGTTAAGCTCGAAATTAAGAAAAATGGAAAGCTACACGAAATAAGTTTTGATCATGGAAAAGCTGTCGGTGGAATGAAAACGCTTGGCGTGCTGGAAAACCCTAAAGAAACTGGTACCAAAGTAACATTCAAAGCAGATAATGAAATTTTTGAATTTCATGAATACAACTATGATACTTTGGCGAATAGATTTCGTGAAATGGCATTTTTAAATCGTGGGCTAAGAATCACAATTAAAGATGAAAGAAATGAAAAGGAAGAACTCTTTTACTTTGAAGGAGGTATTTCTGAATTTGTTAGTTATTTAAATCGTGCGAAATCTGCAATACATAAAAAAGTTATTTATTTTATTCAGACAAAAGATGATTACGAAGCTGAAGTTGCCCTTCAATGGACAGATTCATATAACGAAGTCATCACTTCATATGCAAATAATATTTCAACTCCTGAAGGTGGCACACATGTTTCAGGATTTAAAACAGCATTAACAAGAGTTTTAAACAACTACGCAAAAGATAACAATCTTCTTAAAAATATTAAAATCGCTCTTACGGGTGATGATATGAGAGAAGGATTGACTGCAGTTGTTTCAGTTAAATTAAAAGAACCACAATTCGAAGGACAAACAAAATCTAAACTAGGTAACTCAGAGGTTGAAGGTATTGTTAACTCTCTAGTTGGTGAGAGTTTTAAACAATATTTGGAAGAAAATCCGGAAATTGGTAAAGCTGTTGTTAAAAAATCAGTCGACGCTGCAGCCGCCAGAGAAGCTGCTCGTAGAGCTCGTGAACTTACACGACGTAAAAACGTTTTAGAATTCTCTGGTCTACCTGGTAAGATGGCCGATTGTCAGGAGTCTGATCCTGCTCAATGTGAGTTGTATATCGTAGAAGGGGACTCTGCAGGCGGATCTGCAAAACAAGGTCGCGACCGTAGAATTCAAGCAGTTTTGCCACTTAAAGGTAAAATTCTAAACGTTGAAAAAGCTCGTTATGAAAAAATGTTGGCTTCTGAAGAAATAAGAAACTTTATCCAAGCGATTGGTACTGGAATTGGAAAAGATACATTTAATATCGCAAAACTTCGCTATCATAAAATCGTTATCATGACCGATGCCGATGTAGATGGTGCACACATTCGAACATTGATTCTAACCCTGCTCTACCGTCAATTTCCGCAACTGATTGAACAAGGGTATATCTACATTGCTCAACCGCCTCTTTATAAATACAAAAAAGGTAAGATGGAAACATACTTAAAAGATGATAAACGTCTTGAAGAGTACCTGGTTAACAATGCAACTCAAGATTCAAAAATTACTATCGACGACAAAGTAATAACTGGAGATGCAGCAAAACTTCTAATTAATAAAGAAAGCTTGTATAGAAAAACACTCTCATATTACGACACTCATTACGATACAGATCTTTTAAAAAAGTTAGTTGAAGATAGTGATCTACGCGCTGACGATATGACGAATTTTTCTAAAGTTGAATTGGCAGCAAAAAATCTTAACGATTACTTCAAACCTTTAGAAACTAAAACACTAAAATTCTACAATCTTATTGTTGATGAAGATGTGGATACTAAAATATGTTCACTACGTTTAATCATTAAAACTGCATCTAGAACCAAGAAGTTCAAAATCAGTGCTGGCTTCCTGCGCTCAGCTGAGTTTGCTGATTTAGTTAATAGCTTCGATGGTATTAAAAAATACGCTAGTGCTTCTTTTAAAATAGAACGTGAAAAGGACACGAGAGAATTCTCGTCGCTTACTGAATTTTCGGAATTTGTCATTCAAGACGGTAAACAAGGCGCCTACATTCAACGTTATAAGGGATTAGGAGAAATGAACCCAGAGCAACTTTGGGAAACAACTATGAACCCTACAAACAGAACACTTCTTCAAGTTAAAATTGAAGATACTCTAGAGGCGGATCAAGTCTTTACTGTATTAATGGGTGATCAGGTTGAACCACGTAGAAAATTCGTTGAGGAAAATGCATTAAATGCAAGAAACCTCGATGTCTAATGCTGCCGTAAATTTACGTAGAGTTTAATAAGTTTAAAAGTTTAGAGGAATTTAAAATATGTCAGATGAAAATAATACTCCAGTTAATCACGGAAATATCTCCCCCGTAGTTATTCAAGATGAGATGAAAAGTTGTTACCTCGATTACGCTATGTCAGTAATCGTAGGACGTGCCCTTCCAGATGTTCGCGATGGTATGAAGCCAGTTCACCGCCGCGTTCTTTATGCAATGGACTCACTTAATAACTATCACAATAAACCATTTTTAAAGTCCGCCCGAGTTGTCGGGGATATTATTGGTAAGTATCACCCTCATGGTGACTCTGCTGTATACGGTGCTATCGTTCGTCTTGCACAGGAATTCTCAATGAGATATCCCTTAATAGACGGTCAGGGAAACTTCGGATCAATCGATGGCGATAACGCCGCAGCGATGAGATATACCGAAATTAGAATGAAAAAACTTTCTGAACAAATGATGGCCGATCTCGACAAAGAAACAGTCGATTGGCAGCCAAACTATGACGACTCTTTAGTAGAACCAAAAGTTCTTCCTACAAAAATTCCAAATCTTTTAATTAATGGTTCTTCTGGGATTGCGGTTGGTATGGCCACCAATATTCCACCCCATAATTTAACTGAAATCATGAATGGTCTTCTTTTGTTAATTGATAATCCAACTGGCACATCAATCGATGATTTAATGAAAGTAATACCTGGACCTGATTTTCCTACAGCCGGATCTATTCATGGAACTGAAGGAATTCGTTCTGCTTACCACACCGGAAGAGGCGTTCTTCAAATAAGAGCCAAAGTAGACGTTGAACATAATGCTAAAAAAGACCGAGACAGTATTATTATCACTGAACTTCCCTACCAAGTTAACAAAGCAAAATTGATTGAAAGAATAGCTGAGCTTGTAAATGAAAAAGAAATTACAGGTATTTCGGATCTTCGCGACGAATCTTCACGTGAAGGTATTCGAGTTGTTATTGATTTAAAAAAGGGCGAAATTGCTACCGTAATCATTAATAAACTTTATAAATCGACTGCATTGCAAACTTCTTTTGGTATTATTTTCTTATCAATTGTTAACGGTCAGCCAAAAGTCCTAAATATTAAAGAACAACTTCTGTATTTTTTAGACCACAGAAGAGAAGTTGTTATTAGAAGAACTGTTTACGAATTAAAGAAAGCAAAAGAACGTGCTCATATTTTAGAAGGTTTAAAAGTTGCCGTTGATAATATCGACGAGATTGTTGAACTGGTTAAAAAAGCAGAAGGCCCACTTCAAGCTAAGACTCAATTAATGAGCAAGTACACTCTTTCTGAAATTCAGGCACAAGCCATTTTAGATATGAGACTACAACGCTTAACTGGTCTTGAGCGCGACAAAATTATTAAAGATTATAATGAGATCATGAAAGAGATTGCTCGACTTGAGTTGATCCTTGGAAGCGATGAAGAAATTACAGCTATTATTCGTACAGAGTGCCAGGAAGTTCTTGAAAATTTCGGTGATAAAAGACGTACTGAAATTGTGGCGAAAGCTGACGAAATTCACATGGAAGATCTTGTTAAGCAAGAAGACGTTATCGTAACTATAACTCATAAGGGATATGTAAAACGAATGGCCATGGATACGTACCGCACTCAAAAACGCGGTGGTACTGGAGTTAAAGGTGCTGATGGAGCAGATGATGATTTCTACACATCGATCTTCACTGCTAATACTCACTCTACCCTTTTCATTTTTACAAATAAAGGCCAAGTATTCTCGATCAAGGTTTACAATATTCCGGAAGGAAATCGTACAACTAAGGGACGTAATATTGTTAACTTAATTCAACTTCCGGCCGGTGAAGCTGTTAAGAAAATTATGTGTATGCCTGATTCAATCGAAGGAAAATTCCTTATGATCGCGACGGAAAAAGGAATAGTAAAAAAATCAGATCTGTCTGAATATAAAAATATTCGTCAGTCTGGATTAACAGCTATCAAAATTATTGATGGAGACAATCTTCTTTCAGTAAGAATCACAGACGGAACAAAAGATATTCTCCTTTGTTCTTCATCTGGAAAAATAATTCGTTTTGCTGAAACTGATTGCCGTCCGCTTGGACGTGTTTCTCAAGGAGTAAAAGGAATAGAATTGTCTGATGATGAAAAAATTATTGGTATGGAAATAATCGACGATACAGTAGAAATTTTATCGGTCACGCAACACGGATACGGTAAACGCACAAGTGCATCTGAATACCGTAGACAATCTCGTGGTGGTAAAGGAATTCTGGCAATGAGATTAACTGAGAAAAACGGTGACATCATTGATATTAAACCGGTTACTGATAAAGATGATCTAATGTTGATCTCTGATAAGGGGCAGGTAATTAGAACTAAAATTTCTGGAATTTCTTTAATGGGAAGAACAACTCAAGGAGTACGTCTGATTAAACTTAAAGAAGGTGAATCAGTTGTAGCGGTTGAGAAAATTATCGACCCTGATGAAGAATTAGATGCAGTGAACGAGGGTGCAGATGTTGCGCCTAAAACAGAGTAATAATATTTATAAGTGTTTCATATGGGCAGTGGTTTTGACCACTGCCCTTATCTCTGTATCATGTGACTTCACTCCACCTATTAATCGCAAAATTATTGATGCTCAAAATTACATTACTGAACAAAAGTATAATAAGGCCGCTTTTCTATATGAAGATATTTTAAAGAGTAATCCAGGTCCTGAATTACGACTTAAGATTTGTTATCAATTGGGCGAGCTTTATGCCATTTATCTAGGCGAATATAAAAAAGCCATTTATTACTATAATGAAGTAAAAGATTTAACAGAAGATCCTTTATGGTTAATCAAGACAGAAGAAAAGCTGGCAGAAATTAATTTCAACTATCGAAAAAATTATAAAGATGCGATAAAAAATTATACGAAACTTTCAGAATTTACACCGAAACTTAAAAAATATGATTACTTTCAAATACAAATTGCACTTGCCTATTATTATTTAAATGACAGCGAAAATGCGATTAAACAATTAACAAAAATTCAAAGTGAACCTAATCATGAATATTTTGTGAGATCATTTTATTATTTAGGATTAGTTTATTTTGAGAAAAAAGATTTTAATAAAGCACTTTTTGTCTGGTCAGAATATTTAAAGAGAGAAACTAAAAAAGAATATATAGTACAGGCTAAATTTTTAGTCGCCAATATATATGAGTCTACTGAAAATTTAAAAATGGCCTATGATATATATTATTCAATCGCTAATGATTATCCAAATCCCGATGTTATTCAAAACCGTTTGACCGCACTTTATGAAAGAAGAGTTTCTAGACGGAGATAATTAATGAAAAACAAAAAATGGTTACAAATCATGGGTCTGGCTATGAGTTTGCCATCAATTATCTTTGTCGCTGTTTGGGGGTCTATGCAATTAGCGAAAATGCATATAATAACTCAGACTCAAGCAGTTTTTCTTTTTTTAGCTATAATCAGCAATATGCTTTTCATGATGGTTTACTATGCTTACAAGCGCAAAAATTAATCTTAAAAAATACATTATCTATTCGATCATTTTATTATCAACCTCTTATCTAACTGTTAGGTCATTTGCAGAGTATCTGGTAATTATTCTTGTATTTGTAGCAGCGTGCGCCAATCACTGGATGTTGATATTTGTGGTTCGAAGACAATCTGAAGGGGCTGCCAACCAACCAACAAAATATAAGACCTTAGTACCAATGATGACTATCGGAAAATTAGTTTTAGTCATTGGAGCACTAACTTTTGGTGTACAAATTATGGGGAAAAGGATAATAATTCCTGTATTAATTTATGTATTACAAATAGTTGTCCTCTACCTAAGTTTTGAAAAACCTAGTGCGGAAAAAGGATCTTGGTAAATGAAAAAATTCTTCATTATAGCTTCTATGAGTTCGATGTATTCAATATTAGCTTCAACGGCATTTGCAGCTGAAAGCGAAAGCTTTACGTGGCTTTCTCAAGTGGCAAAAGTTACTGGAATTGAAGAAGCATTTCACCAAAAACAAATTCATCACTTTGAGCACGTTCTCACTTTCGCTTTAGTGGGCTTGTTGCTTGTTGTCGCTGGAATTGTTTACAGAAAAAAAACTGCAAACTTAGAAGCAGCAGCTGTTCCAGAGAGAGGAATCACGTTTAAGAATATTGCAGAAATGTACGGTTCTTTTATCATGACTCAATGTCGCGCAGTTCTTGGTGAGAAAGAAGGCCCAAGATTTTTTTCATTCGTGGCAACTTTATTTATTCTTATCTTTTTATCAAATGCCATTGGCTTGATTCCAGGATTTCTACCTCCTACAGAATCTATTAATACGACTTTAGCATTAGGCGTTTTTTCATTTTTATATTTCAACATCAAGGGATGTAAAGAAGTCGGAACTCTAAATTACATAAAGCATTTCGCCGGACCACTTTGGTATATGGCCATTCTTATATTTCCAATTGAGATTATCTCAGTTTGTATCCGTCCAATCTCATTAGCTCTACGTTTATATGGGAATATGTACGGAGACCACACGGTACTAGGAACATTTTCACATCTTGCACCTTTAGGTGTGCCGGTTGTATTTATGTTGCTCGGACTTTTAGTTTCATTTATTCAAGCTTACGTATTTATTATGCTTTCAATGGTCTATGTTAGTTTGGCTATCACTCATCAAGATCATGGTGAAGTAGCTCATCACTAAGAGAACCATTTTATTATTAACTTTTTTTAGGAGTCTCTAATGTCAAAAAAATTATCAGTTCTATTATCATCAGTTATGTTTTTCGCTTTAACTTCTGCTAGTGCATTCGCTCAAGCTGAAGCTGCTACAGCATCTACTGGTGGATGGTTCGGAACAGAAAAAGCAACTAAGTACTTTGCTTACTTTTTAGCTCTAGGTCTTGCAGTATACGGTGGAACTCAAGGTCAATCAAAAGCAGCAGCTGTGGCCCTAGAAGGGATCGCAAGAAACCCATCAGCAGCTGACAAAATTCAAACTCCAATGATTCTTGCTCTTGCACTTATGGAGTCACTTGTAATTTTCGCGCTTATCTCTACTTTCCTAGTATAATTACTAAGAGATAAAATTTAGTTTTAATAAAAAAAGGGAGCTCTCGTGCTCCCTTTTTTTATTATATATTAACGAATTTTTATTTAACGAGACTCATGTGAGAAAGAAAAATTGCAGCTGCATTTGATGCGTTCAAATGAGCCACTTGAGAATTGATAATAATTTTTAATACAACATCAGATAGACCAATAATGTCGTGATCAATACCATGACCTTCGCTTCCAATAATAAGCACAGATTTTTTGGGAAAATCATAATGCGTTAAGTTTTGAGAGTGAGGTATATTCGCAGTGGAAATAATAGTATATCCAAGCGACTTAAGATTTTCTAGGTCGTTTCTAATATTCGAAGAATGAAAAGATTTCATTGAAAAAATGTTACCCATGGATACACGAATACATCTTCTTAAAAATGGAGAACACGTTTTTTCATCTACAATAATTGAATTAATATTAAAGGCGGCAGCAGAACGAACAATACTCCCGACATTTTCAGGAGAACTTAAACCATTTAAAAGTATAATTCGATCATCTAGTTTATCAATGTCATAATCGAGAGGTTTTTCAGCGAGAAAAATGACTTCAAAGTGAATCTTAAAACCAGCAATTTGTTCAAGAATATTCTTTGAGGCAATATAAATATTATCACCCTGGAGATGATATCTTTTGGCAAAATCAGGTGTGGAAAGTATTTTTAAAAATGTTTTATTGCTTGCTCGGAGTTGTAAAAAAAGTTTTTCAGATTCGGCCAGTATAAATCCCTGATCATTTAGTGTGTGATCGCGCATTTTAGAAAATTCGATTATGCGTGGGTCATCAAAAGATGTTATTTCAATCATGCTTTTAAAACTTTCTTCAAATATTTACCGGTATGAGACTTTGGATTTTTTGCAACTTGCTCTGGAGTTCCTTCTGCGACAATCTCTCCTCCACCACTACCACCTTCCGGACCCAAATCAATTACCCAATCGGCAGTTTTGATTACATCTAAATTATGTTCGATTATTAAAAGCGTATGTCCTTGTTCAACTAATTGTTGAAGTGCTGAAAGTAGAATTTTAATATCTTGAAAATGAAGACCAGTAGTTGGTTCATCTAAAACATAAAGACAATGTCCTTTAGTACGTTTCGATAATTCACGAGAAAGTTTTAAGCGTTGAGCTTCTCCACCAGAAAGCGTTGTTGCAGGTTGGCCGAGTTTCATATAACCCAACCCAACTGAATTTAGTGTGTGAAGTACACGACCAAGTTTAGTGTGGTTTTTAAAAAACTCAGCACCCTCTTCGATCGACATATCTAAAATTTCAGAAATGTTCTTACCCTTATATAAAACAGATAAAGTTTCAGCGTTGTAGCGCCTTCCTTTGCATTCGGTGCATGTTATATAAACATCGGGTAAAAAATGCATTTCGATTTTCTTTACGCCGTTACCTTCACAGTCCTCACATCGCCCACCTTTAACATTGAAACTAAATCGACCGGTTTTATATCCGCGAATTTGCGATTCATTGGTTGAGGCAAAGATATCTCTTATATCATCAAAGAGGCCAGTGTAGGTTGCTGGGTTAGAGTGTGGCGTTCTGCCAATTGGAGATTGATCGAGCTCAATAACAGTTTTAATTTCATCTACGCCTGTAAGAGAATTAAAATTAGCTTTTTGATAAAGTGATTTATGTGTTCTCGTCAAATGAGTTTTAACAGCTGGAACTAATACTTTATGAATCAATGTAGATTTGCCTGATCCACTTACGCCAGAAACACAAACCAATCCACCTAGAGGAATTGAGACAGAAAGATTATTTATATTGTGTTCTGTTGCACCATTAAGCTTTAAAAACCTAGTTGCTTTTTTTCGAATAGCTGGAATTTCGATACGATTTTCACCGTTTAGAAATTTTGCAGTTAATGATTTTTTATCTTTCAGGATTTTAGAAAGTGTACCGTGGGCAACTATTTTGCCGCCGTGTATTCCAGCACCAGGACCCATGTCGATTAAATAATCTGATGCCAGCATAGTGTCTTCATCGTGTTCAACAACTAAGACAGTATTTCCAATATCACGAAGAGCTTTTAGTGTTTTGATTAAGCGATCATTGTCGCGCTGGTGTAGACCAATGCTTGGTTCATCTAAAACATAAAGGACACCAGATAATGCAGAACCAATTTGTGTAGCAAGACGAATGCGTTGAGACTCACCACCGGAGAGGGTCATGGCACCTCTATTGAGAGTCAAATAATTTAAACCAACATCTAAAAGAAAACGTAGGCGAGAAACAATTTCTTTTAGTAGTTTATCGGCAATGATTTTCTTTTCGCCGTCGAGCTTTATATTGTTTAAATATTCAAAGACGTCTGCAATCGAAAGGGTACATAAATCCATTATGTGTTTGTCGCCAATTTTAGTTGAAAGTGCGACTTTATTTAATCTAAGGCCATGGCAGCTAGGGCATGTTTTTATGTTCATTAACTTTTCAAGTTCAATGCGAACTTTATCTGAGCCTGATTCTAAAAACTTTTTTTCAAGCCAGGCCGAAAGTCCTGGAAAAGCCTTAGAGAATTCAAAGTGGGAGTTTTCAGAAGTAAAAGAATAACGATAAACTTTATCTGTTCCGTTAAAAAGAATATTAGTCATTTTCTTCGGGAGTTTTTTAAATGGAACACTTACATCGATACCTTCTTCAGCGGCAATAGTTTCAACCATTTTATAAAGAAATGAATTTCTTTTTGACAGTGGAGTAATCGCTCCTTCAAGTAAGGGAAGGTTTTCATCAAAAATCATTAGATCTAAGTCAAATGTCTTTGTCTCGCCTAGGCCATTGCATACTTCACAAGCACCTATTGGTGAATTGAATGAAAAAAGTCGCGGCTCAAGTTCGGGATAAACCCTATCTCCCTTTGTCGATTTGTTATGTTCCGAGAAAGTAATTTCATTATTATCATTCACCAGAATTAATATGTTACCGTCACCTAATTTGAGAGCGTATTCAACAGAGTCACCTAAACGTTTTTCAACATCGTCTTTAAGAACAATACGATCAACTACAATATCAAGTTGATATTTTCCCTTTGGAGCTTTTGTACTTTCGTCCAATTGAATAAGCTCGCCGTTTAATCTTGCGCGAGAAAAGCCCATGGTAAGAAATTTTGAAAGCTGGTCTTTAAATTTTATACTATCATTCGAAGGGATCGGAGCAAGAATTTGTAGTTTCGATTTATCCCCAAGTTTTAAAACCTCTCTCACTATTTGAGTTGGAGTGTATCTTCTAACTTCGAGTCCTGTTTCTGGATCATAAAGTGTTCCAATTCTGGCGAATAAAACACGTAAGTAGTCATAAATTTCAGTTGTCGTACCAACCGTAGAACGTGGATTTTTGCTCGAGCTTTTTTGATCGATTGCAATTGACGGTGAAAGACCGGTTATTGATTCAACTTCCGGAGGCTGATATTGACCCAAAAATTGTCTGGCATAACTTGAAAGTGATTCAATATAGCGGCGTTGTCCTTCAACATAAATTGTGTCGAAGGCTAGAGAAGATTTACCTGAACCTGAGGGACCAGTGATAACTGTTAAAGTGTTTTTAGGTATGCTGATTGTTACGTCTTTAAGATTATGAACTGCGGCCTTAACAATATTAATTTCGTTGATTGACACTGATTACCTCAAAAGCTTGTTTAAAAAGATAAAGCATTCCAGAAATATTAGCCTTGTTTTTACCATACAAATCGAAGGCCGTGCCGTGGTCAACACTTAGACGTAGGAATGGAAGTCCAAGTGTTATATTTAAGCCTATCAAACCATGTTTGGATTTGAATTGCGCTAAGCCTTGATCATGATACATATAAACGAAAAGTTGATGTTTTTCTGGAGCTTGGTGATGGTGTAGAGTGTCGCCTGAAAACGGTCCTGAAAAAATTGGACCATAGTTTTTTGCAAGATCACTCATAGCTTCTCTTATAAACTTTTCTTCATCCCCTAATATTCCATTTTCTCCGGCATGAGGATTTATTCCAGAAAAGATAACTTCTTCAAACGAAAAAAAATACTTTTTAAAGTTATCTAATGTTATTTTAATTTTTTCTTTAATGAGATCAGGAGTGATTTTTTTAGTTATATCTTTTAAAGGAATGTGATCAGTTATTAAAAGAACATTTTGAGTTAAACCTTTGAAAGTCATAGAAATATTTTTATTGTTGAAATATGATCTAAAAAATTCAGTATACCCTGCTTGATTTTTATTATTTAAAAGTAATTGGTCTTTAGATGTTGGTAACGTGACCAAAATATCGTCATTCGTAATTAAGTTAAGCGTTGTAAGAAGAGAATTGGTTGAGGAAAAAGAAGTGCTCTTTATATTTTCAATAATTATGAGATCGCTAAATGTTTTAGAATTTAAGTTGAGATCATTTAAATTTTTTTCTAAATCATTTTTATCAACGACAAGTCGAATGAGTTTTTTTTCTTCTCTTGAGAGAAGAAGAAATGACTTAAGGAAAATTTCTAAGCCTATTCCGGATTCATGGCCCTGGGTTACATAAATCATTCGAAAACCAAATACCTTAGATAGAGATTTTGATATAGTGTTTGTTTCTTTCGCGTTCAAACCAAAGCTTGGCTTCATTTTTCACAGCCACTTCAAAAAGATCTTCTCGAATTTTGTCTTTTTGTTTTGCAAATGCTTCAGATTCAACCAAATCTTTTTTAGCGATATAAAAAATATGATGCTGATTGTTTAAGTTTACAACGGTCGTCATCGCACCTTCATCTGTTTGTTTTAAGAGATTTTTTAATTCGGTAGAAATACCCTCTTCAGTAATTTCATCGAGGTTTGTAGATGTAAGCGTCGAAAAAGCTTCTGGTAAAATACTGTTGATACGGAATTGCCTAACAACTTCTTCCATCTGACCTTTGTTAAGTTTTGGTACAACATCATTGGCAATTGAGTAGTCAATAAGGGTGTATTTAAAATTTAGCCGGGCATCTTTTATATTGTTTTTAAAGTATGTATTTTTTACGTCTTGTTCAGATACCGCAATAGTTGGAGAGATAACTCGATTGATAAAATAACTGTATTCAATTGCTTCCCTTAAAGTTTCGAAATATTCGTCAAAAGTAGAACCTTGTTGTTTTAGAAATGTCATCAAAGATTTACGATCAACATTCAATCTTTTTTCATTAGTTTTAATTTGAGCTTCAACTTGATCATCAGTAATTGAATAACCCAATTCAGTCAGTTTCGCGCGAATCAGAAATTTATTAATTGAAATATCTATTACTTCTTCTGTTGAAAAACTAGCTTTGTCATAAATCATAGGTGCAACGTTTCTCTTGATTGCAAGATTTTTTGAAACGCGAACAACCTGTGAAAGCGTAATGATATTGTCGTCTACTATAGCACTGATTTTATCGAGCAATTTAGCTTGAACGGAAGATTGAATTAAAAGAGAAAAAATAATAAAGCGATATGCATATTTCATTGATAACCCACTCTCAATAGAAAGATATTTAAGAGTAAGTTATATGATTCTTCTAAACAAGTCGCAAGAAAATAAGATTTTGGATTAAGGGTGAAATAAGTGAATATTAACTGCGTTATAAATCTGCCCTGATAAATGAATTACTATCAGGGCAAGTCGTTGTTTAATAATTAAAACTGGTAGCGAACAGCTCCGACAAGATCAATAACTCCAAAATGATCACTGTTTGAATAAGAAAAAAATATGTGTAATGAATGCTAGGAGAAAATGCAATTTGATCCGTAACTGGAACAATTTAACCAATACCAGGGCCGGCAAAGAAGGGATGGATTAGTGACACTTAAATTTCATTTCGACGGTGTAGCCTTTACCCAATGCTTCATCCATGGCCAGACCACCAAGTCCTACCGTTTTACCAGTTTGTTGTTGGTTTTTGCTATCAGAAGAAGCGAGGATTCCACCACCAAATATTTTAGCAGCTTTTGAAATTCCTTTACCTGTATTGTAGGTGTTCTCGTCGATACTTCCTGAATATTTTTTTGTTTCAGTAAGAAAATAGGCTTTCTTTTGAAATTCTTCACAGTAATTATTTGATTGTCTGATTGCGCTTCGATTTGCCACTTCGACATCGTCAGTTGGGATTACCACCCTGTGTACGCCGTCTTCTCCGGGGCGTACATCAGGATAGCCAGCGCATGAATTTAATAGAAATAATGAAGCTAAAAGCAACAGAGTCTTTTTCATTGTTTTAGTATTATTTTAAATATTGTTTATTAATTTTAATTTGTGCGCTTTTGCGGCCATCAGCAAAATATTCTTCAAGGATTTTGTCACGTTTTTGGTCATAGATAATTTTCTTATAGATTGCTGGATCTACTTCTTTCCATTCGTGAACGCCAAGAACTTTAACTATGTGTAATCCAAATTGAGTTCTTACGGGTGAAGTAATGTGACCATTTGGTTTTCCATTGATTGCTTTGAAGTATTCTGGTGCATATTTAATGGCTGGAAGATATCCCAAGTCCCCACCGGACGGTGCAGTTGAACTTTGAGAATATTTATTAGCTAACTCTGGCCATAATTGTGGTTTTGCTTGAAGTTGTTTATAAACTTCAAGTGCTTTTTTAGTTGCTTCTTGAACTTCTTCTTTTTCAGGGCTTACTCTAATTCTAAAAAGGATATGTGCAGTTCTGTATTCTTTATTTTTAGCGTAATAGTCTTGAGCTTCTTTATCTGTAACTAAAATTCCCTGAAGTTTTTTTTCTAAATCTTTTGAAATTTGAGCATGGTAGAGAACATCTTCCATTTTTGCTTTAACAACCGGATCATCATTGAGTTTGGCTTCTTTAGCTTTTTTAATTCCAATTTCTCTATTGATAATGTCGTTAAGAACTTTTTCTTTCGTAACAATTTTATCTGAAACAAACATCAAGTTTTGCTCGAATGCCTGGTCTAATTGTGTTTTTTTGATCTCTACCCCATTAACAGTTGCAACAACTGGATCAGTTGTCTGTGCAAGAGCTGAAAATGAAATGAGGAATGTAGCGGCTACTAAAAGGTTTGATTTTTTCATCATTTGATTCCTGATTATTCCTAGAAAAGTTATTCTAAAACGTCTAATTTAGTTTGATACAATTTTATGATAGCAGATAATTAAAATTAGGAAGAACAAAATCACTAAGATGGAAATATTTGCTGAGAAATATCTTTAGCAAACTTGAGTAAATCGTTTTGAGAAACGTTGGTTTTATGATTATAAATAACTCGATAATCTGGAGTAAATTGATAAATCTTTGGACGAGAAATAAAGAAACCTACGACACGATCACGCAGCTCTGGACTCGATTCTAAAAAACCGCGGTCGAATTTTAGGGTAATTGCCGTTCCGCCGACTTGCACAGATTTTAGACCGAGAGTCTGTAAATGAATTCTTGTTTCTAAAACAACAAATAAATTTGATAGTTCTTCACTAAATAAACCATACACGTCTTGGAATTCATCTCTAATTTTTTCAAGTAAATCAATAGTTTCACAATTTGATAAACGTTTGTATTGTTTTAATCGCTCGCCAGGATCACTTATATAATGATTGGGTATGAAAGCTGGAAAAGGAGTAAGAATTTCGATGTCCTTTTTGAGGATTTTCTTTTCACCTTTAATTTCATGGATAGCGTCTTTTAAAAGCTCCATATATAGCTCAAGTCCAACTGCTTCGATATGACCAGATTGAGATCCACCTAATATATCACCCGCCCCTCTAATTTCTAGATCAACTGAGGCGATATTAAAACCCGAGCCCATTTCAGCGTATGTTTGAAGAGCATGTAGACGTTTTTGTGCCACTGAAGAAATTTCTCGCATACGAGGAATGACAAAATAGGCGTAAGCTTTCTTATCAGATCTACCAATCCTTCCACGCAATTGGTGAAGCTGAGAAAGTCCGTAGGTATCAGCGCGATCGATGATCATTGTGTTGGCGTTTGGAATATCAATTCCCGATTCAATAATCGTTGTGGCAACTAAAACCTGGTAAGCGCCATTATAAAAAGAATTTATTCGGTCCTCAAGTTCTCTCTCGCCCATTTGTCCGTGAGCAAAAGTAATCTTTGCTTCAGGAACAAGTTCTCGAATAGAAGCAGTATATTCTTCAATATCGTGAACTTTATTATGTACAACGAAAACTTGCCCACCTCTTTGTAACTCTTTTTGAATTGCAGTTTGAATAGTAAGATCGTCCTCCTTAATAACATATGTTTTTATGGACTGACGTCTAGGTGGAGCTGTCTTTATTAGTGAGAGATCTCGCAATCCCAAAAAAGCCATTTGAAGTGTGCGTGGGATTGGTGTTGCGGTTAAAGTTAAAAAATCTACGGAAGCTTTCATTAATTTTAATTTTTCTTTATGACCGACACCAAAGCGTTGTTCTTCATCGACAATGACCAGGCCGAGATCATAGAATTTTAACTTATCTGATAAAAGCTTATGAGTTCCAATTAAAATATCAATTTCACCCCTTTCAGCTTTTGCTAGAATTTCCTTAGATTCTTTTGGAGATTTAAAGCGAGAGATAAATTCTATGCGAACTGGAAATTCTTTAAATCGTTTAGTAAAAGAATTAAAGTGTTGCAATGCCAAGATGGTAGTTGGAACCAAGACAGCAACTTGTTTTTTATCTTCTACTGCTTTAAAAGCTGCACGCATGGCAACTTCTGTTTTTCCGAACCCCACGTCTCCGCAAACTAAAAAATCCATTGGAAGTGGTTTTTGCATAGCTTCGAGTACTTCTTCAATGGCCCGTGCCTGATCGGGAGTTTCTTCAAAGGGAAATGCCAGTTCAAATTCTTTATAAAGATGATCTGGTTCAGAAAAAGCATACGCAACAGAGGATTGACGTTCTGCCTGGAGTTTTAAAAGATCAAAGGCAAGCACTTTGGCGGATGTCCTAGCACGTGCTTTTAAAAGTTGAAACTTATTGGTGCGAAGACTGTCCTTCTTTAATCCGGTATGAGAGTCAGCGTGTTTTTGAATCTGGTTGAGTTTATAAACGGGAACGTAAACTTTATCGTTTTCAGCGTATTTTAAGACTAAAAAATCAGTTTTATCCCCAGCTATATTAAGAGCTTCAAGTCCGAGATATTCACCAACACCATACTCGCTGTGGATGACATAATCTCCAACTTTAAGTGTTGCAATTTGTTCTGCAAAAAGATCCAGGTCAACCTTAGAACTTTTTTGAACTTTGGTTTTTTTAGCCGCAAACAAATCACCATCAGTCATGATGAGAAATTTTTCTCCTTCGTAATAAAATCCTTCAGTTACTTTAAAAGGAAGAAATTCAATTCTAGATTTTAAGTCTCCCGGGTAATCTTGTAATTCAATGAGGTGCAGGATTTCAGCTTTGGATGACTCGCTATAAGATGAAAAATAAACATTTCCTTGAAATTCAAAATGCTTTTTTAAAAAACTGAGAGATGCTTTTATATATTCTGGTTTTGTAAGAGCTGGATTTACAAATTGATTAAGAAACGTTTTGGTTTTTATCAGTCTTAAATCAATTGCATCAGATATTTCACCAAAATTCATACTTATATTAAGCTGATCTACCATGATCACTTTTTTCTTTTCGAGTTCTTGAAAAAAGGAAAAATCATAGAGATGTTCAAAGTGCGGTAAAATATTCTCACTCTTCAAGCTCTCTTCTTCGTTTTCAAACTCAACTCTTAAAGTTTCTGTAAGTTCTAAAAAACTTCGATGTGTTTCGTTGGCATTTAAAACAGATACTATACAATCGTCGATGTTAAAAAAATCAAATAGAGTCGCCGCTTGTTTAAAAAAAAGAGGAATATAAACAGGATAGTTTTCAAATAATTGTCCTTCAGAAAGTCTAGCAAACAGAGCTTTTCTAAATTCAAATTTATTTTTTAAACTAGGTCCGAATTGGGGTAAGTTTTCTCTTAAAGTTACAGGGAAGTCGTGTGTTGAAAAAATTCCAGCGGCCGGAGCAATTGTAACCGAGGTTAATGCATTTTCTTTGATCGATTTTTGTGTATCTAAATCGATTTCATGAATTGATTCAATCAAATCATCAAAATAAGCAAGCCGAACAGGCGCAGATCCTACTGGATAAAGATCGAAAATCTGCCCTTTTTGAATAAATGTTCCCGGTTCTTCAACGGAAGTTACTGAAGAATAGCCCAATCCAACTAATTTTTTTGCTAGTTCAATGGGTGCAATGATGTCATCAATCAATAAATTAAAACTAAATTCATTGAAAAATTGCGGAGGAGGCATCTTTAGGGACAAAGCTTCAAACGATGTAATTAAAATAAAATTATTTTTTGTGGCCTTAAATTTATTTAAACGGCTTAAAACTTCAAGACGATCATAGAAACTTTTTTCCGACGAAATTACTCCACTATACGGAGAAGCGTCAAGTCCTGGATAAAAAAGAACATCAACACCTTGCAACGTTTGAGACAATTCTTCGGCTTCGTCATTGGAGGAAGTGATAATTAAATGAGATTTTTTTAAAAGTAATTGCGGACTTTCCTGCAAGAAAATATTGAGGATAAAAGCCCACTGCTCCATGTTGGTGCCATAAATATGCAATTGAGATGAACCATGTTCATCCCAATTAAAAATTCTTTGAAGCAGTGAATTGAAGTGACTCATATGAACAATCGTCTTGAACGAAATTAACTATTTCCAAGATAATATATTTTCATGTAATCTAAGAAAACTAAAAAATTGGATTTTTTATCTCGGAGATCAGATGTCGACATTTAATCTAGACGTCTACATGCCCGTCGTAATTTTAATTGCGCTCGCTATGCTTGTGGCCGGTGGATCACTTCTATTGGGAGGATTGATTCGTCCTCATAACCCTAACAAACTCAAAGAAACAGCTTACGAGTGTGGCGAAGAGCCTATTGGTTCAGCTTGGGCCAACTTTAACGTAAGGTTTTACGTTATCGCACTTGTATTCATTATTTTTGATGTTGAAAGCGCTTTAATGTTTCCAGTTGCAGCAGTTTTTAAAAAATTCACTCAAATTGGACTTGGTGGAACACTTTTAGTTTCAGTTTTCAGTTTCGTTTTAATTCTTGTGGCCGGACTTGTTTACTGTTGGAAAAAAGGCGACCTTGACTGGATTAAGAGCTTTCATTCTCAAGCTAATTACGCGAAAAAGGATAAGTAATGAACTCAACTGTAGTCACCTATCTTTCACAATCTAAAGAACTTACTAACGCCATTTCTTGGCTTACAAAAGCTTTAGGTTTTGATGCATCTTCACTGGTAGCTTTTGTTATATTTTTGGTTGCCTGTTTAATCGTTGTTGGTGTCATGTCAACAATCGGTGGACTTGGTACTTATGCCGAAAGAAAAATTTCTGCAGATCTTCAAATGCGTATTGGACCAAACCGTGTTGGGCCTTATGGAATTCTTCAATTCTTAGCTGACGGAGTGAAGATGATCTTAAAAGAAGACATCATTCCATCAGGCGCAGATAGATTCACTTTTATGCTTGCTCCATTTCTTTGTTTGGTTGGAGTTTTTGCAACCCTTGCAGTTATTCCATTTTCAAGTGGATTTATATTAGCTGATCTAAACGTAGGTATTTTTTATCTTGTAGGTATGGCTTCATTGGTTGGAGTTGGAGTTTTCCTCGGTGGATATGCTTCTAACTCAAAATGGTCAATGCTTGGTGGGATGAGAGGTGCTTCTCAAATTATTTCATATGAAATTCCCGCGACTATAACAATCATCTCTATTGTATTATTGGCCGGTGGTCTTTCAATGGGAACATTGATTGGCGGACAGGGTGGAATGCCTCAAGAATGGTACCTTTTTCATAATCCATTTGCCTTTGTCGGTTTTTTTGTATTTTTTATTGCTGCATTGGCAGAAACAAACAGAGCTCCTTTCGACTTACCAGAAGCGGAATCTGAACTTGTCTCTGGTTACCATACAGAATATTCAGGTATGAGATTTGGTCTTTTTGCTCTAGCAGAATACATCGAAGTTTTTGTTGTTTGCGGTGTGGCAACAGCACTGTTTTTAGGTGGATACAAAGTACCGTTCGATCTTGGTACTGGTGCAATTTTAGTTGAGAAATTAGGCATGGATGAAATGCTTGCTAAAAACATCGGACAACTTCTTGAAATGGGAGCTTTTTTCACAAAAACCTTCGCTCTTTATTATGTCGTCATTTGGGTTCGCTGGACTCTACCTCGTTTAAGAGTAGATCAGCTTATGACTCTATGTTGGAAATACTTAACTCCAATTGCAATTTTTAACCTTCTGGGTTGTGCAGTTTGGATGTACGCATTTGATGGAAAATCAATTTATTCACTTATTTTTGAAACGGCAGCCACGGTTGCTGGTCATCATTAATAAGAGAAAATATAAAGGGAGTTAGCTGTGTTCACGAATACACTATTTTTATTATCGGCTGCACTTACACTTGGTGGAGCTATTGCTGTTGTTTACAGCCAAAATTTAATGCACGCATGTATCTATCTTCTTGCTTCATTTTTTGGAGTAGCAGGTCTTTACGCATGTATCGGTGCTGACTTTTTAGCAGCTACTCAATTGGTGGTTTACGCCGGTGGTGTTGTTATCCTTATGTTGTTTGCCATTATGTTAACTGGTGGTACTGGAAACAATATCAATCGTTATGGATTAGAAAAAATCGCAGCAATGGGAAATAAAAAAACTTATTTCTTTGCTGGAATCACGGCTATTCTTGCTTCATTAATAGTACTAAAAATCATCGCCAATGTTTTAAAAGATCAGTCGACTACAGCTGTAATAACGGCTAACGCACCTACCGTAGAAAGAATTGGAACCTTGCTTGCCACGGACCATATTCTTGCTTTTGAAATTTCTTCGGTAATGCTTTTGGGAGCTTTAATTGGAGCGGCTGTAATTTCTAGACCAAGGAAAGAAAGACATGATTAATTTAGGCTCATACTTAGGTATTTCTTTTGCACTTTTTATATGTGGAATTCTTGTAATGATTGCAAGAAAAAATATCATTGCAATTCTTTTAGGAATTGAACTTATTTTGAATGCATCAGCTCTTAATTTTGCAGCTTATACGAAATTTTCAAACAATAATCTTGATGGTCACATCTTGAGTTTGTTCATTATAGTAACGGCAGCAGCTGAAGCAGCAGTTGGGCTTGGAATTGTTATTAGATTTTTCCAATTGAGAGAAAGTATTCATATAGATGATGCAGCTTCATTACAAAACTAAAGAATTGGTAAGGATATAGAGACTATGGATTATACATTTTGGACGATTGCACCCATTGTACTGTTGCCATTTTTCGCATTTGTGATTAATGCGTTTATTGTTAAGAAGTTTACTAAACTTGCAGTCGCAATTAGTACCGGATCTATCTTTGTTTCATTTTTGTTTGCACTAAGAATCTTTTTTGATTTTATGAATGTTTACTCAGTTGGGTATCATATTCATAAAGTTTTCCCATGGTTTAACTTAAGCTCAGGCTCACATGTTTTTGAAGTTAAAATGGGTATCTATATAGATAACATGACTTCAGTAATGCTTTTGATGGTTACGGGTGTCGCTACATTAATCCATGTTTTCTCAACTTGGTATATGCATGACGATCCTCGATTCGGAAGATTTTTTGTCTATATGTCGCTCTTTACATCGGCAATGTTGGGACTTGTTCTCTCAGACAATCTTTTATCAGTATTTATTTTTTGGGAATTGATGGGTTTTTGTTCTTATTCATTAATTGGTTTCTACTACGAAAAAGAAGGTGCTGGAAACGCATCGATGAAAGCTTTTATGACCACTAGAGTAGGAGATGTTTTTTTCCTATTGGGAATCTTGGCAATCTGGTCTGTTGTAGGAAATGTTTCTTTTGTAGATATCTATAATGCTATTGCAGCTGGAAAATTTAACGGCCTTACAATTTCCGTTTTCTCGATTGGTGTTCCGGTTGCAACGTTGGCTGGATTTTCTATTTTCATGGGAACGATGGGAAAGTCGGCACAGGTTCCATTGCAAGTATGGTTGCCTGATGCGATGTGGGGTCCAACTCCATGTTCTGCTTTAATCCATGCTGCTACAATGGTTGCGGCCGGAGTTTATCTTTCTTTAAGAATGTATCCGCTAATGGAGCTGGGTCATTTAACAACATTTATTGCATATATTGGCGCAATCACCGCATTTGGTGCAGCCACCATCGCTCTTATACAAACAGATATAAAAGCAGTTCTCGCCTACTCTACAATTTCTCAACTTGGATACATGGTTCTTGGAATTGGTGTTGGATCATACAATGCATCTTTCATGCACCTTATAACTCACGCTGTTTTTAAAGCGTGTTTATTTTTATCTGCCGGTTCAGTTATTCACTCTATTCATTGCCAGGAAATGCCACAAATGGGTGGCCTTCGTAAAAAACTACCGTATACATTTTTTGCAATGTTGCTTTGTTGTTTTGCAATTGCGGGCGTTCCTTTCTTCTCTGGATTTGTTTCAAAAGATAGAATATTAGGTGATGCCCTTGTAATGGCATTCAATAATCCAGTTTATATTCCAGTCGCATTACTAGGCTTTGGTGGAGCTCTTTTAACTGCGTTCTATATGTTTAGAATGTTGTTTTTAACTTTTCTGGGTGAACCACGCGATCATCACATATACGACCATGCACATGAAGAACATTTAGGATGGAATTCTAATATTCCACTTTTAATTCTTTCGGTATTCACACTTGGACTTTTTTATTCTGGATCTTTTACTGGCCAGGGAGAAGTGAATCTTTTTGGATCAAGAAATGAGTGGTTTTCTACTTTAATTCACAAACCAGATGCTGAGAGCCTTCATCACTATGCAGAATACAAATCAGAAGATTTCGGTGATGTTGATACACGCGATAAACTTGAACTTCCAAAAGCAGAATATGACCCGAACCATGGAATGAGTGAAGAAGTTGCTCACCATGTACATTATATCCATCATGTCGGTGCAATCGCTTCTGTCATAATTGCTTTCGCTGGTATTTTCCTTGCGTTTTCAATGTATGTTAAAAAATCAATTAGCGCTGATTGGTGGGCGCAAACTTTTGTAGGCTGGAGACGAGCACTTCAAAATAAATATTATTTTGATGATTTATACATAGGTAAAATTATTCAAAAAGGACTTATTCCTTTTAATAATTTTCTCGCTTGGTTTGATATGGGAATTTACGACAAGTACGGTGTTGATGGGTGGGCTGCGGTAAACCGTTTTGCTTATACTGTTTCACGCTGGTTTGATAATACAGTGATTGATAGCGGTATGGTTGATGGTACAGGGTGGAGTGTAAGAGCAATGAACACTATCTTAAGATGGGTGCAGTCTGGAAAAATTCAGTTGTACTTCATTGTTTTGATTGCTGTACTTGCAGGATACGTTTGGAAATTAAGTTTTTAATTAAAAGTTTTTATACTAATGATTCAAAAAGAATAACTTTTTAGAAGGAGTCAACCGGTGCACGGTTTAGATTTATTAAGCTGGATTTTGTGGATGCCTATTATCGGAGTAGTTGGAGTGTTGTGTATTCCTAAGGAAAATACAACGGCAATGAAATGGTGGGCCCTTATTAATACCGTCATTACATTTGCGCTTACAATAGTTCTCTATTGCAAGTTCGATCAATCGATTCCAGGAATGCAAGAAGCATTAAGTGTGAAAATCCCATGGATTCCTCAATTTCACATTAATTACGCTTTAGGTGTCGATGG
>JACMPM010000099.1 GCA_014377485.1 Bacteriovorax sp. | reverse complement strand
TCTAAACTTTATGAATCGTTTTAGAAAAAAATATAATGACAATAATATTATGTTTGTTTCTGATACAAATTTAATGGGCAACAATCCCTATTGGGCCGAAGTGTTGAAGACTTTTCCTGGTGGAAGTTTATTGATCAATGAGGCCTCAACAATTTCTCCTCCTCGATACATGGGGGATGGAAAAGAAACAAATGGTGTTGCGAGTTCTTATGACCACTTTGTTTTAGATAAATCCGCCTTCCCGAGTTGCGATGAAGGACAGGTTTACAATTATTATAAATCAGATATCGAAAGTGATATCGAAAAAATGTACATGGTCCGGACTACGAATTCAGTTTCTGTCGTTAATAAAGGTTTTGCACCTTTTGATGATGGAGTTTCAGTTGGCGGCGATGTTCCCTCCGATGATGCACCTCTTCCTTCGAAGCTAGATTATCCTTTGACGAGTGCAGGTAAAATGAAAATGGATCGTTTGGTAAGCTCGTACACGACTCAATTAACAGGAATGTTAACCATTAAAAATAATGAAGTTGTTGCAGATGATTTTCAAATGCAAGAACGCATTGACGGTTTCAAAAGAAGAATCTTCACGAATCAACTCACCAATGCGTTTTATTATAGATTCTATCAAGAAATTTTAAGTGATCACTTTCCAGTCTCGATCACTTGTAAAAACTAAGAAAGAGCAGCTTTAACTAGTTCGTTAGCAATTTTGCTATCGAACTGGCCTTTAATTTTAGGGCTCAATTCTTTCATCACAAGACCGGCATTCACACCAGGAGTTTTTGCTATTATTTCCTGGATGTATCCACGAACGACATCTTCACTCAATTGGGTTGGCATATACTCAGAAAGAATAATTATCTCTCTTTCCGTTTTTTTGCGAATTTCATTTTCAGGTGGGAAACTCTCAAGTGAATCTCTTAGTTTCTTTACATGTTTGATTAACACGTCCATTTCAGCAATTGGTGCAGTCTTAGCTGTTTTATTTTCTATCAACAAACTTTTGTAATAGCGTAAAGCATCAAGACGCTCTTTATCTTTAGCAAACATTGCTTTCTTGATATCTTCAGTGATTTTATCGAACATAAAAAAGCCCCCTGGTTAGTGGAGGCTATTATTGAATAAATTTAACGAGCGGACAAGACTAGGCATGGTATCGAATAATCTTATCGTCGAAATCAGTCACTTCCCAACCGGCACCTTTTCCTGTTTCTATGACCGGCACGATATCTTTAATATCTCCTTTAATGGCCAAAGAGAGCATAACTTTGCGAATAGCGGCTTTAGCATCTTGAGCGATTTTCATTCTCTGAAGATCACCCTCATTTGTATTTCGCTTAAACTTTTTAATTAAAAGATTAAGTCCTTCTTCTACTAATGCTAATTGTTCTTCATCCATCATTGCACCAAAAAATAAGATTAAAGAGTCTATACTCAAATTTTACGTCCGTTTCACAAATCTGGCCGAACTGATTCGTTAGAATCTGAATAAGACTAGAAGTTATAATAGGTTGATTAAGTTATAGGCCCACTAAAAAATATTGTATTTTCTTGTAGGCCCTTAAGTTTAATTCTTGAATTTCGGGTCTTTTTTGAGGCAGTCTATTAAGCCATTTCTGGTTTGGCTACTTTAGGCGCTTTGGGCGGCTTTGGCGCTTTAGGTTCTGGTTTTGGGGCTTCAGGCAAATCGATCTTTGGAAATAATGGAGTTGGCTCTGTAAGCTCATAAGTCGTTGTTCCAAACTTAACATCTTCAAAGCGACCTAATTGTACTCCTAAAGGTTGAAGTGCCTTCAAGGCCGTATCAGGGAGGAATGGAGAGAGAAGAGTAGAGAGTGCGTGAATAGAGTATACACAGTTATACACAACTTGTTTTAAGGCCACCTTATCTTCTTTTAGCTTCCATGGTTCTTTAATGTTCACGTATTGATTCATACTGTTCACACCTTCCCATAAAACTTCCAGTGCTCTGTTGTGTTCGCGTTTTTCCATATATTCTTTCATCTTTTTAAAACAGTCATCGAAATTTACTTCTTGAGTAACTCCTGTTCCATCTAGAGTAGGTGCGTTGTCTTTTAGATAAAGTTTTAGAACTCTCATGATTAAGTTCCCATAACTATTTCCTAATTCAGCATTCTGTTTTTCAATTAATTCTTTTTCAGAAAAACGTCCATCATTTTGAGCGGGAATAGCGCGAAGCAGATAATAGCGAAAACTATCCAGTGGATATTTTGCCAGCATATCATTTGGATCAACAACATTGCCCAACGACTTACTCATTTTCTTTCCATCTTCTGCGAGAATCATTCCATGAACATAAACTTGCTTAGGAATTGCGATATCAGCAGCGTGAAGCATAATTGGCCAGATGACAGTGTGAAACCAGGTAATATCTTTTCCAATAACGTGCATAGAGGCAGGCCAGAATTTTTCTTTATCGGTATGTGCAACGGCAGCGTAGTAATTAATAAGAGCATCAAACCAAGTGTACATAACAAACTTAGGATTCCCGGGAACTGGAATTCCCCAATTTTCGTTCGGACGAGAAATAGGAAGGTCTCTTAATTTGTCACCCTCAAGGCGTGAGAGCATTTCATTATATGAAGATTGAGGAACGATAAATGTCGGGTGAGTTTTAATATAAGATATAATCCATTCTTGATATGAACTCATTTTGAAGAAGTAACCTTCTTCTTCTTTTTTTACGAGCGTTGTATTGTGGGCCGGACAAATATTATCTGGAGCCTGAGTTTCAGTATAAAAAGACTCGCAGGCAAGACAGTACTGACCAGAGTAGACTCCGAAATAAACGTCGCCTTTTTTTTCTAATTTTGTCCAAAGCTCATTGCAGACATCGATATGACGTTTTTCGGTTGTTCTAATGAAGTCATCATTAGAAACATTTAAGTCATGGCTTAATTTTTTAAATTTTGCTGAATTGGTATCTACATATTCTTGAGTAGGAATGCCAGCTGCTTTAGCTGCTTCAAGAAGCTTTTGTCCGTTCTCATCTGTTCCAGTCACAAAATAAGTTTCAAAACCTAAGAATTTGTGCCAGCGATTATAAGCATCACTGATGACTTTTTCCAGGGCATGACCCATATGTGGAATACCGTTTGGGTAATCGATTGCAGTAGTGATATAAAATTTTTCAGTCATAGATCCTCTTAATTTTTTAGGCTTTAACAACAAAGTTTACAATTTTACCAGGAACATAAATTTCTTTTACAATTGTTCCAACTAAATTTTTTGCTACATTTTCTTCAGCTTTTGCCATCGCCAGAATTTCTTCTTGAGTGATTCCTGGTTCGACTTCTAGTGTTGCGCGAAGTTTTCCATTTACCTGGACGGCTACAGTAATAGTGTCATCAAGGGCCAGCTCTTCGCTGAAGGTAGGCCAGGTATGGTACGCAAGAGTTTTTTTGTGACCAAGTATCTCCCAAATTTCTTCACCCGCATGAGGTGCCATTGGAGCAAGAAGCAGTGTGAAGATTTCAGCAGTCTCTTTTGTAACATGTCCAACTTTGTAGCAATGATTAGTGAAAATCATTAAAGTAGAGATTGCAGTATTGAATCTCATATTTTCGTAATCGTGAGTCACTTTCTTAATTGATTTGTGGAGAATTTTTAGAGTCTCATCACTTTCAGATCCACTTGCGATATGTGCTGGATCTGCAAAAAATCTATAAGCTCGGTTTAAGAAATTATAAACGCCTTTTACACCATCTGCTTTCCAAGGTTTTACTTTTTCAAGAGGTCCCATGAACATTTCATAAAGTCGTAATGAGTCACCACCGAATTCCGCTACAACGCTATCGGGGTTAACAACATTTCCACGAGACTTACTCATTTTCTCACCATCACTGGCAAGAATTAATCCCTGGTTCACTAATTTTTTAAAAGGTTCTTTGGTGGAAACAAAACCCAGATCAAATAAAACTTTGTGCCAAAAGCGCGCGTATAATAAATGAAGGACAGCGTGCTCTGCTCCACCGACATAGAGATCGACCGGCATCCAGTATTTTTCGATCTCGGCATTCCATGGTTCCTTTTCATTTTTCGGATCGCAAAAACGAAGATAGTACCAGCATGAGCCCGCCCAGTTAGGCATAGTGTTTGTTTCACGTTTTGCTTTCTTCCCGGTTTTTGGATCAATAATCCACAACCAGTCAGTCGCATTGGCAAGTGGAGACTCGCCAATTCCAGATGGTTCAAATTTTTCCAACTCTGGAAGGACTACAGGAAGTTCATCAGCATCAAGACAACGAATTGTTCCATCTTCATATTTTAAAAGAGGGAAAGGTTCTCCCCAATATCTTTGGCGAGAAAAAATCCAGTCGCGAAGTTTATAATTTATTTTTTTCGTACCTAATTTTTTTTGTTCAAGCCATTCGATCATTTTCTTCGTGCCATCGAGTTTGCTTGTTCCGTTTAAAAAATCAGAATTGATATGGTTCCCTTCACCGGTGTGAGCAGTTTCTTCAATGTTTCCACCTTCCAAAACTTGTACGATAGGGAGATTATATTTCTTGGCAAATTCATAATCGCGTTCGTCATGAGCTGGAACTGACATGATGGCGCCTGTTCCATACGTCGCAAGAACATAGTCAGCAATCCATACAGGAATTTTTTTACCGTTAGCTGGGTTTGTTGCAAAGGCGCCGGTGAAAACACCAGACTTGTCTTTATTGAGTTCAGTTCTCTCTAAATCGTTTTTGAGTTTACAGACTTCAATATATTTATTGATCTCATCTTTTTTATCAGCAGCTGAGATTTTTGGAACGAGAGCATGTTCGGGAGCGATAACCATATAGGTCGCTCCAAAAAGAGTATCTGGTCTTGTAGTGAAAACTTCAATTGATTCATTAGACCCATCAACTTGAAACTTAATTGTCGCACCTTCAGATTTTCCAATCCAGTTTCGTTGCATTTCTTTTATGCTTTCAGGCCAGTCTACTTCATCAAGATCAACTAATAGCCTTTCAGCATATTGAGTGATTCGAAGCATCCACTGATTCATTTTCTTTTGTATAACCGGATGTCCACCAACTTCTGATTTACCGTCAACCACTTCTTCGTTAGCAAGAACTGTTTTTAAATTGGGGCACCAGTTAACATTTATATGATCCTCGTAAGCCAAACCTTTGTTGTATAACTGGACAAAAATCCACTGTGTCCATTTATAATAATCGACATTTGATGTCGCCAGTTCTCGATCCCAGTCATAAGAAAACCCAAGAGATTTTAATTGGCGGGTAAAAGTCGCAATATTTTTTTTAGTAGTGACGTCTGGATGCGTACCAGTTTTCATCGCATAGTTTTCAGCTGGCAAGCCAAAAGAGTCCCAACCCATTGGGTGAAGTACATTGAAGCCCAGCATTCTTTTGTAGCGGGACATAATATCAGTAGCTGTATATCCTTCCGGATGTCCTACGTGGAGTCCATCGCCTGAAGGAAATGGAAACATGTCTAGAGCGTAATATTTTGGTTTTTTTATTCCAGTGTTATTCGGATTATCAGTTTTAAAAGTTTTGTTTTCTTCCCAATACTTTTGCCACTTTTTTTCAATTTGTTGGAAGTTGTACTCGAATTTGTTTTCTGTAGTGTTTTCAGAGCTGTTCTCGGACATGATGAAAATCCTTGGTAAATGAACCCGTAAGTTTGTCTTTTGGAAGTCAAAAGTCTAACACTAGGAATTCTTTTTATAAAGTGTATAATAGAAGGGAAATTAAAAAATTGAGAGAATAAATATGACTGAAAAAAGTATTGTCTATCCCATTAGTGCTAATCCTCCAACATGGGGACATGCTGACATCATGATGAGAGCAGCTACACATTTCGATAAGATCATCTGGGTTGCAGCTACCAACCCCCATAAGACCTATATGTTCACTCTGGAAGAGCGTTTGGAGATGATGCGTGCCTATGTAGATTATTATAAATTAAAGAATGTTGAAATATGCTCACACGAAGGGACAATTGCTCGTTTTGCTGAAGAAAAAGGTGCTAAGTTTTTATTGCGTGGACTCAGAAATTCTTCAGATTATCAAATGGAATTAGAACTCTCGGTTGGGAATCGCGGAATCAATAAAGAATTAGAAACCATTTGTCTTTTTGCCAAGCCTCACTTTGCCACCATTTCATCTACTTTAATTCGCGAACTTGCTCAATTAAATGAACGAATCGATCAATACGTTATGCCTTCTATTGCCAAAAAAATTCTTCATAAGCTTCATGGAGACAAGGCCATTACATGAGAACACTGATTATTCTCGGTCATCCAGATAAAAGTTCTTTTTGTGCACGCCTTGCTGATTCCTACGAAAAAGGGGCTATGGAAAAAGGTGGAGACGTCATGCGGATCAATCTAATTGATTTGTGCTTCGATCCCATATTGAAAAGTTTAAATCGGCCTCAAACTCTAGAGCCTGACTTAATAGAGGCTCAACGTTTAATAAAATGGGCCAATCATTTAGTTTTTGTTTTTCCTGTTTGGTGGTCAGCACCACCAGCTCTCTTGAAAGGTTTTATTGACCGTATTTTTTTACCAAACTTTGCTTTCAAATTTCGTGAGAATAGTTCGATGTGGGATAAATTGCTTACTGGTAGAAGTGCGCGTTTAATTATGGCGAGTGATGCTCCAGTTATGTGGCTTTATCTTGCCTATTTTCATCCAGCAGTAAACATGATGAAAAAAGCGATACTCGAATTTTGTGGTGTGAGTCCAGTTTCAGTTACCAGTTATGGTTCGCTTACCAATGCTAATGAGAAAAAACGAGACAGCATTATTTATGATGCTTACCGAGTAGGATTAAATGACAATTGAAGAACTACTTATCTCCTATGAAAAAGAGTTGCATACTTCTTTGACAAGATCTAATCAAGAAAGACTTGAACAACTAATCGCGGATGATTTTTATGAATTCGGTTCTTCGGGAAATGTCTGGACCAAAAAAGATATTCTTACGCGTCTGCCTCTCGAAGACAAAAATAGTTCCCTCAAAATTGAATCTCGCGACTATAAAGTAAAAGAATTATCGGCTGATATTTTTTTACTGACTTATGTTTCTTTTAGGGAAAATAATTTAATTGAAGAGAGAGTTGCTTTAAGAAGCTCGCTTTGGAGAAAAGGACAGACCCACTGGCAAATGATTTTTCATCAGGGAACATTCAAGTGAAGTCTGATTTTTCACACCATGGAATTGGTCTCAAAAGAGGGGAATTTCCTTCAATCAATTATATGCATTCTATTAAAGATCGCTTTAGCGAACTTGGTTTTGATACACGAGATTACCTCGTCCATTTACCTGATTAATATTTTTTGCGATGATTGAGACGACAAACTGACTCAAATTATTGTCAGCCCAAAAAGAATGTTATGATTTAACTTATCTAATTCTAATAAGTTAATTACCGATAAGCTCTTAAGCGATAAATTCACTTATAATTCTAATAAGTCATCCATGACAATAGAATCTGGAGAATACAATGAACTTGAAGAATATTTTTGTAATTTTCTTTATCCTAATGCTTTCAATTACTAGTGAAATTTTTGCTTTTGATAATAGCGTTGCAACCGTTCTTTTAATAAAAGGAAAAGTAAAGGCCAAGCTTAACGATGGAACACAAATTGACATTAAATTGGATCAGACTCTTCCTGAGGGAGCAGAAATTATTACGTATGCGAAAAGCTTTATTAAGCTCATCTTTATAGACAAATCGACAATCAATCTAGGACCATCCAGCTCAATGCTTATCCAGGCATTTCCCAAAAATGAAGCCGGGATCATAAAATTAATCAAGGGACAAATGAGGGCTGAAGTTACAAAAAATTATATGGAAATGGACGATAAGAGTAAAAGCAAACTCTATATTCAGACAAAGTCATCTGCCATGGGAATTCGCGGAACAGATTTTCAAG
Organism: Bacteriovorax sp.; assembly: GCA_014377485.1. Lineage (GTDB taxonomy): Bacteria > Bdellovibrionota > Bacteriovoracia > Bacteriovoracales > Bacteriovoracaceae > Bacteriovorax. The sequence goes on along the minus strand of JACMPM010000099.1, from coordinate 35,255 downwards.
TTAATTATAATCCTGTTAATCAAAACAGTTCCCTCATTGTTTTTGAAGGTAAAGTCGTTATGGCCCATATTGATAGGGCCAATCAAAATGAAGTATTTGAACAGAAAAAACTAGAGATGCTTGTCTCAAACAGTACGGCAGTGCTTGTTAGACAGGGACAAATTTCAGCCGTTAATTTAGCAATTTCAGATAGAGCTCTTGTACCAACTAAATTAGCTCCGAAGCAGCTTGATGCACTTAAAGAAAATAAAACAGGTCTTGATGAGGATACAAAAAATAAAAAGCAATTCCGCGATATAGTCCCTCCAGGAGTAGACAGTGCTGTTTTTATCAATGTTTCGCCAGATATAATAAAAGCTGAAGCCGTTGAGGCTAAAGGATTTTTCAATGATAAAACTCATGAGTATAAGCCTTCAGCTGGAGCTATTATTGATTTAAAAACAGTAAATATTATCGCACCACCGCCGGATTCAAAATTTGATCATGCAACCAAAACTTTCGTGATCGCTGATAATTTTGGAAAAGTAGATGAGAGGTCTGGACAATTTAAAGCTCCAAATGGTTATGAGCTCTCTAGTGAAGGGCAATTTCAACCTTCAGGAACAGATCAAAATAAAGGAAAAGTCGATAAAAGAATCGAGCAACGAACTGCGGATTCTAGACCTGATGTTAAAGAAAGCAACTCAAATGAGGTTCCAGTAGCTGCTTCTGTTTCAACCAGATCAGTTGTGCCAACGGATTCGACTACTGCAAATACCAGCGCGCCGACTGTGACAAGAGTGGATGCTGCTACTTCGACAGATGCAACAGCTCCACAACCAGTCAAAGGAGCGAGTACCGCCACTGCTCCAACAGCATCTATTGCTCCCGTTCAAGCTCCGACTAGAATTGCTCCAATAGACGCTCAAGCACCTATTAATGCTCCACCTCCGATTATTGCGGCTGCTCCAATAAATGCTCCCGCTCCAATCGTTGCCCCGCCGCCAATTATTGCTCCTACTCCAATAAATGCTCCTAATCCGATTGCAGCTGCTCCGATCTGGACAAACGTGACTGAGCCAACACCAATTATTGTTTCACCACCACCAGTTAAACATCATGAACATCACCAAGAGCAGCCTCCAACAATTACACTGCCAGATAGTCCGCCAAAGATTTAAAGAAGATATTTTAATGCAGAATAATTGAATTTAATTTATAGTTAATAAAAACCTAAGAGCATCCATTAAGGATGCTCTTTTTTTTCAATGGATTGAAATGACCAAGCTGATTTTTAAGAAGCTATTAATTATAGCGTTTCTGTTTTTATCTTTTGAAATATTTGCACAGGTCCCTCCAGATTTCACAAAACTTTTTCAGGCAGAACAGTATCAAGAAGCGATTGATTCACTGAAATCAGTTGATAACAAAATGCTGGTACAAGGTAAAAAAGACTTTCTTATTGGTCTATGTTATTCGCGTCTAAGAAAATACGATGAAGCCATTCAATATTTTAAAAATGCTGTCAATGAAGATGATTCTAGCGTAGATCTTCATTATGAATACGGACAAGCTCTCTATGCTAACAATAATTTAAAGCAGGCTCGGTACGAATTTTCAAAATCAGCAGGAAAAAAAATTAATTACACTGCTTCCATTTATTATGTAGCATATATCTCAGAACTAATTGACGACGTTGTCATGGCAAAAGCCAGTTATCGAAAATTAATTAAAGACGGAAAAACAGACAAAAAGTTTTTGCAAATTTCATTGTTTCAATATACCAAAATTCTCTTAAAGATGATGAGAAGAGAAGAAGAATCCTTGAAGACTGTGGAGAGAAATTTAATACGTCTGGATATTAATTTAGTAAATTATATTCCAAGATATATTTTTCCTCTTTTGAGAAAAACGATAGACATAGATCTCACTTCACAAGTCGGTATAGAAAGTGAACAATTAATGCGCGATCTTGTTGAAGAATTCAAACTTGATCCAAATATCTTATTAAACGGGCGAAGGATTTCACCGGACAGGCTCTACGCCAATGTTGCTCAAAGATTAAAGTATGATGACAACATAGCGCTTACAAAAAAATCTTCTACAATTTATGAAACAGAAGTTTTTGGTAAATATGATTTTGTAGTTAAGAAAAAAGTGATTATTACTCCAGAGCTTAGACTTACATACACTAAACACAAAGCTCAGGAAACTCCAGAAGTTTATAGGAATGATTCCATTTCGATTAGTTCTGCAATTCGGAATAAATTTGAACATACAGTTAATGGACAACCTGCCAGCTTTCTTTTGGACATGGAGTATGCCTCAGTTTATAAAGATTGGAAAATTAATCATCAGCAAATCTTTTTTTCTAAAAGTTATACGGTAGGTATTGGCGAACAGCTCTCTCTTGCTAGTTCAGGTGAAACTTATTTCAAACTAAGACGTTCTGATTATACTGATGAAACAGGATTTGCTAATTATAAAACGTTGAGTTTAAGTGCTGATCAATACGTCTTTTTAAACGAAGGCCAACATTTGTTAATTGCCACCTTTGATATGAGCCAGCTTAGGTATTACGATAATGAAACATTAAGCAACAACACTTACTTGGTACGCATCGTCTATCTAGTCTTCGAATTTGTACCTACCTATACATTTCAGATGATTGTTTCCGCTACAATTACTGATACAAAAGAGCTTAAAGAATTAAAAGGCTATGAACTTATTCTCAATCCAGGCATTGAAATCTCAAAAGCCTTTACTAATAAAATAAGATTGGCAGTTAATTATAATTTTACAGAGAACTCTTCTAAACAAGCTGAGTCCAGGTATCAAAAGCAAATCGTTGGTACTGAGCTTAGCTATACGTTTTAAAAAAGTGTTAGTTGATTAATGACATGACTTGCGGCCATAAATCCAAAAATACCGGTGATGTGTGTGACGGAGCCCATTCCTGTTTCGCAATCTAATTTAGGATTTGTTTCAAGATCAGCTATATTACAAACGCTTCCATCACTTTTAGGAAACATTTGTTCCTCTGCAGAATAGACACAAGCTATATTAAAAACCTGTTTTTTACTTCGAGAACAATTCTCTCCTGATGGAAAAGAAAATTCTTGGCGCAATCTTTTTCGAAGTGAAAATAAAAGAGAATCGTTACAAGCCTGTCCTAAGTCATCAACTTTAATCATTGATGGATTTTTTTTTCCTGCAGCTCCACCAGTTACGATTAACGGAAATTTTTTCTCTTGGCACTTAGAAGCTAGCACGCATTTATTTTGCAAACTATCTATAGCATCAATAACGTAATCATATTTTCTATCAAGAATCATTTCTGCAGTGCTGGAAGTAAAAAATTCTTCAATAGCATGAACTTTACATTGTGGGTTAATGGCAAGAATGCGATCGGAAATAGCTTTTACTTTCATCACTCCAAACATTGCATTATGAGCATGAATTTGGCGGTTAGTATTAGTGATACAGATATCATCGAGATCAACTAAAGTAATAGCCCCTACTCCGGACCTTGCAAGTGCTTCTGCTGCCCAAGTTCCTACTCCACCAAGGCCTACAACTAGAACATGCGAATGCAAAAGTTTTTTTAAACCTTCAACTCCATAAAGTCTGGCGATGCCACCAAAGCGCTGATTAAAATCAGCATAATCAAATTCATTTTGCATAATAAACTATACATATATGCCTTTCCATTTCCAAGTCAGATGGTAATAATTAGTGGATGTTTAGAGATCAAGATACATTATACGACCCTCGAAATTTATTTATTTGGTTCTTGCTCGCCTTCCAAGGAGGAGCATTGAATAGCGGAGGGTATCTCTCTGTTCACCGTTTTGTTTCTCACGTGACGGGGTTTGCAACACTTGCAGGAGTTGACGGGGCCAGGCAACATGCTGGTGAAATGTTTGGGATGCTTCTTGTACCAGTTTTTTTTGTTTTTGGGGCAATGCTTTCAGCATGGTCAATAGAAAGACAGCGTATCAGAGAAAAGAGTCCAAGATATTCATTTGTTTTTTCTATAATAATTATCAATCTTTTATTTATCGCCATTTATGGTTCTACTGGTTATTTTGGTGAATTTGGTGAGCCTTTTAACTTTGGACGCGATTATTTTTTACTTTTTCTATTATCTTTCACTTGCGGTCTTCAAAATGCTGTCATTTCTTCGGCATCAGGGGCCGTCATTCGCACGACTCATTTAACGGGATTGACGACGGATTTTGGTATTGGTTTAGTGAGAATCTGGACGACTAGAAAAAAGCTGCATAAACCCGAAGTATTCGCCACTTGGTGCCGCTTGGGGATCTTCATTTCCTTTTTCCTGGGTTCTCTAATCGGGGCCGTCGCTTACTTTCAATTGCAATTTTTAGGTTTTTTCCTACCGGTCTTCATAAGTCTCTTTGTAGCAATAAGACTTAGAGTTATTCAAAAGATGTAAATCTTACAAACTCCCTTTTAACTTATTGGCATTCGCCTATAATCCTCTAACTGCAATTATGACAAAAGAGGAATTTATGGCCTTAGAGAAATTTAGAATTGTTTCACCAAAAGATGGTCAATCAGTTGATAATGTTTTTGAATCACTATTGATTAATGTTGATCATATTATTAGTTTAAAACCTATCCGTATGGTTGTTGAAGAAAAATTAGTGAAAGGATATTGGATTAGAACGACTAATGGGAAAAAATACCGTGCAGTTGAAATTCCAGTTCGTCTTAAGGATATTTTGGACGAAGATGATGTTGAAATATCAAAAAAAGGGATGAGTGTATTAAGTGACGACATGTCTCAATTTGAACTTCTGATAAATTAAGTTTTAAAATTTTATTTTTGATCAATTCTAAACTTCCCCCGGTGATTACAATCTTACTTGGGGAAGTTGTTTTTATTATGCTTTCTAAAACCGAATCCAGATAACAATCCGCTGCCCCTAGTATTGCATCCTCGGTTGAATGAGGAAGTCCCGTCATTTTAAAATCTTTTTTGGGTGCTAGAATTCTCAAGTTGGATCCTTTTTGGTAAGAAAATAAAAATGCATTCAGCCCTGGAAATATATAACCTCCAAGGAATCCTTTTTCGCTTATAAGATCCATCGTTATAAATGTTCCTGCATCAATGAGGAGAATTGTCTCATCAGGTTTTATTTGCTTAAAGAGTGAATAGGACGATATCAGCCGGTCATCACCTAAAGTCTCTGCATATTGAACAGGCATATCAAAAAAATAATTATTTTCTTTTGAATGGCGTTTTGTTTTTAAATCAAAGCTAGGTATAAAAGGAAGAGGTGCTCCAACATCAGAGATAAGAATAAAGTCGTCTTGTAGTTTCGTAAAATCTTTTAAAGGTATAACGGATTGCAGTTTTTCATCTTGAAAAATGCCAACATGAGGATTTGTATTGCCGTTGTCTACAGTTATGATTCGCATTTATTTTAGGTATTCTTCAATTAATTGTTTTTTTGTTGCATATAAATTAGCAATTGGTTTACAGAATTTCGGAGGATCATTTTTTCCTAAATGAAGAAGATCATTGATGACCAGAACTTGTCCGTCAGTCCCAAATCCTGATCCAATTCCAATAGTAGGAATTTTTAATTTTTCAGTAATGTTTTTCGCGAGATTTTCTTCTACAAATTCCAATACGATTGAAAAGCATCCGGCCGCTTCAAGTGCCAATGCTTCTTTCATTAATTTTTCCTGAGAATTTTCGTCTTTTCCGTGAGTGTAGTAACCACCTTGTTCGTGAACAGATTGAGGAGTCAGACCTATGTGACCCATAACTGGAATTCCAATTTGGGTCAGTCTTTCTATCAATTGAAGTTCATAAGGATAGGCACCCTCAAGTTTAAGAGCTTCAACACCACTTTGTTGAAAAAGTTTAATTGAGTTTGCAAGTCCTAATTCCATTGAGGCGTAACTTCCAAACGGAAGATCTGCTATTACGAATTTATTAGGAGCTCCTTTTTTAACGGCCTTTGAAAATAAAATCATGGTCTCAACACTTACTTCAATAGTGTAGTCATAACCTAAAATAACATTTCCAAGACTGTCGCCAATAAGAATCAAATCGAGACTTGTTTCGTTTAAAACTTGTGCCGTTTGAAAATCATAACAGGTCAACATTTGCATTGTTCGGTTGGCGGTACTTTTTTTAAAGCCGCGAATCTGGCGAGTATTAAGTTTGGAATTTGTTTTAAGATTTAAATAAGTCATACAATTAACTCTGGTTTTAATTTAATAAAGGTCTGTGAAAGTTCTTCTTGATCCCATTCTTTCAAAACTTTTTGACGAAGAAGGTCGGCATCAATTTCTACTTCTTTAAAAAATTGTTTGTTTTTTATATCTAAGAATATTTGCTCTAAGGCCTTATCGAAAGATTCACTTAATAATAATTCTCTTCCTTTTTGTGAGCCAATAAGAGCATTGGGAGAAATCAGATTAAAAAAAGCTTGAGGTCCCAGCGTAACAAAGGCATGAGAGATTGACTTTAATTCTAGATAACATTCCATGAAAGCTACTTCTGCTGACACTCCATTTTTTCTGAGGAGATTATAAGACTTTAGTGAGACGTAAGGAATAACTGAGCATAGAAGCGACTGTTCTGAAAAAAGATCGGCGATGCATTCTTCATCAAAATGACTTTTATAGAGAGCTGTAAAGCCAACCTCTACCGCAAGATTTTTTAAGACAATTTCATTTTCAATAGTTTGAGCGTAAAAAGCTGCACCAATTTTTCCCTTTGTCTCATACTGAAAACGTACATCGCTGGCGATGGCCTTAGGAGCAAGAAGTGAATGAGAAAATTGAGAGTATTTTTCGTGTAAGCGATCTTTAGAAAGGCTGAATCCATGAGCATAAATAAAGTGAGAATTTTTTTTTAGAAATTTGTGATTTCGATCGAAAAAAGAAAGATGTTTGTCGTCTGGAATAAGCATTAAGAAAGTTGAAAAATTTTCTAGGTTTTGATTTTCAAGTTCAATACATTCAAAACCCATTTCGATGGCCTTTGCTCTAGATGCACTATTGGGCTTTAGGGCAATTTTAAAGCTTGCCTTCGAGTCTCTGAGATTTAACGCCCAAGCCTTGGCCTGTGAGCCAAATCCGATGAGGGCGATGGGGCTTTGCTTTGACATATCTTTCCTTGAATCACTTGGCAATTCTAATTTCTTAAAGCTACACTTATATCCAGAAAGGGGCCAGAGCAATCAATGAATATATTATCAAGTGAAATGGCACAACACTATCAAGTTAACTCTCTACAGAGAGGTCATGTAATTTTTACTTCGTTCATTTCTTACAATGGAAGAATTCTTTTCCTTGACTCTCATCTCGAACGTCTGGTGAAGGGAGCTGATTTCTTATTTCCCACAATTGGTTGGGCTCAAAATATAGAAAAAATCAAGCACTATGTTGAAGAGGTATTTAAAAACTCTAACTCTCAATCTATTAAGAATTATTATTTCAGGCTCACAATTTTTGATGATTGTATTCATCTGCAGCAGCGTGCTCTGGAAACTCATAGAGATTCTGTAAAATTAATGTCTGCACTAAAAGTTAAGACGGCGGGATTAATTCCATCATTTTTAAAATTATCAAATTATATTGAGTCGGATTTGGAATTGGTCAGGGCTAAATTTAAAAATTACGATGACGTTTTGTTTTTTGATAATGCTCAAAATATAACTGAGGCCAGCACCTCTAATATATTTATAGTTAATGCAGAAGGGGATATTATAACTCCTCCACCTTCAACGACCATCTTAGATGGCGTAACTAGAAAAAAACTTATAGAAAAACTACAATATCAGGAATTCAATATTAAAGAAGTGCCCGTTTCAAAGTCAGACCTTCTCAAAGCGCGAGAAATCTGGTTAACTAATTCGATTAAAGGAATACGTTTTGTTGAGCAATTTGAAGATTTAATGTTTGATAAAAAGGACTCTCTTTTTCTAAAAGTAGTAGCAGCTTTTGGGCGGTATGGTGAGTTAGCATGAATAAATTATTACAAGTAAATTGTCCTCAATGCGACAAAGTTTTTTCTTATTATAAATCAGAGTTCAGACCTTTCTGCTGTGAAAGATGCAAGATGATAGACCTCGGACATTGGTTTGAAGAAAGTTATCGAGTTCCTACTAAAGAAAAAAATCAGACTGATCAAAATAATGGGAACAAGCAAAATGAAAGCCAAAACGACGACGAAGACCAATACAGCGAACAAGACGTTGATCTCTACGAAGACGACGAAAATAATTACTAAAAAAATAGTAAAAGTAAATTATGATGATGTTTTAAAACTGTCTTTAAAGCTGGCTAAAATTTCCGGTGCACATTTAATGAAGAAACAGCTTCGTATTTCTTCACTCAAAATTACTGTCAAAGAAGCTCAGGGCATTGCCTCAAATGCTGATACTGAATCAGAAAAAATCATTATGGACGGGATCAAAAAAATCTATCCAGATCACTTTATTCTGGCCGAAGAGAGCGCCTTTAAAGAGTTTAAAGGCGAAATGTCTCGCTATGATTTTTTAAAAAATAAAGAATGGGTTTGGATTATTGACCCACTGGATGGTACCAATAATTTCTTAAACGGTTTGGATTATTTTGGCGTCTGTATTTCGCTCGCCCATTTTGGTGAACCGGTAGTTGGGGTTGTTTTAAGACCAAGTTCTGGAGAATGTTTTTATGCTATAAAGGGAAAGGGAACTAAAACCATCAACCTTTCTGCTAAAAAATCAAAAATAACTTCTTTAAAAAAATCTAGCAATATCAAAAGCCTTAAAAACTCTTTATTAGTTACCGGGTTTACCACTGAAAAAGGACCGGTCTTTGATGAGGAATTCACTTTATTTAAAAACATGATTGGCAGAAGTCGGGGAATTCGCCGAATGGGGAGTGCTGCTCTTGATCTCTGTTATGTGAGCAAGGGAATTTTTGATTGCTTTTGGGAAAGAGGCCTGGCCGCTTGGGATGTTTCTGCTGCCGGACTTATCTGTATAGAGTCTGGAGTTGTAGTAACTGATTATGCTGGTCAGAAATTCCATCCCTTCCAAGAAACAATTGTGGCGGGAAGAGCTCCTTTGCACTCAGAGATCTTGTCAATTTTCAGTAAAAGCATATAATTATCTTAGATTGAAAAAGATTATCCTAGGAAGGGACCGTGTCAGAAACATTACGTTTAATTCTTACAAAATTTACAGATGAAACAATAACTGTTTTTAGCATGATGTTGCTAATCACCATGGCAAGTATTATTGCTTACTGGTTTTATAACAGAAAAAAATTTCATCAACTCACTCATGAAATACCAGCAAGCGTAGTAAAAAATTATCTCGATTCAATTATTCAAAATTCTACTGCATTAAAATCATCTCTTTTTAGAGGCGGTGGTTTGGATATGGGCAATGGAATTCCTTCTGTGGTTGCCGTTGGTGATTTACCATCATCAATGAATATTGGAGTAGGTTCTGGATCAGAAGAAGTGAATCAAAAGAACGCTGAGATCGCATCCCTTTCTTTAAAATTAAATGACCGCACAAAGCAGATTTCTGATCTCGAAAAAAGAATGCAAGAGTTAGGTTCAGGTAAAGGTGGAAGTGCTGAAGCTGACATGCTTAAAAAAGATGTAGCTGCACTTCAAGCGCAATTGGCAGAGGCAAAAGCGGGCAGTGGCGGAGACCCTAATCTGAAGCAGGATTTGACGGTTGTCACAAACGAGCGCAATGACCTGCGCGAACGCTTAAAAGAATACGAAATTATCGAAGAAGATTTGGCTAATTTAAAAAGACTTCAACAAGAAAATGACCAGCTTAAAGCTGAATTGGCTGCCTTAAGAAGAGGGGCTCAAGTGAAAATTCCAGAGGCAGTAGTTGCTGCAGCTATACCAGCACCTGCCACAGTTGCAGCACCAGTAATGGAAGAAGAAATTGATTTAGAAGCTGAAATGGCTCGGGCGATAGAAGAAAATAAGCCGGCAGCAAAAGCTGCTGTGGTTGAAGTTCCAGAAGATGTTCCTGTCGTGGAAGGCGAACAAAAATCAGCGGAAGAACTTCTGTCTGAATTTGAAAAAATGCTAGGGTAAATTTTAAGTCTAAAATTTTAGGAGATCCCAGGAATGCAAAAATTTAACTTTAAGTTGCTCCAAAATACTTCTTTGTTTATTGCTCTGTCATTTTGTATGACCGTCAACGCTTCAATCAATGCAAGCGAAGTTAAAGATGTTCTCTTGCAAAAATATATGATCAATTATTCTGATAAAAATCAAATCGCTGAACTTAAGGCAGAAACTCTTAAACATGGCGGACAATCTGTAGAGGCCTTGATTGAAGTCATGAAAAACGGAAAGTACCCGGATAAAAATCGTTGGGTTGCCACTTTTTTACTTGGACAAATTATGGGTGATAAGTCGGCTCCATTTTTAGCTAAGTTTTTAAAACATCCAAACTGGGTTATGAGAATGGCGAGTTTGAAAACGATGCTTGCTTTAAGGCAAAAAGACTATGGAGCTAGCTATGCAATGTTATTAACTGACGATTCATTCATTGTTCGCTCTCAAGCTCTAGACAATATTCGAACGTTGAAGCTTACTAAGTCTGCACCTCAAGTCTGGGCAATGTTATATGATAAGAAAAATTATTATCAACCGACTTTGAATGGAAAAGAATTAAAAACCAAGCGCTCAAATATAATTAAATCAGTGATTATAACTGTGGGTGAATTAAAATTTGAACAAGCAAAAGCCGCCCTTATAAAGATGATTCAAAAAGATAAATACAACGATATTTTCAATGAGATGGATCAATCGCTGGCAATGATCACAGGTCAGAAATCTCCAGAGACAGACAGTAAGGCAAAAAGAATCTTTTGGCAGAGAATGGCACTCAGTTCAACAATTGAATAAATTAAAAATTCTTTTCTGCTTCTTTACTTTTCTTTTCTTCAATTAGTTGGAGTTTTGACTCGATTGCAAGAGATCGTTCTAATCGATAAAGAATGGCTTTTTCTAAGATTCCGTCACTGCGAATAACTTTCCAGCCTTGAAGAAAGTCTTGTTCAACCCTTTGTCTTCTAAACACTGTGACCTTACAAACTTCTTTATTCCCGCGGTAACCTTTTACAACGTTGATGATCAATTTAAATTGGGCTGATTTAACAGCGTCATTTGATCCAAATGAATCCGCAAAATTGAGCTCAAGAGTATTGTCCATCCAGCGGGTTTTGATTACACCAGCTTCCTGGTTATAAATCTCTCGGTCATATTTATTGGTGATCTTCATAACTTCTTGCCAGACTTTGTTATAGTCAGCGCGGTAGACTTGACTGGGAATTTCCAAATCTTCGCTGACCTGCTTAAAGTTTTCATACGAAGAACAGCCTGATAATAGGACACAAGCCAGCATTCCGCAGAAAGAAATCTTTATTAGTTGTAAAAAACTTTTTATCATCTTAAATACATTGTAACGAAGATTAAAAATAAGAGAAAGTTATTTGATAAGAAGGAACGTATGGTCCACACCAAAACTATGGCAGATGTATTAAGACTTGAGGCAAAAGCTTTAGAGAGAGCTGCCGCTCTTTTAGAAAAATCTGGAAATGTCCAAGTTGAAAAACTAGCGGCTCTTTTTCAAGAATTACTCAACACAGAATCTGCACTCATTTTTTGTGGAGTAGGAAAGTCTGGCATTATCGCTCAAAAATGCGCTGCCACTTTTACTTCGCTGGGACTTCCATCATTTTATTTACATCCGACCGAAGCTTTACATGGAGACCTAGGTCGCGTGAGAAAGTCTGACGCTATCGTTTTGTTAAGCAAATCCGGTACGACGGAAGAAGTATTAAAACTTCTTCCATTCCTAACTACTAAAAAAGAAAATCGCATCGGCTTAATAGGAGCAGCATCGTCTCCAATAGGTGAACAATGCGGAATTGTATTTGATTGCTCTGTCGAAAAAGAAGCCTGTATAAATAATCAAGCTCCAACCACCAGCTCAACCGTCGCTCTTGCAATGGGAGATGCTATGGCCGTTTTACTAGAGTCTCTTACAGGACTCTCGCGTGAAGGATTTGCTGTCAATCACCCAGGAGGAATTCTCGGTAAATCATTGCGCATGAAAGTTAGAGATTTGATGATCAAAGCCTCTTCATGCCCTGTGCTGACTCCCGATCAAACACTTCAGGAAGTTATTTTACTCATGACCAAGTATCCAGTCAGTGGATGCGCGATTGTCGAAGATGGCAAATTTTTAGGGATTGTGGTTGAAGGGGATATTAGACGTACTTTCACTCGAGAAAATCTCGGTCTTAAAACTCTCGTTCAAGATATTATGAATAATAAACCGGTCGTAATCAGTCCTGATAATCTGGCTTTTGAGGCACTTGAATTAATGGAAAGTAAAACTCGCTCGCTTCAACTTTTACCAGTAATTGACGATGGGAAATTCTTGGGCTTCATTCGTTTACACGAACTATTAAAAGAAGGTTTTTCTCTTAAGTCTTAAAGTTTACGAAATTTCATATCTATAAAATAAATTATTGAAGCAAGAAGAAGCACCATCCATAAACCAAAACGTTGGTAAAGGGTGCTTTCTCTTGTATTAAGCTTTAACTCTACGTCGAGAACTTTCTTTTCTTCAAAGGTAAGCCTTGGAGACTCTGAACCATCAGACATGATAATAGTCGTGATACCAGTATTAGTGGATCTTATAACCGGAATATTAAATTCAAGTGCTCGCCATTTTGCCAAAAATAAATGCTGATGAGGTTCGGCGGTATTCCCGTACCAAGAATCATTTGTCAGGTTTATTAAAAATTGCGGCGCAGTATCTTGTTTGTTTAAAAACTCTCTTACGAAATCGGAAAAAAGAACTTCGTAACAAATAACACTAATAAATGGGATTCCATTTTTAGTTTTAAAAAGAGAAAAATTTTCACCTTCGGCAAAATAAGAAACATTGGTGATGTATTTACTCAAAATTTGATTGAATGGACCAAAGGGAAGCCCTTCACCAAATGGAATTAAATGAATCTTGCGATACACTTCTTTCAATTTCATATCGGTCCCAAAAAGAAAAGCAGAGTTATACTGACTTTGATAATCCCCAGTTCCAATGCTTGGTTTTAAATCATAACCACCAATAAAAAGTTCAGCTTGAGTTTTTTCTATAATTTGAGACAGGGTACCTGGAATTTCCAGATCATTATTTTTTTTCATAATTTCACTGGCAATCAAAGTGGGGAATGATGTCTCCGGCCAGACGATAAGATCCAGAGGTTTTGAAGAAGGTGCAGTACTTAGTTCGTAATAATTATCAAAAACACTGCGAAGAGAATTTTGTCCGCCTCGTTCAGAATCAATCTTTAGAAAATTTCCAATATTAGGTTGAACGACTCTCACGTTTAATGGAGGAAGTGGGGCACCTTTAAAAGGAGCAGGTAAAATGAAATTTAGTATAATCATCAATCCAAAAAGAGAGTACGAAAGTACTGGAATTTTTTTTGTCCTAATATGACTTATTACCAGGAGAGCAAAGAAGGCAGTGAGAAACGAATAAACCGGGGCACCAAAAATGGGAGCAAGTCTTAGTGGAAGAGTGGGAGTGAGAGAGAGAAAACTATGGCCTAGATGAGCAGGAAATTGCTGTGGAGTAAATTCTTCAAGAACTACGTATATAATAGCTAATAAGGCCGGATGGCTGATTTTTCTCTGAATTGCTGTATAGATATATGCTTGAGGGATGATAACGAGTGAAAAGACCAGTCCCAAGATTTGATTGACTGGGAAATTCAGACCTCCAAATTCTTTCAGAGTTTGAGGAATCCAATAAAAACCAAAAAGATAAAACCCCAATGAAAAAGCAAGGGCAACGAGCATCTGCTTTTTTAAACTTGGTCCAGCTTTTAAGCGCTCTTGAAGAAGGGCAAAGTTAAAAAGAAAAAATCCAATCATTGGTCCTAAGAAAAATGAATATCCTATTACCAAGGGAAAACCGCTGGCGTACAACATTCCTCCGAGTAAAGAGAAGAGGAAAGGATGGTAATGTTTATAACGTGAATTAGAAGTCATGATTGATAGTAATTATATTTGGATTATTTGCCAATGAGAGAGTTTTCATCTTACACTTTTAACTATGGATTATGATTTTAGAATTAGCCAAGAAACACTAAGGATTCCAAGTACTGCCTATAGGCCAGTCAAACGCTGTCCGTTTTGTCAGTCAGTCTATATTAGTGAAAAGTCTTGCGAGTCTTGTGGGAGATCTTTGCAGTATCATCCTATCGGCGAGCCCTTTGGTGCGAAGAGCTTATATGGAATAAAAGAGCGATATATTGAAAGTTTTAATAAGCTTAATCGTTTTTTTCCGGTCTTAGAAAATAAAAAATCTTCTATAGCTAAAAGCTATGTGAGAAAGCTGGAAAAACGTTTCTCAGACTTAATTTCTGCTTTTAATTCATCAGACATGTTAGCAAATGATCAAAGAAGATTGTTTTATGTAGAAAGCATGGAGCTGATTGATGAGCTTCTACGCTACGGTGTTCACTCTTCAATTTTGCAGGTATTGCTTCTTGAAAATGATAGTAGTTTGGTAGGCCAGGAATTACTTTTTTATCTTCAAGCAGCTGATGAGATTAATAATAAGTCGAAGCTCGAAAAGCCATGGTTAGAACAGACTTTAGAGTATCGCTTATGGGGTGTTTTAAGAGTTGAGTATTTTTTGAAAGTTTCTATTATTACGGCCACAGTTCTCACCATGACCGTGAAGTATAAAGATATTATTAATTCGCAATTCGGTAAATAATTTTTCCTTCTTTCGGCTCTTCTTTATTTGAATTCGCCAATTGTCTTTGTACAGTAGTTTCACCCGACATTTGAGCAGCTAGAGCTAGAGCAGAACCAGCATCTAAACGTCCTCCAGTTACACATTTCCCTTCCATCGTAATTTCTTTTCTAGCTGATGCTTTAATGATTTCTTTAATTTTTTCAGTTGAGAGTTGCGGAAACTCAGCCTTTATAAGAGCTGCTACTCCAGTTACAAATGCAGTTGCCTGACTTGTTCCGGTTAAGTATCCAGTTCTACCATTTTGTAGAGAAGATTTAATTCTGTAACCAGGAGCAAAGATATCAACACTTGTATGTCCATAGTTAGAAGAATTTAAGATCTTCAAATCTTCATCATATGCGGTAACTGTTATGATATTTTTTAATCCATAGCTTGCTGGAAAATATGCTTTCTTCTTATCATCGATATTTGATTCTTCGTTTCCTGCGGCAGCTACTACTAGAATACCTTTTCTTTCAGCTTCTTTTAAAACTCGAAGTTCTTCGCTTGCAGCTTCCGGTCCACCACCAGAGTAGTTAATTACATCTACGTTGTGGTCAACTGCATATCTCAAAGCTTCAACAGTTGAATTTAAATTATCAACTCCAGAAGCACTTGGGTTATAGTATTTTAGAGCTAAAATCTTAACGTCTGGATAAATGCTTTTAATGATTCCCGAAACGTGAGTTCCATGACCATGATTATCAGTTGGAGTTCCTTTGCCTTTTTTATCTTTTGAAAAATCTACACCGAAGTTAGAAGGATCAACCTTTCCGTTTTCTACAAAAATATTGTTCTCTAAAAATGGATGCTCGCGATCAATACCAGTATCTACTACTGCTACAACAATTTCTCTTCTCTTTTTAAATTTCTTCCAGGCTTCAAGAAGATTGATGCTCGCTGGATTGCTGGGATTTACACCCCAACTTACGTAAGTTGATGTGAGATCTTTTGGATCGAAGTAAGGTCTCTCTTCTGTGATTCGAGGAGTCCCGACTCTAGAGATGGGAGTGGTGGATTGAGACATCGCTGAAAACGACATAGTCGCAATCACATGAGCTAGAATGATCTTTTTAATGGTCAGCTTGTTCATAATAATCCCTTAATAGATCTTGCGAAGAGCTCTTCGCTTAATTGGTTCTCCAGCCTTAAAGAGCAAGCTTCAGGCCAAGAGAACCAGTAGTCATATTAGCGATTTAGTTCAAGTGTCTAGATAACGATCGATAAAACTTTGAAAACCTGTATAAACTTTGGTCAGTATTCCTAGTAACAACATCCAAATAAAATTCTGTCATCTACATCTACTAAAGCAGTATAAGGGTAAATATTCTCCGACATTCCATCATTACATTCTGCCTTCACGACGTTGAGCTTAAGCGTATTGCTGGCTTCGTTTGTTGCCTCGATCTGAAAGGCGAAGTCAGCTGTCGTTCCCTGTGCAGACTTTACTGTAGCCTTAGAATAGTCCCTTTTTGAGTCAGACATAGGGTCACTCATGCTCAAAGTCCCATTTGCATCAGTCGTAATTCCCCAAAATGGCTCGGTCCCGAGGCATTGAAGTTGAGGCACTTCAGAGGCATGTACCAGGCCGGAAAAGGTGCTAAGCAGGACTAAAGTAAGAAGTGTTTTCATTGGTAATCTCCTAATTTGAAATATTGTATTGGACTATAAACCAGAAATGGTTGAGAGGAACAATCAGTGAAAAAATGACACTAAAACTCTGGCCTTAAACTTGCTCTCTATATGAGTAGCCTGACAAGCGGGCGAATCCTCTAGGATGAGGTGTGCGAGGGTATAGCATGAAAAACGGACTTTTTAGATTTTATTTTTTATTTATCTTGATGTCTATGGGACTTTTCTCTTGTGAGAATAGAGTAATCAACCACGAGAGAAAAGCTATGGAACAAGATATGAAACAAGACATGAAGCCGAAGAAATCGAGCAGGCACTATTCTCGTTCGAGTAATCTTTGTTAGCAAACAAGCAAAAAAAACCCTCCAATAAAGGAGGGTTTTTTATATATCGGAAAATGTTGTGCGCCAGAGACTCTAATTACATTGCTTTGACAAATTTTTGATTTTCTCTTTCTTGCTCTTCTGCATGTGTAATACAAAGAGTAGTCCAAGGTTGATTTTCTAAACGTTTTTCACCGATGCCTTCATCGCATTCTTCACAGTGACCGTAAGTTCCTTGCTCCATTCTATAAAGAGCTTCTTCGATTGCTTTAAGTTTTCCCAGTTCTCTTTGTCTCATATTGAATGTGACTTGTTGATTGATCACACTAGTAGCTAAATCAGCTTCATCAGAAAGGTCATCTGAAGAAACAGTTAGATCTTCGGTTGAGCGAAGAATACCACTGTTCATGATTTTAACTTTAGCTTGCAGGAGTAGTGTTTTAAACTTTTCCATTTTTGCTTTCTCCACACATTCCTCCTTGAAAAAGAGTCTCTCATCTATGATCAACTCATTACTAATTTCATGCTTATTAAAAAATAACGCATGAGTCACAACAAAATAAGTATACTCTGTTTTTGGTTTTTGACACAAGGGAAAAAACTACCATTAACTATCATCTACTGACTGAAAATGTGTCAAACATATGGGGAAAAGTGTCAAAAAAGTTTACAAGATTTCACATGATGAATTAATATAAGTAGAAATAATAAAAGCGAATAAAAAATCTATCTTGGGAGTTCACTTCATGTACGCAGAAGAATATTTAGCATTGGTTCGCGAATGCAGAGACGAAGAAAAAATGTTTCAATTTTTAAAAGAAGATAAGCCAGGTGTAGCTGTCGAATTGGCAAAGTCAAAAAACGTTAGCCCAAGAATATTAGATATTCTCACTCGTCATGTTGCTATTACTGTTCGTCATGAAGTGGCTAAGAATCCGTTAACGCCTGTTGAAACATTGAAACGTTTATCAAGTGACAAAGACATGCTGGTAAGAGATTACGCTCGCAGAACGTTAAAATTGGTTGAACCAACTCTTTCATAATTTAAAGCTAAGTTTATTTTTCCTTATCGTCTGCATCTTTATGATTGCGCCAACTACGTCCTTCGCGATTCTTGGCGTTTTTTTGCCATTTCTCAACAGCCGCTTCATGCTTTTCATAAGATTCTGAAAAAATATGAGTGCCATCATTCTGGCTTACGAAATAAAGATATTTATGAAGAGCAGGATTGAGTACTGCTTTAATTGAATCAATACCGGGATTACTTATTGGTCCTATAGGTAAAGTCGGAATGGTATATGTATTATAAGGAGAAGGCGTGATCAAATCTTTTCTAGTAAGGTTACCGTTATACTCTTCAAACTTTCCATAGATCGTAGTGGGATCAGACTGAAGTCTCATTCTGAGTTTAAGTCTATTGAAAAAAACACCAGCGATTATTGGCCTTTCTTTTTTATCGCCGGTTTCTTTTTCTACCATGGAAGCCAAGATTAAAATTTGTCTTGGGGTCATTCTTGAATTTGAAAAATCCACCGTTGCAATTTTTTTCTGAAATTGTCTGACCATAAGTTTTATAACAGATCTTGCTGACAAGTTGGGGGTCAGGTCATAAGATTCTGGATAGAGATATCCTTCAACAGAATCAGTGTGAAGGCCCAATTCTTCCAGGAATTTTTTGTCTCGTGCAAGATTGATAAAATCAATATAATTAGTAATTGAGCTGGCCTCTAACATATGAGCTATCTCATACATATTCTTCCCTTCAGGAACAGTGAAGAGCATCACTTGGCTTTTTTCATTGATAAATATATTGAAGACATCCAGTAGATTTGAATTATGTCTGACTATATAATGTCCGATTTTAAATTTATTCAATACACCTTTAAATTGTGAATAGCGGTGAAAAAGTCTTGCTGATGAAATCAAATGCTCTCTGGATAGCCTTGTATTTATCGATGCAAAATTTTCATTTGGCGTGATAATAAAATCCGCATCAGGTCCTTGATAGCGCCAGACAACAGCCGAATAATAAATTCTAATTGCCACTAAAAGGAGGGCAAAGAGAGGAGCCCCAATTAAAAATATTGTTAGAGGTTTTTTCATAATATCCTTAGGTTACCGCGAGTCCGTTAGCTTTTAAACAATGGACATATATTCCTAGTTAGATATAAGGATAACTGATTTAGAATAATGGGATTGGAGATTCTATGAAAATTTTTCTCTCGCTTCTCATTACTTTTTTCACAATATCCGCTGCCTTTGCTCAACAATGTGTGGTGAAAAATAACAATGGAATTACTCCATTCGTAACTCTTGCCCAAAATAGTCTGTCATCAACATGCCTTTTACAAAGAGAACAATATAACTGTAAAGAACTTGAAATTGATTTAGTTGGAGCTGAAAAAAAGAAAATCATTCAATGTGATGCCAAATCAATGGAGGAAAACAAACTCACTAATATGAGTTTGAAAGATTGTATTTTTAGCGGATTAAAAATTTCAGGTGAAAACTTACTAGATCTCGCGAAAATCCCCGGTAAAATTTCGGAAGCAGTCGTCAAAGGCTTTCACGATACTCAATTATGTAATACAAGCGTAGAGAAAAAAAGAGAACTTCTTACGGCTTATAATTTAACAATTGATGACTCTCGATTTAAATTGAGTGAGCAATTTTTAGGCCGATGGTTAGAAGATGCGAGCTGTGCTGAAGTAGATAAACTTCTATTTGCCCGTTATCAAAATTATCAAGACGTAACGATGAGAGAGAGAAGAGCAGCGATTGATACCGGGAAAAAGGTTTCCCCTATAGCTACAACTCAGGCGAGTGGTTCAGATATAATGAAATTATTGAAATCTGCAATGGAAGGAGCTCAAGTTCGGTACGAATGTTATACGCCAAAGGTAAAAGCAGAAATGGTTTGTGCTGGTATTTCATCTTTAATTGTAGACGCTGCAATGGGCATGGGGGTGAAATCGGCAATCTCTAAAATCAGCGCGGTTGTGAAATCAAAGAAAGCTCTTGGCGCGATAAGCAGAGCAATCGCAGCTGAAGAAAAAATTGATTTAAAAGATACAGCAAAACTATTGTCTGCGGAACGTAAAAGAGCAGCAGCCGTACTGCTTGAAAAGGAACTCACTGATGCTCAGAAGAAAGCGGTAATTGAAGCTCATGAAATTGGTTTAAAAGAAGGTCGAGGTTATTTTGACTACACTCCTGATGACTTAAGAAAAAAAGCAAAAATTTTAAAAGAAGCTGGTTTCAATGATGAAGAACGCGCTCTTTTAATGAGAAGTGGTATCACTGGCCAGATAACAACAGAAGAAGCAAAAAAAATAATTACTTCTTCCATTGAAATACAAATGAAGTACGAGAATCCTAAAGCAAAACAAAGCATGCTCAATAAATTAAATAATTTCCTGGAAGATTTTCGATCCGCGAAAGATCCGGCCGCACAGGCCAATGCTGCAAGATTGTTAGGAGAAATGGCACAGGGGTACGATGCAAAAGCAGCAAAAGTTTATTATCAAATGGGCCTAGATAAAGTTAAAAATATTGTCGAAAAAGATAAAGGATATTTTAACCGAACTAAAACTTTGGAAAATTACCTTGATTTGGCTTCCCACGCCGGAGACCAAGTTGCAGTAAAGAAAGGTATGAGTGAATACGTGAAACAACAATTTGCGATAGATGCAAAAAGACTCGGTTGGAAAAATACTGCTGAAGCAGCCGATGAAATTTTTGAAAGATTGGAATCACAAGTTCAACATTATAGAAGTCTTGGAGCCAAAGGGCTTAGCGGACTTGAAGCCAGTAGAAGAGAACAAAAATCATTATTGGAAGAATTTAAATTTATAGATCAAACAGGAAGACGGGCACAGAAAGTAGATGCGGATTATAAAGTTTTTACTACGAACGAATAAAATCTTCTAAAATGATGACGGCAGCAAGGCAATCAATCTGTGTGAAATCAATTTTAAAATTGAATTGTGGTGAGTTTTGCATTCGTTCCTTGGCGGATTTCGTTGTGAGGGTTTCATCTTGTTCAAAAAATTCTAAAGTTTTAAAACTAGATTTTAGATGTTCACCAAAATGTTTAATTAATTTAGTAGTTTCACTTTCAGATCCATCGATAAAATAGGGAATCCCTAAAACCAGAATATCCACACTTTCATCGGCAACGATTTGTTTGATAGTTTCAATGGTTTCAAGCTGGGATTTAAAGATTATTTTTTGCCCCATGTAAGGAAAAGGGTCAACGCCTGGCTTGAAAAAAGCGGTCCCAATGACCTTAAAACCAAAATCTATGGCCAAAATTGTTTTATTTTCGAATGTTTTAAAGCGCTTATACGTTGAAAAATCTAGCATATAGAAGATGTATAGCTCAGAAAAATAAGCGACACAAGACACAATCGGCAGGCATTTTTCTTGACAGAAAAGATCGGGAGGTTAATATAGACATTATAAATATTCAAAAATGTTCCATCCATCATTCACCGAAAATTATCACTAAGAGGTTTCATTAAAATTCGGTTCTTTCTACTATTTCAATAATTTTTAATTTCCCAATATATTTTTACCGCAAACAGGAGTCCTACTCAAATGCATCTTAACGAACTCAGAGAAAAAGACATCGCCGAACTCACAACTCAGGCTGAAGAACTACAAATAGAAAACCCAAGTAATTTAAAAAAGCACGAACTCATTTTCGCCATTCTAAAAGCAACAGCGAAAGATGATAAATCTATATTCGGTAACGGCGTCCTCGAAATTCTTCCAGACGGATTTGGATTTTTAAGATCTCCACTTTATAACTACCTTCCTGGGGCTGATGATATTTATGTATCACCATCACAAATTAGAAAATTCGGTCTTCGTAAAGGGGATTCAGTTGAAGGAGAAATTCGCCCACCAAAAGAAGGGGAGCGATATTTCGCGCTAGTAAAAGTTAACGAAATCAATTCACAATCACCTGAAAAACATAAAAAAACAGTTCTGTTTGATAACTTGACTCCGTTATATCCTGAGAAAAAAATCAACCTTGAATACCATCCAACTAATTATTCAACTCGTTTGATTGATTTGTTTGTTCCACAAGGATTTGGACAACGTTGTTTAATTGTTGCTCCACCAAAAGCTGGTAAGACAGTTTTACTTCAAGATATCGCCAACGCTATTACTACAAATCATCCTGAGTCAGTGTTGATTGTACTTCTAATTGACGAACGTCCGGAAGAAGTTACAGATATGAGAAGAAACGTTCGCGCAGAAGTTGTCTCAAGTACTTTCGATGAACCTGCTTCTCGCCACGTTCAAGTTGCAGAAATGGTAATCGAAAAAGCAAAACGTTTAACGGAAGCTGGGAAAGATGTAATTATTCTTCTCGATTCAATCACTCGTCTTGCTCGCGCATACAACACAGTCGTTCCACCTTCCGGGAAAATTCTCTCTGGTGGGGTTGACTCAAATGCTCTTCATAAACCGAAAAGATTTTTTGGATCTGCTCGTAACATCGAAGGCGGAGGATCTCTTACGATCATCGCAACAGCTCTTATCGATACAGGTTCAAGGATGGATGAAGTTATCTTTGAAGAGTTCAAAGGTACTGGTAACTCAGAAATTCAATTGGACAGAAAACTTCTTGAAAAAAGAATTTTCCCTGCACTTGATATTAACAAATCATCAACTCGTAAAGAAGATCTGCTTTTAGCTCCTCTAGATCTTCAGCGTTCGTACCTTTTGAGAAAGGTGCTTCACGCTATGTCTCCAATAGATGCAATGGAGTTTGTACTTTCAAAAGTTACGAAAACTAAATCTAATGCTGACTTTTTGGACTCAATGAACTCTTAATTAAATTTATGATAAAAAATAAAAAGATAAATATTTTAACTAAAATAATAATTCTCGTTTCAAAACAATACGCTTCAATCGGCGGTCAAGCGGTGATTGAAGGTGTAATGATGAGATCCCCAAATGCTTTCGTTGTTGCGGTGAGAAAGCCAGACGGCTCAATCCGCCTTAGACGCGACCAATGGTACGGACTTTCAAATAAGCTCTCGTTTTTGAAAAAACCATTCTTGCGTGGTGTTTTAGTGTTAATTGAAACCATGGCTAATGGAGTTGTGTCGCTTAATTACTCTGCAAACATAGCGATGGATGAAGAGAACAAAAAAGTAGCCCTGCAAAAAGGTATCAGTGAAAGTGATTACGAGAAAAATAAAAAATCTAAAGAAAAAGTAGGATTTGAAACATTTATTTCTATCGCTTTTTCATTTGCCTTCGGGATTGGTTTGTTTGTTTTTCTTCCTCATGCTTTGACTGCCGTGATTGAAAAATATAGCGGAGCCAAGTGGGATCTTCAAAGCTTCCAGTTCCATGCAATCGATGGAACCATAAAAGCCTTTATCTTCCTGACTTATATTTATCTAATTAGTTTTCTTCCAGATATCAAAAAAGTATTTCAGTACCATGGTGCTGAACATAAATCGATTTCAACTTTTGAAGCAGGTGAAGAGCTCACGATTGAAAATGCCAGAAAACATCCGACATTTCATCCGCGCTGTGGAACGACATTTATTTTCTTCTTGATGTTTGTTTCTATTATTCTATTTGCCATTATTTTTGCGATTGTGCCGGTAGGAACTCATTCTCCCGTTCTTTTAAAACATGCCTATGCAATGTTATTTAAAGTGGTGCTTACACTTCCTATTGCAGGTATTTCTTACGAGTTGATCAAGTTTGTGGGAAAAGATCCTAACTCGCTGCCGGGAAGAATCATGAGTTACCCTGGAAAACTTTTACAAAAACTAACCACAAAAGAACCGGAAGATAGTCAGTTGGAAATAGCTCTGGCTTCAATAAAAGCAGTGCTTATGCTAGAAGAGAAATACAATTTGAAAGAAGCAAGCACTAAAAAAATTACAGTAGATGAAATCGATTTCGCTTCACTCGCAGATATCGAAACAAGTAATTTTAAATTAAATGATTTTTTAGAAAATTAATCCCTAGAAAAAATTAAGGCGCCCGTATATGTCGATGTTTGATAAATTAGAAGCTGTTATTGGCCGCTATGAAATGCTTACAGAAAAGCTAGCAGACCCTTCAATCTATGATCGTCAAAAAGAATTTAAAGAAATTTCTTCTGAACGAGCTAATATTGAAGACGTCGTTATTACCTACCGAGAATACAAAAAATTAAAAGAAAACCTCGACGGCTCAAAGGAAATTCTTCGCAATGAAAAAGACGAAGATCTACGCGAGATGGCCAAGATGGAACTATCAGAAATTGAAGCAGTCTTGCCTGAAATAGAAGAACGCTTAAAACTTCTTCTTCTTCCAAAAGACCCGCTAGATGACCGAAACGTTGTCATGGAGATGAGAGCTGGTGCCGGAGGAGATGAAGCTTCGATCTTCGTAGCCGACATGTTCCGAATGTACCAAAACTATTTTCGTCAGCTCGGCTATAAAATTGAAATTGATTCAAGTTCAGAAAGTGACCAGGGAATTAAAGAAGTTATTTTTACTGTTACAGGTGAAAAAGTTTACTCAAAATTAAAATGGGAAGCAGGCGTTCACCGCGTTCAGCGAGTTCCAAAAACTGAAACGATGGGACGAGTACACACTTCGACTATCACAGTTGCCGTCATGCCTGAAGTTGATGATGTGGAGTTTGAATTGAACCCGAACGAACTTAGAATTGACGTTTACCGCTCTGGTGGAGCAGGTGGACAGTCAGTTAACACTACCGATTCAGCAGTACGGGTAACCCATTTACCGACGGGTATGTCAGTTGCTAACCAGGATCAAAAGTCACAGTTAAAAAACAAAGAAAAAGCTCTTAAAATTCTTCGAACACGTATCTTTGACAAAATGGTTCAGGCCCAGAAAGATGAAATCGATACTGAGCGCCGTGGACAAATTGGTGAAGGAGATCGTTCTGAAAAAGTTAGGACTTATAATTATCCTCAAAACAGAATTAGTGATCACCGTATCGGTCTGACTATTCACAATCTCGAAGGGGTTATGAACGGAGACCTTTCTGCTATCACTGAAGCTTTAGTCGCCCATCACCAAGCTGAATTAATGAAAGGGCAGGAAGAATAAGGTGTGTAGACTGTGACAATAAAGAGACTAGAAGATTATTTACAATCATTTTTTAATGAGGAAAAAAAATCTCTTCTCTCTAATTATCCAGGACTCACTCTTCACCGTTTGCGATCAGATATTAAACTTCACGCTTTTTTAAATGGTGTGGATTCAGAAGAGCTATTTGAATTTCCTTATATTCCTCATCGCACTAACCCGATTACTTTTTTTTTAGAAAAATTGAGTGTTGGCGTACCTCTTGAATATATCACCGGCTATGCTTACTTTTATCGATCATTATTTAAAGTAACACCAGATGTTTTGATTCCAAGAAGTGAAACTGAAATTTTAGTGGAGTTAACTTCGCAAGAAATTCAAAAAAACTATCGCAATAAAATATGTCGTCTCGTTGATGTTGGGACTGGATCGGGAGTTATTGCACTCACTTTAATGATGGAAGATTTTGCAATTTTGGACGTTGTGGCCACAGATATTTCTGACAAGGCCTTGACCTTAGCAAAAGAGAATTTTTTCAATCTTCGTTATGCAATTTCTGCTAAGCATAATATTAAGTTTTTAAAAAGAGACCGCCTTCAGGATCTGGAAGGGAATTTTGATATAATATTATCCAATCCGCCCTATATTAAACGTCTTAAAGATCTTGCTTCTATCCATCATCAAGTACTTAGTTACGAACCAGCGATGGCATTGTTTTTGGATGATGATCTCTACGATCAGTGGTTTGAAGACTTTTTTAGAAGTATTTATCAAAAATTAACCCCCGAGGGGATGAGTTTAATCGAAGGTCATGAGGACCATTTAGCGGGTTTGAGTGAAACGGCTTTAAAACTAGGGTTTGCTAAAGTCGAAATCATAAAAGACTATACTGGCAGAAATCGTTTTTTAAGATTGAAGAAATAACAGCACAAAAAATTAGATACCCAAGTAAACGAGAGGATAATAATGGATAAATTAATTATAACTGGACCATGCACCCTTTCAGGTTCGGTTCGTATCTCTAGAGCTAAAAATGCTTATTTGCCTATTTTAGCCGCTGTTCTTTTATCAGATAAACCAATTCATTTAAAAAATATTCCTGAGCTTCAAGATATAAAAACGATGATCAAGCTTTTATCAAATCTTGGCGTTCAAGTGACGAAAAATGGCAACATCACTACTTTTGATGCTTCTACTTTAAATTCTCATGAAGCGACTTATGATTTAGTTAAAACAATGCGTGCTTCAATTTTTGTTCTTGGTCCTCTTCTGGCTCGATTAGGAAAAGCAAAAGTTTCTCTTCCGGGAGGATGTGCTATTGGAACACGTCCAATTGATTTGCATTTAACTAATTTAGAAAAACTAGGTTGCGAAATTACTTTGCACGCGGGATATGTTGAAGCGAATGTTAAAAAAATGCAGCCAACAAGTCTTACTCTCGCTTTTCCTTCTGTTGGTGCTACTGAAAATCTTATTATGGCCTCAGTTTTCACTGAAGGCGTGACTACAATAGATAACGCTGCTCTAGAGCCAGAGATCGATGATCTCTCACATTTTTTAAATGCCATGGGTGCAAAGATCACTGGGATTGGAACTCAAAAAATTGTTATTGAAGGGGTGAAGAGTTTTAAAGAAGTCACTTACGAAGCTATCGGAGACAGAATTGAAGCAGCCACCTATCTAATGGCCGCACTTGCGACAGGCTCAAATATTACGATCGAGGGAGTGAAGTCCCGTCACTTGCAATTCGTGATCGACGCTCTTAAAAAAATGGGTGCAAAAATTGAAACGACTGAAGACACCATCATGGTTTTTAAAAGTGACCTGAAAGGATGCCAAATTGATACAGCTCCATTCCCTGGCTTCCCAACTGATGCTCAGGCACAAATGATTGCTCTATGTACGCAAGTGAAAGGGATTTCTGTAATTACAGAAAATATTTTTGAAAATAGATTTATGCACGTTCCAGAACTCATTCGTCTTGGCGCTGATATTACTTTGAAAGGAAAATTAGCGATCATCGAAGGGGGAGCAACTCTTTCCGCTGCTCCAATCATGTGTACGGATTTGAGAGCATCCGCTGCTCTTATCATCGCTGCTCTTGCGACAAAAGGTGACACGGAACTTCAGCGCGTTTATCATTTGGACCGAGGTTATGAAAAACTAGAAGAGAAGTTTTCTCAATTAGGTGCAAAAATAAAACGAGTTAAGGAATAGTCCAGAATGGCCGCCAATTGTTTATTTTGTAAAATTGCTAAAGGCGAAATAGCTGCTCAAAAAGTGTTTGAAAATGAACATGTTTTTGGGTTTGTTGATATTCATTCTCAGGCAAAAATCCATTTATTATTTGTTCATAAAAAGCATACCGCCAATATTAATGAAATGAGCGGCGATCCAGAAGCCATTGCTCAAATGTTTCGCGGAATTGCCGAATATACTAAAGGTTGTGAGTTAAGTAAAAATGGCTACAGGGTTGTCACTAATCAGGGACCAGATGCAGGACAGACAGTTTTTCATACTCATTTTCATATTGTTGGTGGAGAAGCTCTGGGGCATTTCGGTCGCTAAGAGTCTTGTTTCATTTTTGAAAAAACTCGTCCCTACAAGTCAAAATTTAAACCTCAGTCATATAATTAATATAGAAGCCTCTTATCGCTAAAAAAGATAGGAGACCTTATGAAACACAAATTACTACTTACTCTGCTCTTTTTGTCAGTTGCTTGTAAAAACATCAACTCAACTTCGAGCGACCCCAATGCCCGCAATCTTCCTTTTGATAATTCCGCTTATCTCAGCATTCCTCATCATGATGATCAATCTATTCTCCGCAGGAAACTTTTGAATTTATCTCTTAGCAATCAATTACTGAAAAATGATGAAGTGGATGAGAATTCTAAAGTTAAAAATGGCGATGAATTTAATTTCACTAACGACGGGTTTAATCCGTCTTCGCTTAATTTAGAAGAATACAAAAAAATTAGAGCAAACGCTGCAGAAGTGATTGTCTCCTACAAAGATCGATTGGAGATTTACTTTGTCCCAACTGGTATTGAGCGCAGCAAAGCCTTAGCTCAATTGGGAGTGATAACAGAACCTGGCGCCACTTTATCTTGGGTAGATTCTCCTGATAATTTTTTACTTAAAAATAAAGTCTATTATTTACTAAGTGCTACCAAAAATAATTTATTAGAAAATGATGTTCATTTTAATCAACAAAAAATTTCACTTGGAAATGATTTTAATGAAAAGGTTTTAAGTTTTTCGAACAATCAAATATTAGAACTTGAAGTAAATGTAGATTACTCTCTAAGAGAAACAACCTTAGTAGTGTTGAGAGGACAAAATGTTAAATGTACACGCGATATGCATGAGGCGGGTGTATGTGATCCTTGTCAATATAAATTAGAGGCACCTACTAATCGTTTTATCAAAATCCCGCTGGAGACTAGTGAACTAGTGGATCTTGATATTATTATTAATGGGAAAAATTATCCCCTCAATGAATTGAATCCTATCAAAGATCTAAATGGAATTTTCAGAGTTAATCTGAATTTGAAAAAATTGGTTAAAACAGATATGGCCAGTATCGAGATACATCAAAATACTCAATACCCTGTTTTAAAAAAGGTTCAAGCGTTGGAGATGGAATCTACCTGTGCAATTAAAAACGTGAGTAATACAATAGATATAACTCCGACCGTGAAAATAAATTTAGAATTAAATGTGAAAGGAAGAATTCTGAATTTTTAAATAAATATTTTTTTTAAGAAGCACCTCTTCATTAAAAACGAGGTGCATTTTTTTATAAATTAAGTCCTTCAAATAAAGACGAAAGAAGTGATTTTTGCAACCGAGTCAGCTGATAAACATTGGCCATAATGAGAACAGGACTTTTTTTGATATTGGCGCAAATAACCAATTGTCCTTTTTCTTTATTGTAGTCAGTAATATCAAAAATATTTCCAAAATCTTTTTCATAACTTTTTAAAACGTGCTCATCCATTTCGTCGCATGAAACGAGTTCTGGATAACGATCGCCTTGAACTTTTACTTTTACTAATTTATTTTTTTCATGCTCTTGCTTCGACTTGATCATATCATTATAGATAAGTTTCAAGTTCGATGCTCCAAGATTTGTTTTCAAGATAAACCAAAGCTCTTCAAAAAATCCCGAACGGTCATTTGGCCAAAGACCAAGAAGATGATTTCTCACTTTAAAAATTTCTTCAATTAACGAAATATTGTTTTGAAGAATCCAATTCTCGCGCATTTTATCGAAAATCTTTTTAGCATCTTCGTAAGTTAATTTTTCAAAACCTTCCAATGACAGGTCAAATTCAGTATGCGATCTGATTGGGTAGAATTTTATTTCGTTTTCAAGGCCTGCAAGAAAATCGTCGCCTTTTAAATCTTCAGCAAAAATATAACCGTTAATGTTATATTGCTTGGCTTCTGCCAGATCAATGACTTTGCTGGTAGGAGTTTCTTTCAGTTTGAAGGTGCGAACTACCGCTTGTTGCATGTTTTTTGTGTATAAAAGAGTGAAATCCATTTTTTCCCTTTTTGTATCGATAAAGGCCGAGAGTTTAAGTTAGTTAATAGTATCTGAAATGTTTTTTTATGGGAATCGCTAGCTAGGAAAATTTAGCGAATTAGCTAAGTTTTTAAAGGTCATATACACTGAAATCAATGGGTAAATTCTTATTTTTGCTTTTATTCCT
Source organism: Bacteriovorax sp. (assembly GCA_014377485.1). GTDB lineage: Bacteria > Bdellovibrionota > Bacteriovoracia > Bacteriovoracales > Bacteriovoracaceae > Bacteriovorax. Next base: position 5,690 of record JACMPM010000099.1, on the reverse strand, counting down.
GTTAGTGCCATGGAGGGCCATGCCCCAAGATGAGCGCTATTTTAGGCAAATCTTCTCCGGCGAGTTGGCAAATGGTGAAGTCGCTGCTTCCGACAAGAAATACTCATATTTTATCCACACGCCTTATTACGCTCTAGATCTTAACCATGATAACAACCCTGAACAAATCGTCTTTGTAAAAAAGGACAGTGAAGACTGGATTGAGATATTCGAGCAAAAAAGCGGAGTGAAGAAAAAGATTTTCAGTTATCGATTTGAGACCAAGGGATTTGATTCAGATCTTTTTAGAATTGAGTTTAAAAGACTTTCTCCCAAAACATACGTCCTTCTTATGTACTATTATGAAGGTTTGAGTCGCTATACTGAAATGCAGGGAACTTCGAGAATCTATGTGGGAACAATAGACAATGATGATTTAAAAACACTTTCAGTATTTAAGGGGCCAAGTTTTTTCGAAGAGCATAAATCTCTTAAAGGTCATTACCATATAAGAAATTATCAAGTGTATCTGCAAGATTTAAATAACGATCAAGTTAAAGAACTAATCGTTAAATATCGTATGACCAGTCAGGTCTTTCTCTATGCTGGAGATGGAAAGTGGAAAACTTTTAATAATTAAAACTAAGAAGCTTTTGGAAGATTGTGGTCTTCATCATCAAAATCCTGTTCTTGATATTCAGTCTTGTATGGCTTGAATTGAAAAGTTTTCGGGTAATAATCGAGCTTTTCTGCGACTTCAGTATTTTTCATTTTTTTAGAAATAATAATCCATAAAGCAATTGGAAGTGCGAACAAGAAGATCATTGGGCCAATATAAGAATAGGGAGTATTGTGTTCGGTGGATTTAGTCGTGATATTGGCAGGAACTCTTTTTGTTTCGGGAACGATTGCGGTAACTGCATTTTTATCTGCGAAATCAAAGCCGTGTTCTGTTTGGCCTTCTTTAATTACAGGTCTATTTTCTTCAATAGAAACTTCTGTAATTGGTTCAACCGATGGGCTTCTTTGCGTTTGAGCGAAAGCCTGATGAATTGTTAATCCAGCTGTTAAAAGTGTCAAAATATATAATGCAGAAAAAAGTGGTTTTTTCATTCCATCTCCTAATGCAGATCTTATCGTGATTTTTAAAAATAAATTAAGGAGTAAATTATTCCCTTATACTTTGATCAGGTATTCCGCGATTCGAGATCCTCTAACTCTTCATAGAGAAAAAGTAGGCGTTCGTCGAGGGTGCCTTGGGCATCAGTTAGAATTTTTAATTCCTGATTTTTTGGATCGGAAAGCTTTGTGAAATCTAGATTGGCGATTTTTTCTTCGATAATCTTAGTCTTAGCTTCAGTGCTTTCAATGTCTTCGTAAATGGTTTCAAGGCGCTTTTTTTCTTTGTTATTAAGCTTCACATTGCTTTTAGGAGCTTCTGCGGAAACTGACGCCAGTGGATTTTCACGAGACTCGTCGGCTAATTCCCGTTCAAGTTCTAGAACCTCAAGATAAGGTGCGACTTGCTCATATCCACCTTCAAAGTTTTGCAGTTTTTTATTTTCAATTAACCAGACTTTATTAGTCACAGTACTTAAAAAAGCACGATCGTGACTTATGAGAATGACGGCACCTTGGAATTCGGCGAGTTTTTCCTCAAGGATTTGAATAGTTTCAAGATCGAGATCGTTGGTAGGCTCATCGAAAATTAAAATATCGCCAATCTTGGTGAGGTTTAAAGCGAGTTGTAAGCGGCTTTTTTCTCCACCAGAAAATGTTTTTAGGGGGCGGTGAATATCATCGCGATGAAAAAGAAAACTCTCAAAATAAGAAGATACATGTTTCTTAGTTCCATCAGGTAAAAGAACAAAGTCTGATCCATCACCCAAGAGGAGATAAGGAGTCGTATCACTTTCCATCTCATCACGTTTTTGTGAGAAGTATTGAATCTGTAAATTATCTGCTGTTTTCATACTTCCAGATACAGGAGACAATTCATGCTTAATAAGTTTCAAGAGAGTTGTTTTACCAACGCCGTTATTTCCAAGGAGACCAATTTTATTGCCCTTGTGAATTTCGCCGGTGATATTTTCAAAGAGAGTTGGTTGAGATGGATAGGCAAATGTTAAGTCACTAAATGAAACCAGCACTTTTGTTTGGCGATTTGATTTTTGGAGAGTGAGATCGAGATTTCTTTTGGCTTCACTTTTAATGGTAGAAACACGTTCTTTTAAACCGAGAAAGGACTCCACTCGTTTTTTACTTCGAGTTCCTCGTGCTTTAATGCCTTGTCTCATCCAGGCTTGTTCACGCTCGAGATTGTTTTTAAGTTTGTCTAACAAACGAAGTTTTGATTGTTCTGACTTTTCTAAAAATGAGAGATAATCAGTATAAGAACCTGAAAAACTTTCGATGCGACCGTGTTGAATATGAAATATTTTACGAGTTAATTTAGAAAGAAGAAAACGATCATGAGTAATCAACATGAATGCTTTTGCCGTAGAGTTGAGTTCATCTTCAAAAAGTTTTATGGTCTCAATATCAAGATGGTTGGTAGGCTCATCCCATAAAATTAAATTGGCAGTGCTCGAGAGGCCAAGGCTTAATAAAATTTTCTTCTGCTCGCCACCGCTTAGATCACGGACGCGAAAGTTTAGATCTTCAAGACCAAAATACTTGAGATAAGATTCATAATTTTGAACCATATCCCATCCGTGCATTTCTTCAAATTGATGAAGAGAAGCTTCAAAGACGATTTTAAGTTCAGGGTAGAAAACAAAAAAATAATCTTTAAGAGTAATATTGCCAAGCCCTTCAAGAGGAAGTTCTTGAGGCACATAGAAAAGTGAAAAACGCTTATTTTCGTCACCGTCACCACGGGCCTTATTGAATTCAAAAGGTGGTGAAGAGTGATCGGGGATAATATCGCCGGTAAGGATTTTAAAAAGAGTCGATTTTCCTTTACCGTTAAGCCCGAGCAAACCAATGCGGTCACCGACTGAAACGGAAATTTGGGCATTATCAAAAATAATTTTTGGCCCAAAACTCAAGCGAATATTTTTTAAGGTACAAAGTAGACTCATGAAGTGATTATAGAGAGGAGGGGGGCTTTCGGCAATTAATTCCCCGCTGATAGGGAATACTTTAGCAATGTGGTAATATTTTATTTAGAATCTCGGTCCTAGAGGAACGATATGAACTTTCCCGCCATTGCTAAACAGACCTATGAAAAGTTACGGAGTCAGCCTGCTTTCTCTAATATCACCCAATTTGTCATTGATCATTTAAAGAAAATCTCATCTCCTCTCGAAAGGGCCCGTTTTGTTCATCATGTAGTGGATGATTACAACAGCGTTATATTTGCTCACCCTATAGTCCAAAAATTTCTTCCCTGTAAAGAGGGTTGTTCAGGTTGTTGTCATACGCAAGTTGGCATCACAGAAGATGAGGCAGAACTACTAGCTTCAAGAGTTAATGACGGTTTAAAAATCGATTATGCTCTTTTGCAAAATCAAATAAAAGCTGGCAACAATCCTGAAGATTTTTACCAACTGTCTTACGAAAACCGTAGATGTATTTTTTTAGGTGCCGATGACAGCTGCCAGGCCTATAACGATAGACCTTCTGTCTGCAGAACAAATGCAGTACTAGGAGAGGCCAGTCAGTGTTCTCCACACGCGGGCGATGGTGAGCCGGAGACAATTAGGTTACTAAAAACAGAGCAAGCAGATATGGCAATTATGGGCTCATTTTTTATGTCAAAAGAAAGTGGAACTCTACCTAATATGCTTGGACGAATTTTGCTAAAAAATAAACCAAATATAAGTCCTAAAAATTCTGAACCACGGAAAAAATCCGTTTTCATTGATATTGATCTATAGTATCAACTCCAAGTGAATTGTTTACTTTGTCATACACCATCTTCCTTGAAAGCGAGTGGAGCATTCGAATGCTCTCACTGCGGTCTTGTTTTTAAAAATCCATTATTACATTGGAATGCTACTCAAGATTTTGAGAGATATTCTACACATAATAATAATGAGCAGGACCAAGGCTATATTGATTTTTTAAATTGTCTGGTTGATCCACTTGTGGATTTTTTACCTGAAAACTTTGAAGCCTTGGATTTTGGTTGTGGACCAGGACCAACTTTGTCGCTCCTTCTCAAAGAAAAAGGAGGAGTCGTTGAAAATTACGATCCGCTATTTTTCCCAAACCTTGAAGCATTAAAAAGAACTTACGAGGTAGTGACTTCTTCGGAAGTCGTTGAGCATTTTAAAACACCAGTTGAAGACTGGGAATTATTGGCAAGTCTGGTTAAGCCTAACGGTCTATTGGCAGTAAAGACTCTGCTTATAAGTGACAAGATTGACTATAAGTCATGGTGGTATAAAAATGATCCAACCCATGTGGTTTTTTATCGAGAAGAAACGCTAGTTTATTTAGCCAATCGTTTTCATTTAGAAATTATTTTTAACGATAATAAATCTGTTATTATTTTTAGAAAAAAATAGAGGTTTTATATGATTACTATGTATGCCATTCCCAATTGCGATACTGTGAAAAAAGCGCGCACATTTTTAGACAAAAAAAAGATTGAATATCAATTCATAGATTTTAAAAAAGTTCCGCCGACCCCAGAACAAATCAAGCGATGGGGGGAGTTCTTTGGAGAGTTGCCTGTTAATAAGAAGGGCATTACCTATAAAAAGATTAAAGATGAATACGAAGGTTTAACACCTGCACAGAAAATAAAATTTATAAGCGAAAATACTTCAATGATCAAAAGACCTGTATTGGAAAAGAACAATAAAACTATTGCTATGGGATTTGATGAAGAATTTTATTCTGGATTAAAGTTTTAGAATATGGATAAAGCAGCCTATCTTCAAAAAAAGCTTGAGCAAAAAGAAAGTATCGTCAGTTTTAAACGAGAAGAGTTTTGCTTTAAGTGTTTTCGCCTGCAGAAAAATTGTTTGTGCCATTTAATAAAACCATTCGATACTAAAACTCATTTTGTTCTTCTCATGCATCCTATGGAAGCTAAAAAAGAAAAGATGGGCACCGGCCGGATTTCAATGGCATGTTTAAAAAACTCAGAAATGATTTCAGGAATAGATTTTACCGAAGATGATGCTGTTAATGCCATCATCAACGATTCACAAAATTATTGCATGGTCCTTTATCCGGGTGATAAATCGTTAAATATTTCGAGTGATGATGTTGCCCCACTTCAAAACTTAAAAAGTAAAAAATTAGTGGTGTTTCTCATCGATGGGACATGGCCATGTGCCAAGAAGATGATGAAGCTATCCCTTAACATCAATTCACTGCCTAGAGTTTCCTTTACGGCAATCCATGAATCATTATTTTTAATTAAAGAACAGCCTGCTGAATATTGTCTTTCGACACTTGAGTCCATTCATTTTTATCTTTCGGAGAGTGAGAGAAGAGGATTGGAGAAATTAGATGGAAGTCAGGATAATATGATTAATGTTTTTAAAGAGATGATCAATTTTCAAATTCAATGTGCACTTAATCCCAGTCTTACTTCTTATAGAAAAAGCAGCAGTGGTTATACAAAAAAAGAAGAACGTACCAAAAGTAAGATAACTCGAAGAATTATTCACAAAGACTAGAAAGATTAAGACTTTAAATTCCATAAAGTCTTTGTTAGCCTTTTCCTATGAAATTTAATCTTCTCAATTCAC